>CAZEVY010000037.1:0-3530 GCA_964515555.1 uncultured Solibacteraceae bacterium | reverse complement strand
ATGGGCATCGGCCCGGTCGCGGCGATTCCCAAGGCGCTCGCACTGGCCGGCGTGAAGTTGGACGGGATCGGAGTCGTCGAGCTGAACGAGGCTTTCGCCGTGCAGGCGCTGGCGGTGATTCGTGAGGTCGGCCTGGACCCAGACCGCGTCAACGTCAACGGCGGCGCCATCGCGCTCGGTCATCCGCTCGGATGCACGGGCGCCAAACTCACCGCGACCCTGTTGCGGGAGATGCGGCGCCGTGAGTCGCGCTACGGCATGGTGACCATGTGCATCGGCGGTGGCCAGGGCGCCGCCGGCGTCTTCGAGCGGATGTAGGCGCGCCGTTACTTCGGCGGCGTCTCCTTCGGCATTTCGGCGAACGACTGAAGCGCCAGGTAATTCGGACCGAAGCGCTCGATGTTCTCCAGTTGTTTGTCGAAGATGTCGTTGTGCTCCTCTTCACTGGCGATGAGGCCCTCGAAGATCTGCTTCGAAGCCGCGTCCGCGTTGGCCGCGCATTCCATCGCAGACTGGTTGTAGTCGCGCGCGCTCTGGTCCTCCAGTTCCCGCGCCATCGCCAGCATCTTGGCCGCGTCCGTCTCCTTGGCGACCGGACCGGCGGGCGTCATATCCACGTCGCCCTTCAAGTAGAGGATGCGCTCGGCCAGCGCCTCCAGGTGCATCATCTCTTGCACCGCGATGCGCTTGAACAGCGCCGCCAGCGGGCCGAAACCCTGGTCGGCCAGATGAAAGTGGAAGTACATGTACTGGTGGATGGCCTGCAGCTCGTCGGCCGCGGCCTTGTTCAGTAGATGAATGCTTTTCTTTTTGTCCATATTGGGTACGCTCCGATTGCAGGCTAGCACCTATTAGATGACGGCGAAGCGGCCCGGGATTCAGCCGAGCGTCTTCCGATACAACGCCTCGTCGAACCCGACGATCAGCGTTCGCCCTACGCGCGAGGTCGGAGCGCGAAGGTTGCCGGTCGGACCGAGTAAGGCGGCGAGCAGCGTATCGCGGTCCGGCTTGTCCTTTCGGAGATCGAAGTGGACGACGTTCTTTCCCCTTGCGGCGTAGATTTCGTCGACGTCGCGCGTCAACGCCAGGGCGTCCTTCTCGCTCATGGTGCGCTTACGCGCGTCGACCGTCTCGGTGGTCGAGACGCCGGTTTTCGCAAGAAACTCCTGCGCGCGCCGGCAGGTCATTCAACCGTGGCGATGGTAGCGCCAGTCGATGGTCTTCATGGAATCAGGGTACCGCAGGCGCGTGGAAAGGAGGGATGCCGTGACTCGCCGGAAAAGGTCGGTCTCCTACCGCCGCTTCAGCCACCGCGCGAAAAAACCCTGCCAGGCCGCGTCGATCGCCGGAGCGTTCGCCCGATGCCCGTCCCCCGTCGAGGCGAACTGTATCCGATCCTCCACCCCCAGCAGCTTATACACCTCGCGCGCGCGATTGAAATATCCCCAGCTCTGCAAATCATCCGAATCCCCGCCGCGATCCTCCGTCTGGCTCCCGCCGATCAGCAGAAACGGCTTCGGCGCGCTCAACGCCATGAGCTCGTGGTGATCCCGCTCGAAGCCCGGCCGCGACGCGTCCGGATTCAGCAACTGCAACACCGTGCGCCGCCCCGGCCACTCGCGCGTCCAGTCGAGATACCACGGCGCGTACCAGTTGGTCCCGCCATTCACGGCGATATGGGGGTCGAGCGCCACCGTCGCCGCGATCTCCGGCGCGAACGCCGCCACGTACACCGCCGCCTTCGCCCCCAGCGAGAACCCGATGAACCCGATCCGCCGCCGGTCGACCTCCTTCAGCGACCGCAAGTACTCCGCCTCGCGACGCGCGTCGTGGACCATCTTCGCCATCGGCAGCCAGCGCCCGAAGCGCTCGTAGAGCTTCTCGCCCGCGCCCGTGCGAAACGTCGTCCCGTCGCGATAGTTCCGGATGAACGACCAGCTCGTCAGCACCACGTACCCGCGCGACGCCAGCCAGGCGCCCCACCACTCCTCGGGCGCCGTGTAGTCGGGCGTCGACGACGTCCAGCAGATCACCGCCGGAAACGGCCCCCGCCCCTGGTTTCTCGGTAATAGCAGCAGGTGTTTCTGATAAAAGTCAGCCTCGATCGGTAATTCCAGATGAATGCGCGTGTAATTCTCCTTTTCCTGGCGATCGAGAATGCGCGCTTTCCGGATGTCGCCGAACCACCGGCGATCGGCGCGCACGGGGTCGAGCTTTCCCAGCAGGTCCGTCCAGAATGCGAGCAGTTCCGGCCGCCTGCGCCTCTTCCAATCCTCCGCCGACCGCACGCCCTCCACCAGCGACGGGATCGCGACCGTCTCCGCCCCCGGTTCCTGTGCCGGACTGCGGACATTCGACACCCGGTGCTGGTTCCAGCGCGCGGCCGGGTCGGCCTGGGACAGCAGAAGAATCGCCCACAGAATCATATGGATAGCCTAGCAGAAAGGCAGAGTCGCACAATCATACCAATCTCGATAGAAGTACTTCGATTTGCCCGCTTCTGTGTTATCCTGTGACTTGGCCCCGCGAACCCTGACCCACCTCAAGCAACTGGAGGCGGAGTCCATTCACATCATCCGCGAAGTCGCCGCCGAGTTCCAGCGCCCCGTGATGCTGTACTCGATCGGCAAGGACTCCTCGGTCATGCTGCGTCTGGCGCAGAAAGCCTTCCACCCCGGCAAGATTCCGTTCCCGCTGCTGCACGTCGACACCACCTACAAATTCGTCGAGATGACGAAGTTCCGCGACGCGTACGCGCGCGAGATCGGCGCCGAGCTCCTGGTGTGGACCAACAAAGAAGCCATCGCCGACGGCGCCAATCCCTTCAAGCTAGGCACCCAGAAGTGCTGCGCGCTGCTGAAGACCAAGGCGCTGCTCGACGCCCTCAACCACTACGGCTTCGACGCCGCTTTCGGCGGCGCGCGCCGCGACGAAGAAAAGTCGCGCGCCAAGGAGCGCATCTACTCCTTCCGCGACCGCTTCGGGCAGTGGGATCCCAAGAACCAGCGCCCGGAGCTGTGGAACATCTACAACGCGCGCGTCGACAAGGGCGAGTCGATCCGCGTGTTCCCGCTCTCCAACTGGACCGAGCTCGACGTCTGGCACTACATTCACGTCGAAGACATCCCCGTCGTGCCGCTCTACTTCGCCGCCGAGCGCGAGATGGTGGTGCGCAACGGCGCGCTGATACCGCTGGAGCACAACGTGCCGCTCGAGCCCGGCGAGAAGCCCCAGCTCGTCATGAGCCGCATGCGCTCGCTCGGCTGCACCTATTGCACCGGCGCCATCCACTCCGAGGCCGACTCCATCCCGCGCATCGTCGAGGAGCTCGTCCAGTTCCGCCGCTCCGAGCGCGAGAACCGCGTCATCGACCATGACCAGGAAGGCTCCATGGAGATCAAGAAGCGCGAAGGTTATTTCTGACCATGGCGTCGCCGCCCGCGACCATCGAGCAGTTCCTCGCCGCCCACGAACGCCGCGAGATGCTGCGCTTCACCACCGCGGGCTCGGTGGACGACGGCAAGTCCACG
>CAZEVY010000036.1:38326-43228 GCA_964515555.1 uncultured Solibacteraceae bacterium | reverse complement strand
CACCGACATCGCCCGCCTTGCCGCCACCAGCGTCTCGAAGTACTCGCGCCACTCCGCTCGAGGCGGCAGCAGCACCAGCGTCAGCAGCGCGTCGTGCAATTCGTCGGCGTCGCGCACCAGCGGCCACGACTCCTCAGCGACCTGCCGGATCGCCGCCTCATCCAGCGCGCCCATCGACCCGGCGAACTCCGCCTGCCCCGTTCCGCGCAACTGCACGGCGCGCGCCCGGCGTTCCTCCAGAGGCGCGTCGTCGAGAAACGCGAAGGGATTCGCGTTGAGAATCTCGTGACAGAACACCGACGGGCCGCTGGTGTCGGCGGCGACCGTGCGAATCTCCCCCGATTCGATCCCGGCAATCACTTGCCGCAGCGCCTCCAGGTCCATCGCTTCGTGCAGGCAGTCGCCGATGGTCTCGGAAACCAGCGGATGATCCGGTATGCGGATCTCGCCGGTCAGATTCTCGGCGCAGGCCGCCTGGTCTGGGAACACCGCCGCCATCAGGTCGTCGGCACGCATGCGCTGGATCGGCGGCGGGACCTTGCGGCCACCCGCGAACCGCAGAATCGCGAGCGCGCGCGAACAGTTCCATCGCCAGCGCGCCGTGAACATCGGCGCCGCCAGCAGCGCCTGCGTCAGCACGGGATCGAGCGTCGACGTGTTGACGAACTCGAAGACCGTCTCCAGCGGAAACGCGTGCTGCTCGGTGAGCGAGATGACGATGCCGTTGTCGGTCGCCGCCGCCTGCAACTCCAGGTTGAACGAACGGCAAAACCGCTTGCGGAGCGCCAGTCCCCAGGCCCGATTCACACGCGCCCCGAACGGCGCGTGAATCACCAGCTGCATTCCACCCGCCTCGTCGAAGAAGCGCTCGGCGACGATGGTCTTCTGCGTCGGCAGCGCCGGCAGCCCCGCGCGTCCCGCGCGAACGTACTCCGCGGCCTGCTCGGCCCCGCGACGGTCCAGCGCGCATTCGCCCATCAGCCACTCGACCGCATCCGCGCGATCGAGAATCCGCTCGCGCAGGTCCGACACTTCCTTCGACAGCTCCGTGGTGCGCCCCGGCGCCTCGCCGTTCCAGAAGGGTATCGAGGGCGCCGCGCCGTGCGCGTCCTCCACGCGCACCCGGCCCTGCTCGACGCGCCGGATGCGCCACGAAGTCGTCCCCAGCAGGAACACGTCGCCCGCCATGCTCTCGATGGCGAAATCCTCGTCCAGCGTGCCGACCGTCGTCCCCTCCGGCTCGGCGACCACCAGGTACTGCGCGTTGTCCGGTATGGCGCCACCCGAGGTGATCGCCGCCAGTCGCGCACCGCGCCTCCCGCGCACGCGCGAGTTCACCCGGTCGCGGTGCAGGTACGCGCGACCCCGGCCGCGCGCCGTGGCGATGCCTTCCGAGAGCATCTCCACGACGTCGTCAAAGTCCTTGCGCGCCAGGTCGCGATAGGGAAACGCCCGGCGCACCAGCGTGTAGAGCTCGTCCTCCGCATAGGCGTCGCAGGCGCACGCGGCCACGATCTGCTGCGCCAGAATGTCGAGCGGCGCACGCGGCATCGCGATGCGGTCGAGCTGGCCCCGCCGCAACCCCGCCACCAGCGCGGCGCACTCGATCAGCTCGTCGCGCGTCGAAGGGAACAGCCGCCCCTTCGGATTCGCGCCGACCCAGTGGCCCGATCGCCCGATGCGCTGCAACGCCACCGAGAGCGATCGCGGCGTCCCGACCTGGCACACCAGGTCCACCGTGCCGATGTCGATGCCGAGCTCCAGCGACGCCGTCGCCACCACCGCGCGAAGCTGGCCCGACTTCAGCCGCTCCTCTGCCTCCAGGCGCAGCCTGCGCGAGAGGCTCCCGTGATGCGGCAGCACCGCGTTCTCGCCGAGCCGCTCGCTGAGGTGATGCGCGACGCGCTCGGAGAGCCGCCGCGTGTTGACGAACACCAGCGTCGTGCGATGTTCGAGGATCAGCGCCGCGATGCGGTCGTATACCTCCTCCCACATCGCCATCGAGGCGATCGGGCCGAGTTCGTCACGCGGCGCCTCGACGGCCAGGTCCATCGTGCGCCGCCGCCCCGCCTCGACAATCCGCACTTCGTCGCCGAGCATGCGCGCCACGGCCTCGATCGGACTGACGGTCGCAGAAAGACCCACTCGCTGCGGGCGGGGAAGTCCGCTCGCCTCGACCAGCGCATCCAGGCGCGCCAGCGACAGCGCCAGGTGCGAGCCGCGCTTCGATCCCGCGACCGCGTGGATTTCGTCGACGATCACGGTGCGCGCCGTCGCCAGCGCCTTGCGCGCGCGCTCCGATGTCAGCAGTATGTACAGCGACTCGGGCGTGGTGACGAGAATGTGAGGCGGCGTCTTCGCCATCCGCTCGCGCTCCCAGGCAGGCGTGTCGCCGGTGCGCAGCGCGACACGAATCTCGGCTGGTGCACCGATGCCGGCCAGCGGGACCTGGAGGTTCTTGTGAATGTCGTTGCTCAGCGCCTTGAGCGGTGACACGTAGACGGCGTGCACTCGATCGTCGAGCGTGCCCGCGCGGGCGCGGCGCACCAGGTCGTCGAGGGTGATGAGGAAGGCGGCCAGCGTCTTGCCGCTGCCGGTCGGCGCCGAGATGAGCACGTCGTGGCCCTCGCGGATCAGCGGCCAGCCGTCGCACTGCGGCTCCGTCGGCGCGGCGAAATTGCCCCGGAACCAAGCGTCCACCAGCGGATCGAGGCCGAGCATGTCAATTCAGGATACCGCTCCCGGCGATACCCCCCGCCGCAGCCCCACCGGACCCGAATGATACAATGACCGTCGCCATGCGCTACGTCATGTTCACGCGATCCGGCGTCCAGCCCGAGCCCGGAATCATGTTCGGCGAGCAGGTCATCGGGCTTGGCGCCACCGGGTTCCCCGACATCCTCTCCATCATTCAGGGTGGAGCCGATGCCGTCCGGCAGGTGGAAAAGTACCTGTCCGAAGCCCCCACGGCTACGCCACTGACCTACGTGAAACTGCTCGCCCCGATCCGGCGGCCCCCGAAGTTCATCTGTGTCGGCCTGAATTACCGCGACCATGCGGCAGAATCCAAGATGGAGATTCCGAAAGTCCCGACTATTTTCTGTAAATTCCCCATGGCCGTCATCGGCCCCGGCGATCCCATCGTTCTGCCGAAAAACTCCCAGGAGCCCGACTACGAGGCCGAGATGGCCTTTGTCATCGGCAAGGGAGGCCGTCACATCCCCGCCGACCGCTGGAAGGAGCATGTCTTCGGCTACACCAACGTGAACGACGTCAGCGCCCGCGACTTCCAGCGCGCCACCTCGCAGTGGATCATGGGCAAGACCTTCGACTCCTTCGCGCCCCTCGGCCCCGCCATCGTGACCCCCGACGAGTCCGGCGACCCGCACGCGCTCGACATCCGCCTCACCATCAACAGCGAGGTGCTCCAGCACTCCAACACCCAGCACCTCATCTTCCGGATACCCGACCTCATCGCGCATCTTTCCAGCGTCTTCACCCTGGAGCCCGGCGACGTCATTTCCACCGGCACGCCCGCCGGCGTCGGCTTCGCGCGCAAACCGCCCCGATTCCTACGGCACGGCGATGTCGTGTCCGTCAACGTGCAGGGCCTCGGCGAACTGCGAAACCCCTGCGTATCGGAGTCGTGACGTTGCGGCGATCGGCGGTGGTGCTCGGGATGTTCGTCGGGGCGCTCTCCGCACAGGACGACGCCCCCTACCGCCGCATGCTCGAAAGCAAGAAGCAGGTGACCGCCTACCTCGAGCGCGCCGCCCGTGAGGTCACCGCATCCGGCGCTGCCGAGATTCGCGACGCCGTTGCCTGGGAGAAGTCCCGCGCCCGCCGACTTGAGGAGGCGCGCGACATGCTCGGCCTGCTCCCTTGGCCCGCACGCACCCCCTTGAACGTCCGCATCACCGGCGTGCTCGACAAGGGCGCTTACACCATCGAGAAGATCGCCTTCGAGAGCCTTCCGAAGATCTACGTCACCGCCAACCTCTACGTCCCGAAGAAACGCCCCGGCCCGCTCCCCGCCATCGTCTACGTCTGCGGTCACGCCATCTCGCCCCACGGCGACAAGACCCAGTACCAGCGTCACGGCATTTCGTTCGCGAAAAACGGTTACGTCGCATTTATCCTCGATTCCATCCAAATCGCCGAGACTTTCGCCCTCCATCACGGAGTCGGTTCCCAGGAGATGTACGACTGGTACGCGCGCGGCTACACGCCCGCCGGCGTCGAAGTCTGGAACGCCATGCGCGCCATCGACTACCTGGAATCCCGCCCCGAAGTCGACCGCTCTCGCATCGGCATGACCGGACGCTCCGGCGGCGCCGCCATGAGCTGGTTCACCGCCATGGTCGATCCGCGCGTCAAGGCGGTCGCGCCCGTCATGGGCATCTCGACGTACGCCGCCAACGTCGCCGCCAACACCCAGCGCCTCCACTGCGACTGCATGTTTCTCGTCAACAACTACCTGCACGACATGCTGCACCAGGGCGCACTCATCCATCCGCGACCGCTCCTGATGATGCACGGCGTCAAGGACGCGCTGTTTCCCGTGCCGGGCTACACCGAGTTCGAGGAGCGTGTCGGCGCGCTCTACGCCGGCGTCGGCCGCCGCGCCGATTTCGGGAACCTCACCGTCGACACCGGCCACCAGGATTCCGACTTCCTTCGCACCCACGCGGTGCGCTTCTTCGACCGCCACTTCGGCTTCTCCGCCGATCGCCCGCTCGACATGGACTACTCGAACGCGCCCGACGAGTCGCTCGCCGTCTTCGGCGGCTCACCGCCCGCCGACGCTCAGAACTATCGCGTGCACGAGACCTTCATCCGAACGCCGGACTTCCCGCGCGTCGCGACCGCCGCCGCCTGGCAGTCGCGCCGCACCGAGGTACT
>CAZEVY010000036.1:7426-38226 GCA_964515555.1 uncultured Solibacteraceae bacterium | reverse complement strand
GCCCGCCGCCCGTGCGACCGGCAAGGCCGACGGTGCCGAAGATTGGGACCTCACCACCGAGGACGGCATCACCGTCCGCTTCCTGTTACGCCGGCCGCAACAGCCCGCCCCCGCCCGCCGCGCGGCGATCCTCTACATCGCCTCCGACGGCGACGACCCGCGCGCCGTCAACTCCGTCTTCGCGACCCTCAACCGCAGGAACACCGCCGTCCGCGCCGCGGTCTACCCGCGCGGCGTCGGCGAGATCGGATGGGAGAAGTCGTACTGGAAAGACACGCTGCGAAACGCCATGCACACCGGCCGCACCGTCGATTCGATGCGCCTCTATGACGTGCTCCGCGCCGTCGAGTTCCTGCGCTCGCAGCCCGACGTGGATCCCGCGCGCATCAGCGTGCTGGGGAAGGGAACCGCCGCCGGCCTCGCGCTCTACGCCGCCATCCTCGACGAGCGCGTCATGCAGCCGATCCTCATGGATCCGCCCGCGAGCCACCGCGACGGCCCCGTCTTCCTCAACGTGCTCCGATACGTCGATCTCCCCGAGGCCGCCGCGCTCGTCGCCCCGCGTCCCGTCGTCTTCTATGCACGCGTGCCCGCTGAGTACGAGCCCGCCCGCGCGATCTACCGCCTCCTCGGCAAGCCCGACGGATTATTCCTTTCGATGAATCTCGAAGCCGTCGTCGAAGGCCGCTACGACCACAACTTCAGCTCCGGCTACTGAGCGCTCCTGGCGGGGCCGCCCTCCAGGGCGGCGCGCGACCCTCCGGGTCGCGCAGCCAAACTACTGGACCGCGACCGTCACCCCCGGCTGACTGCGGAACGCTCCCGCTCTCACGCGCACCGGCACCCGGCCTTTCCGCGAACCCGCCGGAATCCGCGCGTTCACTTGCAACACGCCCTCCAACAGCCCCGGAGCCGGTCCCGCGTAGGCGACCTCGGCGGGCTGTCCGTCGATCTCCACGGTCACTTCCTGCGTCAGCGCCGGCAGCGGCAGCCCCGCCAGCCTTCCGTCGACTCCGCCGGGATTCGTCTGCCCGCCTCCGGTACCGAACAACACAACAAAGCTGCCCGCGTCCGCGGCGTTGCCGTCGGTGTTCACCGAGCCGTCCTGGTTGAGAATCGCGCCGGGCCCCGCGCCGCTCGAGTCGGCGGTGAATAGCGCCGGTTTCGACGCCAGCACCCGCAGCGAAACCGGCGGCGAGAGCACGCCGCGATACTCCACCCGCACCTGGGTGACCGTGTTGGTCTGCGTCGCGCGCGCGAACGGTACCAGCGCGCTCACCTGGCCGTCGATGGCGTAGATCAGCGGCGCCGCCAGCCCGTCGAAGAGCACCCGCGTCTCGCCGAGCGCCGTGGCCGCGCGACCCTGGTCGTCGAGGGTCAGGGTCGCCAGCTCGCGCGGTCCGAATCCCGACCCGAACACGACGATCGCCAGTCCCGCCGTCACCGCGCCGATGGCGTAATCGGCCGCGCCCGCGATTGCGGTGATCCGCGGCCCGCCCGCCGGCGGCACGATCAGGCGCACCGGGATCTGGTTGGCGAGTGCCGGCGGACCCGGCGAGTCGATCCGGATTCCGGCGTTATACGTCCCCGGCGCGAGTCCCGCCGGATTGGCGCGCACCGCCACCGTCTGCGGCGTTCCGCTCTGCGACGGCAGGATGGTCAGCCACCCGGCGGTTGCGGGGCGCGTAGAACCTTCCGAAACTGCCTCCGCGCCGTTGAAGTCGCCCAGAATCGGTGTCGTGGTGATCGCCCGCGCTCCGATGGTCGAGTGCAGAAAGATGTTGGTCGTGAACTCGCCCTCGAAAGTGCCCGTCGAGAATCCGCTGGCGCGGCTGAGCTGAATCTGGTCGGTGGCGCCCGAGGCGGGATTGACGAGGCGCACGGCCGCGTAGGTATGCCGGTTGTTGGTGAAGCTGGGTGGGATCAGGAAGACGGGATAGGGTAGGTCGTCGTCGTGCTCCCCGGGTGGTGTGAACGCGGTTGGCGCGAGGAACATCAAGACGTTGATGATTCCCGGCGTGATCGGAGCCGGCCCCAGGTTGGAATACGAGAGCATCACGTCGACCAGCGCGCTCTCGGTGCGGGTCGGGTCGGCCCTCGTCACCTCGAAGCACTGCGTTCCTCGCCCGTTGGTAAGGTTCACCAGGATGATTCCGTTGCCGTCCGCCGACGTCGGCGTCGACCCGCTGCAGCTCTCCAGCGGCGTCAGCTCCGGGGGAGGACGAACGTAGATCCGCACTCCCGTCGGGACACCGTCGAAGACCGCCGCCAGTCGCGTGCCGTTGATTTCCGCGATGGCGCCCGCCGTCGCTGCAGCCGCGGCCGCCGGACCACCCTCCTCGGCCGCGGTCTTGAACGAGGCCGCGTATCCCTCCCTGAAACGCATCTGAAACGTCGGCGACGCGCGGCCGCTCAGCGGCGAGTTGAGATCCTGCCGTTGGTCGAGCACTCTGGCGCCGACCACCTGGGTCCCGGCGGTCGGGTTGTCGGCCAGGTGGGCCAGCCCCGGGAAGATGTTCCCGACTCCCACGGTGAACGATCCCGCGTTCGTCGACAGCGCTGCCAGGATCGAAGTCTGCCCGGAGGATAATAACGCCGGCGCCGCGCGGACATTGGTGATCCGAATGACGCGGGTCTGGCTGCCGGGCGCCGCGATCGGAACCCCCATCCAGACGATCTCGTTGCGCCCTCGCGCCGTTCCCTGAAACACGTTCACCCCTGGCGTCGTACTGCCGGGCGCGGGCTCGCCGACCGTAAGCAGCGCGTCGGTCGCGCCGCTGCCGTAGACGGTGTTTCCGACGGGTACGTTGAGCCGGTACGAGAGAGTCAGTGTCGCGCCCTGGGTGACGCCCGTGCATCCCAGCACGATGTCGCCGACCAGCTCGGTCAGTCCTTCCGCCCGAACCCCCAACGGACTCGCGTTGGCGGTGCACCGCAACCCCTGGCCCTGCGCCGGCGCCGGGAGGGCGGCGGCGAAGACGACGATGGCTCGCAACAGTCGCATACGCCCGAAAGACACCTCGGGCGCGCGATTCGCACAAGATTACCTCACCGGCACGACCACAGCATCCCCGTCCGGGAGGCTCACCCGCACCAGCCGCTTGCCCAACAGGCCGTACGGCGCGATTCCCAGTATCCGCTCGCCGTCGGCGATCGACCACGGCGCCCGCTCGCCGTCGAACAGCAGCTCCGCCACGCCGCTCGCCGCAATCGAGAAGAACTGCCCCGGCCGCACCGCCTCCAGGCCCGCCGACGTCACTAGCGGCGCGCGCGTGAAGTCCAGCTTCAGCGCGAACGAATCGTTGGTCCCCCGCAGCGCCGCCTGCACCGTGTCCGCCGACACCGGCAGATCCGCCGACCACGTCAGCCCCGCGAGATACGCGTTGCCCGCGGCGTCAAGCGCTAGCGCCATGCCGTTGTCCTCGGCCGTGCCGCCCAGGTAAGTCCCGTATTCCAGGCCGGTCCCGTCCGTCTTCAGCCTGACCAGGAACGGGTCGCGGTCGGCGCCCGTGTGCGTCCGCTTGTAGGCGTTCGCCGTCACCGGGAAATCCGCCGACAGCGTGTCGCCCAGCACGATGGCGTTGCCGCTCGCGTCGACGCGAATCGCGCCCGCGCCGTCGAGGCTCGTGCCGCCCAGATAGGTCGAGTAAACGATCGCGGTGGCCGTCGAGTTGAGCTTCGTGACGAAGGCGTCGCGCGTGTTGCCGGTGGGCCTGGTCTGCATCGGCGTCCGCACCGGGAAATCCCCCGACTGCGTGTCGCCCGTCACGTAGACGTTGCCGCTCCCGTCCAGCGCGATCGCCATGGCTCGGTCGTTGTCCGCACCGCCCAGATACGTGCTGAATAGCAGCGCCGACCCGGCGGCGTCGAGCTTCAGGACCACGCCGTCGTAGAAATTGTTGGCGCCGCCGGCCGGCTTGACGACGCCGGCCGTGGTCGGAAAGTCGGCCGTGTAGACGTAGCCGGTCACGTAGGCGTTGCCGGCGCCGTCGATGGCGATTCCCGTCGCGATCTCGTCGCCGCCCGCGCCGACGTATGTCAGGTAGGCGATGGTATTCCCCGCCGGAGTGAATTTCGCGACGACCATGTCGGTGAAGTTCTTCCTCGTGCGCTGGTAGGCGTTGGGAAACGACAGAAGATCGCCCGAGAGCGTGCTCCCGGCGACGTAGGCGGCGCCCGTCGAATCCACCGCGAGAGCGGCGAGGAAGTCATCGCCGTTGCCGCCGAGCAGCGTCGAGTAGATGACGGCGCCGGCCGGCGAGAGCTTCACGACGAAGCCGTCGAAGCCGAATCCCTTGGCACGCTGGAAGGCCGCGTTGCTCACCGGGAAGTCGGTCGAGTTGGTCGCGCCGGCGATGTAGATGTTCCCCGCCGCGTCCACCGCGATCGCCGACGCGTTGTCGTATCCGCTGCCGCCGAAGAAGGTCAGGAACGTCACCGTCTTGCCCGCCGCGTCGATCTTCGCGACGAAGACGTCGAATGGGCCTGCCCGATTTGCCCGCTGCGGCGCGCCTGCGCCAACCGCGGCCAGGTCGAGCGATTCCGTCCGCCCGGCGATGTAGGTGTTGCCCGCCGAGTCGACCGCGATCGCCGACGCCGAGTCGCCCGCCGCTCCGCCGAGGTATGAGGAGTAGCTGACGACTTGCGCGCTCAGCGCCGCGCTTGCCAGGGCACAGATTGTTAGAAGTCGTGTCATGTGTCCCCCTGGAATGGCGGCGGAATGACTGATGGCACGGGATAGGACGTTGGCCCGGTGGCCGGGCGGTCGTATGAGTCTGTGGCGATTCCCATTGCGGTGAGGATGATGTAGAGGGCCGCGAAGACCGCAGCTGACGACGGGTCGTGATCGCCCGACCTGTTCGAATCCGCAAGAAAGGCCCCTGGAAAGAGCAAGAGCGCGATGGCGGCCGCGATCTGTCCGATGGCGTCGATTGTCTGGTCGCTGAGGTCGCCAAGGTAGCGGGTTGGTGGGCTGCACAGTCCCGTGGGATCCGTGAGCACCAGCGGCCGGCCGGAGGCGTACGTGTACTGATTCAACAACTGAGTCTGGCGGAGATTGCGCTCGAGAAGCCCGCGTAACGACGCGCCCGCCGCGGGACCCTCCAGAATCCGCTGCGTGTCGATCGGCGCCAGCGCCGCCAGCGTCTGGTTCTGTTTCCCCGTCAGCAGCAGACCGCTCAGGTCGAGCGGGTCCTGGCTGAGGAATCGCCCGATCCCGGGATCGTACGCCCTCGCCCGGAAATGATACAGCCCCGACTCGCCGTCGAACTCCCGCCCGCGGTACGCGTAAGGATTCACGAGCGTCGCATTCGACGCCGCCAGTATCCGGCCGAACGAATCGTACGTGTACGACTGGGTCGCCGCGCCGCCCGCATCCGCCAGCGCCCCCACACTGCCCTGGCCGTCAAAAAGATAGAAGTAACTCGCGCCGCCGCGTTCCATCACCAGCGGCTCGTCGATCCCCGGCCCATGCGTGTACCGCGCGACCGGCTGGTTCGCCCCGTCCAGCTCGAACAGAATGTCCTCGCGATCGTAGAGATACCTCGTCGCCGTCTCGCCGACCTCCCGCGAGATGCGCCGGCCCAGCGCGTCGTAGGTGTACCGCGCGATGGTCCCGTCGGGCCGCTCCACCTGCGCGAGCTGCCCCTCGAAGGTGTACGAGTACTTCGTCGTCCCCGCCGCGTCCGTGCGCGTGATCGCCGCGCCGTTGTTGTTGTAGGTGAACGACACCGCGCCCGCCGAGAGCAGCCGGTTGGCCGCGTCGTAGCTGTACGCGTCGCCGCCGCTCGAGGTGCGATTCCCCGCCGCGTCGTACGTGTAGCTTTCGGCGGGATTCACCGGGTGCGTCGCGCCCGTCAAGCGATACAGGTCGTCGTATTGATACGCTGCGGCGCCGCTCGCGTCGGTGATCGTCAGCGGATTCCCCGCCTTGTCGTAGGTGTGACGATACGTATTCAGCGCGCCGTTGGCGAGCGACGTCAGCCGCCCGAGCGCATCGTACACGTAGTCCGATCGCACGCCGTTGGCGCGCTCGACGCGCGTTCTGCGCCCCGCCGCGTCGTAGGTGAATCGCGTGGTCTCTCCCTTGGGATTGGCGATCGACGTGAGGTTGCCGTTGCGGTCGTAGGCGTACGCCGTGACGCCGCCCGCCGGGTCGGTCACGCCCGTGACGCGGCCCGCCTTGTCGTAGGCGTAGCGCGTGGGAGCGCCGAGCCGTGGATCGTTCGCCGTCAGCAGCCGGTTCGCCGCGTTGTAGGTGAAGGTCAGCGTGAGCGCCGGACTGAAGGCCTCGGTGAGATTGCCGTTCGCATCGTATGTGAACCTGTGCTCGGTGTCGTCGGGGAACACCTTGCGCACCAGCCGTCCCAGGCCGTCGTATTCGAACCGGACGGTCGCGCCGTTGCCATCGGTCTTCGACGCCAGGTTCCCGCGCGCGTCGTAGGTGTACTGGCGGCCGAATCCCAGCGGATCGCGCACCACGGCGAGGCGGCCGTTGGCGTCGTACGAATACCGGTACGCCGACCCGCGCCCGTCGAGCAGCTCCGTCAGCAGCGGGATCGACTGGCACGTGCAATCGGTGGCGTTGTAGCCGTAGCGCGTCGAGGCGCCCGCCGCGTCGCGCACCGAGGCCAGGTCGCCCAGCGGCGTATATTCGAAGCGCGACGCCTTCCCGTTCTCGTCGGTGCGTTCGGTTACCCGGCTGTTCTTGTCGTAGGCGAGCGTGGTGCGGTCGCCCGCCGGATTCGTCGCGGCCGTCGTGCGGCCCAGGGTGTCGTATGTGAACTTGGTCTCGTTGTTCAGCGGGTCGGCGATCGACGTCGTGCGCCGCAGGTTGTCCACCTGACGCTTCACGACTCCTCCCAGTGCATCGCGGATCTCGGTGAGATTCGACTGCGCGTCGTAGACCAGCGTGCGGACGCCGCCTTCGGCGTCGGTGAGCGTCAGCGGATTCCCCGCCGAATCGAAGGTGAGGCGCGTCTCGTTGCCCAGCGCGTCGACGGTCTTTGTACGATTCCCCTTCGCGTCGTACTCAAATCGCGTGGTGTTGCCTCGAGGATCGCGCAGCGTGAGCGGCTGGTTGAAGGTCGCTTCATAGGTGAGCTGGGTGACGCCGCCCAGCGCATCGGTCGCCTTGGTCAGGTTCCCGTTGGCGTCGTACTCGTAGCGCGTCACGAAACCCGCCTCGTCGGTGTGGCTGGTCAGGAGGCGCTCCGCGTTGAAGACGAATTCCTGGACGTCGCCGTTGGGCCGCGTGTACCGCGTGATGCTCCCGAGGGCGTTGTAGTTGAAAGTGGTCGCGAAGCCGCGCTCGTCGAGTACCACGGTTTCGTTGCGCAGCGGAAGGTAGAAGAAACGTCCCTCGCCGCCGCCCGCGAGCGTGTTCTTCGACACTTTGTCGTTGGCGTAATACTCCCACGAGACTTTGTTGCCTTCGGGGTGCGTCAGGGTTTTCAGATTGTGGTCGTTGAAGGCGGAGCTGTAATACTCGTACGTCGTCCGATTCCCCGCCGGGTCCGCCGAGGCCGTCATATTCGCGCGCACGTCGTACTCGAATGTCACGCGCCGGCTTGTGAAGTCGGTGATCGAGATCACCCGGCCCTGTGCGTTGTAGGCGAAGGCGATATTGCGGTTCAGCGGATCGGCGATCTGGATCAGCGCGCCCGCGCCGTTGTAGGTGAGACGCTGGACGTTGCCGTTGCGATCGGTGATGGTGAGCAGCTTTCCGGCGGTGTCGAAGCGCAGCTCGGTCCCGTTCTTCTGGCGCATCAGGAAGCCCTGCGCGTCCTTGGTCAGCGTGAGAAACAATCCGGCGGGAGACGCGTAGCCGGTCCCCCGGGGCGCGAACGTGAAGGCGCCGCCGGTACCGTCGGTGAAGACTACTCCGGCGGTCGTTTCGCGAAGGAAGAGGTTGTAGGAATGCGTCCAGCCGTATCCGACAGGGCCGCTGTAGGTGGACCGGCTGTGATAGGTGCGCGTGATGCGGATCGGGGCGCCGCGCGTGGGGATCACGAAGTCGTCGAACTGATGATAGAGGTCGCCGTTGTGGATCGCGACCGGGTCGTGGCAGCCGCCGCCGTCGGCGCCGCCCGGGTATAACACGCCCGTGGGATCGAGCGGCGGCGTGGTCCGCGACGGATCGGCGATGCTCTCCCCCCCGTTGGTGCGGCCGATCAGGTATCCGAACGAGCGGTGGCCCGGACCTTCGGTGATCCAGCCGAGTCCCTTCCAGTCCTGGAACGTCGCCTCCCGCTGCGGCGTGATGATGATGTTGCCGTCGGCGACATCGCCGCGCATGTCGTCCTTGTAGCTTTGCAGCGTCTGCAAGGCCGCCAGCTCGGAATCGACATTGCCCTTGTCGATCGTGCGGATGGGAATGTTCATCTGGCGCGAAGTTTGCAGCGCCTTGGTGGTCGAGATGCCGGCGACCAGCGCGAACTCTTCCCACAGCTCGTGCTCGAGCGACGACCCTGTCAGGCCGAATGACCGCCGGAAGCCAGTGTACTCGTCGCCTCGCGTGTCCACCGCGTTCAGGTCCACGAAGAAGGTGTCCAGCCCGTCGGCGTCCAGCACCAGCGTGGACGGCGTGATCAGGAACGGCCTGTCGAACAGCTTCGTGAAGCGCACCGAGGCGCGCGTGGCCGCCTCCTCCACTCCGGTCAGCAGATACCGGAGCTGGAAGGGATCGGCCTGCCGCTGCTTTTCGAGGGCCAGCCGCGAAAGATAGCGCGTCGCCGCCAGGTGCAGCATCTCGCGGACCACCGGTTCCGGGTCGGCCAGGTCGAGCGCCGGCGTCCGATTCAGGATCGCGTTCTGGCGCGTCGTGAAATAGCGCTCGCTGTACTGGTTCGCGTTCAGCGCCCACGCCAGCGATTCGCCGCCCCGGAAGCGCGTATCCGAGTTGATCCCCAGGTCCTCGTCCTTTTCCTCGAACGGGTACAGGTAGCCGATCGACCCCCGCACGAACGTGCCGACCCCCAGCGGCCGGCTGCCGGAAGCGATCGCCCGCCCGTCCAGCCGCAGTTGGGGAACGATGTCCACCAGTATGGTGAGCGACCCCGCCAGCCCGCCGTAAAGGTCGATCAGCCGCTGGTCGGCCGGCGTCGCGCCGCCCCAGCCCACCGTCAGGCTCTGGTGCGAAATCTCGGCGAGCGAGAGCAGCACGTTGAGGTACGTGACTCGCTGCGCGGCGTCCGCGTGTGTGCTGGTGATCGTCGCCCGGACGCGGTGATGGAGAAGCGGATTCAATTCGGCGGACGGCCGTTGTTCTGTCGACGTCAGGATCTGGTTCTGGAGCGCCGAGGGGGCGGCGGAGGTCTGCTCGGGGATGATGACGCCGGTGTAGGCGGCATCGGACAACCCTTTGCCGGGATGGTTTTGCCGCAGATAGTCGCGAGCCTGGTTGAGGTATCGCGTGGTAGCCAGCTCCGTCACCGGAGCGCCGAAGTACTGGTCCCGATCGAACGGCAGCAGCGGAATCTTCACCGGGCTGCCATAGTTGTGCCGCTTAAAGCTGGGGTCGAACTTCACCCACCGAAGCCCTTCAGCCGTTTCCAGATAAGCCTCCACCCAGTCGTGGAACAAGCGGATGGAGCTCTCCTCGTTGGCCGCGCCCGCGAACAGTTGCACGATGCGGAACGCGGCCTCGGGAGTGCGCGCCCCCACCCAGTTCATCGCGGCGGCGTGGCTCACCCGGATCGCGCCCGAAACGTACCGTGCCGGGACGTTGGCCGCGCGCAGCAGCGCGATCAGCAGAGTCGCCTGGTCGGTGTCGTTGCCGCGGCCCGACACCAGCACGGCCTGCGAATTCTGCATCGCCCCGTAGTAGGGGGCGAAGGCGAAGTTGTTGTGGACGAAGTCGTAGATGCGGAGCGCGTCATTGCCGAGCGCGGAAGCCTGAGAGCGGATATCCGGCGTCAGCAGCACGGTCTTCGACGCCGCCAGGTGCGCCGCGGTGGGGACATCCTCGTCAGCGCGCCGCGGCGCGACCCCCTTGTCCGATTCCGCCGGCGGCGCCAACATGACACGCGCTCGCCGCGGCCGCTCTCCGCCGCGGACTTCAGACCGCAGATCCTCCGGCTCCACTTCGAGCGGGCTCGCGAGCGACGACCGGGCGGCCCGAAGCCGGCTCAGCGTGCGCGTCTTCGGATCGCTCGAAAGCGCATGAAACTGTCCCCGCAACTCGCCGATCTTGCGGTTGTAGTTCCCGATGAAGTCTTCCAGCCTGGGGAGCCGCGACCCGAGCCCCGCTTCGGCCAGCTTGCTTCGGATGCCGGCGAAGGCTGCCTGAAACTCCCGGTCGACCGCATCCAGTTGGTCGGCCTGGCCTTTCAGGAGTGACAGCTCCTCGGCTGCGGAGTCGCCGCGCGCGAGTCGACGTTCGGACTCGTCGACGATGGCGGCGGCGTCGCGTACGATCGCGCCCAGCGTCCGTGCCGAGACGTCGAGGTCGGCGGCGGTGCGGGAGGGTCGCCACAGATTGGGCGCCGCCTCGGGAGCGGCGGCCCGCGACTGAGCGCGAGCCTCCGGTACGAAACCAGGTTGCCAGACCAGCAGCAGGCAGAGCAGGATGCTCAGCGTCCCTCTAAGCGACATACACCCTCCGGACTGTACACAATCATAAGGCACACCGGGACAGTGAGAACGACAGAACCCCGAGAATTCACCGAAAACAGTACTGGGCTACCCGCCCGCCCGGCTTTCCCGGTACTTCTGGCGAACCTCGCGCAACTGCCGGGCGTGCCCTTCGGCGTGCTCGGCGTAGATGCGCAGCAGGTCGAGCAGGGAGAGCTGTCCGCGCTCGGTGTGGGTGGCGATTCGGCCGAACGCCGTCTCCGGCAGACCCTGGAGAATCTCGTAGCTCTCCGCGCGCACAGTGCGAAACAGCTCCAGTGCCGACGACACCCGCCGCTTCGAGTAGTCGAGATGGCGCACCCAGGCTTCCTGGTCGAAGCCGACCAGCGTGGGATTCTCCTCGGCGATGGTGCGCCGCAGCCGGTCCGCGCCCACCAGCTCCGAATCGGCCACGTGGCAGACGATCTGCCGGACGCTCCACTTCCCAGGCCCCGGAACATAGTCCAGCTCCGCGCCGGCGGCTCCCGTTACCGCCACCGCGATCAGTTCGGCCCCGCGCCGGAAGCGTTCCAGGAGGTCGGCGATCTCGCTCATGGCGACGATTATAGCTTCGCCGCCCGTGATGTTCCACGTGGAACATTCTCGCGTACCCCGTGGAACGACTCCCCGGGGAACGCCTACACTTCCTGGAAGTGGCGGTTCCGCGTTTCCGGAACCGCCTGACCCCTGGCGGGTTCTATCACAATGAGAAATAATAGATTGGAGGCCGTTCCCGGCTCGGAGGCGGGTGGCCCTTCACTTGCTAATACAGCCGTGAGTCAGTGTCCCTGGTGGGTGACGACGGGAAGCGAACATCGTGCGCGAGCTAAGACTACAGCTTGTCGGAGCGCTGCTGGTCATCCTGACCGTGGCCGCGATTGTCGCCGCCGGCATTAACTTTCAGCAGCAAAAACGCTTCCGGCTGCCCGAGGACGGCGTCACCTGGTCGGACCGCGTCGAGCCCGCGCGTTCGCGCGTGGTGGCCCTCTACGTCGTCGAAGACGGCGCCGCCATGCGCGCCGGCATTCGCACCGGCGATGTGTTGAAAAGAATCAACGGTGTCGCCATTCGCACCTCCATCGACGTCACCGGCCTGCTGGTCCGCCTGGGCGCCTGGAACACCGCCGACTACACGCTCGAGCGCGGCGGCATCGAGTTCCCCGCCAAGATCTTCATTCGCGAGCGCGTGCCCGATCTTCCGCTCTATTACCAGTACATCGTCGGCGTGGCCTACCTGGCGATCGGAGTCTTCGTCTACTTCCGGCGAGGCAACTCCGCCCGGGCGCTCCATTTTTACGTGCTGTGCCTGGTGTCGTTTGTCTTTTCTACCTTTCACTACACCGGCAAGCTGAACGAGTTCGACAAGGGCATCTACTGGGGCAACGTCGCCGCCGGACTGTTCGCGCCGACCATCTTCCTGCACTTCTGCGGGAGCTTCCCGACGCCCCGTCCCTGGCTGCGGGGATGGCTGCGCACGCTGATCCTCTACGTGCCCGCCACCCTGATCCTGGCGCTCTACGCCGGGTTCGCCTCCGGAACCGTGCGCATCGCGATCCCGCTGGTGGAGCTGCGCTGGCTGCTCGACCGCCTGTGGATGCTCTTCATCGCCATGACTTACATGCTCGGCGCCTGGGTGGTGTCGCGCGCCTGGCGCCGTGAGCGCGACGCCATCGTCCGCCAGCAGTTGAAGTGGCTGCGGAACGGCGCCGTCTACGGGGTGGTCCCCTTTTCGTTGATCTATGTCGCGCCGTACGTGGCGGGCATGGTCCCGCCGCCCTACCTCGGATTCGCGGTGCTCTCGCTGCTTTTGATTCCGGTGACCTGGGCCTACGCCATTCTCCGCTACCGGCTCATGGACGTCGATGTCATTTTCCAGCAGGGCTACGCCTACACCCTGGCGGCCCTGGCGGTGCTGGGCATCTTCTACGGACTGGTGGCCTCCATCGGCCGATTCGAGGAGCTCAGCCCCTCGGCCATGGCGCTGCTGATGCTCATCGCGATCCTGATCTTCCAGCCCGTGCGCAACTGGATCCAGGCGCAGCTAGACCGCTACTACTTCAAGGAGCGCTACGACTACCGCCGCACCCTGCTCGAATTCGGCCGCGAGCTGGCCACCGAGACCGACCTCGACGCCATGCTCCAGTCCGCCGCCGAGCGCCTGCTGCGCACCCTGCCGGTCGCGCACGTCGCCTTCTTCCTCGCCGACGAGAGCGGGGAGACCTTCGGACTCCGCATGCGCGCCGGCAATCCCTGGCACCGCCCGCGGCTCGACGACCCCGATCTCAGCTTCCTCCGCGCCGACCAGTCCAAGCCCTATCTCTTCTTCGAGCAGACGCGCCGCATGCTGGACGTGGTTTCGCGCGACCTGCCGCCCTCGGTGCGCCAGGCCATCGGCGATCTCGACCTCACCTATTACTTCCCCTGCTCGGTGCGCGGCCGCACCATCGCCTATCTCGGCGTCAGCCGCACCACCAACGGCGACTTCCTGTCGAGCGACGACCTCGAGCTGCTGGTCACGCTCTGCGGCTCCATCGGAATCGCCGTGGAGAACGCCCGCCTCTACCAGTCGCTCCAGCGCAAGGTGGAGGAGTACGAGCGGCTGAAGGAGTTCAGCGAGAACATCGTCGAGTCCATCAACGTCGGCATCCTGGCGGCCGACCTGGAGGACCGCGTCGAGCACTGGAACACGCGCATGGAGCGGCTCACCGGCATCCCGCGCGACCAGGCCGCCGGCCGCCGCCTGGTGGAGCTGTTTCCCGCCGAGCTCATGAGCCGATTCGACGCCGTGCGCGGCGAGAACGGCATCCACCACGTCTACAAGTTCCCGCTGCGCCTGGCCGAGATGCCCTACTCGCCGCTGGCGGCGCTCAACGGAAACGGCGCCGCGCCCCCGGAGCGGCTGGAGGCCACGCTGAACCTCGCCATCGCGCCGCTGATCACCCGCGACGGCGTGCAGGTGGGCCGCCTGATCATTCTCGACGACATCACCGAGCGCTCGGAGCTCGAGAGCCGCCTGCTCCAGGCCGACAAGCTCAGCTCCATCGGACTGCTCGCCGCCGGCGTCGCCCACGAGGTCAACACGCCGCTGGCCGTCATCTCCACCTACGCGCAAATGCTCGCCAAGCAGATCTCGGGCGACGATCCCCGGACCAAGCTTCTCGAAAAGATCGCCAACCAGACCTTCCGCGCCAGCAACATCGTCAATTCGCTGCTGAACTTCTCGCGCACCTCGCCCACCGAGTTCGAGGAGGTGGACCTCAACCGCGCCGTCCGCGAGACCCTCTCGCTCATCGAGCACCAGCTCGAAAAGGCCGGCGTGCGCGTGCGGACCGACCTGGACCCCGCGCTCCCGCCCATCCGCGCGAATTTCGGTAAGATGCAGCAGGTGTTCCTGAACCTGTTCCTCAACGCCCGCGACGCCATGGATGGAGGCGGCGAGATGACGGTCGCCACGCGCGGCCAGGGCGGCTTCGCGCGCGTCACTGTGGCCGACAGCGGCAAGGGAATTCCGCCCGAGCACCTGCGGAAGATCTACGATCCGTTCTTCACCACCAAGCCGGCGCGGCAGGGCACCGGACTCGGGCTGGCGGTGACCTACGGCATCGTGCGCGATAACGGCGGCACCATCGAAGCGGTCAGCCAGCCGGGCGCGGGCGCCGAGTTCCGGCTCCAGTTCCCCGCCGTCCGGAAGCTGGCGCATGCCTGAACCCCCCGTCCCCGAGACCGCGCCCGAGCCCGTTTCCGCCGGCCGCATCCTGGTGGTGGACGACGAGGCCGACATCCGCGAGAGCTTCGAGACGCTGCTCGGAATGGAGGGCTATCGGGTCGACCTGGCCTCCACCGCGGCCGAAGCGCTCCAGCGCGTCGACCACGCGCTCTACGACCTGATCCTGCTCGACCTGATGCTGCCCGACCGCTCCGGCATGGAGGTCATCGAGGAGATTCGCCGCCGCGACCGCGAGACGCCCATCTTCCTGATCACCGCGTTCGGCTCCTTCGAGGCCGCCGTCGAAGCCGTGAAGCGCGGCGCCGACAACTTCATCGCCAAGCCCTGGAACAACGAGAAGCTGCTCATCGAGATCGACTCGATGCTCGGCCGCCGCCGGCTGGCCCGCGAGAACGCGCTGCTCAAGCGCGCCCTCAAGCAGCGCTACAGCTTCCCCAACATCGTCGGTAAGAGCGAGCGCCTGCTGCGGATGCTCGACCTGGTGGCGCAGGTGGCGCCCAGCCGCTCCACGGTGCTGATCACCGGCGAAACCGGCACCGGCAAGGAGCTGGTCGCCAAGGCGATTCACGCCGCCTCGGCGCGCGCCGAGTTCCCGTTCGTGCCGGTCAACAGCGGCGCGCTGCCGCCCGATCTGCTGGAGTCGACGCTGTTCGGTCATGTGAAGGGCGCCTTCACCAGCGCCGACACCAACAAGAAGGGCTACTTCGAGATCGCCAACCGCGGCACGATTTTCTTCGACGAGATCGCCACGGTCGGCCCGGAGACGCAGGCCAAGCTGCTGCGTGTCATCCAGCACCGCGAGTTCATGCCGCTGGGCTCGGGCGAGACGGTCAAGGTGGACGTCCGGATTCTGGCGGCCACCAACGCCGACCTCAAGCGCATGGTGGAGGAGGGGCGCTTCCGCGAGGACCTCTACTACCGTCTCAACGTGATCAACATCGTGCTGCCGCCCCTGCGCGACCGTAAGGAGGACATTCCGGCTTTAATCGACCACTTTTTCAGGAAATACTGCGAGGAGAACGAGAAATTCCTGGATTCCGCCGGACGCCCGCTGCTGCGTTTCGAGCCCGAGGCCATGCAGATCCTGATGGAGCACGCCTGGCCCGGCAACGTGCGCGAGCTGGAGAACGCCGTCGAGCGCGCCGTCGTGCTGGCGCAGGCGCCCGAGGTGCCGGCGGCGGTACTGCCCGAGCACCTTCTGCACGCCGGCGGCCTGGGCATCCGGCGCGACGAGAAGGGGTCGCTGGCCGCCGACGCGTCGCTGTTCGAGATCGTGGCCGACTACGAGCGCCGCATCATCATGGAGCGCCTGGACGCCGTGAACGGCAGCCAGACCGAGGCCGCCGCGGCGCTCAACATTCCGCTCTCGACGCTGAACCAGAAGATTAAACGGCTGGAGGTTCCGATTCGGAAAAAGTCGGAGAAGGGCTGACCGCTCACAAGCCCCACCAGCCAAACCGGGCCGACCCCCATAGCCGGCCCGCCCTCTTGCCCGCCGCGAAGACGGCCGCGAACAGCTCGCGATCCCGTCTCCGCCACACGCGCGGCGAGAGCAGGCCGCGGGGGACCGCCAGGGCACGCCAGAATTTCACCTCGTAGCCCTGGCGCAGAATCAGGCGGTGGTGCTTGCGCAGCACCGGAACGGCGTGGAAGCCGTGCGTGAAGCCCTCCCGCAGCAGTCCGCCCAGCGTGTGCTCGTTGCGATGGCGCACCACCGCCTCCGGCGCACAAGCGAAGCCCAGACCGCGCTCGAAGACGCGGTAGGAAAAATCCACGTCCTCGCCGCGCAGCAGGTGCTCGTCGAAACCGCCAAGCTCGGCGAACAGCCTCCGCGGCGACGCCCAGTTCATCGTGATGGCGTAAGGCGGCCGGTAGCAGAGCGCCTGCCGATGGTCGTGGATCGTCTCGCCGAAGCGCTCGATGGCGCCGGCCGGCTCGCGCGCCAGTATCCGCCCGCCGCTCACGCCGATCTGAGGATCGGCCAGCGGCGCGACCAGCGCGCGCAGCCAGCCCGGGTCCACCACGCAGTCGGCGTCCGTGAACGCGACCACCTCGTTCCGCGCCGCGCCGATCCCCCGGTTGCGCGCCGCGGCCGGGCCCTGCCTCGGCTCGGTCAGCACTCGTACATGGTCCGCGTGCCGCGCCAGTATCGCCGCCGACCCGTCGGTGGAATTGTTGTCGACGAACAACAGCTCGCGCCGGTCCTCCGGATAGTCGAGCGCCAACAGCGAGGCGATGCAGTCCTCCAGGGTCGCCTCCGCCTGGTAGACGGCGACGACGACGGATACACCGGGCAGCGAAGCGCTCATGTCTTATGCAACGGGCTCATTATTGGCCGCAGATGAACGCAGATAAAACAAAGCAACGAAGGCATATATAGTATGTTTCTTAAACTCCCATTTCTGTCTTGTGTTGTCCTATCTGCGTTCATCTGCGGCTATATGAGCTTGCCTGAGAATCTCCTACATGGTCCGCGTCCGCGGGCGAATTGTTATCGACGAACAACAGCTCGCGTCGGTCCCGCGGATAGTCGAGCGCCAGCAGCGAGGCGATGCAATCCTCCAGGGTCGTCTCCGCCTGGTAGACGGCGACGACGACGGATGCACCGGGCAGGGTGGCGCTCATGTCTTATGCAACGGGCTCATTAGTGGCCGCCGAGGAACGCAGATGAACGCAGATAAAAAAAAACAACGAAGGCATATATAATATGTTTCGTAAACTCCTATTCCCGCTTTGTGTTTTCTTGTCTGCGTTCATCTGCGTTCATCTGAGGCCAATAATGAGACTGCCGACCTACGGGAGAACCCCCTGGTACGCCCGCACCCGCACGTCCCAGGTGTGCCGCGCGAGGACATACCCGACCGCCCGCTCCCGGTCCCAGCGCGCCGCGACCGCCTCGCGAATCAACTCCGCCATGCGCCCCATGTCGCCGTTGGACGCCACGAAGCCGAGCCCCGACTCGCGCACGACGTGGTCGTTCGGGAAACCCTCCTCGCTCACCACCGGCAGGCCCGCGCGCAGGTAATGATAGATCTTGGAGCTCTCGTTGTTGTGCATGAACGGGCCGGCCGATACCACGATTCCCGCATCGGCGTGGCGGAAATAGTCCCACGACCTTTCGTACAGCACGTTGCCGAGATTGGTGACATACCGCGAGTTCAGCCTATCGAGGTCGCCATTACCGAGGAAATACACCCGGATTCCGTCCGCGGCGAGGAGCCGGCCCAGATCGTTCAGCTTTCCGGTCAGGACTCGGTTGGCCTCGCCCTGATAGTCGAGCGTGTACACGTTGCCTGCGAAGAGGCACTTCCTGGCGCTGTCGTTCGGAAACGGACTTTCGGCCGGGGCGGGAGGGATATTCGCGTCGACGCCCCCGGGCACGAGCACGAAGCCGCCGCGCGGTCCGTGGCATTCGCGCCACAGCGCCTCGGCCTGCGGACTCAGCACGGTGACGTAGCGGCTCGCGCGATGGATCTTCTCCTGTGTCGCCCACAGCCCCGCGCGCATCGCGCCGTAGAAGTACACACCTGCCATGTCGCGCGGCCCCACCACGGAGCCGAGCTTCGAGACGATGAAGGGGTGTCCGGCGCCGCCGTACTTTTCCAGGGTTTCGAAGCCGCCGTGGAAGACGGTCTTGACGACGTCGTAGTCCGTCCATCGCACCGCCGCCAGCGGCACGCGCCGCAGATTCGGCGCCAGCGCGACCAGCGTGGGATCGGTGCGCCAGCCCGCCTCGTTGGTGGCGATGTCCACCTCGTGGCCGGCGCGTGCCAGCGCCTCGGCGATCTTCAGCCACCGGATGCACGACATGTCGCGAAGGACGATTCCTTCGGACGCCGCATGGTAGACGCTTACGATGCGAGCCATGCCACCGTTCGAGTACTCAGTTTTCCGCGAATGTCCATCGAGAGCCGGCGCGCCAGGCGGAAGGCGTCCCGCCGCGCGCCCCCGGCGTCGCCCGCGGCCAGCCGTTCCTGCACCCGACGCAGCTCCGCCCACGTCTCCGCGAAGCAGCTCCGCGACAGGGCGCGCATTGACGTCTGGTCGTGCGTCAGCGGCTCGCCGGCCAGGTGCAGCGCCAGCAGCAGCGCGTGTTCGACGATCCAGCGCAGCGCCGCCGGCCAGCCCTCGCCGCCGATGAGCGAGCGGCCGCGCGGAAACAGCAGCAGGCTCGGGATCGAGTATCGTGCATAGCGCGACATCGCGGCGGCGTCGGGCGGCGGCAGGGTCGCGGCGAACGCCGGGGCACCCGACTCCATGCGGACCCGGTACTCAAAGGGGCGCAAATGGCGCACCAGATAGGCAAACAGCGCCGGTGTGAGATGCGCATCGCCGACGTCGACCGCTTCCGCCGGCGCGGCGCCGGCCGACGGCTCCAGCAATCTGGCCGCGCGATCGAGAATCGCGAGCGCGTAGCCGCGCATATCCTCCGCCTCGAAGGGCTCGGGCGGCGGCGCCTCCATCTCGCCGGCGACCGGCTCCAGCAGCCGCCGGAACTTCCGCGCATAGCGCAGCAGCAGCGCGTCCCGGACACGGGTGCGCGGCTTCGCCAGCAGCGGCGTGAACTCATCCAGGTACCAGGAGAGCGCCATGCCCAGCGCGCGATGCTCCCAGCCGGAGACGGCCGCGCTCACCGCATCAGCGACGCCGTCGCCGCACAGCAGCGTCGACCGCGCCGGCGCCGGATGGTGCGCCTTGGCGCGATTCAGCAGGCCGATCTCGCGCTCGTCGACCAGGTCGACCTCGCCGATCATCGGGTAGCGGCGGCGCAGGCGGTCGTAATCCCTCCAGAACTCGCCCAGGAACCGGTACTCGTCGTCGAGCGCGATGCCGGCGTGGATCGCGACCGTCAGGTCGATGTCGCTCGATCCCGGAATCCAGCCGCCGTCGGCCAGGCTGTTGCGCAGGTAGACGCCGCGAATCTCGCTCCGATCGCGCCAGGAGCGCCGCACCGCCGCGACGGCCGCGGCGTAGGGGATGCGGTTCAGCCGCGAGAACGGCCAGTACGGATTGGTGCGGAGCACCGCGATTCGAACGGCGTCGCGCAGGCTCATATCGACGCCTGCACCGGGGCGAAGTAGCGGTCCATCACCTCGGACGCCGGACCGTCGGCGGCGATGCAGCCGTGCTGGAGCAGGATCGCGCGCGTGCAGTGCTCGGCGATCACCTTGCGCTGATGGCTCACCAGCAGCAGCGTGCGCCCGTCGGCGATGACCTGCCGGAGCCGCCGGCGGCACTTCTCCTGAAAGGCCTCGTCGCCCACGGCCAGGCCTTCGTCGATCAGCAGAATCTCGGGCTCCATGTGCGCGGCCACCGAGAACCCCAGGCGCATGCGCATGCCGCTTGAGTAGTGCTTCACGGGCGTGTCGATGAACTCCTCGATCTCCGAGAAGGCGACGATCTCGTCGAACTTGCGGCGCGTCTCCCCGGTCTTCATTCCGAGAATGGCGGCGTTGAAGTAGACGTTCTCCCGCCCGGTCAGATCGGGGTGAAACCCGACGCCGACCTCGAGCATCGAGCCGATGCGCCCGCGCAGCTCGGCGCGCCCCTCCGTCGGCGTGGTGACGCGCGAGAGCACCTTGCACAGAACCGACTTGCCCGCGCCGTTGGGACCGATCACCGCCACCACCTCGCCGGGCGCGATCTCGAAGGAGACGCCGCGCAGCGCCCACAGGTAGGCGTCGCTTTCCGAACGCGGCGCGCCCTTCGGAAGGCAGCGCCGGGCGAACGAGTCGAGCGTCTCGTGCAGGCCGCGGTAGGGGTTGCCGTGCCGCCGCCGGAAGCGCTTGCCGATCCCCTCGGCGCGGATGGCGAATCGGCTCACAGGTTCCCCATGTCGGCGAAGGT
Source organism: uncultured Solibacteraceae bacterium (assembly GCA_964515555.1). Taxonomy (GTDB): domain Bacteria; phylum Acidobacteriota; class Terriglobia; order Bryobacterales; family Bryobacteraceae; genus CAZEVY01. Next base: position 18,041 of record CAZEVY010000036.1, on the reverse strand, counting down.
CTGTTCCTCGCGGCGGAACCAGTAGAGTCCGCCGATCAGCACGGTGACGGCGGCGGCCGCCGATACGGCGATCGACGGGAGCGAGATCGGGTAGCCGCCGAAGATCGCGAAGCGGAACGCCTCGATGACGCCCGCCATGGGGTTCAACGCCGTCAGCCGCTGGAGCGAGGCCGGGATCACGCCGATCGGGTAGGCGACGGGCGTCAGGAAAAAGGCGATCTGCATCACGAACGGCAGCGCGTGCGCGATATCGCGATGGCGCATGTTCAGCGCCGCCAGCCAGACTCCAGCGCCGAGCGCCGTCGTCAGCAGCAGGGCCAGCGCCAGGGGCAGCGCCAGAATCGCAGCTCCCGGCGCCACGCCGTGCCACGCCATCAGCGCGATCAGGCCCGCGCCGGCGACGCCCAGATCCACCAGCCCGCCCACCGCCGTCGCCAGCGGCAGCAGCAGCCGCGGGAAATACGCCTTCGACACCAGGTTGGCGTTCGACACCAGGCAGGCGCACGCCTTGGTCTGCACGTGCGTGAAGTAGATCCAGCAGGTCAGCCCGCTGTAGGCGAACAGCGAATACGGGACGCCCTCGGCGCCCTCGCGCACAAAGCGGCCCAGCAGGACGGTGAGGACCACGGTGGTGAGGACCGGCTGGAGCACCACCCAACCCATGCCGACCGCGGTCTGCGCGTAGCGCGTCTTGATCTCGCGGCCGACCAGCGCGGTCATGACGTCGCGGTAGCCGCGCAGCTCGCCCAGGTTGAGCGGCGGCCAGGCGCGTTCGCTGCGGATGACGACCGGCGTGTCGTCGGTTTCGAGCGCGGCGCCGCCGTTCGGACTAATTCCCGGCATGGACGCCCCGGAACAACTCCACGTAGGTGGCGATATTCCTGCCGATGTCGAAGCGCTCTTCGGCGCGGCGTCGCCCCGCGGCCCCCAGGCGATCGCGAAGGCCGGGGTCGCCGATGAGCCGCGTGACGGCGGCGTAGAGCGCGTCCTCGTCGCCGGGCTCGGTCAGCAGCCCGGTTACGCCGTCCTCGACGAGTTCCGGGATTCCGGCGAGGCGGCTGGAGACCACGGGCAGTCCCATCGCCATGGCCTCCAGGATGGAGTTGGGCGTCACGTCCTGCGCGCCACCGGGAGCGAACACGCAGGGGAGGACGAACAGATCGGCGCGGCGCAATGCGTCGAGCACCTGCGGCGTCGTCCGGCGGCCGAGAAGCGACACGCAGCCGCCCAGGTCGAGGCGTCGATGCATCTTCCTCAGCGCGACGTAGTAGTTCATCTCGCCAGGCTCGTCGGAGCCGCCCACGATTTCGCAGTGGAACAACAGTCCATTTTCCCTCAATCGCGCGCAAACCCGCAGCAGGTGGACCAGGCCCTTCTGCTCCACCAGCCGCGCCACCGAGACGATCCTCGCGGGCGCGGATGAGCCGCCTCGCCGCGGCGGAGCGAAATCGGCGATGGGCACGCCCTCGTAGATGACGCGGATTTTCGCGCGCGCCCCCGGCCGCAGCCAGCGCTCGATTTCGCGGCGGTTGCACTCGGCGTTGGTGACGATGAAACTGGCGCTCTCGAACTTCTCGCCGAGCGCGTCGCGCGAATCCTCCCGATAGAGCTCGTGGGCGCGGGCCTGCACGCTGTAGGGGATTCGCAGCATCCGCGCGGCCACCAGCGCGACGAAAGCGCAGCGGTCCGCCCAGGGCGCGTGCAGCCGGCCGGCGGCGCGCTCGTCGAGCGCGCTCGCCAGGTGCAGCGCCATCGTGAACACGTGCAGGTCTTCCTGCCACGACTTGTAGCGGCTGTGCCGGTGAAAGACGACGTAGGCGAGGAGGTTCAGATACCGGAACGGGTGGGCCCCGAAGCGGGCCGCGTGCCGCGCCGGCGGCCGCGGATGCAGCGCCGACATCAGGTAGCACGACGCTCCCTCGGCGTCTGGCGCCGCGGAGCCGTCCTCGGGAACATCGGCGATCACTTCCACCGGCACTCCCGCGCGGCGCAGCGCGGCGATCTCGCGCGCGATGAACGTCTGGCTGTGACAGGGAAACTGCCACAGGTAGTAGGCGACTGTGCCGGCGCCGGGCGCGGGCGCGCGCCCCATCCACTGGATCGGCCAGTGGGGAAAGCGCGGCTGGAGGCCGCTGTAGATCCAGTCGAGCAGCCGGCCCAAGTGTCTGCGGATTCGCATGGCGCTCAGGCCGCGGCGTCGTCGAGTGCCCGCAGAGTCTCGAACAGATCCCGGTACGAGTCGCGCGCCAGGAACCAGTCGAGATTGTCGTCGAACTTGCGTGTGGCGGCCAGGCGAATCTTATCGAGGAAGACGCCGGCGTCGAACGGGTCGGCGAGGAGATCGGGATGGCAGAGCTTCCAGTTACCGCAGTTGCGCGACGCGATGACGTTGGCGCCCAGCGCCGCCGCCTCGAAAAGCACGCCCGGCGCCGCGTCGAGTATCGAAGGGCAGACCACTGCGCGGGCGCGGCCGAACAGTTCGAACATCCGCGCGCGGTCGGCGACCAGGCCGTGCATCGTCGCGCCCGGCACCGCCCGCGGGCACTCGCCCGCAACGTGAATCCGCAGTCCGGCGCCCTCGGCGGCGATGCGCTCGACAAAGGGGAGATGCTTCTCGCGGCGCGACCACGAACTGGCGGCGAACAGCGCGTCGATATCGCGATCGGCGAACGGCCGCGCGTGGCCGGCGAAGGCGCGCGCATCCTCGCAGATCCATTCCGCGAACCAGACCGGCTCGGGATGAATGCGTCCGGCGTAGCCGGGGAACATGCGGACAAAGACGTCGCGCATCGCGTCGGCGTGGGTGACCACCAGGTCGCATTCCTGGACCGCGGCGCGCTCGTGGCGCGACCAGTCCAACTTGCCGTCGAAGCCCAACTGGCGGCGCTCGCGGATTCGATCGAGGAACGCGATCAGGTCCGGGACGATTCCGAATGTAATGGCGTCCTTGACGTGCTGGCTTCCGGCGGTGAGATAGAGGACGCGCTTGCGCGGGAAACTGCGCTTGAGGAAGAGCGCGGCAATGTAGTCGACTCCCAGCATCACGGGGCAGGCTTCAAGCGCCGGGTTGACCAGCTCCGGCGACGGACCGAACATGGAGCTGTCGTCGACGATCGCGTTATGGACCGCGGCGAGCGCCCTGGGGTTTCCCATTTGGGCGCCCCAGGCGGCGCGGAAGCGGTCGAGGTCGGCGGCGTGGATCAGGTTCAGGAAGGCGGCGTCGAGTCCATCGAAGCGGAAGCGCTCAAAGAGCCGGTAGGCCGACGTGCTCGCTCCTCCGAATCCGGGAACTTCAAAGCACGCCACCAGGAGCTTCATCGAAGCGCGATTTCCCAAGCTAACAGCGGGGATGGGGAGTGTCAACGAAGCGCGACCGCCCGGAATCGCTCCATCCGGTATACTGTGCCGAGCGATGAACGATTACTCCCGCCGCCGGCGTGCTTTCGGATCCGCGCGGTTGGGTTACGGAGCCGCGCGCGTTAGCGAGCAGTCATCCGCAAACAATTACGGCGCCGTGCTTAGCAAGGCTGCACGACTCCTTCGTATCGTGCCGGTGGCGTGCGCCGCGGCCTCGGCCTGGTGCCAGGACGCACCCGCCCGCGAGGATGTCCTCGCCGCCATGCGGAAGGCGGCGTCCTTTTACAGCGGCAAAGTCTCGACGCGCGGCGGCTACCACTTCACCTACACCGACGATCTGAGCTACGGCCGCTCTGAACAATCGGAAGGCAAGACGCAGATCGAGCTCCAGCGCGAGGGAACCCCGGTGGCCGGCATGGCGTTGCTGGCGGCCTTCGAGGCCACCGGCGACCGCTTCTATCTGGAGGCCGCGCGCCAGACCGGAAACGCGCTGGTCGAGGGCCAGCTCTGCTCGGGCGGATGGGACTACCTGGTGGAGTTCGACCCCGAGAAACGCGCCCGTTACCCTTACCGCAAAATCCGCGACTGCTCGCGCCCCGAGACGCCCGACCGTCCGCCGACGACCTTCGACGACAACGTCACACAAGCCAACCTCCGGCTGCTCATGCGCCTCGACCGCGCGCTCGACTTCAAGGATGCGTCCATACACGAGGCGGCGCTGTTCGCTCTCGAGGCGCTGCTGAAAGCGCAGTATCCCAACGGCGCGTGGCCGCAACGCTACTCGCGCTTTCCCGAGGCGGCGAAGTTTCCCGTGAAGCGGGCCAGCTATCCGGCGTCCTGGCCGCGAGTCTGGCCCGGCGCCAACTACCAGACGAACTACACCTTCAACGACAACTCCATCGCCGACTGCATCGACGCGATGCTGGAGGCGGCGCGCATCTATAACGATCCGCGTTATCTGGCCTCGGCAGAGCGCGGCGGCGACTTCATGCTGCTCGCGCAGATGCCCGATCCGCAGCCGGCCTGGGCGCAGCAGTACGACATCGACATGCATCCCAGTTGGGCGCGCGTCTTCGAGCCGCCGTCGGTGACCGGCGGGGAGTCCCAGGGAATCCTGCGCATGCTGATGGTGCTCTACGGCGAAACCGGGAAGAAGAAGTATCTCGACGCCGTGCCGCGCGCGCTCGGCTACCTCGAGAAATCGGTGCTGCCGCGGCCCGCTGCCAACGCCGCCGAGATCTGGCGACGCATTCCTCAGGCGGGCGCGCTGGCGCGATTCTACGAGCTACACACCAATCGCCCCCTATACATCACCAAGGGGACGCAAATCTCCGGCCGGGGGCTTGGCGCCTCATCGCGGCCGGACGGCTACGAGCTCAGCTACAGCGACGCTTCGGTGATCACGCACTACGCCGTGCTCGTGAGCGCCGCCGCACTGCCCGAGATACGCGCCGAGTACACCCGCGCCGCCGCCGCCGATCCCGCGACCTTGCGGCGCTCCGCGCGCCTGCACGGCCTCTCGCCGTGGAGCGAGCCCCAGTCCCGTGGCCCGCGGCCGGCCCCGGCGCACATCGCGTCCTTGATCCGGTCGCTTGACGACCGCGGCGCCTGGGTGGAGGAGGGCGTCATCGGACGCGCCGATCGAGTGGTTTCGGTAACCGCCGCGCGCCCGATGGTGCTGACCATCAACGACCGCGTCTATCCGATTTCCGAGAACGACCGCATCGTCCTGTTCGACGGCGCGCAGCCGCCGCGCCAGCGCGTCATACGAACATCGACCTTTACGCGCAATCTCGAGGCCATGGCCGCGTTCGTGGCGCGTTGATTTCCCGCTCGCGAGCGGCAATTTGCGGTAGCATGAGCTAAATCCGACCCGGCAGGGGAGTCTTTGATGAAACCACACTTTTCAATTCGCGGATACTCGCGGTGCATTCTCGCGCCGGGACTGGCGATCGCCCTGGCCTCGGCCGCTGACGTCGCGCCGCCGCCGCCCGCCCGCGCCAACTACGACCTGGCGTCGCGCTGGACGCCCCAGAAGATCGGCAAGCTGGTCTTCGACACCACCGTCGCGCCGCGCTGGTTCGAGTCCGGCGAGAAGTTCTGGTACAGCTGGGAATCCGGCTCCGGACGCCGCTTCTTCGTCGTCGACTGCGTCCGGAAGACCAAGACGCCGCTGTTCGACGCCGGAAAAGTCGCCGCCCAGCTCACGACGCTGACGCGCCTGCCGTTCGACTCCCAGCACCTGCCGATCCGGCAGATGAAGCTCGCCAAGAGCGACACCGTCCTCCAGTTCGAGGTGACCGTTCCGCGCGACGCCGATGTTCCCGGAGCCACCGATTCGCGCGAGCAGGCCGGCGGGGGACAGGGCCGTGGCGGAGGGCCGCCTGCCGAGGGGCCTCCCGGTCCGCCGGCGCGCGTCGTCAACATCGAGCTGGATCTGGCGTCGGGGAAACTCGCGCTGGTCGATCCCGCGCAGTTGCGGCCGCGCAAGCCGCGCTGGGCGCAGGTCGCGCCCGACGAGAAGACCGTCGTGTTCGCGCGCGGCGAGAACCTCTACATGATGGACGCCGAGAACTACGCCAAGGCGCTGAAGAACGCCAACGATTCCACCATCGCCGAGACGCAGATCACCACCGACGGCGTCCAGCACTTCGGCTACACGCGACGGCTCACCGATCAGGAGCGGATTCAGGAGGAGCGCACCGACCAGGACCAGGGCGATTCCGTGAGGCGCAACGCGCGCGTCCCGGCGGCGCAGGTGCAGTGGTCGCAGGACTCGAAGAAGTTCTCGCTCATCCGGCGCGACCAGCGCAAAGTCGCCGACCTGTGGGTGATCAACTCGCTCGCCGTTCCCCGGCCGACCTTGCAGACGTATCGCTATGCCATGCCGGGCGAGGCGAACGTTCCGCAGTCGCACCTGGAAGTTTTCGACGTCGCGGCGCGCAGCCGCCTGGCGGTGAAGGCGTCGCGGTTCCCCGACCAGGACCTGGCCGTGTTCACCGCGCCGGCCACCAATCGCGATCGCGAGCGCGAGAGCACCGAGCCGCGCTGGCTCAATGGCGATTCGGGCCGCGTCTATTTCCGCCGCGCCAGCCGCGACCTCAAGAAGGTGGACATCGCCGTCGCCGACGCCGCCACCGGCGAGGTGAAGACGCTCATCGAGGAGCGCTTCAACACCTACATCGAGTTCAAGCCGCTGGCTCTGGTCAACAACGGCCAGGAGCTGGTCCACTGGTCTGAGCGCGACGGCTGGGGGCATTACTACCTGTTCTCCGGCGACGGCGCGCTGAAGAACCAGATCACCTCCGGCGAATGGGTGGCCGACGACCAGCAGTGGCTCGACGAGAAGAACCGCGTGCTGTACTTCAACGGCGTCGGACGCGAACCGGGCGAGGACCCCTACTACGCGCACTTGTATCGCGTGGGACTCGACGGGACCGGCCTGAAGCTGCTGAATCCGGGCAACGCCTCGCACGCGGCGAACGTGTCCGACAACGGCAGGTTCTTCGTCGACAACGCCTCCACCGTCAGCTCGGCGCCGTCCTCGGCGGTCTACGACACGCTCGGCGCAAGAGTCGCCGATCTGGAGACCGCCGACCTGTCGCGGCTCGCCGACGCGGGCTTCAAGTTTCCCGAGACCTTCCGGGTGAAGGCCGACGACGGCGTCACCGACCTCTACGGCGTCCTGTATAAGCCCTTCGATTTCGATGCCGCGAAGAAGTACCCGGTCATCGCCTTCGTCTATCCGGGACCGCAGCAGGAAAGCGTGACGAAGGTCTTCTCGCCGAGGAGTCAGAATTACGCGCTGGCGCAACTGGGCTTCATCGTCATCGAAGTCGGCAATCGCGGCGGGCATCCCGACCGCTCGAAGTGGTACCACACCTACGGCTACGGCAACCTGCGCGACTACGGCCTGGCCGACAAGAAGGCCGCCATCGAGCAACTGGCGCAGCGGCACCGCTTCATCGACGCCTCGCGCGTGGGAATCTACGGGCACTCCGGAGGCGGCTTCATGTCGACGGCGGCGATGCTGGTGTACCCGGACTTCTTCAAGGTGGCGGTGTCGTCGGCGGGCAACCACGAGAACAACATCTACAACCGCTGGTGGAGCGAGAAGCACCACGGCGTCAAGGAGGTCGCCGAGAAGGACGGCGCGGTGCGCTTCGAGTATTCCATCGAGACCAACTCGCAGATCGCGAAAAACCTCAAGGGCCGGCTGCTGCTGATCCACGGCGACATCGACGACAACGTACACGTCGCCAACACCATGCGGCTGGCCGACGCGCTCATCAAGGCCAACAAGCGCTTCGACATGATGCTGGTGCCCGGCAAGCGGCACGCCTTCGCCGACGCCAACAACTACGTCTTCTGGCTGCGCGCCGACTACTTCGCGCGGCACCTGCTGGGCGACCACGGCCAGGGCGTCGACATGATCGAGCTGAATCGCGAGCAGGAGCAGACCGGCGAGCGCCGCGGCCGCGGCGCGCAGGGCACTACGCAGGGGACCGCCCGCCGCGTGAGCCAGTAGCGAAGTCCGCGCAGCGGGTAGACTGGCAGTAGAAGCGCCGATGCCGTACCTCGCCTATCTTGCCGCTGCCGCGCTGCTGATGGCCGCCTGCTCCTCGGACTCGCCGAAAGCAGCCGCGATCGGCGAGGCTTTCGCCGGACCGGCCACCCTGAACATCCGGCAGGACCTGGCGTTGCGCGCGCCGGTCGCCGCGGCGGTGCCGCACGGCGAGCGGCTCGAAATCCTCGAGTGGCGCCGCCGGTTCGCCAAGGTGCGCACCCGGACGGGCGTCGAAGGCTGGGCCGACGGCCGCCAGTTGCTTCAGCCCGGTCAGATGGCGCGGCTCAAGGAGCTCGCCGCCGGCTCGCGCGAAATGCCGTCGCACGGGCGCGCCACCGTCAACGATCCGCTCAATGTCCACACCGAGCCGCACCGCCAGTCGCCCAGCTTCTACCAGATTCGCGAGGGTGGCAGCGTCGAAGTGATCCGTCACGCCGCGCTGCCGCGCACGGCGCTCCAGTCGCCTCAGCCCGCCACGCCCAAGCAGGCGCCGAAACGCGCGCCGCGCCGGAAGAAGAAGCAGCCCGAGGTCGAGCCGCCGCCGATGCCCGCCGCGCCGCCGCCGCCGGCCGACTGGATCGAGCTCAGCCGCAGCCCGTTCCCGCGTCCCGTTGCGCAGGTCCGCTCCGACGACTGGACGCTGGTGCGCATCCCCGACGGCCGCGCCGGCTGGGTGCTCACGCGCCCGCTCATCATGTCGATTCCCGATGAAGTCGCGCAGTACGCCGAGGGGCACCGCATCACGTCGTACTTCTCGCTGGGCGAGGTCGACTATCGCGGCGAGACGCGGCATCACTGGCTGTGGACCACGCTCGCCACGCCGCTGGCGCCCTACCAGTTCGACAGCGTGCGGATCTTCGTGTGGAGCCAGCGGAGGAAGCACTACGAAACGGCGTACATCGAGCGCAATCTGCGCGGATACTTCCCCGTCCAGGTCCACCCGCCGCAGGGCGAGGAGGCAGGCTCGCGATTCTCTCTCGCCGTGCAGAACAAGGACGGAAGCTACACGCGGCGCACCTACGCCTTTCGCGGCTACCACGTGCGCCTGGTCGATAAACAGGCCTGGCAGCCGCCGCCCGAGCCGAGCCACGAGCCGCCGCCGGAGGTGACGGCGCCGGCGCCGAAGCCGGCCGACGATCGCAACCTGCTCGCCCGCGTCGCCGACACGGTGCGCGGATGGCGCCGCGCGGTGCTGGGCCGCTAGTGTTTCATCGCAGACATCCGCGGCATGAGGCACAACCGCTTGCTTACGCGCGCGGCTTAACAACGCCGGAGTTGCAGAGCCGCGACGGTCACGGAGCGGTCATGTGCAGGGTGCGAGTGATGCCGCGAATCTCGGTGACAGGACGCTAGCGTGCGCGATCCGCTCTCGCCGGAGCCGCCGCGATCCGCCCGATACGAACCGGGGCGCCGTGCGTGGATCCTGAGCCGCTATGACGACGTCGTCGCGGCGATGCGCGAGCCCGCGCTGGCGCCGGACGTCATGAAGGCCACGCTTCGCGACGAAACCCGCACCGCACTCACGCCCGCACATCTCGACTCCTGGCGCGACGGGATGGAGCGCGCCGCCGTGGAGTTCGCCGGTTCGTTGCCGCGCGATGGCGCGGTCGATCTCGCCGGCGACTTCCTGCGGCCCTGGTCGCGCCGCGCGGCCGGGATCGTCACCGGCGCGGCCGACGCCGACGGCCGTCTCGCGGAACTCGCGCGCGACGTGTCCTCCGCCGCCGCGGACCCCGGCGGCGAGGAGCTGAAGCGCCGCGCCGAGACCGCGCGCGCCGCGATGGAGGGCCGCTTCCCGAATCGCGGAGTCGAGGGCGAGGCGGCCTACGTGGCGCTCTCCCAGACGCTTCCGGCGCTGCTCGCGTGCGCGTGGCTGGCGCTGGTGCGGCACCCGGACGAGCTCGCTCGGCTCGCCAACACCGCTGTGCCCATGACGGCTGCGCTCGACGAGCTGCTGCGCTATGCCGGTCTCCCGCGCGCGCTGTTCCGCACGGCATCGGCGGCGGTGGAGATCGGCGGCGCGGCCATCGGCGCCGGCGGCGACGTCGTGCTGGAGATCGCCTCCGCCAACCGGGATCCGCAACAGTTCGCCGATCCGGATCGCCTCGATCTCAGGCGCCCCGCGGCGGCGCAGCTTTCCCTGGGCGCGGCTCCGCGGCAATGTCCCGGAGGTCCCCTGATCCGCATGGCGATGGGCGTCGCCACGGCGGCTTTCGCGCGCGAGTTTCCGCGCGCACGACTCGCGGCGGAGGTGGATTGGATCGGCGGTGAGGGCTTTCAGTATCCCTCCGCATTATGGGTGGCGCGCATACAATGACAGCTATGCCCGAACCCGTCGTGATCGTCGCCAACGGCGACCTGCGCCTGGCGGCGAACCAGAGATGCTGGCCCGCGCAGCAGCGCGTCGAAGAGGCGGTCGCAGCCGCCATCGCTGCCGAGGGGTTCGCGACGCGGCGCGGCCACGACGTCGACGCGGCCAAGGGCCACGGCTTCATCGACAGCCAGAAGCGCGGCATGGAGGTCTTTCGCTCGATCTCTCCCACCGCGCCATTGGTGGTTGTGGAGGCGGTGTGGCAGTACAGCCATCACCTGCTGCACGGACTCTACTCGCATCGCGGGCCGATCCTCAACGTCGCCAACTGGAGCGGCGAGTGGCCGGGCCTGGTCGGGATGCTGAACCTCAACGGGTCG
>CAZEVY010000036.1:0-7326 GCA_964515555.1 uncultured Solibacteraceae bacterium | reverse complement strand
GCGCGGTGCGCGAGTGGCTGGAGGCGCGCGGCATGCGCTTCGTCACGGGCCCCGACGCGGAGACCGATCTCACCGATGCGCAGATTCTCGACCAGTGCCGCATGTACATCGCCGCGGTGCGCATCGCCGACGAGTTCGGCTGCGCGACCATCGGCATCCAGTACCAGCAGGGGTTGAAGGATCTCGCGCCGGCCTCCGATCTCGCCGAAGGGCTGCTGAACAACGTCGAGCGGCCGCCGGTGCGCGCCGCCGGAAGCGCCCGCGTGCTGTTCCAGGGCGAGGCGCTGCCGCACTTCAACGAGGTGGACGAATGCGCGGGGCTGGACGGGCTGGTGTCGTATCGGCTCTGGCGGCGGCTGGGCTTCGACCCGGAGAACACGCTGCACGATCTGCGGTATGGCGAGGACTATAACGGACAATTCGTCTGGGTTTTCGAGATCAGCGGCGCGGCGCCGGCGCGGCACTTCATCGGCGGCTACGCCGGGGCGGTGAGCGAGCGGCAGCCGCCGATGTACTTCCGGCTCGGCGGCGGGACGCTGAAGGGGATCAGCAAGCCGGGCGAGGTGGTGTGGAGCCGGGTGTTCGTCGACGGCGGAGCGTTGAAGGCGGACTTAGGGCTGGCCGAGGTGGTCGCTTTGCCGCGCGAGGAGACCGAGCGGCGCTGGCGCATCACGACGCCGCAATGGCCCATCATGCACGCGGTGACGCGCGGGGTCACGCGCGACCAGATGATGGCGCGGCACAAGTCGAATCACATCCAGGTGGCCTACGCGCCGGACTTGGCGGGGGCGCGGCTGGCGCTGGCGGCCAAGGCGGCGGCGTTCCGGAACCTCGGGCTGGAAGTGAGTCTCTGCGGGGTAAGCGGGGAGGAATAATTAAGATCTTTCGGTTGCGTTATCTGCGTTAATCTGCGTTTATCTGCGGCTAATAATCCGTACCTGTTCACACGAGGTCCCAGGGCTTCCGCGCCTTGCGGCTGAGGAGCGCATTGGCGTCGGAGGCGTTGGTGAAGACTTCCTTCTCGGCGTCCCAGTGCAGCTTCTTCCCGGTCTTCAGCGCGATGGTCCCGATCAGCCCGATAACCGTCGCGCGGTGGCCGACCTCGACGTCGGCGTTGGGCGTCTTGCGCGCGCGCAGGCATTCGATGAAGTGCTTGGCGTGGAGGCCGGTGGCGTCGGTGGTGTTCACGAACTTGCGTTCGACCTTGTCGTTCTCCGGGTAGATCTCGTAGCCGATGCGATCGGCGAAGATCGCGCCGTTGGTCCCGTAATAGGCCTCGCCGTGGGGCCGGTTCAGATCGCCGCGCGCGTTGTAGTAACGCATCCCGGGCGTGCGCCCGCCCATGCCGTGGCCGTTCAGGCAGACGCCTTCGTAGACCATGACGAAGCCCGGATACTCGTAAGTGACCTGATGGATGTCGGGCTGGTCGCCCATGTCCTTCAGAGACATCTTGCCGCCCGCGGCCGAGACCGTCCTGGGCTTCTCGACGCCCATGATCTGGTGCACGGTGTCGAAGCGATGAGTGCCGAAATCGGTGATATATCCGCCGGCATAATCAGAAAACCATCGGAAACTGCCTAAATGCCGCCGCCGATTATAGGGCACTTTCGGCGCCGGGCCGCAGTACATGTCCCAGTCGAGTCCGTCGGGAGGAGGGGCGTCGGGCTCGCGGCCGATGCCGTCGGGCGCCATGTTGGTGTAGTTCCACACTCGCACGAAGCGCACCTCGCCGAGCGCGCCGCTCTGGATGATCTTCTGGACTTCCGGATAGTGGGTCGCCGAGCGGTGCTGCGTGCCCGCCTGCACGATGCGCTTGTAGCGCCGCGCGGCCTCCACCATCGCGCGGCCCTCGCGGACGTTGTGCGCCAGCGGCTTCTCGACGTAGACGTCCTTGCCGGCCTGGCAGGCGAGGATGGTCGGTATCGCGTGCCAGTGGTCGGGCGTGGCGACGATGACGGCGTCGACTTCCTTCAGCTCGAGCAGGTTGCGGAAATCCTGGAACGATTTTGCCTGCGGGCCGGCCCATTCGCGCGCCTGCTCGGCCTGGCGGAGATAGACGTCGGCGGTAGCGCCGAATTCGACGCCGGGCGCTTCGCGCATCAGGCGCGAGACGAGGCGTCCGCGCCCGCCGCATCCGATCAGTCCGACGCCGATGCGCTCGTTGGCGCCGAGGATTCTCTGATAGGACGCCGCCGACAGTGCGGCTCTGGTCACGAAGGTTCTGCGTTCCACGATACCGGCCTCCTGGATGCGGCTATTGTACATTGGCCCCATGCTCTCCGTCTTCTGTTCCCCGTCGCGATATACGCAGGGCCGCGGTGCGACCGCGTCGCTCGGCGCCGAGATGAAGACCATCGGCCTCGAGGGTCCGGCGCTGATCGTCGCGGGCCGCAGCGCGGTGGCACTGCTCGAATCGGCATGGCGCGAGACGCTGCCGGCGGCGGGCTACGACTACCGTGTGCAGCGGTTCGGCGGCGAGTGCTCGCACGTCGAGATCGCGCGGGTAGTGGCGGCGGGGCGCGAGGCGCGGGCCCGGGTGATCGTCGGCGCGGGCGGCGGCAAGGTACTCGACACGGCGCGCGCGGCGGCGGCGGACCTCGGCCTGCCGGTGGTGAGCTGCCCGACGGTGGCGTCGTCGGACGCGCCGTGCAGCGCGCTCTCGGTCATATATACGGAAGACGGAGCGTTTCAGGAGTACCGGATCTACGGGAAGAATCCCGAGCTGGTGCTGGTGGACACGTCAGTGATCGCGCAGGGGCCGCCGCGGCTGCTGGCGGCGGGGATGGGCGACGCGCTGGCGACCTGGTTCGAGGCGAAGACGTGCGTGGAGGGGCGCGTGAAGAACATGCGCGGCGGCGCGTCGTCGGAGAGCGCGCTGGCGCTGGCGGCGCTGTGCTATCGGACGCTGCTGGCCGATGGAGTGGAGGCGCTGCGAGCGGTGGAGACGAAGGTCGTCACGCCGGCGCTGGAGCGGCTGGTGGAGGCGAATACGCTGCTTTCGGGACTGGGGTTCGAGTCGTCGGGGCTGGCGGCGGCGCACGCGGTGCACAACGGCCTCACGGCGGTTCCGCAAACGCACGGGTACTTTCACGGCGAGAAGGTCGCGTTCGGCGTGCTGGTGGAGCTGGTGTTGGAGGGCAAGCCGCGGTCGACGTTCGACGAGGTGATCGGGTTCGCGGCGTCTGTGGGGCTGCCGGTGACGCTGGCGGCGATCGGACTGGCAGGGATGTCGCGCGAGGAGCTGATGCAGGTGGCGCGGCGGGCGACGGCGCCGGGCGAGACGATCCACAACGAGCCGTTCGAGGTGACGGCCGAGATGACGGCGGACGCGATACTGGCCGCGGACGCGGTGGGGCGCGCGGCGGCGCTACGATAAGACACGTGACCGGCCGTACGCTCGCGCACTACGTTGTCGAAGAGAAGCTGGGCGCGGGCGGCATGGGGGTCGTCTACAAAGCGCGCGACACAAGGCTCGAGCGGGCGGTAGCGCTGAAGGTGGTCGGCGAGGAGGCCAGCGAGCAGTCGCGCGACCGGCTGCTGCGCGAGGCGCGCACGGCGTCGGCGCTGAATCACCCGAACATCTGCACGATATACGAAGCGGCGGCCGCCGACGGAGAGACCTACATCGCGATGGAGCTGGTGGAGGGGCGGCCGCTGAGCGAGAGGATCGGCGCGGGGCTGGCCGTCGAGACCGTCATTCGCTACGCGGCGCAGATCGCCGACGCGCTGGATCACGCGCACGAGCGCGGCGTGGTGCATCGCGACCTGAAGAGCCAGAACGTGATCGTCACGCCGGAGGGTCGGCCGAAGGTGCTGGATTTCGGGCTGGCGCGGCGCGTGAGCGGCGGCCCGAATGAAGCCACGCGCTCGATGGCGACGGTCACCGAGCCGGGCACGGTCGCCGGGACGCTGCCGTTCATGGCGCCGGAGGTGCTCAGCGGCGAGACCGCCGACGCGCGGAGCGATCTTTGGGCGCTCGGCGTGATGCTCTATCACATGCTGACGGGCGCGTATCCATTTTGGGGCGCGACGGCGTTCGACATCTCGTCGGCGATCCAGCGCGACGCGCCCGCGCCGCTGCCGTCGCACGTTCCGGCGCCGCTGGCGACGGTCATTCGAAGGCTGCTCGCCAAGCAGCCGGGAGAGCGGTATCAGCGGGCGGGGGAAGTTCGCGCGGCGCTGGAGGCGATTCAATCGGGCGTGATGGCGACGCCACCGGCGCCGGGTCCGCGCGCGGGTCGGCGATGGATGGCCGCGGCGGCGGCGGTGGTGGCAGTCGCGGCTCCGGTGGCGTGGTGGGCGCTGCGCGCGCGCGCGCCGGCTGTCGCGGTCGACAACTCGCCTCGGTTGAGCGACGGCGCGCGACCGTCGCCGAATGCCGATGCCAACGTCTACTACGAGCAGTCGATTCAGTTCATGACGGGCGGTCCGCGGCACGAGCCGCAGCGCGCCAGAGAGATGCTGGAGAAGGCACTGGCGGCCGACCCGAAGTTCGCGGCGGCGCGGGCGACGCTGGCGTTCGGCCAGATGCTGCTCGTGATGCAGGGCGACACCAACGATGCGAGCTGGATCTACAAGGCCGAGGAGACGGCCCGGCAAGCGCTGCGGGACGACCCGGACTGCGGCACCGCCCACTCGGTGCTGGCCGCGACGGCGCTGACGCTGGGCCGGAAGGACCGCATCCTCGACGAGGCCAACCAGGCCATTCGCGCCAACCCTCGGGACATGTCGGCGAAGTTGTGGATTCCGATCTACCATCGGGTCAACGGGGACCACGAGCGCGCCGCCGCCGAAATCCAGGCGATCATCGCGCGCGCGCCGACATTCTGGCCGGCGCGGCTGAACCTCGCCGAGTCGCTGATCGAGATGGGTGACACGGCCGGCGCGATTCGCGAGATACAGCGGATTCTGGACGTGGATCCGCAGAGCCGGGTGGCGCTGGCGTCGCTGGCGCGGGCACACATGGAAACCGGCGACCTGGGGCAGGCCAGGAAGGCTCTCGAACGGATGGCGGATTCGGCCCGGTCGAGTTACCGGGTGCGATTGCACTGGGCGCTGCTGCTGGCGCTCGAGGGAAAGCGCGCCGAGGCGCGGCGCGAGATGGATGAGGGTCTGCTCCGATACGCGGGAATCGGGCAGTACTGGCCGCTGTGGGCGGCGGAGTTCCACGCGGTGATGGGGGAGACGGACAAGGCGCTGGAGTGGCTGGATCGGGCGGCGCGCGCGGGCGACGATCGGGAGAACTACTGGCGGCGGGACCCGCACCTGGCGAGTCTGCGCGGGAATCCACGGTTCCAGCAGATGCTCGATGCGGCGGCGTATCGGCGGAAAGAACGCGCGGCGCGGGCGAAATAGGGCGCTCGCTCACGCTCGCGGCCCAGTAACTTGCGCTGCTCAGTCGCTCAAGTGCCCGGATATAATCAGTGAAGTGAGACCCGTAACGATAGTTGTATTGCTGGCGGCCGCTGCGTGCTCGCGCGACATCCAGACGAAGGAAGCCGTGCGGCAGGGCGTCATCGAGCACCTCTCGAATCGAAAGAACCTCGACCTCGACATGCGCGCGATGGACGTGGAGGTCACCACCGTGATGTTCCGTCCGAACGAGGCCGACGCGACGGTGGCGTTCAAGCCGCGCGGGTCGACGGGACCGGCGGCGATGCAGATGCGCTACACGCTGTCACGCGACGGCAACCGGTGGGTCGTAAAAGGGAAGACGGAGAGCGGGTCGCCGCACGGTAAGGGTGGAAGCGAACCGCCGCCCGCGGAGCCGGGACTGCCCGCGGGGCATCCTCCGATTCCACCGCAGGGCGGGAAGCAATGAAGCTGGTCGCCGTGCTCGGCGGAGGACCCGCCGGCGCGATGGCCGCCGAGTCGATCGCGCGCGCGGGGATGCAGGCAGTGGTCTTCGACGAGAAGCTCGCCTGGGAGAAGCCGTGCGGCGGCGGGCTCACCTACAAGGCGTACCACGAGTACCCGTTCCTGATTCACAACGACACGCCGAAGAGAATCGTCACCGACACGTGGCTGGCGGCGCCGAGAGCTGGCCGCGCGCGGCTGGGACTCGACAGGCCGCTGGTGATCTACTCGCGCTTCGACCTGAATCGCATGCTGCTCGACCGCGCCGTGAAAGCGGGCGCACGGCTGGAGAAGGCGCGGGTGCTGGAGATCGCGCGGCGCGATCGCGGGTGGACGCTGCGGACTTCGGGCGGGGTGCTGGACGCCGACTTCTGCGTGGTGGCGACGGGCGCGCGGAATCCGCTGCGCGAGGTCGGGACGCGCTGGACGAGCGCCGACACGATGCACGCGCTCGGGTATTACGTCGCGGGGGAGCAGCGGCACATCGATATCGAATTTCCGCGGGGCCTGGAAGGCTACATCTGGGTGTTCCCGCGATGCGGACATCTTTCGGTGGGAATTTGCGGCAAGGGGGAGCCGGCGCAGAAACTGAGGGCGCGCCTGGACCGCTTCGCCGCCGAGCGCGGGATCGCGATGCGCGACGCGAAGTTCTACAGTCACATGCTGCCGTCGTTGAGCCGGAGCGCGTGGGCGGGGAATCGCGTGGCGGGCGAGGGATGGCTGGCCGTCGGCGACGCGGCGGGGCTGGTCGACCCGATCACGGGGGAGGGGCTGTATTACGCGATACGGTCGGGCGACCTGGCGGGGCGCGTGGTGGCGGCGGAGTCGGCGGCGGAGGCGAAGCCGGCGGCGTATCGGGAGCTGCTGAGGCGGGACTTCGCGGTGGACCTGGAGTTCGCGTCGGCGATCGCGCGGCGGGTGTTTCTGGGGCGGTTCCTGTTCGACTCGGTGCCGGCGCGGATGGTGCAGTTCGTCAACCGAAGCCCGCGGTTCCGCGCGGTGATGCAGGATTTGTTCGCGGGCACGCAGCCCTACGAAAAGCTGAAGGGCCGCCTGCTGCGCAACCTCGCCGGGACGCTGGAGGAGATCGCGATGAGCCTGTTCGTGCGGCGGCTGGCGACGGGGGACTCGCGCCCGTGACGCGGCGGCGGTCGCAGGAACTGTTCGAGCGCGCGCAGCGGGTGATTCCGGGCGGCGTGAATTCGCCGGTGCGGGCGTATCGCGGGGTGGGCGGGGAGCCGCCGTTCATTCGGCGCGGCGACGGCGCGCACATCTGGGACGAGGACGGCAACGAGTACATCGACTACGTCGGGTCGTGGGGGCCGCTGCTGCTGGGGCATCGGCATCCGGCGATTCTGGCGGCGCTCGAAGAGGCGCTGGAGATCGGGACGAGTTTCGGCGCGCCGACCGAGCGCGAGGTCGAGCTCGCGGAGCTGATCCGCGAGTTCCTGCCGTCGATGGAGATGGTGC
>CAZEVY010000035.1:0-45817 GCA_964515555.1 uncultured Solibacteraceae bacterium | reverse complement strand
GTGCGCGCAGTAGCAGCGGACGTTGTAGCCGAGCTCGCCGAGCGTGGCGGCGGCCGATCCGCCGGCGAGCCCGGTGCCGACGACGATGACGGTGTACTTGCGCTTGTTGGCGGGGTTGACGAGCTTCATCTCGAAGCGGCAGCGGTCCCACTTCTTCTCGATGGGACCTTGGGGGACGCTCGCGTTCAGTTGCATCGGGTTGTGCGTGGCAGGCGGATCGCCGGGCGGAAGCGCGACATTGCGGGGCTATTTCATTGTAAGGAATTGTTACGATGTTGTGCTGTGCCGGCGCGGCCCGGCGGAACGGAGGTCGCCGTGGTTCTGTTTCTGGGGTTGGTGCTGTTTGCCGCCATGCCCGGCCGGGGCGAGGTCCATGTGCATGGGCGGGTGCCCCGCGTCTTCGAGGCCAATCGGGGACAGGCCCCCGAGGGGATTCTGTTCCTCTCACGGACGGCCGAGGGAAACCTGCTTCTCGCCCGGGACGAAGCGATCCTCGTCGTGCATCCGCCGGCGCCGTCGCGCGAGGACGCGCTCGATCCCGAACGGTGGGCGAGGCGCGCCGCCGAACCGTCGCGTCCCGAGGTTATCCGGATGCGGCTGGCGGGCGCGGACGAGCCGCAATTCATCGAGACGCTCGATCCGCTTCCCGGCGACACCGTGTATTCCGGCGGCGTCACCGCGCCGCACTTCGCGGGCGTGCGGTATCGCGGCGTCTACCCGGGCATCGACCTGGTGTTCCGAGCCGGCCGCGGGGCGTTCGAGCACGACTTCCTCGTCGCCCCGGGCGCCGATCCGGCGCGCATCCGCATCCGCTTCGAGGGCGCGTCGAGCGTGTCGATCGACTCCGGCGGCGATCTCGTCCTCAGGCTGGAGAACGCCGTGGTGCGCCACCGGCGGCCGGTCATCTACCAGGAGATCGGCGGCGTCCGCCGCCCGGTCGAGGGCGGATTCCGATGGAACGGCGAGGAGGCGACCTTCCATCTCGGCGCCTACGATCGCGCGCACACGCTGGTGATCGACCCGCTGGTCAACTCCACGCGACTCGGCTCGGCGGCCGGCGACTTTCTTTCTTCGGCGGCGCGGAACGCCAACGGGATCGTCGCCTGCGGGGCCTTCGGCAGCCTGGACCTGCCCGACGGCTATCCGAATCCGGGCGGTCCCTACGGCGGCGGCCTCTACGACGCGGTGGTCTTTTTCCTGTCGAACGATCTGACGACGCTGCGCCGAATGCACGTGCTGAGGGGCAACGGCGACGACCGCTGCTTCCGGGTCGCGTTTCGTCCCGACGGCGGCGCGTACGCGGCGGGCGTGACCGGGTCGACGAATCTCATCGCCAGCGCCGGCGCGAATCAGATGTCGAGCCAGGGGATGAACGACATGTGGCTGGCCGGCTACGGCGCCGACGGCAGCCAGCAGTTCTTCACCTACAACGGGGGTTCGCAGGACGACATTCTCTTCAGCCTGGTGGTGGATTCCGGCGGCAACGCCGCCATCGGGGGCTGGACGATTTCTCCCAATTACCCGACGACAGCGGGATCGTACAATCAGAACGCGCTGGGCGGCTCCGACGGGGCCGTGACGCGTTTCGGCTCGAGCGGTCTGCTGCTCCAATCGACTCGCCTGGGCTCGAACGGAAACGACATCATCACAGCGCTCGCGCTGGCGCCCGACGGCTCGATCGGATTCACGGGCCTCACGACCGGCACCAATCTCCCCACCAACGCCAACGCGCCGCAGCGCGCGCGGCAGGGCACGCAGGATGCGCTCGTCGGCGCCCTCGCGGGGAATCTTTCGACGCTGCGGCAGATCAGCTACTTCGGCGCGGGGGGCGTGGAGACCGCGAGGAGTCTCAGCATCCACGCGAACGCGGCCGGCGGATTCCATTACACGATCGCGGGCACGACGGATTCGCCAACGGGATTCGGTGGGCAGTACGGGGGCGGAATCGACGGGTTCGCCGCGGCCATCGCCTGGCCGCTTTCGGGAGTCCCGGAGGTCGTCTGGAGCCGATACTTCGGCGGCGGTGGGACGGACAACCTGATCACCTTCACCGAGCGGCGCGGCCCCAGCGATCTGCCGCTCGCCTTCAACTTCTACGGAAACACGAACTCGACGCTGGTGAATCGAATTCTGAACGCGTGCGGCGGCGGCACGGCCGCGCAGGCCTGGGTGGTGCGCTATGCACCCGGAACCGGGGAAACCGCGCAAGGCTGCATCGGACCGGGCACCATCGACGACGCCAGGGCTTCTTCGGATTTCTTCAGCGACGACGTGGTCTCCGCTTCGTTCGATCCGGAAGCCGTTCTCGTCGGAGAACCCGGCGTGTTCGATCCTTCGCCGAACGGGGCGCGCGACGGCGCCCTCCTAGTGGTCAGAAGCCCGGTCGCCGACGTCCTGCCGCGCGGCGGGTCGGTGCTCGTCACGCAGTCGAGCCACGCGTCGAAGTTCTTCTCGGGCGCCGGGAGCGTGCATGTCAACGCGGCGCGGCTGCTGCGGCAGACAGGCGCGCCGAACGGCTACTTCAATCTGGTCAGCGGAACCGGCTGGAACGTCCGGAACATCTTCATCGACGCGCAGCACGACATCGAGTGGCTGAGCAAGGACTTCGCGCTCAGCACCACGATTCCGAACGACGAGCCGGGGCCGGGCACGCGGATATCGACGGTGAGCGTCAATATCTCGGTCACGCCGCAGCCGATGACGGCCGCGCCCGCGTTCGACCCGTCGTCGTCGACGGTCTTTCCGGTTGGACAGCAGACCATCGCCACCTGCGGGGCCGGCGCGCCCGACGACGGCGTACCCGCGCCGCCGATGAATCCGCCGTTCTCGTCGACCGGCGCCACGTACTCCTACGTCCAGCCGTACTCCGTTCTGAACGTGCAGACGGCGCACAATCAGTGCGTGCCGATGGCGTTCGCCAACAGCCTGGCGTGGCTGGACGCCATGCACGGCGACGTAACGCTGCCGAACCGCCACGAGCCGGGACTGCTCGACGATACGCTGGTGGGCCGTCTCGAGCGGCTCATGCAGCGCCAGGCGCCGAACCGCAACAGCGGCAACGGCGTCGGCTTCGAAGCGGCGATGCGCGGCAAATTCGAGTATCTCGATCAGAACCGGATCACGCGGATGTTCGTGCACCGGCACCAGGGGACGAGCCAGGGAACCGGCGGCACGCCCGTCGCCGGCGTGAGCACGGATTTCTCGGCGTTCGGGCAGATCACCAGAAACGAAGGGAACCGCGTCGACTTCACCTGGCTGTGCCGCCAGATTCAGGACGGCGAGGACGTGGAAGTGGTCTACGAGGTTCCGCCATCGAATCCTCGAGTGCCGCTCCGCAACTCCCACATGGTGCGCGTGATCGGGTGCGGGGAGACCGCGGGCGCACGGTGGATACAGATCATCCAGGATCGAAAGCAAGGCAGCGAGGAAACCGGCAACAGCGACCTGGAGGTGAAGCACGTCTGGCTGCACGACTTCGACGGCGACGGCAATCTGAACAACGACAGCGACCGCACCGAGGTGCTCTACGCCGTCGCCGAGTCCTTCACCGACGAGATGAAGCGCGCGCCCGGGGCCGCGGCGCAGACGGTGCGGGCCGCGGTCGTCAACGGCGGCAGTTTCGCGCCGCGCGCGGTCGCGCCGGGTTCGTTCACGGCGGTCTTCGGCCTGTTCCCTTTTCTCGACCAGTTGCTGGGAGGGCAGAAGGCGGCGCCGGGCCGCGCGGCGATCGCGATTCCCGGCGTGCGCGTGCTGGTGAACGGCCGCGAATCGCCGATCCTCTCGGCCGTCTCCAGCCAGATCAACGTGCAGTTGCCGGCGGAGACCGAGCCGGGCGAGGCGACGCTGGTGATTGAACACCAGGGCCGGCGCAGCATCGCGGTCGGCATCCCGGTGGCGGCGACGTCGCCGGGGATTTTCCTGATCGACCCGGCCGTGGCGGGCGCCGGACGCGGCGCGGTACAGAATCAGGATTTCAGCCTCAATGTCCCGGACCGGCCCGCGCGGCCGGGGGAGGTCATCGTCATCTACGTCGCCGGCATGGGACGAATGACGCCCGTGCAGAAGACGGGCGAGCCGGCGCCGGCGGCCGAGCTGGTGCGCGCGGCGGGCAACGTTACCGCGAAGCTCGGCGGCGCCGACGCGACGGTGCAGTTCGCGGGGCTGACTCCGGGGTTCCTGGCGCTGGAGCAGGTCAACCTGTTCGTGCCCGATTTGCCTCCCGGGGAGCACGACCTGGAGATCGCCGTCGACGGCGTGGTGAGCAACCGGGTGAAAGTGTCGGTGGGGGCGAGGTAGCTTAGCGGAGGAATCCGCCGAGGACGGCCAGCGGAATCGAGATATTTCCCGCGACGATGAAGGCCGCCGAGGCCGACGCCAGCCGGCGCAGCCAGGGCGTCAGGCGCGGATGCGAGACTCCCAGCGACTGGAACAGGCTCCAGACGCCGTGCTGGAGGTGCAGGCCGAGCATGAGCATGGCGACGATGTAGGCCATTGCCACGGGCGTCGCGCGAAATCCGGTGACGACATTGCTGTAGACGTCGAGTTCATGGTTGAAGCTGGGATGCGCGTTGCCGAAGGTCAGGTGCATCAGGTGATAGACGATGAACGCGGCCAGGATCGGGCCGCTCAGGGCCATGGTCCGCGAGGCGTAGCTGGAGTCGACGGGGCGCAGGCTGCGGTAGCGCTCGGGCCGCGCGGCGCGGTTCAGCATCCATAGCTGGACGGCCGAGATCAGGTGCGCGGCGACAATCACGAGCAGTCCGGCGCGCGCGACCCACAAGAGTCCGCCGAGCTCGCGGAAGTTGCGGGCGTAGGCGTTGATCTTTTCGGGTCCCAGGAAGACTTGCAGGTTGCCGAGAAGGTGAATGATGACGAAGCCGTAGAGCAGCACACCGGTGACGGCCATGACGGCTTTCTTGCCGACGGTGGCCTGATAGAAGCGGACGGCGCGCGCGAGGGTGAGGGAAGCGGCGGCGGCACTCATGCGATCGGACGACTCCATTGTAGTGCAGCGGCGCGGCCGGCTGTTATCCGGGGCCTTGACGGGAGACCCGGCCTTACGCCCCTGAGCGACGGAGTTACATTCACCGGCAACGGTCGTCTATAGTAATAAGATACCGTCCGCCTCGGAGAGGTCTAGTGTCTGTTATCCACCGTCCCGCGCTGATTGTTGGTGTGCTGATCGCCGCCGCGGCGGCTTCCGCGCAGAACTGGAGAGGATCGATCCTCGGAGAGGCGGCATCGGCCGTCGGGCAGCCCGTTGCGGGCGCGTCGGCGAAGCTGGTCCAGATCGAGACCGGTCGCGAGCGGACGGCGATCGCGGATTCGGAAGGCCAGTTTCAGTTCGTGCTGCTTCCTCCCGGCGAATACCGCCTGGAGGTGGAACAGAGCGGGTACCGCCGCAGCGTCCGCGACCTGACGCTGCTGATCAACCAGGAGCTGCGGGTCGGCGTCGCGCTGATCGAGGGGCCGCGGAGCGAGAGCGTCGTGGTGACGGCGCCGCGCGGGCTGCTGAGGACCGAATCGGCCTCGGTGGGTGCGGTCATCGACAATCGCCAGGTGCGGGGTCTGCCGCTCGATGGGCGCAACTTCCTGGAGCTGAGCCTGCTGGCGCCGGGCGTGGCGCCCTCGGCGCAGGGCTCGGCCGGATCGGTGCGCGGCGACGTCGCCATGAACGTCAACGGCAGCCGCGAGGATTCGAACACCTTCCTGCTGGACGGCGTCTACAACGGCGACCCCAAGCTGAACTCCTTCGGCGTGATCGCGCCGGTGGACGCCATCCGCGAGTTCGAGGTGATCGCCAGCACCTACGACGCCTCCTTCGGACGCAACGGCGGCGGGCAGATCAACGTGGTGCTGCACTCGGGCGGCAACCGGGTCCACGGGACGGCGTATGAGTTCTTCCGCAACGCCTCGCTCGACGCGCGCAACTTCTTCGCTCCCGCCTCGGAAGGCGATCCGCGCTACCAGCGCAACCAGTTCGGCGGATCGCTGGGCGGTCCGCTGAAACGGGATCGCACCTTTTTGTTCGGGGACTTCGAGGGCCGCCGCATCCGCGAGGGCGCCACGCGCACCACCAACGTCCCGACGGCGCTCGAGCGCGTGGGCGATTTCTCGCGCAGCCAGGTGTTCGCGATCGACCTGTTCACGCAGGCGCCGTTCGCCAACAACATGATTCCGGCGCAGCGGCAGCACCCGGTGGGACGCGCCATCGCGGCGCTCTATCCGCTGCCGAACCGAACCAACCCCGCGCGCAACTTCGTCTCCTCGCCAATTCAGCGCGAGCGCGGCGACCAGTTCGACGCGCGCCTGGACCACGCCCTCGGCCGCTCCTCCGATCTCGCCGTGCGATACAGTTTCGCCGACCGCGACCTCTACGAGCCTTTCGGCGGTCCGATCTTTTCGTCCGTGCCGGGCTTCGGCAACAACGTGCCGCGGCGCGCGCAGAACTTCATGCTCTCCGAGACACGCGCGTTCTCGCCGGTCTTCGTCAACGAGCTGCGGGCGGCCTTCAGCCGGATCGGTTCGGCGGTGTATCACGAGAACACCGGCCGCAGCCTGAACCGCCAGGTCGGACTGCCCGAGCTTTCGCCGCGCACGCGCGATCACGGACTCAGCTTCATCACAGTGGCGGGATTCTCGCCGCTCGGCGACGAGTACAACAACCCGCAGGAGTCGGCCGTCAATTCCTTCCAGGTGCTCGACCACGCCACCTGGTCGCAGGGGCGCAGCCACTGGAAGTTCGGATTCGACTTCCGGCGCCTCCAGCAGAACGCGTTTCGCGACGTGCAGTCGCGCGGACTGCTCAACTTCGTCGGCTTCACGGGCAGCGCGCTGGCCGAGATGTTGCAAGGCTTCCCGGGCGCGACCGCCGCGGCGACGCTCGACAATCCGCAGTATCTGCGCACGAGTTCGACGGCGTTGTTCGCCAACAACACCTGGCGCGCGCGCTCCGGCCTGACGCTGACGCTGGGCCTGCGCTACGAGTACAACTCACCGCCGGTCGACCGCTTCGATCGTGCGACGACGTATGAGCCGTCGAACGCATCGCTGGTTCCGGTGGGAACCGCCGGCGTTCCGCGCGCCGGCTATTTCGGCGACAAGAACAACGTCGCGCCGCGTTTCGGCTTCGCCTGGACGCCGCGCGGCCGCTCGACGGTGCTGCGGGGCGGGTACGGATTCTATTACGACCAGTCGGCGCTGGCGCCCGGAGAGGGACTCTACTTCAATGCGCCGTACTTCAACTTCCGGGTCTTCCCGAACTTCCCCGGCCTGCCGCCGGTGACGCTGAGCGATCCGTTCCCGCAGAGTTTCCCGCTGCCGTGGCCGCAGTCGGCGCTGGCGTTCCAGCGCGACCTGCGCACGCCCTACATGCAGCACTGGAATCTCACCGTGCAGCACGAGCTCGGCGCCGGACGGATGATCGAGATCGGCTACGTCGGCTCCAAGGGGACCAAACTGCTCAGCGCGCGCGACATCAACCAGGCCGCGCCCAGCGCCGCGCCGCAGAACCTGCGGCCAGTACCGTTCCTCGCCGACGTCAATCGTCTGGAATCGCGCGCTTCGTCGAACTACCACAGCCTGCAATCGAGATTCGAGCAGCGGCTGCGCGGCGGGCTGTCGGTGCTGGCCTCGCATACGTTCTCCAAGTCGATCGACGACGCCTCGGGGTTTTTCTCCAGCGCCGGCGACCCCAACTTTCCGCAGGACAGCCGCAACGTGCGCGCCGAGCGCGGGCGGTCGAACTTCGACGTGCGGCATCGCTTCTCGGCGAGCTACTCCTACGATCTCCCGTTCGGAAAAGGCCGCCTCCTCGGCGGCTGGCAGACGTTCGGCATCTGGTCGTTCCAGACCGGGCGGCCGTTCACGGTGGCGCTCAACCAGGATCTCGACCAGAGCAACACGGGCCGCTCGATTCTCGGCTTCGGCAACAACGACCGCCCGCACGTGCTGCGCGACCCGAGTCTCTCGAAGCGCACGCCCGAGCGATGGTTCGACACCTCGGCGTTCGCCGTGCCCGCCTTCGGCAGCTTCGGAAGCTCGGGGCGCAACATCCTCGACGGGCCGGGCCTGGCGACGGTGAACATGTCGGTGGTGAAGAATCTGGCGATCTCCGAGAGCGCGTCGCTCCAGTTCCGGCTGGAGGCGTTCAACCTGTTCAATCGCGCGAATTTCGATCTGCCCGACATCTATGTCGGGTCGCCGTCGTTCGGGGGGATCTCCTCGGCGCAGAGTCCGCGGCACGTGCAGCTCGGCTTGAAGGTGATTTTCTGAGGTGACGCGCGGCGCGCGGGGATTGGTCGCATCGGCGGTCCTCGCCCTTTCCGCGACAGCCGGCCCCCGCGAATTCGGCCTCGCCGAGCTCTCGCGCGCGCTCGCCAAGCGCAAAATGGACCCGGCGCGATTCCGCATCTCCGCCGACATCGTCGACGACGTCCCCGGCGCCTGGCGCATCACCGGGGCCCGCGTCTCGGGCGGCGACCTGCGCGGCCTGATGTACGGACTCCTCGAAGCCGCCGACCAGATCCGCGCGCGAGGTTTCCTGGTTCCGGCTCGCGGAAAGCCGGCGCTCGCGATCCGCGGCGTGCGCGTGGAGCTCGGCGCTGAAGACTTCGGTCGCCCACCCGAATACTGGAACGACTACTTCGAAACGCTTGCCCGCAGCCGCATCAACCGGCTGGCGGTGACGATCGCCGGCGACGCCGCGGGCCGTATCGACGCCCTGCGGAAGATCTCCGAGATCGCTGCGGGCTACGCTGTCGACGTGACAATCGCCGTATCGAACGAGCAGGGCGGCGCGTTGGGCGGGATTCTCGCGCGCTGCCCGCTGATTCGTGTCGTCCAGGTTGGCGCGCCGGTGTCCGGCATAGTCGAGACGATCGCCGGAAGCGGCCGCCGCGTGACGCTTGAAGCCGACGGCGGCGCGGCGGTTGACACGCCGGAGGTGCCGGTTCGATACGTCGCCCGGTTTGGCGGGGAAGCGTTCGGCCGCCCGCATCCCAAGCCCGCGGAATTCCTGTGGAGGGTGGGACCGGGTCCGGTAGCGGTGCGCGAGGCCGTTCCGTTTTTCATCGCCTCCGGCGCTTCGGGTTTCGAGCTCGAATCGCCCGATCTCGCGGGCGCTCTTTCCTGGGGACGGCTCGGCTACGATCCCAAGCCCGGAGAAAAGGCTCTTGCCTCCGATCCCGAGCGCCAACTGGCCGGCGCGGTGGAAGCCGGCCCCATCGACGCGGGCGCTCCTATCGAAGCCTACAGGCTCGCTCCGCCCGGCGACCCGCGCTTCACGGCCTCGGCGCGCGAAGCGGTTGACGACGAGATTCACGGGCGCGCCACGGCGCGGTGTACGCCGCTCGAGACCGCCGAGAAGCTGCACGCCGCCGCGCTTGCAATCGAGCAGTCGCTGGCGCGCGCCGCCGAACGGCCCGCGATCGAACGCCGCCTCCGCGCGTCCATCGCACTTGCGAGGTTTCACGCACGCAAGCAACTGGCGGCATACTTCCTCTCACACTTCTACGCGTCGGAGAACGACACCGGTCTCTACGCCGCGCGCCGCGAGATCACCGGCGCTCTGGCGTCGTGGCGCGATCTGGCGAAGATCGAGCCACGCGCGCGTGCGCACACGCCGGCGGTCGAGCGCGACCTGGCGTGGCTCAACGCGGGCGTCCGCTCCTGGGAGCGCTTCGGGCGATTTGACGCGGCTTTCGATTTTGGAGGCAGCCAGCCGCGGTTCCGCCGCGTCGACGCGCGCACCCTCTACGACGATGCCGCGGGCTTCGGCTGGCTCGGCGCGGGCGAGCGTATCCCCGCCGGGCCGTCGATTCGCGGGCGCGGCGCGCAGTCGTTCCGCTACCGTTCGGGCGAGGGCGAGTTCGACGTGCGCGTTCTCTATCCCGACGGCTCCGAAGAAGCGCGCGCGATGCGGTCGCGCGACGGCGTGCTCGACATCGCCTTCAGCGGTGACGAGTGGACGGTCGGCGGCCTGGTGATTCGCAAGCGCGGCCCGCGGCCCGAGACGCATCCGCCCGTGTGGACCGTGCTTCCGCCGCGTCCCGCCATCGCGCACACGCCTCCCGTGAAAGCCGTGGCGGGTTCGCCGCTAGCGCTCTCGATCCGGGTGACGCCGCCGTCGGCGGCGAGCGCCATACGGCTCTACTACCGGCCGCTGGCGGCAGGGTCGAAATTCCGCGTGATGGCGTCGGTGGGCGCGGCGGCGGCATTTACGATTCCCGCCAGCGAGCTGACGCCGGAGTGGGATCTGATTTATTGCTTCGAGGTGCTGTCGCCCGGTGGACGGGGGTGGTTCGAGTCGGACTCGTATCGCATCGTCGAGGTAACGGCGCCGGCGGCCGCTACGCCGTGAACTCCGCCCGAGTCTCCGCGCTGTCGCGATAGCCGAGCCGGCAGGCGCGCGCGCGCAGCGTCGTCCCGGCCGCCACCGCGATCTCGCCCGCGTACAGCTTCCACTTCGCCGCGTCGCCGCTCTCGGCGGTCCAGGCGATGGAGGCGCCCGGCGTCGGGCAGTCGATGCGCACCTTCGCGGCGCGTCCGCCCTTGGGCTCGATGCGCGGGGCCGCGGTCACCGACCACTGTCCTTTCGGCCGCGCGACCTCCTTCAGTTGATCCTCGGGGATGCGGCCGAGGTCGGCGGTTTCGCGCGCCCATCGCTCGTGAACCTCACGCATCTCGATGAGCTTCGCGTAGTGCTCCGGCTTTCCGGCGAGGTTGTCGATCTCGTTGGGGTCGCGCGCGACGTCATAGAGCTCCTCGACGGGCTTCTCGTGCCGGAACCAGAGCTTCTGCGCGCCCTCGAGTTTGCCTTCCTTGTTGAGGCGGCGCAGTTCGCGCATGGTCGGCATCATCTCCATGTAGTCGATGTACTGCACCCAGGGCTTGCCGTGCTGGTAGTTCCGGATGTAGCGGTAGCGCGCGTCGCGCACGCCGCGCGACATGTCGACGGCCTCGTCCATGCGGTCGCGGATGAAGTGCACGTGCGTGCGCGGGGCCTTGGCGTGCGGGCCGAGGAAGGCCTGGGCCTGCATGGTCTTCGGCGCCTCGATGCCGGCGATCGAGAGCATGGTCGGCCCCAGGTCGATGAGGCTGACGAGCTGGCCGCTGACCGCGCCCGGCGCGATGCGTCCCGGCCAGCGCGCCATGAGCGCGACGCGGGTCCCGGTCTCGTAGATCCATCGCTTGCAGCGCGGCAGGCCGCGCCCGTGGTCGGACCAGAAGAAGACGGCCGTGTTCTGGGCCAGGCCGTCGGCCTCCAGTTGCGCGAGCAATTCGCCGGCCTGCGCGTCCATCGACGTGATGAGGTCGTAGTAGTTGGCGAGGTCGCGGCGGACGAGCGGCGTGTCGGGATAGAAGGGCGGCACGGCGACCTGGGCCGGATCGTGCCGATGCTCGGGCGGAACGCGCTTCATGTGGGCGGCGAAGGCCTGCTCGGGCGCGCGGATCTGGCTCTCATGGGTGGTCGTGATGTTGAAGACCGAGAAGAACGGCTGGCCCTTGGGCCGATTGCGCCAGTGCGCCCGCGGTCCGCTCTCGTCCCAGGCCGTCAGCGGCGCGGCGAAGTTGTAATCGGTCTTGACGTTGTTGGTCGCGTAGTAGCCGGCCGCGCGCAGATACTCGGGGAAGCAGCGCACATAGGGCGGCGGCACGCCCTCGCATCGCATGTGGTGGGTGCCGATCGTGCTTGGATACATTCCCGTGATGATTCCCGACCGCGAAGGCGCGCACACGCCGGCCACCGAGTAAGCGTTCGAGAAGCGCATGCCCTGCGACGCGAGGCGGTCGAGGTTGGGGCTGCGCGAGTAGGCGTCGCCGTAGCAGCCCAGGTCGGGGCTCATGTCCTCGCAACTGATCCAGAGAATATTCGGCGGCGGACCGGGCTGGGCCGCGAGCGTGGCGGCCGCCGATGCGCCGAGGAAGCCGCGTCGAGTCATGGGTACATCATATATCCCGCGCCAGCCGGAACCCGTAGTCGGCGTACTGAAACCCGGGCGGGATGCTCGACCGCGCCGCGCACCGACTGGCCTTCACGTGATGGCGCCACGACCCGCCTCGCGAGGCCCGCCGCGAGCCTGTCGCCGGACCTCGGGGATTCTCGCCGGGCGACGACGCGTAGAAGGCCGCGTCGTACCAGTCCGAGCACCACTCATGGACGTTCTCGCCGATGTCGTATATCCCGAAGCGGTTCGCGCTGCCCTTTCCGACGGCCATCGGACCCTCCACCGCGCCGCCCCACCGCCGGCGATACTCGGGCCAGGCCTCGGGTGGGGTGTCGCCCCAGGGGTAGAGGCGCCGGTCGTCGCCGCCGCGCGCGGCGAACTCCCACTCGGCCTCGGTCGGCAGCCGGTAGCAGCGGTCATGGCGCGCGCTCAGCCAGGCGCAGTAGGCGACCGCCTCGACCCAGCTCACGGCGGTGACGGGGAGGCCGGCGTCCCGGAATCCGGCCGATCCCCAGGTGGGCGGCGGCGAATGGCGGGTCGCCTCCAGGTAGGCCGTCCAGTCGCGGTTGGTAACCTGGAATACGCCGATCTCGAAGGCGTCGACCCGGACGCGGTGGACGGGACGCTCCTCGTCGCGGCCGGTCTCGCAGCCCATGGGGAACCACCCGCCGGGGATGGGCGCCATCGTAGGGAAATCGGTCATTGGGGGAATTGTACCGTCCGGCGGTTTTCGGGAACTTTCCCCGCCGTCGTGGTGTCTACCTCGTCAGAGTAGTAAAATTCGGCTAGAGGAATTGCAGTGACCGAGACGGTCACCATCGGGATCGAGGCCGCCGACTCCTCCTGGGAGCCGGAGACGCCGATGGTGTCCGCCGACGTGACGCTTCTGGCCGGACTTCGCGACGGGGTCGAGGATTCGTATCAGGAGTTGATCGACCGGTTCCAGCAGCCCGTCTACAACCTGGTGTTCCGGCTGATCGCGAATCACAACGACGCCCAGGACGTAGTGCAGGAGGTATTCCTCAAGGTGTTCCGAAACGTCGCCCGCTTCCGGGGAGAAAGCAGCCTCAAGACGTGGATCTACCGGATCGCCGTCAACGAGGCGCGGAACCACCGGCGCTGGTTCGGACGCCATGCCTCGGGCGAGACGGCCATGGACGAGAATCCGGCCGACGGGCTCAGTTACCAGGAGACGCTGCACGATCCCGGCCGGTCGCCCTTCGACGAGGCCAGGGACGAGGAGACGCACCGCATGATCGAATCGGCGCTGGTGGAGCTGAAGCCGGCCTTCCGCGCCGCCGTGGTGCTGCGCGACGTGGAAGGCATGCGGTACGAGGACATCGCGGAGGTACTTGACGTTTCTTTGGGAACGGTGAAATCCCGGATCCTGCGCGGGCGGGAGGCGTTGCGGCGCCGCCTGGCGGGCCGGCTGGTGAAGGCCGCTCCCGTGGATTGGAAGCAGACAGTAAGCGCGTGACGAAGAGGCATCATGAAAGACCGTGAAATGGAGCGCATCCGCGAACTGCTGCGCGCGCTTCCCGTGCGCGAAGCGCCCGGCGATCTCAACATGAAGCTGCGGGTCATGGCGTCGCAGGAATTGGCCCGGCGGCGGCGCGAGGAGGCTTCGGGCGGCTGGCTCGCCCATCGGGTCGGTCTGGTGCGCGTGTGGACCGACAACCTGCTGCGGCCGCTGGCGATTCCGATGGCCGGCGGACTGCTCGCGGCCCTGCTGCTGTTCGCCATGATGGCTCCGGGGCTGACCGTCAATCGCATGGTGGCCTTCGACGTGCCGACGGCGCTGGCTACCGAAGCCACGGTCCAGAAATCGGCCTCGTTCGATCCCGGCGAAGAGGATATCGTCGTCGACGTGATCATCGACGAGATGGGGAGCGTGGTCGACTACTCGATTCCGCAGGGCCAGCGATGGTTCTCCAACCCGGCCATGCGCAAGAGCGTCGAGAGCGCGCTGGTATGCACACGGTTCGCGCCGGCGACCGTGTTTGGCCACGCCATCACCGGCAAGACCCGCATCACTTTCCGCCGCAGCCGCGTCGAAGTGAAGGGATGACCGGCCCGCCCGGCCCGCACCGGGCTTCGTTTGCCCGCGTCATCGACAGCCGATACGAAGTGCCCCGCCGTCTCGGCCAGCATTTCCTCGTCCGCGGGGCCACCCTCGACCGCATCGCCGAAGCGGCCTGTCCCGCGCCCGGCGGCCTGGTCGTCGAGATCGGCGCGGGCGACGGCGGGCTGACCGCCTCGCTGGCCGCGCGCGCGGCGCGCGTGGTCGCCGTGGAACTCGACGAGCGCCTGATCGACCGCCTGCGCGAGCGCTTCGCCGCCGACCCGCGCGTGGAGATCGTCGCCGGCGACGCACTCCGGCTCGACCTCGCGCAATGGGGCCGCGTGAGCGTGGCGGGAAACCTGCCGTACTACATCACGTCGCCGTTGATCGAGCGCATCCTGGCGCTCGGCGACCGGCTGGAGCGCGCCGTTCTGCTGGTGCAGCGCGAGGTCGCTGATAGGCTCGTAGCCGCGCCGGGCAGCCGGGACTACGGATTCCTCTCGGTTCGCACGCAGGCGATGGCGTCGGCCGAAATCCTGATTCCGGTGCCGGCCGGGGCGTTCCGCCCGCCGCCGAAAGTGGAGTCGGCCGTGGTGCGGCTGACGCCCAGGCCGCCGCCGGGTGACGCCGAGGCGTTTCTGGAGTTCGCGGGGCTGTGTTTCCGGCAGAAGCGCAAGACGCTGCGGAATAATCTGGCAAGCAGGTACCCGAAGGTGGGATCGCTCCATGAGGCGCGGCTGAGGGCGGAGCAGCTCTCGGTGGAGCAACTCGTCGCGTTGTTCGGAAAGGTGCGCTGAGGATGCTGTCGCCGCCGGGGCAGGACTCGGGAGCGCTGGGGGTGTAGCATGGGAGCGATGAGTCTCGACGATGTACAGGCCGCTGCGCTGAAGCTCGACCACTTGTCGCGGGCAAGACTCGCGGAACGACTCCTGGCTTAGCCTCGACGAACTTTCCGAGGAAGAGAACTTGAGGCTGTGGGTCGCCGAAGCGGAGCGGCGGGACGCGGAGCTCTCCAGTGAACCAGCGCACAACGCAGCCGCCGCGCGCGGGGTTACTGGCACTTGTGAGCGCCCGGCGTCCTCGCCGCGGCACTGTGCGCTGGGGCGCGATCCCGCCTCGCGACGCGCCGCCGATGACGTTTTCCGCGACGCCCTTTCGGCGATCGAGTGATTCCGGCAGTCACCGAGAATGCCTGTATTTTGCCGGACCGCTCGCTTGCGCTCGCGGCTCCGTAAAGGCAAGCCTGACCGCTCGACGGCTCAACGCGGCGGGCCGATGCGGCAGAGCGGATCGCCGAATACCACCGTCATCCAGCTCAGCGAGGGAAGCGCGAGATAGTAGCTTTCGGCGAGCGTGCGGCCCGAGTAATAGGCCGGAAACAGCAGGTCGGGCCGCGGCGTCTGGGTGAGATACGGCTCGTAGACGTGCGCCGAGGCGCCGGTGGCGCCCTCCTCCAGGTAGTCGGCCGCGAGCGTCTGCGGCGACCCGGCGAAGTGCGACGAGCGGTCCTCCCAGGTTCCGATCGTCCAGTTCGACGGCGGCCGCTGGAGAGTGCGGCCGTTGGTGGAGACGAACTCGGTGACGATGGCGCCGGGCAGCCACTCGAATCCCAGCCGGCGGCGGCGGCGCTCCCGGTCGTTCGATCCCCAGGAGGCGTAGCCGATTACGCCGCGGGCTCCATACACCGGCTGGGCGGTCTCCTCCAGAAGCACACGCGCGGCGGGCAGCAGGATGGCGGCAGTGCGCAGCCATTCGTCGCCGGAGCGGTCGCCGGCCGACCGCAGATCGAAGACGAAGCGGCCGCGATTGGCCGCCGCCAGCGAGCGGTCGATCATGGCGCGCACGCCGGCCTCGTCGTAGGCCGCCAGGCGCGTGACCAGGTAGATCGGGAATCGCGGATGGGCGAAGGGCGTGTCGCGCCGGCGATAGAAGGGATTCGGCAGCGGCCCCTGGGCGAGGTACTTGCGGCCGTGCAGTTTTCCGTAGAGCAGCGCCAGTTCGGAGTCGACGGACGAGGCGTCGCCGTCGGGAGCGACGAGCCCGGCGATCTTCAGCGGCACGCCCATGGTGGTCGCGATGTAAAGGACGGTCTCGGTCAGACGGCGCGACTTCAGGCAATCGGCGACGGGCTGTTCGATGCTCCTGGTGTACTCGGCGCGCGCGATCTCCTCGGCGGAGGAGGCGGCGACCATGCAGATGTTCGACTGAGGAATCCTTCGTTTGGCGGCGTAATAGGCGGCGATGCGCCCGGAGACCGCGTCATTGCGGTTGACGACGACCAGGACGTTCTCCGGTCCCTGCGCGCGGCAGACGGCGAGAAAGGCCAGGGCCGCGGCGCCGCCCCAGACGGCCCTCAACGGAACGATTTCAGGTATTCGAGGATGGCCTCGGCGTCGGAGGGCTTGAGCTTGTAGGCCGGCATGGGCGGGCCGGCGGGCTTACCCGAGGGAGTCAGTCCGGTCTGGAGGTATTTCAGAATGCCGCCCTCGCCCCACTTTTTCCAAAGGCTGCCGGCGGGCGTGAGGTCGGGCGACGTCTTGTGCCAGTTGGCGATGGGCTTGAGGGGCGTCACTTCCATGACCTTGCCCTTCAGCCAGCGGCTCTTGTCGAGCTTGCCCGATTCGGTGACCGGCGTGTGACATTCCACGCACTTGGCGACCTCCTCGGCCAGGTAACGCCCATATTCGATCTGCTTGGGATCGGCGGCAAAAGCCAGGGGTGCGAGTGTAAGTACGATTGCGAGCGGTCGCATGTATCTAATATAATTCAGGTACTTCCTGCGGCGCGGCGGCGGGGCTGCGAGCGGCCGCTTCCTCGAGATCAGTCATGGACCTGGACCAGCTACGAACCTTCCTGGAAATCGTGCGGCTCAAGAGCTTTTCGAAAGCCGCCCAGGCGGTGTTCCGCACGCAGCCGGCCATCAGCGCGCAGGTGCGCCAGCTGGAGCAGGAGCTGAACACGTCGCTGTTCGAGAGGCTCGGCACACGCATCGCTCTGACGCCCGCGGGGAGGATCTTCGCCGGCTTCGCCGAGCAGATCCTCGACCTCCGCAAGCGCGCCCAGGAGACCATTCAGGAGCTCGAGCACACGCCGCGGGGCGAGCTGGGCGTGGCCGCCAACGAGGCCACCTGCATTTATGTGCTTCCCGGCGTCTTCGCGCGTTACAAGGCGCTGTTCCCGAACGTCCAGATACACGTGGAGCGATCCTACAGCGCGCGCATCGTCGAGGCGGTGCTGGACAACATGGCCGACTTCGGCATCACGCAGCTCCCGGCCGGCGACAAGCGGCTCCAGGTGGTCCGCATCCACACCGACGAGATCCAGCTGTTAACGCCGGCGTCGCATCCGCTGGCGGCGCGGAAGTCGGTGGCGGCGCGCGACCTGGTGGGGCATCCGCTGATTCTGCCCAAGGTCGGCACCACACGCGCGCGGCTCAACGAATGGCTGGAGCTGGTGGAGGACGAGATCCAGATCTCAATGGAGCTGGATTCCACCGAGATGGTCAAGCATTTCGTCCTGGCGGGACTGGGCGTCTCTTTCATGGCGCGCGCGCACTGCGCCGCCGACATCGCCGCCGGAACCCTGGCGACCGTGCCGCTGGCGCCGGAGCCGATCACGCGGCAGCTGGGTTTGATATACCGGAAGGACAAGGCGCTTTCCAAGGCGGCGCTGGCCTTCATTCAGATGGTGCTCGATCAGGCCGGCGAACGATTCCCGAAAGCCGCCGGCGACCTGGGGTCGTAAACGTGGACCGGATCACGCATCGCACTTCGACCATCATCGTCTCCATTGGAGGCCGGACGAAGTGCTTCCGCTCCTTCGCCGAAGTGCCGCCCGGCCTGCGGCGGCGGATCGCGCAGAGCACCTCGGGGGGCAACGCCGCGACGCTGGTGATCGCCGACGAGAGGGGCCGCGAGGAGATCCTCAAGGGCAGGGAGCAGGCCGTGCCTCCCTCGCTCCCGCCCGCCTGGCGCCACGCGCTGAAGCTCGCCGCCGAAGCGGCGGTGCTGGGCGCGGCCGGCGTGGTCCTGTGGTTCGCGCTGGGGCGCTGAGAGCGGGTCCGCTCCCTTCGGTCGCGTTATTGCCGTTGCTGAGCCGCGAGCGTGAGCGAGCGGTCTGGCACCGTTGGCCCTACCGCTGCGCCGTCAGGGGGAGGAATCCCTGGGCTTCGAGGAACCGCTCGGCGGCGACCAGAACCCTGTCCGCGCGCGACGCCTCGAAGATATCGATGGGGGCGCCCTGCGTCTTCCAACGGGCGACGAAGCGGCGCGCGGAATCCGCGTCCTTGCTTCCCACCACGACCAGCGTCGACGGCATGTCGGCGCGCCAGTAACGGGCCGGCGACAGGCGCCCGGCGCGGCGTTTGTCCTCGTTCAACATGTCGAGCAGGCGGTCGGAGTGCGAGCCGCCGTCGAGCCAGTCGAGCACGGGATTCCGGAGCAGCAGCGCCGCCGGGCGGGTGGAGACGAACAAATCCTCGCCCTCGGCGTTGAGGTGATTCAAGGCGAACAGTCCGGCGGCCAGGTGAGCGCCGGCGAAGTTGCCGAAGGCGACGATGCGCTCGGCGTCCACGCCCAGCGAGGCCGCGTTCGTCCGCAGCCATCGCATGGCGCTGCGGGCGTCCTCGACGGCCTGCTCCGGGGTGGCGTCGCCCGCGCCCGGCCGGCGGCATTCGACGCGGAGAGCGACCAGCCCGCGCGCCGCCCAGTGCGCGGCCTCATCGGCCGTCCCTCCCTCGGAGTCGCGCGCGCCGAAGGCGCCGTCCTCGAACAGCAGCATCGCGGCGCGCCGGTCGCCCGCCGACCAGGCCGGCGGATAGACGGCATTCAGGCTGAGGCCGAGCTTCCCGGCGGTCTTATACACGTACGTCGCGAGGCCGCTCTCCGGCGCCGAGGGACGCGACGCGGGCGCGACCGGGCGCTCGGAGCGCAGAATCGCGCCCCAGGTGACCGAGTAGACTTCCATCTCGCCGTCCCAGCCCTTTCCCGCGCGCACGAACACCCGCGAGTTCAAGGCCACGGCCGAGGATTGAGACGGCAGGCCGTCGCGGGTGAAGACGGTATCGGGCCGCAGCCGGAAGGACTGCTCGCTCTGATCGCGCGTGCGCAGCACCAGGCGCGCGGCGGTGATTTCGCGGACGAGTCCGCCCATCGCCAGGTTGCCGCGCGGGTAGAGGTGGTCCATCACGCCGCGGGAGCTGGAGAGCGGGCGCTGGATGATGCTCTCGCGAGCCGGCTGAAACACCTTGATGGAGCGCGCGTAGCAGATGGGGATATCGGCCTGGCGGTCGGCGACCAGCTCGATCCAGTCGCCCACACGCATGGCGTCGGCGGTGGCTTCCTTGCGGATTCTCTCGATGGCGGTGCGCTCGTCGAAGCGGCAGCGCCAGACGCGGAAGTCGGCGGCGCGGAGGCTGAACTCGCCGCGCACGCCGGCGCGCTCCCAGTCGATAAGCACGCCGCGGAGGATCAGGGCGTCCGGGGGCGCCTGGGCCCAGGCGGTGGCGAGGAGGGCGAGGATTGGCGTTCGCCGCACTGCGATTCCAGTATAGCGGGCGCAGTATACTGGTCGATTGCTTCCGGCTACCATCGCGCGCGCCGGCGGCTGGTTGCTCCACTCTGGAATCCAGCAGCCCGACGGCGGCGTAGCGCGCTACTACCGTTCCGACCTGGGCGCAAACCAGCCCGTATCGACGGAGATCACCGGCTACGCGGCCGGCGCACTGGTGTTTTTTCACCATGAGGAGGGCGATCCGGCGTATCGGGACGCCGCGCGGAGGGCCGCGGATTTCCTGGCGACGCGCGCCTGGAACGCGGAGCTGGGGACGTTCCCCTTCGAGATGACGCCGGGCGCGCCGGCCTACTTCTTCGACACCGGCATCATCGTGCGCGGCCTGCTGGCGGTCTGGCGCTCGACCGGCGACGGCTCATATCTCGTCGCGGCACGGCGCGGCGGCGAAGCGATGCGCGAGTTCGCCGGCGGCGGCACTCTCCATCCGATCCTCGAACTTCCGTCGAAGCGCCCGCGCGCGCACGGCGATACGTGGTCGAAGCGGCCGGGCTGCTACCAGCTCAAGTCGGCGATGGCGTGGCGGGAGCTGGCCGAGGCTACGGGCGACGAGGGATTCCGCCGCGACTATGAATGCGCGGTCGAGCGCGCCCTGGCGGCGGAGGGATCGTTCCTGCCCGGTGACGCCTCGCGCGAGCGGGTGATGGATCGCCTGCACGCTTACTGCTATTTCCTCGAAGGACTGCTGCCGATGTCGCGGCATGACGACTGTCGGCGCGCGCTCGGAGAGGGGATCGCACGGGTGTCGGCGCTGGCAACAGAGATAGCGCCGGCGTTCCTGCGATCGGACGTGCTGGCGCAGTTGCTTCGGGTGCGGCTGATGGCTTCGGCGGCCGGAGCGGTGGCGCTCGACGAGGAGGCGGCGGGCGGCGAGGCCGAGGCGCTGGGCTGGTTCCAGCGCGAGTCGGCGGACAAGCGCATCGACGGGGGATTCTCGTTCGGGCGCAAGTGCGGGGCCGACATGCCGTACGTGAATCCCGTATCGACGGCCTTCGCCGCGCAGGCGCTGGCGATGTGGGAGCGGCGCGGCGGCGCCGAACCCGTGCAGTCGCTGATTTGAAGCGCGGCGTCCAACTCGCGTTCACCTCCTGCTCGGACGACCTGGTTCCCACGCTGATCGAGAGGATGGCAGCGATCGCGCCGGAGGCGGAGCTGTTCGTGGTCTCGGAGTTTCCGCCGCCCGAGGGCCGCTGGGTGCGCTGGCATCCGGGACGGAGCGTCGGCGACAACCTGGCGCTGTGCAGGGCGGCGCTGGCGGGGCGGCGCGTGGAGATCGCGGGCGTGGTATTGCAGCCGCGGATGCCGTATTGGAAGATGCGCGTGCTGCCGCTGGCGATCGCGCCACTTCGCACGCTGTTCTTCAACGAGAATCTCGACCACTTCATGCTGCGCCCGCGCAGCCTTCCGACGATTCTGCGGCACGCGCTCTGGCGGCTGGGGAACCTGGCGCGCTGGGAGCTGCGGCCCGGCGGCGCGACCTACACGCTGCTGTGGCGGGTCGCGCATCCGCGGGCGTTCGCGCGGCCGGCGGCGTATCTGGCGGCGCGGATGGCGGGGGCGATGCTGGGGTGGGTGAAGAGGACGGGTTCCGGTGGGGCGGGACCCGGAGGCTCCGCGACGCGCGGGAGCGAGGCCCCGCCCGGCGTCTCGGTAGTGATTCCGTCGCGCGACGGGCGGGAGTTGCTCGCGAGGATGCTGCCGGGCTTGATGCGGGAAATGGCCGGCCTGGCGGGCGAGGCGATCGTCGTCGACAACGGGTCGTCGGACGGAACCGGGGAGTTTCTCGCGGAGCGGTATCCCGGCGTGCCGGTCGAAACGTCGGCCGAGCCGCTGTCATTCGCGCGCGCGGTGAACCGCGGCATCGCGCGGGCGCGATACTCCCACGTCTGCCTCCTGAACAACGACATGGAGGTCGGGCCGGGATTTTTCGGCGCGCTGCTCGACGCCTTCGCGCGGCAGCCGGACCTGTTCGCCGCCACCGCGCAGATTCTGTTCCCGGAGGGCGTGCGCCGCGAAGAGACCGGCAAGGCTGTCATGCCCGGGGCCGCCTCGAACGATTTTCCGGTGCGCTGCGAGACGCCGCTCGAAGGCGAAGACGGAACATGGGTCCTCTACGGCAGCGGCGGCTGCACGCTGTACGACGCCTCGAAGCTGCGGACGCTGGGCGGCATGCTCGAGATCTTCGAGCCCGCCTATGTCGAGGACCTCGACCTCGGCTATCGCGCCTGGCAACGCGGATGGCCGAGCGTGTTCGCGGCCGGCGCGCGCGTGGTTCATTACCATCGCGCGACGACCTCGCGGTTCTTCCCGGCGGCCGAGCTGGAGCGCGTGCTGGAAGTGAATTACCTGCGGTTCCTGGCGCATTCGGTGGCGTCGCCGGCGGTCTTCCGGAGGTTGTGGCGCGAAGCGATCGTGCGGCTCAACACGCTGGCGGCGCGGATGGAACCGGCGAGGTCGGCGCGCGCGGCGCTGGGGGAAGCGTGGAGCATCGCATCCTCAGCCGGCGCTGGAGCGCGACGCGGGATGGCGGCCCCGCAGGCCGAGGAACGGGTCCTGGCATTGACCAGCGGAGCGGTGTGCGTCTTTCCCGGCCGCAGCGCGACCGGGCGGCCCGTGGTCCTGGTCGCGGCGCCGTACCTTCCGTACCCGCTCTCGCACGGCGGCGCCGTCCGCATGTACAACCTGATGCGCCGCGCCGCGGCCGACTACGACATCGTGCTCGTGAGCTTCGTCGAGCAGCCCGCTTCCCCGGCGCGGGAGCTGCTCGAAATATGCGCCGAGATCGTCACCGTGAGGCGCCGCGGCACGCACCTGCTGCCCGACCGGGGCCGTCCCGACGCGGTGGAGGAGTTCGATTCGCTCGCCTTTCGCGCCGCTCTTCGCGAGACGGTCCGCCGCTGGCGGCCGGGCGTGGCGCAGCTCGAATTCACGCAGATGGCCCAGTACGCGCGCGATTGCGCGCCGGCCCGCACGATTCTGGTGGAGCACGACGTCACGCTCGACCTCTACCGGCAGCTCCTCGACGCGGGCGACGACTGGGAGCTGCGCCGCCAGCGGTCGCGCTGGGAGGCGTTCGAGCGCGCCGCCTGGCGCGAGGTGGATTCGATCGTGGTGATGTCGGAGAAGGATCGCCGCACGGTGGCGTCGGAAAAGGCGGTCGCCATTCCCAACGGAGTCGACCTGGAGCGCTTCACGCCTTCGCGCGAGGAGCCCGATGTGGCGCGACTGCTGTTCATCGGCTCGTTTGCGCACCTGCCGAACGCAATGGCGGTGGAGTTCCTGCTGAATCGCGTGTGGCCGCTGACGCGCGAGCCGAAAGCGCGCGTTCACATCATCGCCGGAATGCGGCACCGATACTATCTCGACACCTATTCCGATCGAGTTTCCGTGAATCTCGACGTGGACGGCGTGGAAGTGGAGGATTTTGTCGCCGATCCGCGGCCGGCCTACCGGCGCGCGACGCTGGTGGTGGCGCCGCTGGTGGTGTCGGCGGGGACGAACATCAAAATCATGGAGGCGATGGCGATGGGAAAGGCGATCGTCAGCACGCCGGCGGGGATTAACGGACTGGACCTGACGGCGGGCCGCGACGTCGCGGTGGCGGAGTCCGCCGAAGAGATGGCGGCGGCGATCGACGGGCTGCTGGCCGATGCGGCGCGGCGCCGCGAAATGGAGAGTCACGCGCGCAAGACGGTGGAACGGGAGTTTCACTGGGACGCCATCGCGCGGCGGCAGAAAAAACTGTACAATCGCCTTCTTTCCTCCTAAACTGGACTCACCATCGGGAAAGGAGCCGCCATGACCAGGCGGGTGATTGGAGCATTATGGGCCGTGGCCGTCGCGCCGGCCCTCTTCGGAGCCGTCGAATGGCGTCCCGTGGAACCCGCCATTCTGGCGTTGAAGGCTCCTCGTGTCGATCCAAATGCCGACGCCGAGGCGGTGTTTTGGGAGGTTCGGCTTCGAGACCAGGTGAGCGGTGCCATCGAATCCGTGCTCGATCATTACATACGGATCAAGGTATTCACGGAGCGCGGCCTGGACAAGCACGGCAAAGTCGAGATTCCGTACATCAACTACACGAGCATTCGCGACATTGGCGGGCGGACCGTGAAAGCCGACGGCCGCGTCGTGACGCTGGGGCGAGACGCGGTCTTCGATCGCGAAGCCCTCAAGCGGGGCGGTCTTCGCATCAAGGTAAAGAGCTTTTCGATGCCTTCCGTCGATCCCGGCGACGTAATCGAGTATCAATGGACGGAGGTGCGCGGCTACCAGACCGCCAATTACCTGCGGTTGTACTTCCAGCGCGAGTTGCCGATCTGGTCGGTAAAGTATTTCATCAAGCCGCTCCCTTTGCCGGGAACGGGAATGCGGTCGATCCGGTTCCAGTGCAAGAATACGCCGTTTGAGAAACAGCGGGACGGCTACTATATGACGTCGATGAGCGACGTTCCGGCCTTCGTCGAGGAGGACCGGATGCCGCCCGAGGACCAGGTGCGGTCCTGGATGCTGCTGTACTACTCGCGCGACGAGGGGACCCCGGAAGAATACTGGCGGAACACGGGCAAAGCACTGTTCGCGCGCGACCGCAACCTCATCCGCGCGGACGGATTCGTCCGTAAGACCGCCGAGACGGTGACCGCGGGCGCCGCCACGCCCTTCGAGCGGCTGGAGCGGATCGCCGAATACTGCCGCAGGAATATTCACAACCTCACGCTGGCGGGCGCCGACGCCAGCCGGCAGGAGGTCGAGCGGGCCCGGCAGCCGACCTTCACGCCGGCCGATGCGATCCGGCAGCGCTCCGCGTTCGACGACGATATCAATCGCGTGTTCGTGGCGCTGGCCCAGGCGGTGGGCTTCGACGCGCGACTGGCGCGGCTGCCCGACCGCGGCGACATCTTCTTCAACCCCGCCTTTCCCGAAACGTACTTCCTGCGCGACAGCGCCGCGGCTGTCTTCGCCGACGGGCAGTGGAAGTTCTACGATGTCTCGCGGCCTTACCTTCCCACCGGGATGCTGCACTGGAGGCAGGAGGGGACCGTCGCGCTGGTTCCCGACGAGCGGGAGCCCACGTGGATCAAGGTCGCGATGTCGGGCCCGGAGCTGTCGGTGGTGCGCAAGCTGGGACGAGTCAGGCTGGACACCAACGGCTCGGTGAGCGGCGAGGTCCGGTTCGAGTTTATCGGGCATCCGGCGATCGAGGAAAGGAGGCGCTGGCGCGCTGTCGCCGAGGCGGAGCGGCCACAGCGCCTGCTCGACTACATGAAGTCGCGCCTGCGCGGCGCCGAGGTCACCGATGCGAGAATCGAGAACCTCGAGGACCTCGGCAAGCCGATAACGCTCTCCTGCCGAAGCACGATGCGAGGCTGGGCGCAGCGCACCGGACGCAGGCTGTTCCTGCGCCCGGAGATCTTCCAGGGGGGATGGAAGG
The DNA here is from genome assembly GCA_964515555.1 of uncultured Solibacteraceae bacterium. Classification (GTDB taxonomy): domain Bacteria; phylum Acidobacteriota; class Terriglobia; order Bryobacterales; family Bryobacteraceae; genus CAZEVY01. The sequence continues at coordinate 20,811 of CAZEVY010000035.1, read as the reverse complement.
CGGATCTGGAAGAACAGGAGCGCAGGCACAGTCTCTACTTCGATTATCCGAAGACCGAGGATAACCATATTGAGATCGAGCTGCCCGAGGGATACCAGCTCGATAACGCCGATCAACCCGCCTCATCGAAACTGGGTGAGGTCGGTCTTTATCAAATCGCTTTGTCGGTCAACGCGGACGGAACGAAGCTGACTTGCCGGAGAAGGTTTACCTGGGGGATCGGCGGAGCGATCCTGTTTCCGGCCTCGGCTTACGCGCAGGTAAAGGCGGCGTTCGACTTCGTGCACAAGTCGGACAATCACGCCGTCGCCCTGCGAATGGCGCAGTAAGATCCATGCGCGGCGTCTCCCTGGTGGTCCTGGCGGCCGCGTCGGCGTTCGCGGCCGATCCGCCGCCTTCCTGGCTGCGCGAGGCGGCGACCCGCGAAGCTCCTGCCTTCCCTGCGAGGACCCCAGCGGTCGTATTGCATGACGAGGAGGAGGTGTCGGTCGCCGAGGACGGCAAGGTCGAGCGCCGCGCTCGGCACGCTGTCCGCATCCTGACGCGGCAGGGCCGGCTGAGCGCGCTGGCGCGCATCGTCTACCGCACCGACGGCGGGCGCGTGCGGGACCTGAAAGCGTGGCTCATCCGAGGCCAGCGGGTCCCGAAAGCCTACGGCAAGGACGACGCCGCGGATGTGGCCTTCATCGGCGCTGACCTCTACAACGAGATCCGCGCCCGGGTGATCGCGGGGTCCGTCGACGCGGAGGCCGGCGACGTGTTCGGTTACGAGGCCCTCTCCGAGGACCGTTCGGTCTTCACCCAGTTCTCCTGGGAGTTCGGCGGGCGCCTGCCGGTTATGTTCTCGCGGTTCGCGCTGCGGGTGCCGGGCGGCTGGAAGGCGGAGTCGTCGACGATCAACCACGAGGAGATCGGAGCGGAGGTGTCGGGCGGGGTCTACTCCTGGACGCTGCGGAATCCACCGTGGTTCGAGCCCGAGCCGGCGTCGCCCTCCGACGGCGCCACCGGTCCGAGGCTGGCGGTGAGCTACTATCCGCCGCCGGGCCATGGCGGCATGGGCCGCGTGCTGCGCGAGTGGCGGGAGGTCTCGCAGTGGATGGCCGAACTGAGCGATCCCGCGGCCGCGCCCGACGGCGCTGTTTCCGCGCGCGCGAAGGTTCTCACGGCGAACGCTTCGGGGGAATGGGAAACGCTGAAGGCGCTGGCCGAGTTCGTACAGAAGGTCCGCTACATCTCCATTCAGATGGGACTCGCGCGCGGCGGCGGATATCGGCCGCGTGCCGCCGCCCAGGTGTTCGCGACCTCCTACGGCGATTGCAAGGACAAGGCGACCCTGTTGCGGGCGCTGCTCGCTTCGGTCGGGGTCGAGTCGCGCCTGGTCGCGATCCACGCCTTCGATCGGGACTACGTCCGGGAATCCTGGCCGTCGCCTCAACAGTTCAACCATGCGATTCTCGCGATCCGCGTGAGCGGGGACGTCCAGGCGCCCGCGGTGCTCGATCACCCGCGCCTCGGACGGCTCCTGTTGTTCGACCCGACCGACGAATTCACGCCGTTCGGTCATCTTCCCGAGAACGAGCAGGGTAGCCTTGCGCTTGTGATTCAGGGCCGCGACGGCGAGCTCGTGCGTGTTCCGTCGGCGCCGCCCGAAGCCAGCCGGACCGACCGGGCCACGCGTGTCAAGCTGTCGGCGGAGGGCGCCGCCGCCGTCGAAGTCGAGGAGAGACACACGGGGATTCCGGCCATCCGCGCGGCGCGCGAGTTCCGGCGGCTGCCGCGCGCGGAGTTCGAGAAAGCAATCGACGATCGCATTCTTGGTAACGCGCCCTCGGCGCGGCGGACGGCGCTCGACGCCTCCCAGGACGGCCCGGCCAGCTTCCGGCTGCGGCTGGAGTTCACTGCCGCCGACCTGGGCCAGTTGATGCAGTCACGTTTACTGGTCTTCCGCGCGCCGGTGTTCGGCGAGGACGGGCTGCCCGGGCTTTCGAAAGAACAACGCCGCCAGCCGGTGGTGGTCGAGGCGTGGAACATCAGCGAAGACGTCGCCGTCGAGCTTCCGCGGGGCTTCGTGGTCGACGAGATGCCGAAACCGGTGCGCATCCGCCGGCCGTTCGGCGAGTTCGGCGCCGCCTGGGAGCGCGGCGAGGGCAGGCTGACGCTGCGCTGGAGGCTCCGCACGGACCGGACGGTGGTCCCCCGCGAAGAGTACGAGTCGGTTCGGTCGTTCTTCGCCTTTGCACGCGGCTCGGGCTCGACGCCCGTCGTCCTGATGAAGCAATAGCCGATCGCCTGGTTTCCACCGGTTCCGCAGATCGCGTGCCATAATGATTCCAGTGAACGACGCCTCCGCCCTCGACCTGCTGCTCGTGCGCGCGCGGCGGCGATGGCTCCTCAACGTGGTGGCGGAATCGGCCTCCATCGGATTGGGCGCGGCGCTGGCGGGAGCGATCCTGCTGCTGCTGGCGGGCACGCAGATTCTCGACTGGTACTGGCCCGCGATCCTGTTCGCGGGCGCGTTCGGCTGGAGCGCCTGGCGCACCACGCGGAAGATGCCCGCGATTTACCCGATGGCGCAGCGCATCGACCGGCGCCTGGGACTGGAAGACACGCTCTCGACGGCGCTCTGGTTCCGCGACGCGCGCGCCGGCGCCGGGAGCGCCATCGTCGACCGGCAGCGCACCGAGGCCGAGAGCGCGGCCGGCCGGTCCGATGCGCGGCGGGCGGTGCCGCTGGCGTTTCCGCGTCCCCTGTACGGGGCCGCGGCCCTGGCGCTGGTGGCCGGCGGAATGTTTCTGCTGCGCTACGGCGTGCTGCGCACGCTCGACCTGCGGCAGCCGCTGGTCGAGGCGATGATCGACTATTTCCGTCCCACGCAGGTCGCCACGCGCAACCGGCCGCCGGCGTTTCCCGCCGGCGAGAAGCCGCTGGGCGTCTCGCTCGACAACGGCGACCGGCAGCTCGACCCGGCCCCCGATTCGGCGCTCGATGTGAGCGACATCCCGCAGGTGGACGATCCGCTCACCGACGCCGGAAAATCGAGCAAGACGAAGGCGCCGGGCGAATCCGGCGACAAGGGCGAGGACCAGGGCGAAAGCGGCGAGAACGCCGAGGCGTCGCGCGGCGATTCGCAGAAGGCTGGCCAGCCGGATTCGGGGCAGAAGGGCGGCAGCCAGAACGAGGGCAAAGGCCCGCAAAAAGGCCAGTCGCCGGAGAATTCGAGCCTGCTCAACAAGCTCAAGGACGCCATGGCGAACCTCATGGCGAAGCTCAACACGCCGCCGCCGGGGGGACAGAACGAATCGGGCAAGCAGGGCGGCGGGCAGAAGTCGGGCATGCAGCAGTCGGAGAAGGGACAGCAGGCGAGCGGTAAGCCCGAGGGTCAGGGGCAGCAGGCCGATAGCGACAACGGGCAGCCGGGTCAGCCGGGCGAGCAGGCGCAGGCGGGGCAGAGCAATTCGAACGACCGGTCGTCGGAGCAGGCCGACGCCAAAACGGGCGCGGGGAAGTCGGACGGCAGCAAGGAAGCGCGTGAGGCGGCGCAACTGGAGGCCATGGGGAAGATCAGCGAGATCTTCGGGCGCCGCGCGGCCAACGTCACCGGCGAGGTGATGGTGGAGGTCAACTCCGGCAAGCAGCAGGCTCTGAAGACGCCGTATTCGAGCCGTCAGGCGGTGCATCGCGACGCCGGCGGCGAGGTGTCGCGCGACGAGATTCCGCTGGCGTTGCAGCACTACGTGCAGCAGTACTTCGACGAGGTGCGCAAGGCGGCGCCGGCGGCGAAGGCCTCGGCGGCGGCCGGGGCGCGGAAGCAGTAGCGCCGATTCGTCAGTGGCCCTGCGCTTCGAGGAAGCGCTCGGCCTCAATCGCCGCCATGCAGCCGGCGCCCGACGCGGTGATCGCCTGCCGGTAGACGCGATCCTGCACGTCGCCGGCGTGGAAGACGCCTTCCACCGAAGTCCGAGCGCCGCCCTTGGAGACGATGTAGCCGTCGGCGTCGAGATCGAGCTGGCCGCGGAACACCTTGGTGTTGGGAATGTGGCCGATGGCGACGAACAGTCCGTCGACGGCGCGCTCCCAGGTCTCGCCGGTGGCGAGGTTCTTGAGGCGCACACCCGCGACCACGCCCTGCTCGTCGGCTTTCACTTCTTCGACTGCCGCCGGCGTGATCCACTGGATCTTCGGATGCGCCTTGGCGCGCTCCAGCATGATGCGCGAGGCGCGGAACTCGTCGCGGCGGTGCACCACGGCGACCTCGCGGCCGAAGCGCGTCAGGAAGAGCGCTTCCTCCATCGCGGTGTCGCCGCCGCCGACCACCATGATGTTCTTCTCGCGATAAAAGAAGCCGTCGCAGGTGGCGCAGGAACTGACGCCGCGGCCGATGAGCTTCTGCTCGGAGGGGAGTCCCAGCCATCGCGCCGAGGCGCCCGAGGCGACGATCAGCGACCGCGTCTCGTGCCATTCGCCCTCGATGCTGATGCGGAAGGGACGGCGCGAGAGGTCGGCCTCGATCACGCTGCCGTCCACGAACTCGGCGCCGAAACGCTCGGCCTGCGTGCGCATGAGGTCGACCAGCGCGGGCCCGTCGACGCCCTCGGGGAAGCCGGGGAAGTTTTCGACCAGGGTGGTGAGCGAGAGCTGCCCGCCGGGCTCGTGGCCGCGGACGACCAGCGGCTTCAGGTTCGCACGCGCGGCATAGATTGCCGCGGTGTTTCCGGCGCAGCCGGATCCAAGGATGATGACGTCGCGCATGTTGGATGGACGCCCGTCGAGGGGGAGACGCGCGTTGCGGCGCGCCGTCGCGGGCTCAAGTCCATGCTAGCACGAGGCGATTCGCCGCCAACGCGCACACGTAGGCGAGTCCCGACATGTAGGCGAATTGCAGCGCGGGCCACTTCCATCCTCCGGTCTCGCGGCGCACCACCGCCAGCGTCGACATGCACTGCATGGCGAAGGCGAAGAAGACCAAAAGCGCCACGGCGCCGCCGGGCGTGAGGTCGCGCTGGAGGGCTTCCTGCAACCCGATGTCCTGTCCTTCGCCCTCGATCCCGTAAATCGTCCCCAGCGTGCCGACGATCACCTCGCGCGCGGCCAGCGACGTGATCAGTCCGATGCCGATCTTCCAGTTGAAGCCGAGCGGGGCGATGAGCGGCTCGACGGCGCGGCCGATGGTGCCGGCGACGCTCTCGGCGATCGGCGGCGGCGCTCCGTTCTTCGGCGGAAGATTGGCGAGGAACCACAGACAGACCGAGACCAGCAGGATCACCGTGCCGGCGCGGCGCAGGAAGACCCTGGTGCGGTCGAGCAGGCGCAGGCCGATGGAACGCGCAGTCGGCCAGCGGTAGGGCGGCATTTCGAGGAGGAACGGCGTGCGCTGGTCGCTGCGCAGGATCGACGACTTCAGCAGCCGCGCGGTGACGAACGCCGCGGCGAAGCCGAGGACGTACAGCCCCAGCATGGCCGCCGACCGGGTGCCGAAAAACGGCCCGATCAGCGCGTGCTCGGGAATGAACGCGGCGATCACCAGCGTGTAGACGGGCAGGCGCGCCGAACACGTCATGAAGGGCGCGATGAGAATGGTCGCGATGCGGTCGCGGCGGCTCTCGATGGTGCGCGTCGCCATGATGGCCGGCACCGCGCAGGCGTAGGCCGACAGCAGCGGGATGAAGGATTTCCCTTGCAGTCCCGCGCGCGCCATGGTGCGGTCGGCGATGACGGCCGCGCGCGCCAGATACCCGGAGTCCTCCAGGATTCCGATGAACAGGAACAGCAGCAGGATCTGCGGCAGGAACACCAGCACCGAACCGACGCCGCTCCAGACGCCCTCAATAAGGAGCGATCGCCAGATGGAGGGCGGAAGCGCCGCTCCGATCCATTTTCCGGACGATTGAATCACTCCCTCGACGGCGTCCATCAGAGGCACCGCGCCGCTGAAGATGGTCTGGAAGACCGCCACCACGACGGTCGCGAAAACCAGCGGCCCCGCGAGCGGATGCAGGAAGACGCCGTCGAGCCGCCGTGTCCATACCGGCGCCGCCGGCGGATGGTAGTGTCCCTCGCTCACGCGGCGCGCCCAGGCGCGGCAGGCGGGAACGTCGTTGAGCACCGGCAGCTCGATCGGCGCGGGCACGGCGAAGGCGCCCGTCAGGAATTCGGTGACCGTTTCCAACCCCTCGCCGCGCGCGGCGCTGATGAGCGCGACCGGAGCGCCCAGCTTGCTCGCGAGCGACGCCGTGTCGGTGTGGCCGCCGCGGCTGCGGAGGTCGTCGGCCATGTTGAGGAGCACCAGCGTGGGCAGGCCGAGCCCGAGGATCGGCGCGGCCAGCGTGAGGTGGCGCGCGAGACTGGTGGAGTCCAGGATGAGGATGACCGCGTTGGGCCGCGGGACGCCGGGGGCGGCGCCGGTCAGCACGTCGCGCGTGACCTGCTCGTCCTCGGTGCGCGGGTCGAGGCTGTAGACGCCGGGCAGGTCGATCAGGTCGACTTCCTGGGTGTGGCTCAGCCGCAGGCGGCCGACGCGTTGCTCGACGGTGACTCCGGGATAATTGGCGACCTTCTGGCGCAGCCCGGTGAGCTGATTGAACAGGGTCGATTTACCCGCGTTGGGCGGTCCGACGATGGCGACGGTGTGGCGCCGCCGGACGGGTGGCGGCGGGGCAAGCGCGACCGGGGCGCCATCGGCACAGTCGTGGCAATCAGGCATGGGAGGGGCGCGCGGGGCGCACCCGGATGCGGCGGGCGGTCTCGCGGCGCACGGCGACGTCGGCGCCGTCGACGCGGAAGATCTTGGGATCGCCGCCGGGGGCGCCGCGCCCGGCGGTCACCAAGGCGCCCGGAAGGAAGCCCATCTCCATCATGCGGCGCGAAACGTCGTCGGGCAGGTCGAAGCCCTCGACGACGCCCTGCTGGCCGCGGCGGAGCTCGGCGAGCGTGCCGGCGAGGGGCCGCTCGTTGCCACTGAGTTGCAACACTGCCACAGTCTATAACGCGCCTTCCGCGAGTGTCAACACCAGTGCTACAATCGCACCCGTGCCGACGAACGCCTGGTCGCGCCGCGAAGTCTGCCGCATGCTGGATCTGCCGGCGCGGCGGCTGCTCGGCTGGGAGCGGCAGGGTTTGGTGCCGCACACGGCGTCCTACACATGGCAGGACCTGGTGTCGCTCCGCTCGCTGATCCGGCTGCATGCGGCGCGGGTGTCGACGACGCGCATCCGGCGCGCGGTGGCGGCGCTGCGGGGGAAGCTGGCGGCGGGCGCCAACCCGCTGGCCGACGTGCGCATCTACGCCGATGGGCCGCGCATCCATGTGCAACTGGGTCGCGAAAGCATGGAGCCGGTCAGCGGCCAGCTGCTGCTCGATTTCGACGGCCAGGACCTGGAGCGGCTGGTGGCCTTTCCTCCGGAGACGGAAGCCGCGCGCAAGTCGCGCGAGCGCGACCGCCGCCGGCAGGCGGATCAGTGGTTCCAGCGCGGGGTCGAGATGGAGCGCGCCGGCGACCCGGTGGAACAGGCCATGGAGGCCTACCGCAAGTCGATCGAGCTCGATCCCAAGATGGGCGCGGCGATGGTGAACCTCGGCACCATTCATTTCGCCGCTAAGGAGTTCGCCGAGGCCGAGCGCTGTTACCGCCGCGCCATCGAAACCAATCCCGACTACGCGCTGGCGCACTTCAATCTCGGCAACCTGCACGACGAGCTCAACGACTCGGCGCGGGCGCTGTTCCACTACCTGGCGGCGCTGCGGCTCGATCCGCAATACGGCGACGCGCATTACAACGTCGCGCTGCTCTACCAGGGCGCGGGCCAGTGGATGAAGGCGGTGCGCCACTGGAAGCACTACCTGAAGCTCGACCCGGCCAGCGAATGGTCGGCCATCGCGCGGCGGGAGCTAGCGAAGATCTACGAGGCCACGGTGGTCGAGGGAAAGGGCGGCGCGCGCACGGCGGCGCTATGACGGGGTGCAGCAGGTCCTGCTGATTTCACTCGGCGCCGTGCTTGGGGCGAACCTGCGCCAACTGGTCGCGCACCAGGTCGCCGCGCGCGTGGCGCCGGCGTTTCCCTACGGGACGCTGGTGGTCAACGTGACCGCCAGCTTCGTGCTGGGCTTCGTGTTTTTCTGGACGACGAACCGGATGCTCGACCCTCGCTGGCGGGTGTTCCTGGCGGTCGGCTTCTGCGCGAGCTATTCGACCTATTCGAGCTACGCCTTCGAGTCGATGGCGCTGTGGGAGAACGGCCAGTGGGCGATGGCGTTGTGGAACGTCGCGGCGATGAACGTGTTGTGCTTCGTCGCGGTGGCGCTGGGGGCGGCGCTGGCGCGCAGTCTGTGACCACGCGGAAGCGGCAGCGTGAAGGCCCCGCGCGGCGCCGGAGCGCCGCCCCAGGCACTACCAGGTAAGACGAAGCGTGAATTGCAGCTCGCGGGAGGCCTCCTGCGATTCCCGGGTCGAGACGAAGCCATTGCCGCCGACTCCGGTCGGAATGCCTGGCGCGTTGAACACGTTGAAGGCGTCGATGTTCAGACGCACCCGGAGCGATTCACGGATCGGGAATTCCTTGAACAGCGAAGCGTCCTGACTGAAATCCCAGACACCCATCCTGAACTGGTTGCGATAGGGATGCAGTCCGTCGTCGAAGGTCGACTGCTGCACCTGGCCGTTATCCAGCCGCAGCCACACGGTGTTGGTATCCCAGAACGACTGGAGATTCGTGCCCGCGGGCATGTTGGCCGGAGGAGTGGTCGTGCCCCAGGGAATCAGGTAACTACCCGAAGGCTTGTAGTTCGACGGAACGCCCATGATGCCGTTCGGCCGGCCCTGCGCGTCGACGCTGTTGATCTGGTTCGCCGGGATGTACCCGTTCCACCACAGGTAGCCCGGGAAGCAGGTGCCGCTGCGGCAGTCCTGGACCGGGTACTTCTTGCCGTAAACTTCGATCGGAGCGCTGCCGGCGAGAGGAAAGACGTTGGTGGGGATCTGGAAGTGGTTGCTGCGAACGGTGCCGATGCCGGCCACCTGCCAGCCGCCGATGACGTGGTTCAGCGCCGCGCCGGCGTTGCCGCCGATAGCCTTGCCCTTTCCGAAGGGCAGGTCGACGATCCAGTTCCACCGCAGGCGATGCTTGGGGGAGCTGATGTCGCGCTTGTAGTTCAGAAGCTGAAGACGGTCGTGCTCGTTGGTCGGAACGGCGCCAGGGAGAAACTGGTTGGTGTCCAGCAACTGGCCGCCATCCCAGCCGCCGGTACCGCCGAGCAGCGTGCTTAGCGTGTTGCCGCCGACGTAGAAGACCTGGAACGCGACGCCCTTGCTGTAGCGCCGCTCGATCTCCAGGCGGACGCCGCTGTAGTTGCCCCATCCGGTCTTGCTGAACTCCTGAAGATTACCGTAGACGGTCTGGTCGAAGGCCCTGGTGGCGACACCGGCGAGCGGGCCGGTCGGCAGAGGCTGCCTACGGGTCACGTACCAGATGTAGCTGGGTACGCCATCGTTGAAGTTGACATACTGATCCTGTTTGGAGGCGTGATTGCCCACCCAGGAAGCGCGCGCCACGGTATTGGCCATGACCTCCTTCTCGAAGGTCACGTTCCAGTCGTGGACTCGCGAGGTGGGATAAGACACCGGATTCCAGAACGAGGTATAGGAGGAGCCGGCCACCAGCCCGGTCGGGTTGTCGAGCGTGATGGCGTTGCTCGTGTTGCGGCCGGCGATCAGGGCCGGTACGGTGCGCAGCAGGTAGTTGGAGACGCCGTCGGGCGAAAGCGCGGCTTGATTGGGGTCGTTGGCGAAGTTGGAGCTGAAGGGCGTGTTCTGCCGGAAATTGTCGTTCCATCCGTAGATCGGCAGCGGGTGGTAGGAGATCTGATAACCGCCGCGGATGACGACTTCGCGCCGTCCGCTTCCCATGCGGTAAGCCGCGCCGACGTGCGGGCCGATGTCGTGCCAGTTGTCCTTGCCGAGCTTCTGCGGCAGTCCGGCTTCCCGATAATCGATGAACTTCACGCCGAGCTCCTGGAACCGCCTTACCACGGAGGGGATAAACGTCCCGAGGCGCTCGAGCGTCGCGAGATCCTGACCGAAGACGATGGCGCGGCGGCTGCGGTCGAACGTGGCCATCACGTGGTTCTTCTCGGTGATGAAAGGAGAGATCTGCCAACGCAGGCCGAGGTGGAGTTTGAGACGCGAGGTAACGCGGATGTTGTCCTGGAAGTAAAAAGCGTTCTCCCACTGGCGGTTGTAGAACTTTCCCTTGCCGGTGCGATACGAATACCGGGCGATGCCGAGGAACGCGTTGGCCATGTTGTGCCCGGTCAAGGGCAGGGCGCCCGGCGCGGTGCGCGACGTGGTCGGGTTATAAAGCGACGTTCCCTGCGAATCCCACTGAATCAGGCCGGCGGTGGCCTGCTGCTGGGGGAGCGTCGTCAGCTGGTCGAGCCGGATGTGCGCTCCGAACTGTAGTTCGTGACGGCCATGCACCTTGGTGGCGTTGTCGTCGAGGATGAAAAAGTTGAAGAACCGGGCGCGATAGTTCTGCGGCTGGAAGTAATTGCCGGCGGCGCCGATGTTGAAGGTCCCGAGCACCGGGAAGGCCTTCTCGCCGGTCGGATTCGGAAGGCCAAGCTCGCCGGCGTAATCGCGGGTCGGGTCGCCGGAGACGATGTAGCCGCGCTCGCGGGAACCGCTCAGAGAGACCTCGTTGAAGAACGTCGGGCTGAAGCTACGCGTCCAGTTCACGGCGATGCTGAGGTTGGTGAAGGGCCGCTGGGTGAAGTTGCCGACGCGATCGAGCATCGGGGGCACCGCGCCGCCGTGGTCGTCGCGGTAGGAGTTGCCGCGGCTGACGCGCCCGTAGATGCGATCGTTCACCGAAATCTGGTGATCGAGCCGCGCGGTGATGGTCCGGTCGTTGGTGAGAAAGGTGTTGAAACCGAGGAAATTCGGGGCGATCAGCGGGTTAGCCGGCAGGTTGGCCTGCGGGATCACGCTGAACATGTAGCGGGCGAGCGGGCTGATGCGGCTCGGGTCGATCACGTTGGCACGGCCGCCGAAGTTGAACGGCTGGCGCGCCCAGGTGGTTGTGTCGGTCGTGTTGGGATCGTAGAGGGTGATCAGGCGGCCCTGGGAATCCCGGAGGCCGCTGAAATCGCCGCTGCGCATGGCGTCGGTGGGAACGGAGAACAGACGGCTCGCCGACCGGCGGAGCCGGGTACCCTCAAACGCGACGAACCAGAATGATTTGTTCTGCCCGTTGTAAACCTTCGGGATGAAGATGGGGCCGCCGCCGCTGGCGCCGTATTCACTGCGGATGTAGGGCGGCAGCTTGCTCGGATCGGTGCGCGTGCGCGCTTTTCCGAAGCCGTTGTTGCGGTGCGTCCAGAAGGCCGTGCCGTGGAGCTGGTTGGTGCCGCCGCGGCTGGTGAGGATCACCGATGTCGGCCGGCCGAACTTCGCCGACGAGCTGCTGTTTTCCACCTTGAACTCCTCGACGGTGTCGAGACCAGGCGGACGGGTGAAGGTGCCGCTACCGTCGAGAGCGTCGAACAGCGAGGCGCCGTCGAAGAAGATCTCGTGGGCGCCGCGGCGGATGCCGTAGGCGCGGGTGCCGTCCTCCATGCCGGGGATCTGATTCAGCAACGTCATGAAGCTGCGCCCGTTGATGGGGAGCTGCTCGATGCGCCGCCGCTCGAGCACGTTGCCCAGCGAGGTGGTGTCGGTGGTCAGCAGCGGCGTCGATTCCTGTACGGTGACCGTAGCCGCTTCGGCGATGACTTTCATCTGCACGTCGATGGTCGCCGATTGCTGGGTCTGCACCTGGAAGATCGCCTGGTGCCGCGCCATGCCCGGCGCTTCCACTGTCAGCTCGTACGGTCCCGGCACGACCACGGGAAACACGTAGAAGCCGACCTCGTTGGACTTGGTCTCGGCGATCAGGCCCGTGCCGGTGTTGGCGAGCTTCACCTTCGCGCCGGCGATGACGGCATCCAACTGGTCGCGGACGGTGCCGCGCACGCTGCCGTTGCCGGCCTGCGGGAAAAGGGGCGTCGCCAGCGACGCAGCGATAGTGAGGACCCAGACAGGGCGAAGGTTCATGCAGTTACTCCCTGAACGAAGCGTTAGGTCGGTTATAGCACGCTTCGACGGGCAAAGCCAGCGCCGCCCAACACAATCAGTGCGTCGATAACGTGAAGTTCACATCGATTTGTAGGATTACCTCGACCGGCTCGCCGTTCAGCAGCGTCGGTTGATAGACCCACTCACGCACCGCCTCCAGCGCCGCCGCCGAGAGCATCGGGTGGCCGCCGAGGACGCGCAGCGACTGGATGCGCCCGTCGCGTCCGATGATGGCGTCGAGCCGCACCGGCCCGGAGATGCGCGCCGCGCGCGCCAGCGGCGGGTAGACGGGCTTCACGTCGCGCAGCAGCACGGGCGGCCGCACGACTCCGCCGACGCGCACGCGATCGGGCGGCTTCGGCTGCGGCTTGAGCTGTTCGGCAATTCCGCGTGGAGTCGACGGCGGCGGGGCGGGGCGGACAAGTGCGAGTTCCATGCCGCCAACGACGCCCTCCAGCACTCCCAGCCCACCCGCGCGTTCGCCCGTCTGCGGCCCCAACGTCGGCGGGCCCGGCGCGTCATCCAGCATGACGACCTGGCTGGGCACATTTCGCGGCGCCGTGAAGGGGATCGCCGGCGCGCGGCGCGAGACGGCCACCCCGCCGGAGGACGCGCGTGGTTCGCCCAGTCTCGGCGGCGCCGATAGCGGCAGGTATTCCCGCGCCGCGAGCGCCAGCGGCGGCAGCGCGTCGAAGAAGACCATCGGCACCAGCAGCAGGGTCCCCACGATTCCGGTTTGCAGCACGACCGAGGCGGGCATCGCCCACGGCCGGACGGACCTCTCCCGTACGAACGCAGTTTCAAACATGATCCACTCCCGATGTCGGATCAGCGAGGCCCTTGCTGTCTTCCCGGTAGACACCGTCCGGCGGCTACTTGTTCCGGTGTAAAGAGTAGTGCAGCGTGTCGAGGCCGTTCACTTCGGCGCGCTTCTCGAACGTCATGCCGAGGCGCTCGAGGACGCGCGCCGAGGCGGTATTCGGGGAGTCGGTGCGCCCGTCAATGCGGTCGAGTCCGAGTGAGCCGAAGGCGTAGCCGATGACGGCGCGCGCCGCGGCGGTCGCGTATCCGCGCGACCAGTACTCGGGCAGCAGGCCGTAGAGGATTTCGATCTCCGGGCCGCCCTCGATCTCACGCAGGCCGCAGAAGCCGACGACGACGCCGTCGAGCGCAACGGTCCAGAAGCCAAAGCCGCGCCGCTCGAAGCTCTCCATGCTCGACTCTACGACCGCGGCGGCCTGCTCGCGGGGAATCACGACGTCGTCCCAGAGAAACCGCCGGACATCGGGATTCGTCCACATCTCATGGAGCAGATCCGTGTCCGCGCGTGTGAAGGGACAGAGCAGCAGCGGCCCGGCGTGGAGGATCACGACGCCATTGTCGCCCGCCCGGCGCCGCGGACGCGCGACAATAGGTTGATGCCGCGGCTGACGGCTGTTCTCCTCCTCGGTGCGAGCCTCACCTTCGCCCAGATGCGCATCTCGGTGAAGCAACTGGGCGACTTCATCCGCTCCTCCATTCAGCTTCAACACGACGATCGCCGCATCGCCGACTACCTCAAGAAAGTCGCCATCACCGAGCGGCTCGACGACCGCGCCATCGAGGAGTTGCAGGGCCTGGGCGCTGGGCCGAAGACCGTCGAGGCCCTTCGTGCATTGCGCGACGCCTCGGCGAATCTCGCCGCCGCCGCACCCGCGCCGCCCAAGCCCGCGCCCGCCGCCATCCCGCCGCCGCCCCCCGGCGAGTGGAAGCGCTCGCTCGCCGAGGCCCGCGAGTACGCGCTCAACTATTCGAAACGCCTGCCCGACTTCATCTGCCTCCAGGTGACGCGCCGCAACGTCGACCCCACGGGCATGGAGTTCTTCCGCCAGGTCGACACCGTGGTCACGCGGCTTTCGTTCTTCGAACAGAAGGAAGAGTACAAAGTGATTCTGGTGAACGACCGTCCCACGGAGGTCGATTACGACATGCTCGGAGGCACAACCACCTCGGGCGAGTTCGGCACCATGCTGCGCTACATCTTCGAGCCGAAGTCGGAAACGTCATTCGAGTGGCAGCGCTGGGCGACGCTGCGCGGGCGGCGCATGCATGTGTTCGGCTACACGGTGGCGCAGGAGAAGTCGCAGTGGACGGTCTCCTGGCAGCGCAAGCTGTTCGCGACGGTCGGCTACCGCGGCCTGGTGTATGTCGACCGCGACACGGGAATGGTCGCCAAGGTGACGCTGGAAGCGGACATGCCGCCGGCCTTTCCGATCCAGCGCGCCTCGACTACGCTCGACTACGACTTCGTCGCCATCAACGACCAGCAGTACGTGCTTCCTCTGCGCTCGGAGACCCGCCTGCGCGAAGGCAAGTTCCTGGCGCGCAACGACACCGAGTTCCGGAGCTATCGCAAGTTCAGCGCCGAGTCGGTGATCACCTTCGAGACCCCCGCTCCGCTCGCCGAGGAACAGATCAAGGAACAGCCGGTCGTCAAACCATGACGGGGGCCGTGCTGTGGGACCTGGACGGAACGCTGGTCGATTCCGAGGAGCAGCATTGGCGCGCGTGGCGCGAGACCATGGCCGCCGAGGGACTGCCGTTGACGCACGAGCAGTTCGTCGCGACCTTCGGCCTGCGTAACGATTCAATCCTCCCCGGCTGGCTCGGCGATCGCGCGACGCCGGCTGAGATCGCGCGCATCGGCGACGTCAAGGAGGACTGCTATCGGCGGCTGGTGCGCCAGGACGGTCTTGCACCTCTTCCTGGGGCCGCCGAATGGCTGAGGCGGCTTCGCGATGCCGGGTGGCGGCAGGCGATCGCCTCTTCGGCGCCGCGCGCGAATGTCGAGACGGTGATCGAGGTGCTCGGGCTCGACGGAGTGTTCGACGCCATGGTCTCGGCCGAAGATGTGCGGTGCGGCAAGCCCGACCCGGAAGTCTTCCTCACGGCGGCGGCCAGGCTGGGCGCCCGGCCTTCGGAGGCGATTGTCGTGGAAGACGCGCTAGCCGGCGTCGAGGCGGCGCGGCGCGGCGGGATGCGCTCGATCGGCGTGTCGCGCAACGGGGCGGCGCTTCATGCCGACGTGGTGGTGGCGTCGCTGGCGGACTTGCCGGAGGGAGTGTTCTATTCCCTGCTGGCGCTGCCGGTGGACGAGTGACGTCCCCGATTTTTCTTGGCCCCGATCGCCCGACTTCCTCGCGTTACTAATCGAGCACACCGGACAACGGGTCGCGCCGGTAACACGAGGTGACAGGACCAGCCCTCTCGCCGGCGCGACCCGTGTCCGGAGCCGAACGGGCGCATTCGGGTGCGCCTGCCGCAGGCTGTGCCGCTGATCGGAGGAGATGTCTCATCGGCGGTGCATGGGGGCCGCTGGAATCGGAGCTGGCGGCCCCACCGTTTCATCCTTCCCACAACGCGCGGGCTCTAGCCAGGCCCCGCGCCATCATCCTCTCGAGCAGGTAGGCCGGATTCCGTCCGCGCGCCCGAACGGGCAGATGGCCGAGGTGTCGCTCCAGGTCGTCGCTCAGCACCCGGGCGGTGGGGTAGCGATGGCCGGCCTGGTGGCCCAGCGCCAGCAGCGCGATGGAGTCCAGGTCGCCCGACAGCCGGCGCGCCAGCGCCTCGGGAGACGAATCGCGGCAGCCGGCGATCGACTCCGGCTGCGGGGGCTCGTCGCGGAACAGGGCGCGGCTGGGGGGCTCCGGCGCGGTCCCCGGCCAGCGGCCGCATAAGAGGCGATAGAGAACGACACCCAGCGCATTCACGTCGACGGCGGTCGAGAGCGGCTCGCGGCCGGCCTCCGGCGCCGCTTCGGCCAGCCGCAGCGGCGAGGCGACGCCGAAATCCACCAGCTTCAGCGCGCCCCGTTCGTCGACCAGAAGGCTCTGGGTTCCCACCGCGAGGTGAATCACCAGCCGCCAGTGCGCATGCTGCACGGCGTCGCAGGCGGAGACGAACAACCGCAGGCGCTCGTCGATTGGCAGGCGCCTCTCGTCGCACCAGCGGTCGATGGGCGAGCCCTCGAAGAGTTCCACAACCAGGTACGGCCGCCCGTCCTGCGCGACGCCGGTTTCGATGGCGCGGAGCACGCCGGGGTGGTCCAGCGCCGCGAGCGTCTGGCGTTCGCCGAGGATGCGCTGGCGCGCGGCCAGGCTGTCGAGGCCCGGCGGGACCAGCTTGATGGCGACCCGTCCCCCGCCGGGCGCCACCGCCGAGTACACCGGGCTCGCGCCCTCGGCGCGCAGCAGCGTCAGCAGACGGTACGGCCCGACCCCGGCGCCTTCCAGCGATTCGCCGGCGCCGGTGCCCAGCACCTCGCCGAGTCGCGCCGGCGGCTCGGCCAGGAAGTCCTCGGACTCGTCGTAGGAGGCCAGCAGCGAGTCCACCTCGGCGCGCAGATCCGGGTCGCCGGCGGCGGCCTGCGCCAGAAACGCCGCCCTGGTGGCGGCCGGACGCTCGATGGCTTCGTCGAGAAGCTCGCGCACGCGGCGCCAGCGCTCGGGAGTCATGCCGTGCGCGTCAGCTCGCGATGCAGCCAGGCCCGCGCCGAGCTCCAGTGCCGCTTCACGGTGCGCGGCGAAATCGCCAGGGCGTCGGCGGTCTCCTCCACCGAGAGGCCGCCGAAGAAGCGCATCTCGACGACGCGCGCCTGCTCGGCGTCGAGCGTCCCCAGCCGCGCCAGGGCGTCGTCGATGGCGAGCACCTCGGCGAGGCGGTCGTCGCTGACGGCGATGTTGTCGTCGAGCGAGATTTTCTGTCCCGCGCGCCGGCCGGCCTGCTTGGCCTTGGCGTAGTCGAGCAGCACGCGGCGCATCATGGTGGAGGCGACGCTGAGGAAGTGCGAGCGATTCTGCCACTCGACGCGCTGATCGACCAGCCGCAGGAAGGCCTCGTGCACCACGGCCGTCGGCTGGAGGGTGTGATCGCCGCGCTCGTGCGAGAAGTAGCGCGCGGCGATTCGGCGAAGCTCGTCGTAGACCAGCGGCATGAGGCGCTCGATGGCCGAGCGGTCGCCCTGATTGATCTCGGCCAGCAGGCCCGTGACTGCCTCGCGCGGATCCATGCCTCGTAATCATTGTATCGGTCGCGGACGGCGCCGCTGGGAGTCCAGGCGTTTCGGGACGCCGCCGGCGGGTGGTATACTGTTCGTCGTCCTCCCCCACGCACGCTGATCGGGCGCGTAGCTCAACTGGCAGAGCAACTGACTCTTAATCAGTAGGTTGAAGGTTCGATTCCTTCCGCGCTCACCAAATCATCTCGCCGATGGAAGGACCGGCGTCTAACCCCGTTTCCGGCTCACCATTGCGTTAATCCAGATCGGGGCGAAGGGCGACGTGCAACCCTTCGAGACGGGATAGTCCCGATAGATTCCCAACGTCTCTCCAATGGCGATGGCCCGTTTGCGAAGTTTGGGGAAGTGGATTCCGATTTCCGCAAGAGTGCTGTTCATCGTCCACTGCACGACGGGGTCGGCGCCTCCCATTTCGGACTCGATGCGATCCAGCAGCCCTGGAATGTCGAGCCCGCCCGGACTCCTCACGACCCGCTCGGCCGTGAGGCCCCATCCGGCGCGCGCAGCCCAGCGGTCGGCGGTGGACATCCATTTCTGGCGAAGAGTCTCCTTGTCGGGGTGCTGCTTGACGACATAGGAGATGAGCCAGTCCGCCACGTGCGCAAACGTGATGGACCGCACGACCCGATCCATCTCTTTGGCCGAGAGGTCCTGGGGCTGGATCAGCAGCGTGGCCAGGAACTGGGCGTCGACGTTCCCGGTCTTCCAGAGAGACATGGCGAACTCATGGTTGGGACCGATCTTTTTCGCCAGCGCCCGGATGTCGCCGAGCTTGACTCCGAACTGATTGGCGCCGGCGCCGAACTTGGCATTGTGCGCCCGCACCTTCTCGTCGCCGAGCGCTTTGAGCCGATCGAGAGTCTCATTGAGGGTCATGGTCGTGATTCTACTAGCGTGAGCCCCATCGAGCGCGGAGCCTCTCAAGCTGGATAACTTCGCGCGATCTGCCTCCACGCGACACGACGGGTTTCAATTATTCTTTTAGATGGATGCGGATCGATTACACCGTACAGATCTGGAAGGAGGGATCGCAGTTCGTGGCGCACGCCATGCCGCTCGATGTCGCCAGCGCGGGACGCACACCGGACGAGGCTCGCGCGGCCCTCGATGAGGCGGTCCGGCTCTTCCTTTCGACAGCGAATCAGATGGGCACGCTCCCCGAGGTGCTGCAGGAGTGCTCCTACGAGCTTCGCGACGGCGCGTGGACGCTGCCCGAGGTCGCCGTCGAGCGGCACTCGGCGATGCTGCCGGCGTAAGCCGACCCGCTACTCCTTCGTAATCGTCTCGTCGAGATTCAGAATCAGACTCGCGACCGCCGTGTACGCCGCCAGCTCCCGCGCGTCGAGCCGCCCGTCGCGCGGCGACTCGCCTTGCGCGACCAGCAGCCCGGCGTCGCCGGGCCTCGTCTGGTAGCGGTCGAGGTAATAGCGATAGCTCGCCAGCAGCAGGCCGCGCTCGTTCTCGCGTGGCCGCCGCGACGTCGCCAGACGAAAACCGAAGGACACCCGATCCTCCGCCGTCGCGCCGCCTTCCTTCATCATGCGCTCGCCCAGCGCCCGCGCCGCCTCGACATACGTCACGTCGTTCATCAGGTTCAGCGCCTGAAGCGGCGTATTCGTCCGCGACTCGCGCACCACGCACGTCTCGCGGCCCGCGGCGTCGAAGTTCATCATCATCGGCGGCGCCGCGGCGCGTTTCCAGAATGTGTAGAGACTCCGCCGCCACAGGTTCTCGCCGCGATCCTGCCGGTAGTCCTCGCCGCCCGACAGCTCGCGCCACAATCCCGCCGGCTGGTAAGGCTTCACCGACGGCCCGCCGAGCTTCTCCACGAGCAGGCCCGAAATCGCCAGCGCCTGGTCGCGCACCATCTCGGCCGAGAGCCGCAGCCGCGGTCCGCGCGCCAGCAGCCGATTCTCGGGGTCGCGCTCGAGCAGCGCCGGCGTCACCCGCGACGACTGGCGGTACGCCGCGCTCGTCACGATCGTCTTCAGCAGCGCCTTGATGTCCCACCCCGAGGCGACGAACTCCGTCGCCAGCCAGTCCAGCAGCTCGGGATGCGACGGCCATTCGCCCTGCGCGCCGAAATCCTCCACCGTGCGGACCAGTCCCGCGCCGAACAGCATCTGCCAGAGGCGATTCACGGCGACCCGCGCCGTCAGCGGATTCGCGGGGTCCACCAGCCAGCGCGCCAGCGCCAGCCGGTCGGCGACAGGTCCGGCGCCCGGCTTCGCCAACATCGACGGCACGCCGCGCGCGACCTTCTCACCGGGGCGGTCGTAGGCGCCGCGAATCAGCAGGAACGCGTCGCGCGCCGGCGTCATCTCCTCCAACACCATGACGGTCGGCAGACTCTCCACGAGCGCGCGATGCTCCAGGCGAAGCGCGGCGACCTCGCGCCAGGCTTCGGCGATCTCGCGCGGCGCCCAGCGGTCGAGGAATGCCAGGCGGATCTTCGCCGACTGGCCGGGAGTGCGCCTTACCGGCAGCATCGCGGCGATCTCGCCGATCGAGGCGCCCTCGGCCAGGACGTTGGCTTCCTCGTCCGAGAGCGCGACCTGATAGACGCGGACCTCCTCGATCTTTCCTCGAAACGCGTTCTCCTGCGCGCCGCCGGCGCCGACGCGGAAGGGCTCGTTGGTGCGGAAGTTCTGATTCAGCTCGTCGAGCAGCACGCGTTTGGCGGCCGGCCGGCCGTCGATGTAGAACTGCACGCCGTCGGCAATCAGTGCGCCATCGTAGGTGACCGCGACGTGATGCCAGCGGTTCAACGCGAGCGGTTCGGCGGTCTCGACGCGCAGCGCGTCGTCGAGCCAGCGCTGGACGAGATTGAGCTGCACGCGGCCGTCTTTGAGACACAGGCAGTAACCGTCGGCCTCCGGACGCGGCGGCGTGCGCGAGAGGATCGCCCCGGTCGGCGACTCGGGATAGACCCACGCGCTCAGCGTGAACTTGTCGTAGAAGCCGAACGCGGCGATGTTGCCCGCGTCGTAAGGCAGCGCGCCGGCGGGCCGCACGACCCAGCCAAGGCCGCGCTGAAGCGGCCAGTCGATCGCGCCCAGGATGACCTGCGTCTGCTCCCACGATTCCTGCGCGAGCGCGGCGTCGCGGGCCACGGCGCTCCAGCGCTTCTCGGCGGCCGCCAGCCGCTGCTCCATCGAGTCGACGCGCTTGCGCTCCTCGCGCGTGGGCGCGCGCACGATCGGCGGCGTGTTGCCGTACTTGAAGTAACGCCCGCGCTCGGGGATGTTGTTGAAGTAGGCGTAGAGCTGGTAGAACTCGCGCTGCGTGACGGGGTCGTACTTGTGGTCGTGGCAGCGCGCGCAGCCCATGGTGAGGCCGAGCCAGACGGTCGACGTGGTCTCGACGCGATCGGCGGCGTACTCCACCATGTACTCTTCCGGAATGATGCCGCCCTCGCCGTTGCCGCGGTGGTTGCGATGGAATCCGGTGGCGATGCGCTGGTCGAGGGTGGCGTTGGGGAGCAGGTCGCCGGCCATCTGCTCGATGGTGAAGCGGTCGAAGGGCAGGTTGCGGTTGAAGGCCTCGATGACCCAGTCGCGCCAGCGCCACATGTCGCGCGGCGCGTCGGTCTGGTAGCCGTTGGTGTCGGCGTAGCGCGCGGCTTCGAGCCACCGGAAGGCCATGCGCTCGC
>CAZEVY010000034.1:7211-46091 GCA_964515555.1 uncultured Solibacteraceae bacterium | reverse complement strand
GTCACGGCGCCAGGAAGGACTTCGTTCCGCCTGCGTCACGCTGACCAAAGAAATATTCGATCCGCGAGTTCGCCCATCTCGCCGATGATGAAATCCGGCGGATCGGCCGCGAAAGTCTCCGGCTGAAATCCCCAAGAAACTCCGCAGGCGCGAATCCGCGCGTTGCGCGCGGTCCGCACGTCGACCCCGCTGTCGCCGACCATCATGGCGCGCTCGCGGGCGATTCCCAGTTCGGCGAGTAGCGTGTCGACGCCGATGGGATGCGGCTTCTTCTGGTCGAAGCTGTTACCGCCGTACACGCGGGCGAAGTGCCGGCCGAGGCCGAGCCCCTCGACCAGCGCCTGGCTGAAGCGGACCGGCTTGTTGGTGAGCACCGCCATCGCGATGCCGGCGGTGTGGAGACGGTCAAGCGCTTCGCGGACGCCCGCATAGAGGCGCGTGTTGTCGAGCATGTGGTCGCGGTACCAGGAGAGGAAGAACTCGAGCGCTTCGAGCACCTGCTGCTCGGTGGCCTGCGGGCCGAGCGCACGCCGGATCAGCGTGGGCGCGCCATCGCCGACGTAAGAGTAGACGCGCTCGTTGGCGATCGGCTCCAGGCCGAGGTGGCGCCGCGCCGCGTTGACCGAGTTGGCGAGATCGAGCTGCGAGTCGATGAGCGTGCCGTCCAGATCGAAGATGAGCAGACCGACCGGCGGAGAACTAGGCAACCGCTCCCTCACGGTCGCGGCTCGGCTTGGCGCACCTCGTCGCGGGTCGCCTTGCGCCAGAAGTCGCGGACTTTCTCGTAGCTGCGGTCGAAGCCCTCACGCAATTCGCGCGGAGCGATCATCGCCAGCACTCCGGACGCCTCCACCAAATACGGTGCAATCGCCGACTCCGCCACCGACCGCGGCGGCGGCTCCTTGGCGAACGCCATCAGCATCAGGATCACCGCCATCGCAAAGAGCAGCCCGCGCACCAGACCGAGCGCACCGCCGAGCACACGGTCCAGCCATCCCAGCCCCACCCACTTGAACATCAGCGCGAGCGCCTTTCCGGCGACCGCGCCGAGAATCAGCACGCCGCCGAAGACGATCAGGAACCCGATCAGGTTGGCGATCGACGGGTGGCTCACGTACGACGAGAGGAATCCGCCCGCCGCGCCGTAGAACCAGATCGCGAGCAGAATCGCAAGCAGCGCCGCCGCCGTGCCGACGATGATCCGCGCGAAGCCGCGAGCCAGCCCCGAGGCGACCGACGCCACCATGATGATGATCAAAACGAAATCCAGCCAGTTGTTCACAGCGGCTTACCGGTCAGGGCGCGGTAGGCTTCCTTGTATTTCTCGCTGGTCCTCTGCGCCACTTCGGCAGGCAGCGCGGGCGCGGGCGGCTCTTTGTTCCAGCGGATCGACTCGAGATAGTCGCGCACGTACTGCTTGTCGTAGGAGGGCTGCGCGCCGCCGGGCTGGTAGGTGTCCTTGGGCCAGAAGCGCGAGGAGTCCGGCGTGAGAACTTCGTCGGCGAGCACGATCTCGCCGTCGACCACCCCGAACTCGAACTTGGTGTCTGCCAGTATGATCCCATGCGACTCGGCGTACCGCGCGCCGCGTGAGTAGATCTCGAGCGTCAGTTGGCGCAAACGGGCCGCCGTTTCAGCGCCGACGATCCGCGCGGCCGTCTCGAAGCTGATGTTCTCGTCGTGGCCCGTGGCCGCCTTCGTAGCGGGTGTGAAGATGGGCTCCGGAAGACGGTCGCTCTCGACCAGGCCGGAGGGCAATGGGATGCCGCACACAGTTCCGTTCGCCCGATACTCCTTCCAGCCCGAGCCCGACAAGTATCCGCGCGCGACGCACTCGATCTCGAACATCTTCGCGCGCCGCACGAGCATCGACCGGCCTTCGAGCTGCGAGCGGTAACGCGGCAGGGGGTCGGGATAGTCGTCGACGTTGGCGGTGAGGAAATGCACGGGCACGACGTCGCGCAGAAAGTCGAACCAGAAGATTGAGAGCTGCGTGAGGACGCGCCCCTTGCCGGGGATGCCGGTTTGCAGGATGTGATCGAAGGCGGAGATGCGGTCGGTGGCGACCAGCAGCAGGTTCGCGCCGACGGCGTAGCTGTCGCGTACCTTGCCGCGAGCCAGCAGCTCGACGCCGGGCATGTTGGTTTGGAGGATGACTTCGGGTTGCATTGCAGGTGTCATAAACAGACGCGGACGCCTTTCTCCTCAATACGCCGGCCGAGTTCGTCGAGCGCCGCGCGCGGGAGCGCTCTCTGGACGCTCTCGAACAAGTCGTTCTCCTCGACCCGGATGTGGTCGCGCAGCAACGCCGTGAAACGGCTCAACGCGTCCGCCGTGGGCGTGTCGCGGATCCCGGCGGCCAATGCTTCCAGGCACCGGTGTTGCGCAACCAGCTCGGCGACGAGCGGCGAATCGCATGCCGGAAACAGGATGCGTTCCTCAATCTCGAAGTGATTCGTGAGCTCAACGTCGAAGGCGTCGACTATCTTCTTCGCGAGGCGCTCGACGTTCTCGCGGCTCGGGTCGGCGGCCAGCGAACGGTCGGTCAGCACGCACAAAGCCAGGCCGTGCTGGTGCTGGTGACTCAACGGGACCAGGCTCGGGTCGCGCAGCATCTTATAGAGGTATCATGTTTGACCTTGGAGGTGCGAACGTGATTCAAGGATTCCGTGAGTTCCTGCTGAAGAACCAGGTGATCGGCCTGGCGATCGGCGTCATCATCGGCGGTGCGGTGGGGAAAGTGGTCGCCTCGCTGGTCGCCGACATCATCATGCCCGTGATCAGCCTGGCGCTGCCCGGCGGCGCCTGGCGCGAAGCGAAGGTGGTGCTGTCGAAGGCGGTCGGCGCGGACGGCAAGGAGGTGATCAACGCGCTCAACGTAGGGACCTTCCTCGGCAGCGTGGTCGACTTCGTGATCGTCGCCTTCTGCGTGTACGTCATCGCCAAGGCGCTGACGAAACAAGAGCCCGCAATGCCGTGATCGCGGCGACGGCTTCCTCCAGCACGCGGCGCGGGTCCGGGTGGTCGACGGGCACCACGCGCGATGGCCCCGCACCCGAAGCACGCCACCGGTGCAGCATGCGCAACGACGGGTGTCCGGCGAAGACCGTCACCACGGGCACGCCGCAGGCAGCGGCCGCGTGCTGTCCCGCCGAGTCGTAGCCGACGTAGAGACGGCTGCGTGCGATGCGGGCCGCGAAGGCGGCGAACGACCCCTCCCAGGTGCGCGCGCCCGGGCAGCGCGCGATCGCGCGGCGCACGCGATCCGCCTCCTCGCCGCCCGCGCCCAAGTCGACGAGCACACTCGCGCCCAGGCCGCCGAGGTACGCCAGGAGTTCCTCCTCGAAGGGGTCGGCGACGCGTTTGCGCGGATTCTCGCCGACGCCCAAACTCACGGCGATGTCGGCGCCGTCCTCGCATGGGTCGGGCGCGATGAAGCCGGTGGCATTGTCGACGCCCAGGACGTCGCGGCACCATCGGCGCGCAAGATCGCCGAGCGAATCCTCGCCGTCGGCGCCCGCGGAGCGGCTCTCGAAGAAGTGGTAACGGTCTTCCCCGCAGACCGGCAGCAGTCCGAGTTGTGTGAGGCGCGAGTCGGGATCGAGGACAAGACTATCGGGTTCGTCGAGGACGGCGCGCAGCGTCACGCGTACGGCGAGTCGGTCGGCGACGGCGCCGGTGCGCGGATAGGGCGCTTCGACGAAGGACAGTCGAGGGTCGGCTTCGAAGAGCTCGCAGGACTTGCGGGGTCCGACGAAGCAGACCTCGGCCGACGGGAATCGCTTCTTGGCGGCGTCGACGACGACGCTGGTGACGGCGATGTCGGCGCCGAGGGTCACGCGCGAGAGCACAAAGACGCGGCGCGGGTTTCCGGCGATGGGGCGCCGCCGGCGGATGCGCTGGTAGCGCGCGACGAGCTGCGGGGCATCGTAGTCGGGCACAGCGCGGGCGATGGCGGGGGCGAACAGCTCGACGTAGCGGTCGACATCGGCGGGCTCGAAGGAGTCGGAGAGCGGTTCGACCACGTCGCGGAACAGCGTGGCGCTGGCCTCGGCGGCGACGGCCGGGTCGGCGTGGAACGCGCGTTCGATAAGCGGGTGCAAGGAACTTCTATTCTACGGTGGCATGTTACGCTGACAGCGATGTTTCGACCCACCCGCCGAGCCGTCGTCGCCGCGCCGATGGCGCTCGCCGCCGCCGAGCCGTACTGGAAGATCACCTCCGAGCTGGTCACGCGGCACGACGAGGCCGTCGACCGGAACCTGAAGCTGCAAACGACCGACAGCGCGAGTCCCTGGCGGGGCGGCATCCCCGACGCCGCCGGTCTGCACAACGGCGGAACCGCCGCCGGTGCGGTGCACGCCTTCGCCACGGCGCTACTCCAGCCGCTCTCGCGGCACCATGCCAGCGCCGCGGTGATGGATCGCCTCAAGCTGGCGCTCGATTTCGTCCGCCGCAAGTCGTCGCCCGACGGCAACATCGACCTCCTCATCACCAACTTCAACTCGCCGCCCGACACCGCCTTCGCCATGTACTCGCTGGCGGGCGCGGCGTCGCTCGCGCGCCGCGCGGGGAGTCGCGAGACCGAGGCGCTGCTGGAGCCCGTCGTCAGGCGCGCGGCCGGGGCGATTGCCCGCGGCGGCGTCCACACGCCGAACCATCGCTGGGTGAACTGCGCGGCGCTCGCGCAGGCGCACGCGCTCTATCCGAATCCCGACTACATCCGCCGGGTCGACGACTGGCTCGCCGAGGGCATCGACATCGACGCCGACGGCCAGTACTCGGAGCGCTCCACCGCCGTCTACAACGGCATCGTTAACCGCGCCCTCGTCGTGACAGCGCTGAAACTCAAGCGTCCCGAGCTGCTCGACCCGGTTCGCCGCAACCTGAACGCGATGCTGTACCTGCTGCATCCCGACTACGAGGTCGTCACCGAAATCTCGCAACGCCAGGACCAGAACGAGCGCGGAGGGATGCGGAACTACTGGCTCGCGCTGCGATATCTGGCCGCCACCGACGGCAACGGGATGTACGAGACGCTCGCTCGCGGGCAGCAGGCGAGCCTCGGCGAGATGATGGAGTACCCCGAGCTTTCCGCCGCCGGACCCGAGCCCGCTCCCGTGCCCGACGACTACGAGCGACACTTCCCCGCCCTTGGCATCGCCCGCATTCGCCGCGGCGCGACCAGCGCCACCCTGCTTCTCGGCGGATCGAGCCGCCTCTTCACGTTCCGCCGCGGACAGGCGATCGTCAGCGGCGTTCGCATGGCCGCGGCGTTTTTCGGAAAAGGACAATTCGTCCCCACGCGCGCCGAGAAGCGCGGCGCCGCCTACACCTTCGGGCAGGCGCTCGACGCCGGTTACTACCAGCCGTTCGGCGACGGCCGCAAACAGCCTCCGGGCGTTCCGAGCTGGTACGAGCTGCGCGACGGCCGCCGCCGCACCGAGGTCTGCCGCATGGCGTATCGGGCCGACGTAGCCGAAGAGCGCGGCGGTTTCGCCGTCCGCATCCGCGCCTCGGGCACCAACGATGTCCCGCTTGCGATCGAGATCAACCTCGGCGGCAAGGGCGAGCTCGCAGGCGCGCAGCCCGTCGACGGTGTCGCCGACTCCTGGCTGCTCGCCGGACGGTCGGCGACGTGGCGCGTCGGGAGGGACGCGATTCGAATCGGCCCGGCCCGCGCCGATCATCGCTACACGCAGGTGCGCGGCGCGGAACTGAAGCTGCCCGGCCCGAGCCTCTACATCACGGGCTACACTCCCTTCGAGCACACAATCCTGTTCGAGTTCGTCTGAGCGGCGCGCGCAGGCAAGCGGCATCGATGAAGCTCTCTTAACGTCCGGGCCGTCGAAAACCCGATATACTGGCCCAAAGCCGGGAAGTCCCCGAAGACCAATCCCGAGCTCACAGGGGTTCACGAGAATGAAACGCATCTGTATCGCGCTGGCGACGCTATTGTTCCTGGCCGCGGTCGCGACCGCCCAGGTGGCCACAGGCTCGATTTCCGGTGTGGTCACCGATCCGAACGGCGCCGCCGTTCCGGGCGCCAAGGTAACGGTTACCAACACCGCCAACGGCGTCAAGTCGGAAACCGAGACATCGGAAGCCGGCTTGTATGTATTCCCGAGGGTGCCGGTCGGAACCTACGAAATCAGCGTCGAGAAGACGGGTTTCAAGAAACCCACCCTCGGAGGCGTCGAAGTTCGCGTGGCCTCGCGTCAGGAAGCCGACCTGAAACTCGAGCTGGGCGATGTGGCTCAGACCATCGACGTCAGTGGCGCGGTGCAGTTGCTCGAGACCAGTTCCGCCCAGCGCGGCCAGGCGTTCTCCAGCCAGTTCCTGAACACGCTCCCGTTCTTTTCCGGCGGTATACGCAATCCCCGGACGTTCGTCAACTACATGCCGGGCGTGAACCCGTCGGCGGAGTTGTCGGTGGCAGGCTCCGGCGGCCGCGCGCAGGAGCTGTTGATCGACGGCGCATCGAACACCAACCCGGAGTCCGGCGGGATCTCGTTTAACTTCCCGGCGGCGGTGATGTTCAGCGAGTTCAAGCTGCTCACCTCGACGTTCGACGCCGAGTACGGCCGCTTCGGCGGCGGCGTCGAGATCTACGTCACCCGCTCGGGCACCAACGACCTCCACGGGCAGGTGTTCCTCAACATGCGGCGCGACATCTGGAACGCCAACGCCTGGGCGAACAACGCCGCGGGCCGCATCCGGCCCAAGGACCGCTTCAACGAACAAGGCGCCGCCGGCGGCGGACCCATCTGGATTCCCGGCGTCTACGATGGCCGCAACAAGTCCTTCTTCTATCTCACCTACACCAAGGACAAGCGACCTATCAGCACCAGCCAGGCGCTCAGCACAGTCCCCACCGCCCGGATGAAGACCGGCGATTTCAGCGAGCTTCCGGCCGCACAGATTCTCTACGATCCGGCGACAACCTCTGGAAACACGCGCCTGCCCTTCGGCGGCAACCGGATTCCGCAGAACCGCTTCAGCCGGATATCGAGTAACATCCTTTCGTCGATTCCAGACCCCACGCGGGCGTCCCTCACTTCGAACTACGACAACGTCAACACGCTGCGCTACGACCGGCCCATTTGGAGCATCAAGCTCGATCACGCCATCACTGCCGGAAATCGCCTGGCGTTCACGCTCACCAAGGAGTCGGAGACCAGCGATACGCTGTCCGCCTTTCCCGGTCCGCTCGGCCAGGGTCTGCTGAACGTCCAGAAGCCCGACAACTGGCGCGTCAATCACGACCTTGTAATCCGCCCGAATATCCTGTTGCACACAACCTTCGGATACTCCCGCTATCGCCAGGTGTGGAACAACCCCTTCCAGCAGGGCTTCGCTTCCAAGTTCGGATTCCCCGGAATCACCGGCGATTCCGACGCCACGCCACGCGTCGGCTTCACCGGCGCCGACGCGCTGACCGCCTGGGGCGTCCAGGACGGCAAGGTCAACAACGGAAGCCAGTTCAACATCACGCGCCAGATCACCCAGGGCCTGAGCTGGATTCGCGGCGCGCACGAGTTCAAGATGGGCTGGGACCTGCGAAGCCTTCAGACGACATACAAGTCCGGCAGTATCGACCTGGCCGGCACGAACGGACAGTACATCTTCGCCCGCGCGCAGACGGCGATCCCGACGAATCTCTCGGGCACCGGTCACGCCTTCGCGAGCCTCCTGCTCGGCCTGCCCGACAACGCCAATCGGGGAACGCTGCCCGTGGTCCCAGGGACCGTCACGTATTCCTACCGGTCCGGTTACTTCCAGGACACCTGGAAGATCCACCCGCGTCTGACCTTGAATCTCGGGATGCGATATGAAGTCCCGCTGGGTTGGGCGGAAAAGGATGGAAATTATTCGGGAATGGATCGCCGCGTTGCAAACCCGGGCGCGGCCGGGCTCCCCGGCGCCATGGTGTTCTTCGGCAAGGGCGCCGGCCGTACTGGCGAGTCGCGCCCCTACCCGACCGACTACACGAACCTCGGACCGCGCTTCGGCATGAGCTTCCGGCTCTTCGACAAAACGGTCATCCGCGGCGGCTGGGGCATCTACTACCAGACGCTCGCCAACGGTGGCTGCGGCTGCCGCTTCGGATTCTCGATTCCGCTGACGGTCTTCTCCGACGGCGTCAACGGAGCCCTGCAATGGGACAACGGCATCGTGGCGCCTCCGGGCTTCCAGCCCTCGCCGGTCATCGACCCGAACGTGGCGAACAACAACTCGGTCGACGTATTCTCGGAGAACTTCGGAAAGGCGCCGAGAATT
This sequence comes from uncultured Solibacteraceae bacterium, assembly GCA_964515555.1. Taxonomy (GTDB): domain Bacteria; phylum Acidobacteriota; class Terriglobia; order Bryobacterales; family Bryobacteraceae; genus CAZEVY01. The sequence continues at coordinate 37,811 of CAZEVY010000034.1, read as the reverse complement.
CAGAGCTGGAGCTTCAGCATCCAGCAGGAGATCCAGAAGTTCGTCGTCGACGTCGCCTACGTCGGCAATCGCGGCAAGGGACTCAATTCGACGCTGCTGCTCAACCAGCTTCCGGTCAGCCGGCTGGGCCTGGGGTCGCTTTTGCAGCAGCGCATCGACTCGCCGGCAGTGGCCGCGGCGGGCTTCACCAAGCCCTATGCGAGCTTCGCCAACTCCAACACGCTGGCGCAGGCGCTGCGCCCCTATCCGCAGTACCTCGACATCTCCGAGCGCAACGCCGGCATCGGCCGCAACTGGTACGACTCGCTCCAGACCAAGGTGGAGCGCCGCTTCGGCGACTGGCAGTTGATGGCCGCGCATACGTTTTCGAAGTCGCTGGGCGTGGGTCACTACCGGCAGGTCTTCTCGCAGAATTTCGCGACCTCCGGCTTCAACGTCGCCGCGCAGGACAACTACAACTACGGCGAGATGAAGAGTCACCTGCCATTCGACCTGACGCACGTGTTCAACTTCCTGAACTCCTACCACCTGCCGTTCGGCCGCGGCAAGAAGTTCTTCAATCGCGACGGATTCCTGGCGAACCTGGTGGCCGCCAACTGGACCATCAGCGCCATCCAGCAGTACCGCTCCGGCGGGTTGATTCTGGTGCAGGCCCCCTCCAACACCATTGGCACCGGCGTGCTGTTCACGCAGTTCAAGAAGGCCAACGTCGGGACCGGACCGATCCGCACCGGCATCGACCGCGGCACGCTCGACCCCAACAATCCGGCCACGCGCTGGTTCAACGCCGCGGCCTTCACAACACCCGCGCAGTTCGGGCTCGGCGACGCGGCGCAGTACTACCAGGATTTCCGGAATCCTCCGGTGTTCATCGAGAACTTCTCCATCGGCAAGACGATGAAGTTCCCCGTGCGCGGCGACCGTACCATCGACCTCCACTATCGCGCCGACGCCTTCAATATGTTCAACCGGACGAACTTCGGCGGAATTATCGGCGCCGTGGGCAACGTGGGTTTCGGCCGCCCGACCGGCCCGCAGGTCGGCGCGCGCATGATTACGATGGGGCTGCGGCTGGAGTTCTAAGCACCCCGGCTAACGCACGCGGCTCCGTAACAGAGCCGCGACCATAGGGAGCGGATGCGATCAGGCGGTTTCCGCTCCCTCCAACTACGGTCGCACCTCTCATCCCGGCAGTCCGCTACCCTGAACTGTTACGTGGATCTCGCCACCCCGCTGATGTACGTCAAGGGCGTCGGCCCCGCACGCGCCGAAACGCTCGCCGAAAAAGGCCTCCGCGTGGTCGAGGACCTGCTGTACTACGCCCCCTTCCGCTACGAGGACCGCTCCAACCTCAAGGCCGCCTCGAAGCTCGCTCCCGGCGAAATGGCGACCGTCGTCGCCGAAGTCTCCTCGGCGCGCCTGGCCCGGATCGGCCGCCGCAATCTCGGCATCTTCGAGGCGAGATTCCGCGACCCCCTCGGCGGCGCTCTCCTCGCCAAGTGGTTCCACGGCGAGTATCTCCAGAAAATCCTCGCCCCCGGCGTGCGCGCCGCGCTCTACGGCAAAGTCGAGTTCGACAGCTACACCGGCGACCTCTCGATGACGCATCCCGAAATGGAGATTCTCCAGGCCGACGAGGACGAGGAGGAGGCCACCCTCCACACCGGCCGCATCGTGCCCGTCTACGAGGCCGCCGGCAAGATCACCACGCGCGTCTTCCGCAGACTCGTCCACTTCGTCCTCGCCAATCTCCCGCCCATGGACGACCCCCTCCCGCCCTCCGTCGTCGACCGCAACCAGCTTCCCGCGCGATGGGATGCCATCCGCGCCATGCACTTCCCTGCCCCCGGCGCCGACCTCCGCGTGCTCAACGCCTTCCGGTCGCCGGCGCACGTGCGTCTCATCTTCGAGGAGTTCTTTTGGCTCGAATGCGGCCTCGCCCTCAAGCGCGCCAGCGCGCGGCAGGAGACCGGCATCGCTTTCGAGCTCAACGACCGCGCCCGCGAGCGCATCAAGAAGATGCTCCCCTTCAAACCCACCGGAGCGCAGAAGCGCGTACTCGCCGAAATCGCGCGCGACATGCAGTCGCCGCATCCCATGAACCGCCTCCTCCAGGGCGACGTCGGCAGCGGCAAGACGCTGGTGGCCGCCGAGGCCGCCGTCATCGCCATCGAGAACGGCTACCAGGCGGCGCTGCTGGCGCCCACCGAGATTCTCGCGACGCAGCATTACTTCTCCCTGAAGAACCTGTTTCAGCCGCTCGAATACGTGCCGGTGCTGCTGACCGGATCGAACACCGCGCGCGAGAAGGCGGCGCTGAAGCGCATGATCGCCGCCGGCGTGACGCCGATCGCCGTCGGCACCCACGCGCTGCTCGAAGAGGACGTCGAGTTCCACCGCCTCGGCCTCGCCATCGTCGACGAGCAGCATCGCTTCGGCGTCATGCAGCGCCTGCGCATGCGGCAGAAAGGCGTCACCCCGGACGTCCTCGTCATGACCGCCACGCCCATCCCGCGAACCCTGGCCCTGACCCTCTACGGCGACCTGGACACCAGCGTCATCGACGAGATGCCGCCGGGCCGCAAGCCGATCGTGACCAAGCACGTCACCGAGGATCGCATCGAGCAGGTGTGGAGTTTTGTGAAGCGCGAGATCGAGGAGGGCCGACAGGCCTACGTCGTTTATCCGGTCATCGAGGAGTCGGAGACCCAGGCCATGAAGGCCGCCGCGAAAATGCACCAGCACCTGTCGGCGCGCGTTTTCCCCGATCGCCGCGTGGGTCTGCTGCACGGCAGGCTGCCCTCGTCGGAGAAGGAGGACGTCATGCGGCGCTTCAAGGCGGGCGAGGTCGACATTCTCGTCTCCACCACGGTGATCGAAGTCGGCGTCGACGTGCCCAACGCCACCGTGATGGTGGTCGAACAGGCGGAGCGATTCGGCCTGGCGCAATTGCACCAGTTGCGCGGACGCGTGGGGCGCGGCGCGGCGCAGAGCCACTGCGTGCTGGTGACCGGCAAGCTCAGCGAACTCGGCCGCGAGCGCATCCGGACCCTGGTCGACTCCAACGACGGCTTCCACATCGCCGAGATGGACCTGCGCCTGCGCGGCCCCGGCGAGTTTTTCGGGACCCGGCAAAGCGGACTGCCGGGCCTGTCGATCGCCAACATTGTCCGCGACCAGGAGATTCTGGAGACGGCCCGCCGCGAAGCCTTGCAGTTCATCGAATCGCCGCCTTCGCAGGAAGAGCTGCGCCGCGGGGTCGACTATATTCGCGGCCACTGGCAGCGCCGATACGGCCTGGTCAGGGTGGGGTGAACGGCCCCTGCAGCAACACCACCTCCCTTCGCCGCGCTAAGCGCCCTTCCGACACCCTTCTAAGGCGTCTTCCCCACTGCCGGTAATGGAGTCGTAATTGCCCCGGGCGTATCATGTTACATATGGCCTCCTCCGCCCGCCGTTTCGGGTGCGCGCTTGTGTGGGCCGCGGCCTCCCTCGTCTGGGCGGGCCGCGAAATTCCCTCCGAGCCCGGCGACGCCATTATCCCCAACGAATTCGTCATCCGCCTCCGCCCCGGCGCCAGCCTGAGCGACATCCTGCCGCCCGGCTCCTACAACATCGGCCAGCGTGTGCGCGACTTCCAGGTGCTCCGCATCCCGGGCAACGCCACCGCGCTCGTGCAGCAGCTCGCGCGCAATCCCCTGGTCCACTACATCGAATCCAACCACCTGCGCACCACCACCCTGACCGCTCCCAACGACCCCAGCTACTCCTCCCAATGGGCCCTGACGACCGTCAAGGCCGCCCAGGCCTGGGCCACCGTCGCCGGCAAGTACCTCACCTCGGCCACCGCCGGCGCCAACCGCGTCAAGGTCGCCGTGCTCGACACCGGCGTCGACTGCGCGCACCCCGACTTCGCCAACGCCGGCGGCGCGTCCACCGACTCCGCTTCCGGCGGGCAGATCAACATCGCCCTCAGCCTGGCCCTGGAGCCCACCACCATCCCGAATCCCCCCTGCGCCGTCGCCGACGATCACGGCCACGGCACCCACACCTCCGGCACCGTCGCCGCCGCCACCAATAACGCCGCCGGGGTCGCCTCGCTCGGACCATACCTCGAGATCTTCCACATCAAGGTGCTCGCCGCCAACGGCTCCGGATCGGACGTCACCATCGCCAACGCCATCATGGCGGCCGCCGACTCAGGCGCCGCTGTCATCTCCCTCAGCCTCGGCGGCGCCGGCTACTCGCAGGTGCTCCAGGATGCGGTGCGATACGCCTGGGAGCGCAACAGCCTGGTGGTCGCCGCCACCGGCAACAACAACTCGAGCGGCCTGTTCTTCCCAGCCGGCGCCAACTACGCCGCCGGCGTCGCCGCCAGCTCCAGCACCAACGCCCGCGCCAGCTTCTCCAACTACGGCCTCGCCGCCGATATCGCCGCGCCCGGTGTGAGCATCCTCTCGACCTATCCGGGCTCCGCCTACGCCACCATGTCGGGAACCTCCATGGCGACCCCGCACGTGGCCGCCCTCGCCGGACTCCTGCGCATGATCGCCCCGGGCATTCCCGCCACCGCGATCCTCCAGCGCATCCAGCAGACCGCCGCCTCCGCCGCCTCCGGTTGGGAGCAGTTCCTCGGCTTCGGCATCATCGACGCCGAGCGCGCCGTCACCGGTAACCTTCAGGCGAAGACCACCGGCGCCATCGTCGGCCAGGCCGTCGATGACGAGGGACTGCCGCTCGCCGGCGTGCAGATCTCACTCGCGGGCGTCAACCTCACCACCGGTACCAGCGGCCTCTTCCGCGTCTACAACATTCCGCCGGGATTCTACGAGATCGGCGCGACGGCTCCGGGACTTCCCGCGCAGACCGTTCCCGCCGTGGTCGTCGCCGGAGCCGACTCTGCGGTCACGATTCCGATGGACGTCGGCCTCGGACGATTCACCGGCGTCGTCACCGTCGCCGGCCTTCCCGCAGCCGGCGCTGTCGTCGATGTGCTCCAGGGCGGGCTGGTCAAGGCGGCCGGATTCACCGACTCCAGCGGCGTCTTCACCGTCGCCGTTCCCGCCGGGACATACGACCTCCGGGCTTCGGCCTTCGGACGAATCGCCGGGACCTCTTCGGGCCAAAACGTCGCCGCCGGCGTCACCGAGACCGTCAACCTCGTCATGCAGGCGCTCGGCGCACTCGGCGGCACGGTGACCGGAAACGGCGGCGCGGCGATCGCCAATGCGCAGATCTCGCTCACAGGCGTCGGAGGATACCTCGCCGGAGCCGTCACCAACGCAGCCGGCAACTACCAGACCCAGCCGATTCCCGCCGGCGCATACCAGGTCACCGCCTCGGCCGCCGGCTACCCAGCCTCGCCCGCGACGCCGGTAACTGTCGGCGACGGCGCCACGGCCGACCTCGATTTCAATCTCTCGGCCGTCACCGTCACCGTCTCGCCGGCCACCAGGACGCTCGCGCAGTCGATGTCGCAGGCCTTCTCGGCGACCGTCACTGGCGCCGGACCCGGTGTCACCTGGTCGCGCTCGCCCGCCACCGGGACCATCAGCGCCGCAGGCGTCTACACCGCGCCTTCCTCGTTCAGCGGCATCCAGAACATCACCATCACCGCCACCAGCGTCGACCAGCCTACGCGCTTCGGAACCGCGGCCGTCAAGCTCAGCACCGTGCTGACTCTCTCGCTCGCCGCCACCACCATCGGCGCCGGCGCCTCCACCACCACCAACAGAGTCACCCTGGCCGAGGCCGCCCCCGCCGGCGGCGCGACCGTCGCCCTGGCGTCCAACGACCCCGCGCTGACCGTCCCGCCCTCCGTCTTCGTGGCCGCCGGGGCGACCGTCTCGGCGAACTTCACCATCGTCGCCAACGCCGTCGCAGCAGCAACAACCGCCACCGTGTCGGCCACCTACGACGGCGTCACGAAGTCGGCCAACATGACGGTCAACCCGCTGGCGCTCGCGAGCGTTGCGCTTTCGCCATCCACGGTCGCCGGCGGCACCTCCGGTACGGCGAACAAGGTCAACCTGAACGGTCCGGCGCCGGCCGGCGGAGCCATCGTCGCGGTCGCGAGCTCCAACCCAGCCGTGGCGACCGTGCCGCCCACGGTAACAGTGGCGGCCGGGGCGACAGCCTCGCCGAACTTCACCATCGCCACCTCGGCGGTCGCGGCCTCCACGCCGGTGACCATCACCGCCACGTACGCGGGCTCCTCGGCGTCCGCCACGCTGACGGTGACCCCCTCGAGCCTCTCCTCGATATCACTTTCACCGAACTCGATGGCCGGCGGCGCATCGAGCTCGGCCAGCCGGGTCAGTATGAGCGCTGCCGTCTCCGCGGACACCGTGGTCTCGCTGTCCAGCGCGAATCCCGCCGTGGCGGCCGTCCCGTCAACCGTAACCGTGCCCGCCGGCGCCAGCTTCGCCACCTTCCCGGTGACCACCACTGCGGTTGCCGCGCAAACCTCGGTTGTGATCTCGGCGAACTACGGCGGCGCTACCAGGAGCTCGACCCTGACCGTCAACCGGCTGGCCGCTCTGTCGATCAGTGTTTCGCCATCCAGCGCCTACGGTCCGGGATCGACCGGCTCGAACAAGGTGACCCTGAATGGACCCGCGCCCCCGGGCGGAGCGCTGGTGTCGGTGACCAGCGCCAATCCCGGTGTCGCCTCGCCGCCCGCCACCGTGCTCGTTCCCGCCGGGGCCGCTGCCTCGGCCAACTTCACGATCACCACCACTCAGGTTTCCGCGTCGACGCCCGTGCTGATCACCGCGTCCTACGGCGGCGTAAGCAAGTCCGGCACACTGACCGTTAACCCGATCCTGGTGTCGACTCTGACCGTGCCCGCGGCATTGGCCGGGGGCGCGGCCTCGGGAAGCAACCGCATCGTCTTGAACACCGGCGCACCGCCGGGAGGGGCTATCGTGACACTTGCCAGCTCCGATCCGTCGGTGGCCACCGTCCCGGCCTCCGTAACCGTGGCTGCCGGCGCCACCAACTCGAATAATTTTGCGATCACCTCCTGGCCAGTCGCCTCCAACAAGACGACCACCATCACGGCCACTTACAACGGCAGCGTGAAGACCGCCTTGCTTACGGTCAGGCCCCCGTACGTTTCAACCGTGGCGCTGTCGCCGACGTCGGTCACCGAGGGCAGCCCCGGCGGCGTCCGCGTCTACCTCGACGGTCCAGCGCCGGCTGGCGGAGCGGTGGCCGCGGTCTCCAGCGCCAATCCCGGCCGAGCCTCTCCCCCGCCCGCTGTGTCGTTCGCCGCCGGCAGCAACAACTCGGGGCTGATTCCCTTCCCGACAACCTGGACCGGAGCGCCGTCCGGAACCGTGCTCATTTCCGCGACCCGGGGTGTCACCAGGACCGTGAACCTCACAGTCAACAAGCTCGTCGCCTCGTCGGTGACAATGGGCGCCTCGTCGGTCCAGGGTGGAAACTCCGTCTCCAACAATCGCGTGACCCTTAACGGCGTCGCGCCCCCCGGCGGCGCCGTCTGGACCGTCACCAGCTCCGATCCTTCCGTGGTTCCGCCGCCGACCGTGACAGTCGCCGCGGGGCTGACCAACATCACCTTCACCATGGCGACTACGGTCGTCGCCTCCTCGCGCACTGTCACCATCTCCGCCACCTACGGGGGAGTAACCCGGACTGCTACCATCAACGTGAACCCGTAGCCGCGCCCCACCGCGCCTCAAACCAACCGCGCCCGCGACACCCATGAAACACGCCGCACAACACGCCCTCGATGCCGCCTCCCGCCGCGGCGCCGCCTACGCCGACGTGCGCATCGTCGAATGCCGCGACCGCTCCATCGCCACGAAGAGCGGCAAGATCGGTCACCTGTCGACCGAGGAGTCACTCGGCGCCGGGATTCGCGTGCTCGTCGATGGATGTTGGGGATTTGCCTCCACGGACGACCTCACCGCCACCGGCATCGAGGCCGCCGCCGCCCTGGCCGCCGACATCGCCCGCGCCAGCGGCCTGGCGCGGAAATCGCCCGTCGTCCTCGCGCCCGAGCAGCCCCACCAGGCCGTCTGGATCTCGCCGTGCCAGATCGACCCCTTCGCGATGCCTTCCGGCCAACAGCTCGACCTCCTTCTCGCGGTGGACGCCGAGCTTCGCCGCGCCGCCGGCGTCACCATGACCGAGACGAACATGAGCTTCACGCGCCAGCGCCAGCTTTTCGCTTCCACCGAGGGAAGCCGGATCGACCAGACCCGCACCGTCACCGGCGCCGGCTTCGCCGCCCTCAGCTTCCGCAACGACGACATTCAGAAGCGGTCCTATCCGAACTCCTTCGGGGGCCAATACCAGTTGAAGGGCTACGAGCTGGTCGACGAGTTGAAGCTGCTCGAGAACGCCCCTCGCGTCGCCGAGGAGGCCGTCGCGCTCCACTCCGCCGACCAGTGCCCCGAGGGCGTCTTCGACCTGATCCTCGACGGCAGCCAGCTCGGCCTCCAAATCCACGAGTCCATCGGGCATCCCATCGAGCTCGATCGCGTGCTCGGCGCCGAGGCCAACTACGCCGGCATGAGCTTCCTCACGCTCGACCAGCTCGATCGGCTCCGTTACGGCTCTTCGATCGTTAACGTCGTCTGCGACGCGCGCCTCGATCACGGGCCAGGCCTCGGAACCTTCGCCTTCGACGACGAGGGCGTCGCTGCCCAAGGCGCCGATATCATTCGCGAGGGCGTGTTTCGCGGATACATGACCTCGCGCGAGACCGCCGCCGCCGTCGGCGCCGCGCGATCGAGCGGGACCATGCGCGCCGACGGCTGGAATCGCATCCCGCTCATCCGCATGACCAACGTCAGCCTGCTCCCCGGCGAGCAGTCCCTCGAGGAGGTCTTCAGCGGCGTCGATCGCGCCATCTACATGGAGACCAACCGAAGCTGGTCCATCGACGACAAGCGCTACAACTTTCAGTTCGGCTGCGAGATCGGCTGGGAGATCCGCAACGGTAAACGCGTGCGCATGCTCAAGAACCCCACTTATAGCGGCATCTCCACCGAGTTCTGGAATTCCTGCGACGCCATCGCCGGCCCCGGGCACTGGACTCTGTGGGGCGTCCCCAACTGCGGCAAGGGACAGCCCGAGCAGGTCATGGGCACCGGCCACGGCGCCGCCCCGGCGCGATTCCGCAACATCAAAGTCGGCGGGGGCTACGGAGAAGCCTCCGGGGAATGACCCCGTGACTGAGCTGATCGCCCCCGGCGAGTGCCGCCGGCTGCTCGACCTCGCCGCGACGGCGGCGCGATCCCATGGCGTCGCCGATGTCGAGCTGCTCATCGGCGCCTCCGCCGAGGCGCTCACGCGCTTCGCCAACAACGGCATCCATCAGAACGTCGCCGAGCTCGGCCGATACGTCTCCGTCCGCGTCCAGGCCGATCGCCGCACCGCGCGCGCCACCACGAACCGCTTCGACGAAGAGTCCCTGCGCCGCGCCGTCGAAGAAGCCGTCGCCGCCATGCGCGTCGCCGAGCCTGACGACGCGCTTCCCGAGATGGCCGGCCCTTCGCCGGTCGACCCCGTCGACCGCCACGACCCCGCCACCGCCGCGGCTACACCCGGCGATCGCGCCCGCGCCGTCGCCGAAGCCGTCTCCCTGGTCGAAGCCGCCGGCCAGACTGCCGCCGGCATCTATGCCACCGAGGATCACCTGCACGCCGTCGCCAACACGCGCGGCGTCTTCGCCATCCACCGCGAGACCATGGCGCGCTTCTCCATCACCGCCATGGCGGCCGACAGCTCCGGCTGGGCCAAGGCCACCGCCGTCTCGCGCTCGGCGATCGATCCCGCCGCGCTCGCCCGCCGCGCCGTGGAGAAGGCCGTTCGTTCCCGCGCGCCCCGCGAGCTTCCGCCCGGCAAATACACCGCCATCCTCGAACCCGCCGCGGTGCTGGATCTCGTCGGCCAGATCTTCGCCGACTTTTCCGGCGCCGCCATGGACGACCAGCGCAGCTTCCTCAACGGCCGCCTCGGCAGGCGCGTCTTCGGCGCCAACATCGCGATGCACGACGACGTGCGTCACCCGCTCCAGAGCGGCGCCCCCTTCGACGGCGAGGGTGTCCCGCGTACGCGCCTCACTCTGGTCGACCGCGGGACTCCGCTCGATCTCGCGCGCTCGCGCGCCAACGCCTTCAAGCACGCCGGGGCGTCGACCGGGCACGGACTGCCGCCCCCGAGCGAGACGGGCGAGACCGTCGCCAACGTCGTCATCGCCGGCGGCGATACGCCCCTCGATCGCATGATCGCCTCCACGCCGCGCGGAATCCTGGTGACGCGCCTCTGGTACATCCGCGAGGTCGACCCTTACGCCAAGATCATGACCGGCATGACGCGCGACGGTACGTTCCTCATCGAGAACGGCGAGATCGCTTGTGGCGCGCGCAATTACCGCTTCAATGTGAGCGTAATCGAGATGCTGAACCGCGTCGAGGCGCTGTCTCCGGCCGTGCGCGCCTCCGGCGAGGAGTGCTTCGACATGGTGGTCCCCGCCATGAAGGTCGCCGCGTTCCCCTTCACCGAAGTGACCCGTTTCTGAGCCGCGACCAAAGGGAGCGGACCAGCGCCCGTCAATCCTCTAACGCGCCGCGCGGCGAAACTCCGCGAACCAGTTCTCCACCAGCGTCACCGACCCCGGCCGGCGCTGATCCTCCACCGCCTGGAGCATCACGAAGCTCCGCCCGTCCGGCGACGCCGCGAACGCCTCCTCGGTGCGCGCCGGGCGGTCGAACAGCTTGCGCGGCGGCGCCAGGCGCGGCACGCCGTCCGTGGCCACCGCCACCTCAAACAGACCCCGCCGCGGATCGACGTAGTAGAGCAGGCCGCCGGAACGGCTCCACGCCGGCCACTCGCCGCCGTCCACCGACACCTGCCACTTTCCCGTCCCCGCCGGAAACTGCGACATGTACACCTGAAACTGCCCGGACTCGTCCGACATGTACGCGAAATACCGGCCGTCGGGAGAGACGCGCGGCCACGACTTGCGCGCGTCGGAGCGGATCACCGCCGCCGCCGCGCCGCCCCCGAGCGGCATGCGGAACAGGTCGTAGAAAGCGGGATTGGCGCCGGGCGCGGCGAACACCAGCGCGTCGCCCGAGGGAGTGAACGCCGGGTAAAGTCCGTCGGCCTTCGTGACCACCTCGCCCGTCCCCTCCACTTCCTTCACCACGATGTGCGCGCCCCGCCGGAACGCCAACCGCTTCCCGTCGGACGACCACGAGGGAAACGTCTCCGGCTCCGGCGTCGCCGCCAGCCGAGTGCGCGATCCCCGAGCCAGGTCGTGAATCCAGAGGTCGCTCGATCCTGCGTCGGCCACCGAAACCACCAGCCGCGCGCCGTCCGGCGACAGGTCGAAAAAGCGCGTGTGCGGCTGCGGATCTCCGATCTCCTTCTCGATCTTCCCCTGCCGCGAGATCAGCACCGGGCGCGTCGAGGCGCGTCCCGCGCCGCGAATCATCGCCAGCGTCGGCGCCTCCGGCTCCTGCGACACGCTGGGCGCGCGAGCTCCCGCCACCACCAGGAACGGCTCGCCCGTGGCGCGCAGCGCGGTGATCGAGAACGGCAGCGCCCACACGCCGGGATTGCCCGTGGCCCGGTGATAGAGGATGTGGCCGGTCGGCGAGTAGACCGGATTCTCCAGCGTCTGTCCCTCCACCTTCAGAATGTCGGTGCGGGCGTCGCCGGCGAACACGGCGATCGTGTCCTGCCCCGCGCGCCGGTGTGCGACGAACAGCACGCCGCGGCCCTCCGGCAGCGGGCTGGCGTTGTGAAAATCGATCTCGGAGCTTTTGTCGGGCTGAAGCACCGCCGCAGGGTCGCCGCCGTCGGCCGAGACCCACGAGAGTCCGGTACCGCCGGTGTTGAACACGATCCGGCCGTCCGGCTGCCAGGCGCCGCCCGCGCCCTCGTACTGCGCCGGGACCAGGCAGATGATGCGCGCCCCGCCTCCGCTGGCCGCCACGCGCCACAGCTTGCCCGCCGAAACGTAGGCGACATGCGCGCTGTCGGGCGACCAGAACACGCCCGTCGCGCCCTCGCTCCCCGGCGCTTCGCGCGCCGAAAACTGCGTCAGGTCGTGGATGAAGAGACGGTTTCCCGCCACGTAGGCGATCTTGCGGCCGTCCGGCGCGATCGTGGGATCGCGGAAATCGCCCGCGATAGAAAGCTCCACCTTCCGCAGCGGCGGGGGAGCATCGGGCGCGGCCCGAATCGCCAGCCACGCCAGCGCCGCCCCACCGATGGCGGCCGCCAACGCCGCGATCCAGACCCGCCGCCGCGGAGGCGGGGGCGTCGCGGCCGCATCCACCGGAGGGATCTCGTCGAGCAGAATGCGCGCCTCGCCGATGTCGCGCAGACGCCGCCGCGCGTCTTTCTCGAGACACCGCTCGATCATGCGCCGCACGGGCGCCGGCGTCGCCTCCGGCAGCGCGCTCCAATCCGGGTCGGATTTGAGAACGCACGCCAGAGTGTCGGAAATGCTGTCGCCGCGGAAGGCCTGCCTGCCGGTGAGGATTTCGTAGAGCACCGCGCCGAAGGCCCAGATGTCCGTGCGCTTGTCCACCGGCTTTCCGCGCGCCTGCTCCGGGCTCATGTAGGATGCCGTGCCGAGGATTACCCCCGACGGCGTCGCGCTGTGCGCCAGCGGCGCCGAGGGGCCCGAATCGCTCGAGGTGGCGGCCTCCACGTCGATGCCCTTGGCCAGTCCGAAGTCGAGCACCTTCACGTCGCCCGTGGCCGTCACCTTGATGTTGGCGGGCTTCAAATCGCGGTGCACGATGCCGCGCTCGTGCGCCGCCTCCAGCGCCTCGGCCAGCTCGCGCGCGATCGGGAGCGCTTCGGCCACCGGCATGGGCTTGCCGGCCAGCCGGTCGGCCAGCGTCGGACCTTCCACCAGCTCCATCACCAGCGCGCGGATGCCATCGGATTCTTCGAGTCCGTACACGGCGGCAATGTTGGGATGATTCACCGCCGCCATGATCTGCGCTTCGCGCTCGAAGCGCCGCATGCGGTCGGCGTCGCGCGCCACCGCGTCGGGCAGCGCCTTCAGCGCCACCATCCGCCCGAGTCGCGTGTCGCGCGCGCGGTAGACGATGCCCATGCCGCCGCGCCCGATCTCCTCCAGCACCTGGTAGGGGCCGAAGCGGTCGATCGCGGGGCTCTTACGATCCAGCCAGGTGAGATCGGGCACCGACCGGATGGGGCGGTCGAGCACGCCGCCGCCCGGCTTCTCGTGCGCCTGGAGAAGCTTCTCGACGCGCTGGCGCAGCACCGCGTCGGCGCCGCAGGCCGTGGCGATCCAGGAGGCGCGCTCGGCCTCGGGGCGCTCGATGGCGCCTTCGAAGACTTCCCAGACGCGCTGCCAGTCCAAGGTCTTCAGGGCTGCCGTTTCTCCGCGTACAGCTCCTCGTAGAGCCACGCGCGGGCCTTGATCCACTCGCGCTGCACGGTGCGCTCGGTGACCCCCAGCAGCGCCGCCGTCTCCTGGTCGGTGAGGCCGCAGAAGAAGCGGTACTCCACCACGCGCCGCATGCGGTTGTCGATCTGCGCCAGCCGCTCCAGCGCCTGGTCGAGCGCCAGCAGGTCCTCCAGATGCAGGTCCATGTCGGCGACGTCGACCATGGTGGTGTGCTCGTGGTCGCGCTTGGCCGCGCCGCGCTTGCGCGCGTAGTCGATCAGCACCTGGCGCATCGCGCGCGCCGCCAGCGAGAAGAAGTGCTCCCGGCTGCGCCAGTCCGGATTCTCTCCGCCGATCAGCTTCAGATACGCCTCGTTGACCAGGCCGCTGACGCCCAGCGTGTGGCCCGGCCGCTCGCCGGCCATCTTGTGACGCGCCACGCGGCGCAGCTCGTTGTAGACCAGCGGCAACAGCTCGTCGAGCGCGGCCCGGTCGCCCTGCCCGGCGCGGTTGAGCAGGACGGTGAGGTTTCCGGAGGAGGGCTGGGCGGTGTTATCCAAGCTCATTCTTATTTTGTCATGGCCCGGCGCACCCGCACTCACTTCTTCGCCGCCGCCCGCAACTCGAGAATCAGCTTCATCACCTTCTGCTCGATGTCGTCCGCCGTCGCGCGATACTCCTTCTCCCTCCCCCCCACCGGATCCCGCACCTCCCAGGTGCGCACCACCGTCGTCACCGACCGCGGCAGCTCCATCCCGCTCATGTTCACCACCAGGTCGAAGCCGTTCGGGTCCATCTCCTCGATGCTCTTCGGGAAATGATCGTCGAGACTCAGGTTCCGCTCGCGCATCACCTCGCGGGCGATCGGCGCCACCGCCCAGGCCGCGAACATCCCCGCGCTCGCCGGCTGCACCACGTCCGAGCCGTAGGCGCGCGCGAACGCCTCCGCCATCTGGCTCCGGATCGCGTTGGCGTAGCAGACGAACAGCACCTTCACGCGGCCGCGCACTGTCGCATCTTTTCGAGAAACCGCCGATGCACACGCCGGTCCGCCGTCAGCTCCGGGTGAAACGTCGCCACCAGGTGCCGGCCCTGTTCCACCAGCACCGGGTCGCCCTTGTACCGCGCCAGCACCCGCACCCCTTCGCCCACCCGGCGGATCACCGGCGCGCGGATGAACACCGCTTCCATCTCCCCGCCCAGCTCACCCGCCTCGATCGCCGCCACCCGGCTGTCGACCTGCCGCCCGTACGCGTTGCGTTCCACGCCGATATCCACCAGCCCCAGCGACTCCTGCGCCGGACCCGACACCTCGCGCGCCAGCAGAATCGCCCCCGCGCAGGTGCCGAAGATCGGCCGCTCGCCGCCGAAGGCCGCCAGCGCCTCGAACATCCCCTCGGCGCGCAGCAGCTTCAGCATCGTGGTGCTCTCGCCGCCTGGAATCACCAGCCCGTCGACCCCGTCCAGCTCCGCGCGCGTTCGAACTTCCACCGGCGTCGCGCCCGCCTCCTCGAGCGCCCGCGCGTGCGCCTCGAAGTCGCCTTGCAGCGCCAGCACGCCGATCCGCGGCATTACCAGCCCCGCGTCTGGAGCAGCTCTCCCTCTTCCAGCTTCGAGATGTCGATGCCGTGCATGCCGATGCCCAGCTCCTCGCTGGCTTCGAGCACCTTGGCCGCGTCCTTGTAGTAGGTCGTCGCCTTCACCACCGCGCGCGCGCGCACCTCCGGGTCGTCCGACTTGAAGATGCCGCTGCCGACGAACACCGCCTCCGCGCCGAGATGCATCACCAGCGCCGCATCGGCCGGCGTCGCAATGCCGCCCGCCGAGAAGTTCGGCACCGGCAGCCGGCCGTGCTGCGCGACCCACTGCACCAGCTCCAGCGGCGCTTGCAGCTTCTTCGATTCCGCCACCAGCTCCTCGGCCCCCAGCACCGTGAGCTGCCTCATCTCCTTGACGATCGTCCGCATGTGCCGCACCGCCTCGACGATATTGCCCGACCCGGCCTCGCCCTTCGTTCGGATCATCGCCGCGCCCTCGGCGATACGCCGCAGGGCTTCGCCGAGATTGCGCGCGCCGCACACGAACGGGACCTTGTAGTCGCGCTTGTCGATGTGGTGCTCCTCGTCGGCCGGCGTCAGCACTTCGCTCTCGTCGATGTAGTCCACTGCCAGCGCCTCGAGCACGCGCGCCTCGCTGAAATGCCCGATGCGCGCCTTGGCCATCACCGGAATGCTGACCGCCTCCATGATCTCGCGAATCTTGCGGATCGGCGCCATGCGGGCGACGCCGCCCTCCTTGCGGATGTCGGCCGGCACGCGTTCCAGCGCCATCACCGCCGACGCCCCGGCGCGCTCGGCGATGAGCGCCTGCTCGGCGTTGGTCACGTCCATGATCACGCCGCCCTTGAGCATCTCCGCCAGGCCCACCTTCAATCGAAACGCATCGTCCAGGTACATTGTGTTCTCCTTGGAGCCGCTCCCTCTGGTCGCGGCTCGTTTCTAGACCATCGCCGGCGCGGGACCGAATCGCTCCGCCGCGCGCGCCCTCTCCAACTCTCCCGAGGCCGCCCTTCCCAGCGACGCCACCCCGCGCCCGATCTCCTCCGGCGTCAGTCCGCCGAAGCTCAACCGCAAGGCAGCCCGATGCGGGCGCGTCACGCCGAACCACGACCCCGGCAGATACGCGACCCCTTCGCTCTCGGCGCGCGGCCGCAGATCCGCGGCGTCCAGCGGCTCCGGCAGCCGGACCCACAGGTTCATCCCGCCCTCGGGCCGCGTGAATCGCGCGCCCGGCGGCAAATGCTCCCGGCACGCCGCGACGATCGCCCGCAGCCCCGCGCGACCGGCCTCGATCACACGCTCCAGATGCCGCGACAGCCGCCCGCTTTCGGCGAAGCGCAGCAGCACCGCCTGCGAAAGATGATCCGAGTGCAGGTCCGTCCACTGCTTGGCCGCCGCCAGCGCCGCGATCACCGCGCGAGGCGCCGTCACCCAGCCCACCCGCAGCCCCGGAAACGCGACCTTCGAGAAGCTGCGCAGCAGAATGGCGTCCCCGCGCTCGTCGAGCTGCTTTAGCGTCGCCACCGGCGACCCCTCGTAGCGCAGGGCGCCGTAGATGTCGTTCTCCACGACGATCGCGCCGTGCGCCGCCGCCAGCCGCAGAATCGCCCGCCGCCGGTCGAGCGACAGCGTCGCCCCCGTCGGATTCTGGAAGTTGCCGCTGACCACCACCAGCCGCGGCTTCTCCGCCGCCATCGCGCGCTCCAGCTCGTCGGCGTCCATGCCGCCCTCGTCGACCGCCACGCCGACCACCCGCGCGCCCGCCCGCGCGAATGAGCGCGTCAGGCCGGGATAGGTCGGATCTTCGAGCAGCACCGCATCGCCCGGCCGCACCAGCACGCGCACCAGCAGGTCGATCGCCTGCTGGCACCCGCTCGACACCAGGATGTCGTCGCTCGCGCGCATCGCCCCCTCACGCCGCGCCTCGGCGGCGAGATACTCGCGCAGCGGCCCGTAGCCGTTCGGCGACCCCAGTTGCAGGATCTCCGGCAGCCGATCGCTCGCCGCCACCTCGGCGCACACCTCGCGGAAATCGCCGACCGGAAACAGCAGCGACGACGGCCGCGCCGCCGCGAAGCTGATCGCCGTCGAGCCCGACGATTGCGCCGCCGAAAGCAGCCGCTCGCCCGCACCCAGCAGCTCGTCCCAATGCAGGCCGCCCTTCGCCGCCGCGCCAGCGCACACGAAGCTGCCCCTTCCCACGTGACCGCTGATCAGGCCGTCCTTTTGAAGGAGTTCGTAAGCCGCCGCGACAGTCGCGCGGTTCAGGCCAAGCGTACCAGCCAATTCCCTGGTGGCTGGCAGCCGTTGACTGGTCGGCCAGCGGCCCGATTCGATTTCAGACCTCATCTGCTCATAGAGTTGCCGATACAACGGGACTCCCGAGCCCTGGTCCAATCGAGGTGTCACAGCCAGGAATCATACCATATTGGATCGCTAGGCGGGTAGCGATCGAGGCTTCTACCGGTTCGAAACCTGCGGTTACGGATTCGCGACCGGACGTCCGGAGCCGCGTCCGCGAGGGATCGGTTTGCCACGGGCTGATAGCCGCCCCGTCGCCGTTCGGTCACCGCAGTAAATGTCAAAACCAACCGCGAGGTTTCGCTCCGCCAGCATGCGCGACATCTCCGGAGAAATCCCGAATCCCCGATTCCAGGCGTCCAAATAGACTCCGCAGAAGACATCGACCCGATACTCGCGCGTCAGCGACATCCAAAGATCGCCATCCGACGGTAATCGGAAGAGCAGCGCCCGAACACCATCCTCGAGATCGGCGTCTTCGCCGCAGTCCTTCGAGAGAACCGTCAATATCCAACGCCCCGTCCGTGGCAGTTCGCCCCGCGCGCCTTTGCGCTCCGACTCCGTAGAGGCGCACCCCACCAGGGCGGTGATCCGGTCGGGATCGAGATCGTCGCCGTACAAGCGCAGGCTGACGCTGAAACCATCCAATGGGCCGCCGAACCAGATGGTTCCCTTCGGTGCGTCGCTGGGCGGCCGCCATCCTTTCTTCACGAGATCAGCCCCTCCAGCAGCTCCGCAATCTCGAACACCGCCCGATTCCGAATCCCCGCCGCGTTCCCCCGAAACCGTTCCAGCGCCCCCGGCGCCAGCATCCGATCCACCCCCGCGGCGATCTCCCGAAAGCTCCCCAGCACGATCCCCACCCCCCGCTCCACCACCCACTCGGCGTTGTAGCGCTCCTGCGGCATCGTCCAGGCGTTCGACTCCACCATCACCGGCAGCCCCATCGCCACCGCCTCGCTGATGCTGCCCGGTCCCGGCTTGCCGACAAAGAAATCCGCCAGTTGCATGAAGCGCGGCACCTCCGCCGTGAATCCCTCCACGTGCATGGGAAAAGCCGGGCGCATCGCCCGCAACCGCGCCGCGAGCTTCTCGTTTCGTCCGCACACAAGGATCAACTGCAACTTCGCGTTCACTGCCCCCAGCCGCTCGACGATGCTCTCCATCACCGGCGCGCCGAAGCCGCCGAACAGCGCCAGGCCCGTCGGCAGTTCCGTGTCGAGGCCCAGCGCCCGCCGCCCCTCGGCGCGATCCACCGGCGCGGCGTCGTAGAACATCGGCCGCAGAATCATCCCCGAGGCGAGATGCACGTCGCCATCCGCATGGCCCATCGCCAGCGCCTGCCCCCGCGCCTTCTCCGTTCCCACGATGAGAATCTGTTTCTGCCGTTCGATCCAGAAATGCGGCGGATAATCCGCGAAATCCGTAAGGATTGTCACATAGGGCGCCGCCGGCCGGACCGCGCGCCAAGCCTCGAACATCGCGCGATTGAACTGCGGGATCAGCGACACCACTACATCGGGCGGGTTCTCGCGCCAGAAGGCCTCCAGCAGCCTCACCTGCGTCGAGTGAAACAGCCGGATCACCGCGTGCATCGGCGGTACCAGCAGCGGCATCCCCAGCGTCCAGCCTCGCCGCAGCAGGCCGTTATAGATGTCCTGCAACCCCAGGCCGGTGACCTTGCGGAACACGTCGGCAGGCGACAGCACTTCGTTGAGATTCACCAGCCGCACGCGCCAGTCCGGCCGCCGCCGCTCCACCACGCTCCGAAGCGCCTCGGCCGCCGACCGGTGTCCGCCCCCGGCGTCGAAGTAAAAGAAGTCGAGCTTCGCCACTACTCGGCCGGAGCCGCCGCCGGCCGCTTGCCCGACATCCACTCGCGGGGCGTCAGCGAGGCGTCGATGGCGATCTGTGCGACCCCGGCGAGCATCTCCTCCCAGCTCATCTCGCCCCAGCGGACCTCGGCCTTCGGGTCGGGATTCATCGGGTTATTCGGAGAATTATCGAACCATCCGACGCACTCCAGGCGCATTCCTGGTTGAATCGGGATCGGTTTCTCCAGCTTGTATTCGAGCTGCCAGTTGAAATTGTAGCGGTCGACCTTCAGCAGCGTCTCGGAGCGCCCGTCGGTGTCGACCAGGCGGAACTCGAAGGCCTTTCCGCGCAGATGCATGTGGGGGTACAGGCTGACGATTTTCCCGTAATTGCGGAACGGCAGCGCGGCGTCCACTCGATGCTCCGCCGCGCCCGGCGGAATCGCGAAGCCGCGGTTGGCGGTGCTGGCGATGATCACGCGCTCCTTCACCGGCTCGCGCGCGAACACCAGCCCGACCCGCGAGCGGTCGGCGATCTCGCCTCCGTTGGGCGTATAGTGCATCTCGATGACGATGTCGCTGCCGGCGCGAATCTTCTTCGCCTGCCCGGACGGGAACACCGTGGGATCGTATCCGGGCACGTAGAAGAAGAGGATCTCGTTGCCCATGCCGCCCAGGTCGGTGCGCGGCCGCCCGTTGGGATACTGCTTCGGCGCGGTGAACGGCACGCCCGGCTCGGCCTCGCCGCGCAGCCACGGCGACTCCGGATCGCGAACATACACCGTGATGTGATGCACCACCTTGCCGCTGCCCGGCCGCGCCTCGGCCATCTGCACCCACTTGTCCTCAGTGAGATTCAACGGCATCACGATGTAGGTGTATTCGATGCGCCCCGACGCCGGGACCGTGAACGCCTTCGGCATTTCGAGTACGAGATCGGGATCGCGCGGCAGGTTCCAGCCGGAGACGAAGCGGCGCGGCGGCGGCGCGTCTTTCGGATTCCCCTCGGGAGCGCCCGCGTCGGCCCAGTCCGCCAGCGTGCGCGCATCGGCGGCGGAGAGCGTTCGGTCGTTCGAGAACCTGCCGTGCGCGGGATTGGCGAACCACGGCGGCATCTTCTTCGAGAGCACCGCTTCCTTGATCGACTTCGCCCAGGGCCGTGCCTCGCGGTAGCTTCCCAGCGGCATCGGTCCGATCTCGCCCGCGCGATGACACGACTGGCAGCGCGACGCCAGGATCGGTGCCACATCCTTGTGATAGGCCGGCGCCGCGGCGGCCATCGACGCCGCGGCACTGGCTAGCAATACGGCCCGCATGCCTTGAGCCTACCATCGCCGCCGCGCCCATCCCAACCATCTGATCCGAGCCGCGACCAAAGGGAGCGGACCAGTTTTCATGAGAAGTTTCCTCTCCGCCGGTCACATCCTTGATTGAGCGAGGTTACAACGGCGATTCTGCGGTATGGGATCGGCGGGCGGCTTCGCTCGTGGATTCGCGAGCGCAACGGCGACCGTCGGCGCGAGTGGCGCCGATTCCTGGAGGCGATGCTTCGCACGCGCCACTACGCCTGCCGGAGCGATGTCATCGAAGCTCACCTGCGCGGCCTGCATCCGGAGGGCGCTTTCGCCGCGCTCGATCCCGTCGGCCTGTCGCAGTTCTTCGACGAGTTCCCGCGATTCGAGAATCGCCGCGCGCGCCTCCCGCCTCCCGCCGGTATTGGACTCCCCGGCGAGCCGCCCCCGCGCGTCACCGCGCTCATGCCGTGGTTCCACATGGCTCCCGAGGTCGGCATCGTCACCAGCCTGACGCGCGAGAGCGTCGAGCGCGCACGGCCGGAAGCCATCGCCGGACCGCTTGAGGCGCTCCGATGGGCCGCCGCCAACGCCATCGAGGAGCGCATTCAGTTGCCGCACCTGCGATACGGCGTCGTCGTGTTCGCCGGACTCGGCTACGCTCCTCCCGGCGAGCGCGACCTGGACCTGCTCTGGCGCGCCTGGCAGGCGCCGGCCTTCGTGCAGTTTCGCGGCCTCTACGGCGAGATCCTCGCCGCCGAGTGCGAGGCCCGCTGTGGACTCCACGTTCGCGCCGAAGCGGCGATCTTCGAGTCGCGCCCCGACCTGCACCCGGAGCTGCTCGTCACCAGCCTCGCGAACCGCCGCTATCCGGTGGCGCGTCTGGCGACCGGCATGACCGCCACGCTCGATCACTCCCCGTGCGGCTGCGGCCTCGCCGCTCCGCGGCTTCGCGTGCTGCGGCCGGCGGAAGGCGAGACCACCGGCGCCTCAGCCCTCGCGCATCATCTCCTGCCAGCTGACCTCGCGCTTTAGCTCGTAGGCCATCCTTCCGAGAATCGACGTCAGCGTGCTCTCGGCGGCGTCCTTCGCCATGGTGTAGGGCCGCCGCTCCACGATGCGCGTCAGAAAGTGCTCCACCGCGTCGATCGTGATCTCGCGCTTCGACTCCCGCTTCTCCACCAGGCTGCGGTCCGCCAGGTCGTCGGCGTTGCGCAAGGGCGAGGAAGGCACCGGCCCATGCAGCTTGTAATAGGTCCGCGCGGTCTCGAGCATGCCCTTCGAGCCGAAGAACTGCTCCTTCACGTCGCGAAAACCCGCCGTGTGCTTCACGCTCAGCAGCCAGCCCTCCAGGCCGTCCCCGTAGTCGTAGACGATGTCGTGGTGATCGCTGGTCCAGTCGCCGTATGCCAGCGGATAGCGCAATCCGCCCCTACCCGCCGCCTTCACCGGGTGTTTCCGCGCATACCAGTTGAGAACATCCACACCGTGACAGTCCTGCTCGACGATGGCGCCCCCGGACGACTCCATCCACCAGCCCCAGTGCCTCAACTTCCGGTCCTCGGGCGGGTAGGGCGACTTGAAGTCGCGCGGCGGCACCCCGCCGAGGATCCAGAAGCTCATCATCATCGACAACTGGCCGAGATCGCCCTTCGTTAGCAACTCCTCGCCCCGCAGATACTCCGGGCTGAAGCGCTGCTGGTATCCGAACTGCACCACCAGGCTCGACGGCGCGCGCTCCGACGCCCGCATCAGCCGCTTCACCCCGGCGACGCTCGCTCCCGCCGGCTTCTCGCAGTAGACGTGTTTGCCGGTCTGAACGGCGGCCTCGAAATGTTCCGGATGCAGAAATACCGGCGTCGCGATGAGCACCGCGTCGAGTTCTTTCATCGCCAGCAGGTCCTGGTAGTTCCGGAAGGCGGCGGCGCTAGCCGCGCCGGGCACGTGGGTCTTGGCCTGGTCGAGACGATCGGGGAAGACGTCGCAGATCGCCGCCAGCCGCGCGCGTCCGTCCTTGGCGATGTGCGTGCCGACGTAGCGGCCGCGGCCGCCCGTCCCGATAATGCCGAATGACACCGCGGAGTTCGCCTGGGAGCCGAAGGCCGTCTCCGGGCGCAGAATCATCAGGCCGCCAAGCGCATGGCGGCGGTTCATGCCGGGCATAGGATTCTCCTGTACGGATTCGACCCGCAATCTTCGTGCCAGGCCGGAGCGCGGCGCGGCCCCGCCGTGGCCCGGGTGCTATCATGGAAACGAACTGACCGAACCGCTTCCGCGAACGTGGCGGAATTGGCAGACGCACCAGACTTAGGATCTGGCGCCCGAAAGGGCGTGGGAGTTCAAGTCTCCCCGTTCGCACCATGCTCCCTACCGTCGTCATCGCCGGCCGGCCCAACGTCGGCAAGTCGACCCTGTTCAACGCCATCGTGGGCGCGCGCCGCTCCATCACCGGAGACGAGCCCGGCATCACGCGCGACCGCATCCACGGCATCGGCGAGCACGCCGGCCGCCGCTTCGAGATCGTCGACACCGGCGGCCTCCTGCCCGACGACCCCGAAATCATCCCGCGCGAGATCTTCCGTCAGGCGCGCGTCGCGCTCGACACCGCCGATCGCGTCATCTTCCTGGTCGACGGTCGCGCCGGCGTCACCGAGGCCGATCGCGAGCTGGCCGGCATGCTGCGCCGCCTCGGCCGGCCCGTCGCCGTCGCGGTGAACAAAATCGACACCGCCTCCAGCGACGTGCTGGTGCACGAGTTCCACGCCCTCGGATTCGAGGACGTCTTTTCCGTTTCCGCCGAGCATCGCACCGGCGTCGACGATCTTCTCGATCGCGTCGTGGCGACTCTCCC
Source organism: uncultured Solibacteraceae bacterium (assembly GCA_964515555.1). Classification (GTDB taxonomy): domain Bacteria; phylum Acidobacteriota; class Terriglobia; order Bryobacterales; family Bryobacteraceae; genus CAZEVY01. The sequence continues at coordinate 14,583 of CAZEVY010000034.1, read as the reverse complement.
GTCCGGCGAGGAGCCGCCGCCCGCGGAGGGCGACGCCATCCGCGTGGCCATCGTGGGCCGCCCCAACGTCGGCAAGTCGACGCTGCTCAACGCGCTTACCGGGGCGGACCGCGCCATCGTCTCGCCGGTCGCCGGCACCACCCGCGACGCCGTCGACGAGCGCGTACGGCGCGACGGCGTCGACTACGTGTTCGTCGACACCGCCGGCATCCGCCGCAAGGGCAAGACCAAGCTGATGGCCGAGAAACTCAGCGTGGTCATGGCGCGCAAGCACATCGAGCGGGCCCGCGCCGCGCTGGTGGTGATCGACGCCATCGAGGGGCCTGTGGCGTCCGACGCCACCATCGCCGGCTATGCCGACGACGCCGGGCTGCCGGTGGTGCTGGTCGTCAACAAATGGGACGCCCTGGAGAAGCGCGATAAGAAGGCCTTCGTCGATCGCGTGCGGCAGACGATGAAGTTCCTGGAATACGCGCCGGTCGCCTTCGCGAGCGCGCTGACCGGCTCGGGCGTCGCGCAACTGTTCGGGCTGATCCGCCGGGGCTGGCGGTCGGCGGGCGAGCGCATCGGGACCGGCGAGCTGAATCGCTTTCTCACGACGCTCGAGTTTGGGCGCGACGTCAAGGTGAAGTACATCACGCAGGCGGGCGTGCATCCGCCGACGTTCGTCGTCTTCACCGATGGACACGGTCCGCTGCACTTCGCCATGGAGCGCTATCTCATTAACCGGTTGCGCGACCGCTTCGGCTTCGCCGGCACTCCCCTGGCGGTGAAGACGCGCCGCCGGTAGCGTGACCCTGGTGACGGTGAAGATTGGGGGCGTCGATGCGGAGGTGGCGTTCGCGGGCCTCGTGCCGGGCTACACGGGTTTCTACCAGGTGAACGCAACCGTCCCGCGCGGCGTGATGCTGGGCGACGCGGTTGAAGTGGTGCTGACGGTGGCGGGGTTGTCGAGCGCGCCGGTAACCATGGCAATCCGGTAGCCGAACTCCGGTCACGGACGGGCAGCACCCTCAAAGACCCTCATTCGATTGCGTTTCTCATTGCACCTCCCGCGCGACCTGTGATAGCATAGGGACGCTGCTACGGGTTGCCGTCCGCGACCCGCACATTTCCCCACGGAGCTGATGTAACGCGATCGAATGAGTAATACCGTATTCCTCGGAAACCTGCCGGCCTGGGTCACCGCCGACGATATCACTTCCTGGCTGGCGGCAGAAAACCTCGTCGCCGACCACGTGAAGGTCATCCGCAATCCGGAGACCCAGGAGTCGAAGGGCTTCGCGTTCATCGAGACGCCGAACATGGAGGAGATGCAGTCGATCATCCGCCGTTTCGACCGCGCCCCGCTCGAGGACCGCATCCTGCGCGCCAACCCCGCGCAGCCTCCGCGCGGAAAGACGATCGGACGGCCCGCCGCCGGTCCTCCGCCGCGCCCCGCCATGGGACCACCCCCGGCGGCGGCGTCCACTGTGGTAGCCGCCACAGCGGCCTCGGCGGCCCCGCCGCATGTCCCGCGCCGGGGCGGCAAGAAGCACAAAAAGAAGACCCCGCGCCCCGGCTCCGACGGTCCTCCCAGCGCCTTCGCCGAAGAGTTGGCGAAAGCGTTGTAAGTCGTCAGTTATCAGCCATCAGTTCTCAGTTAGGCCTCACACGGTCGCAGGCTGATCACTGACAACTGAAAACTGAAGACTGATAACTGACGACTGACAACTGACAACTCTTCCAGTGCTATACTCAATCCGCAGGAGTTAGCGCGAGCGCCCCAGTACACCGGGGTGTGGGAGGCCTTGTGCTCGATCTCATATTTATACGTGTTCTGTTTGTCCTGCTGGTCGCCTGCGCCGCCTACTTCGTGAAGCCGTTCGACCTCGACCCGGCCGTCGCTGCCGCCATCGGCGCCGCCGCCGGGGCCGCCATCGTGCTCTTCGAGATCCGGCTCAAGGAAGTCAGCCTGAAACGGCTGATCGGCGCAGCCACCGGCTCGGTCATGGGAATCTTCGGCGCCTACCTGATGTCGCTGGTCATCGCGCGCGCGCTGCCCGACGCCGGCAGCTCCGCCCGATTCCTCCAGTTGCTCATCCTGATGCTGATGACCTACGTCGGCCTCGTCGTCGGCGCCAACAAGGGCGACATGCTCAACCTGGCCGCCCTCGGCGGACTCTTCGGCGGCGAGAAGGTGCAGAAGCAGGCCTTCAAGATCCTCGATACCAGCGTCATCATCGACGGCCGCATCTCCGACATCGCCGAGACCGGCTTTCTCGACGGCGTGCTCGTCATCCCCCAGTTCGTGCTGCGCGAGCTCCAGATGGTCGCCGACTCCGGCGATTCCATGCGCCGCAACCGCGGGCGCCGCGGCCTCGACATTCTCCAGAAGCTCCAGAAGATGCCCGCGCTCAACGTCCAGATCCTCGAGGACGACTTTCCCAACGTCCGCGAGGTCGATATGAAGCTCATCGAGCTCGGCAAGCGCTACGACTGCAAGATCGTCACTAACGATTTCAACCTCAACAAGGTCGCGCAGCTCCACGGCGTCGAGGTCCTCAACATCAACGAGCTCGCCAACGCGCTCAAGCCGATCGTGCTGCCCGGCGAGATCATGCGCGTCTTCATTCTCAAGGAAGGCAAGGAGTACAACCAGGGAGTCGCTTACCTCGACGACGGCACCATGGTGGTGGTCGACAACGCCCGCCGCATGATCTCCAAGACCATCGATATCGCCGTCACCAGCGTCTTGCAGACCACCGCCGGCAAGATGATCTTCGGGCGCTTCGACGACCGCGTCCACCACGTCCACGAAAAGCAGCCCGGCGAGAAACCCGCCGAGCGCCCCGAAAAACGGGAGCAGGACAAGCGCGAACCGGCCGCCGCCGCCACTCCCCCCGCGCACTGACGCCATGAAAGTCTCCGTCATCGTCCCGGCCGCCGGGCTCGGCACCCGCATGGGCCGCGCCGCCGCCGAGAAGACCGGCACCAGCCGCAAACAATTCATGCAGCTCGATGGCTCGCCGATCCTGCTCCACACCCTCCGCAAATTCACCGCCTCGCCGCGCGTCACCGAAATCGTCTTGGCGCTGCGCGCCGAGGAAATGGACTGGGTCGCCGACCTCCTCCAGCACGACCCGCCCGGTCGGCCCGTGCGCCTCGTCGAGGGCGGCGACAGCCGCCAGCAGTCCGTGGCTAACGCCCTGGCGTCGCTCGCGCCCGACACCACGCTGGTCGCCGTGCACGACGCCGTTCGTCCCTTCATCGACGCCGCCACCATCGATGCGGTCATCGACGAGGCCGCCCGCACCGGCGCCGCCATCGTCGGCATCGTGCCGGTCGACACCGTCAAGCAGGTCCAACGCTCCAAGATTCGCGCGACCATCCCGCGCGACCGCCTCGTGCTCGCCCAGACGCCGCAGGTCTTCCGCTTCGATCTGCTGAAGGAGGCCTTCGCGCGCGCCGCCGAGGACGGCTTCGCCGGCACCGACGAGTCCAGCCTCGTCGAGCGACTCGAGCGCGTCGATGTCAGCGTGGTCGCCGGCAGCGACCGCAACATCAAGATCACCAAGCCCTCCGACATGGACCTGGCGCGCCTCTACCTCTCCCAGGAGCAGGCCGCGCGCAAGGCCTCCTGAGCGATGACGGAGTTTCGCACCGGAACCGGCTGGGACACCCATCGCCTCGTCCCCGGCCGCCCGCTCATTCTCGGCGGTGTGACGATTCCTTCCGATCTCGGCCTCGCCGGCCACTCCGACGCCGACGTGCTCGCGCACGCCATCACCGACGCCTTGCTGGGCGCGGCCTCGCTGGGCGACATCGGCATGCACTTCCCAGACACCGACCCGCGTTGGAAGGGCGCCGGCAGTCTCGTCTTCCTGCGCCACGCGCGCGACCTGCTCGAGGCGGCGGGGTACCGCATCGTAAATGTCGACTCGACGGTGATTCTCGAGCGCCCCAAACTCAAGGATCATCGCCAGGCCATGCGCGAGAGTCTCGCCGCCGCGCTCGCGCTGGACGTCGATCGCGTGTCGGTGAAATTCAAGACCGCCGAAGGAATGGGACCCGTCGGCGAAGGCCGCGCCGCCGAAGCGCACGCCGTCGCGACAGTGGCGCGGTAACGTGCTGCCGTTACTGAGCCGCGAGCGTGAGCGAGCGGTCTGCAAAGTATCGGTCAGGCGCGGCCGTCGAGCGCCTGCCTACTTCCGGCCCGCCAGCCAGTTCAGCACCACCGTGATGCTCTCCGGCTGGCCCGAGTCCGCCTGACGATGCAGAAGGAACCGCTGTGCATCGGGGGTCATGTCGACGTGCATGGACGCCGCCGTCCCGAGCTGCGAGGTACGGAACAGCGCCTTGGGACTTCCCGCCTTCAGCGCCCCTGCGACCGTTTCGATCGGCACCGACATGATGTTTCCGTCGGCGGCGAGATAGCACAGCTCGCGCCCGTCCTTTCGCCAGCGAGGTTGAATCCCACCCGCGGTCGAGATCTGCCAGCGGCCTCGGTTCGACCCTCCGAATCCGTCGACGTAGACTTCGAAGCGTCCCGTCCGGTTCGAGATGTACCCGAGCCATTTTCCGTCCGGAGAGAAGCGGGGCTGGCCTTCGAAAAACTCGGTCGATAAGAGCGCGTACGGCTTCTCCTTGCCGTCGAGCGGCAGGACCCAGAGATCGTAGTTCGCAGCGCCGCCCTGCTCATAGACCATCAGCTTCCCATCCGGCGACCACGCGAGATGATGTTTAGGCTGTCCATCCGCCAGCAGCAGTTGCACCTCGCCCGTGCCGCTGGCATCGGCCACGCAAATCTCCGCGATACCCTTTCTTGTGCAGGTATAGGCGATTCGCCGGCTGTCCGGCGACCACACCGAAACCCAATTGCCGCCGCCGGCGGTCAGCCGCGAGCTGGTCTTGCGCTCGATGTCGACGACCCAGATGTCGCGGCCGGCGCCGTCGCGGCTTCCCAGGTCCGCCCCGCGATCGACGGCGACGCGGCTTCCGTCCGGCGCGATGTCCGGGTGACTCTGGTTGCCCGACTCGTTCGGCGTCAGGAGGTCGAGCGGTTTGCCCGTCCGATCGTACCATTGGAATTCGTTGAAAGACGTCACTCCCGTCCGGAAGGCGATCGCTCCGCCCGGCGACGCCGAGAAATCCGCGCGCCGCGACGAGGCGACAAAGGCAGCCCCATCGGCGACTCGAAACGGATCGCCGGTGACTTCCAGGCGCTCGGGATCGAAGCGTTGCGCCATGAGCGAGTCCTCTCGCTGGAACAGGATGTGTCCCATGGCGAACTCCGCGCGCGACCGTGCCACCACCACGCGGCGCGAGGGCGACCCGTCCAGACCGGCGATCCGAAGCTCGCCGCTCGCGTCGGGCATCGAACTGCCAGTCACGGACAGGACGAGAAAGCGCTCGCCGCCCGGCAGAAAATGCGGCCAGCCGTGGACCGTCGTGCCTCTCTCCGCCGCCAGCAAGGGCTTGGGATCGCCGCCCGTTGCGGCCACCTGAAAGAGCTGTCCCGAGGTGGCCGCGTAAACGATCACGCCCTTCGCACCCCAGGTTCCACCACGAACCTGGCCGGTCGCGGCAATCGTCTCCGCCGGGCCGCCGGACGCGGCCACTTTCTTGAGCCTGCCTTGACTGAAGTAGCCGATATAGGCGCCGTCCGGCGACCAGAACGGCAGAGCCACATCTTCGGTAACCAGCACGCGCGATTCGAGCGAGTCGAACGGCCGGATCAGCAACCTCCCGGCGCCGCCGACGGTTGCAGTGTATGCGACGGATCGGCCATCGGGCGACACCGCGGGCGGATAATTCAGGCGGGCGCCCTCCGGCGGATCGATCTGGAATCGCACGGCTTCGGCGAGCGGCGGCGCCTCGGTGAAATGCAGCACAGCCAGCGCCGAAGCCGCGGCGAAGAACACCCCCGCGGCGATCATCCACCACAGTGGCCGCCGTTTCACCTCCGGCGCCGGCCGCGCCGCCGCCACTTCCGCGGAAATATCGTCCAGCTCCGCCAGCGCGTCGCCGATGTGGCGCAGCCGCTTGCGATGGTCGCGCTCCAGGCACCGCCGCAGCAGCTTCCGCACCGCCGGCGGCGTCTCCGCGGGGAGCTTCGAGAAATCGATGTCCGCCCGCAGGACTCCGGCCAGCGAATCCGACACCGTCTCGCCCTCGAACATGCGGCGCCCGGTGAGCATTTCGTAGACCACCACGCCGTAGGCCCAGATGTCGGCCCGCTGATCGGCCGGCCGCCCGCGCACCTGCTCCGGACTCATGTAACCCGCCGTGCCGAGAATCACGCCCGCGCGCGTCGCGCCCAGCGTCACCGTGGTCGGCGAGAGGCCCGGATCGCCCGACGCCGCTTCGGGTTCGAGCGCCTTGGCAAGTCCGAAGTCGAGGACCTTCAGCGTGCCCTCGGGTGTGACCTTCACGTTCGCGGGCTTCAGGTCGCGGTGGACGATACCTTTCTCGTGCGCCGCCTCCAGCGCCTCCGCCATCTGCCGGGCGTACGCCAGCGATTCCTCGAGTGGAATCGCGCCCGCGCTCAGCCGGTCGGCGAGCGTCGACCCCGCCACGTACTCCATCACCAGCGCCCGCACGCCGTCGGCGACCTCGAGTCCGAACAGCACCGCGATGTTGGGATGGCTCAGCGCCGCCAGCGTCCGCGCCTCGCGCTCGAAGCGCGACATGCGTTCTTCGTCGTTCGCGAAGGCCTCCGGCAGCACCTTGATGGCGACCTCGCGGCCCAGGCGTGTGTCGCGGGCCTTGTAGACTTCGCCCATGCCGCCTTCGCCGACCTTCGCGACGATGTCGTAGTGCGCGAGTTTCCCTGAGAGAGGCATCGGGTCTCAGTATAAACGAGGAGCGTCGTGCGGCCGTGTCAGCGTCCGCGGCCGAACGTCCGTTTGATCTCGGGGGAAAACTCCTTGATCACGTTGAAACCGAATCCGAAGGCGTAGCTGATCCCGACCCGCCGCAAGGCGTCGCCGGTGGTGTTGTTGCTCGGCGGATACCAGGTGTTTGCGATGAAGGCGCTCCCGAACTTGCCCGCCATCCGGCCCACGGCGATGTGGCGGCTGCCGTCCGGCCGCCGCGCCAGGAAGTTCGACGTGAAAGCGTAGCCGACGCGCTTGCCGAAGCCGCCCTGTCCGAGATGGAAGAATCGCGGGTCCTCGTTGACCGCCGCGCTCACCGCCATCTCGATCGAGTTGCCGATCGCGATCCGCGCGAACTTGTAGCCCACGCGCTGGCCGTAGCCGCGCGTGTTGGCCGTCCACTCTTCCGGACTCTTGCGCCATGTCTGCCAGCCGGAGCTCGCCAGCGCCTGCACGATCGCCGTCGGGCCGACGGTCTTGGCGGCGAAGTGCTCCAGGCGCTGATGACCGGTAAT
>CAZEVY010000034.1:0-7111 GCA_964515555.1 uncultured Solibacteraceae bacterium | reverse complement strand
GCCTGCGTCGTGATCTTCTTGTGCTCCCGGTAAATCGCCACCGCCATCACCAGCCACAGCCCCACGAAGAACACGTTGAGCACCGCGAAGCCCGTCACCGCCAGTCCCGCCGCCGTGCCCACATACACCAGACCCGCCTGCAACGCGTCGCCCGTCCGCACGAAGAACGTGTCGACCGCCGCTTTCGCCTTGTACTTCGCCTCGCGGCTCGTCGGCAGGTAGAGTGCGTGGCGGATCGTGTTTTGCAGCGAGTAGTCGGTGGCGTTCTCCATCAGCTTCGTCACGCGAACCAGCGCCAGGATCGGCAGAAACGCCAGTGCGCCATAGCCCACCAGCGCGATAATCGGCAGCACGAAGATCGCCCCGCGCACGCCCAGGTACTTGAACACGCGCGACACCACGAACATCTGGATCAGGAGCCCCAGCAGGTTCTGCCAGCCGTAGAAGCTGCCGAAGAACGACCGGATGAACGGCTCCTGCTCCGCCTGCGCAAGTTTGCCCGCTTCCTGCGTCACCAGGCTGTTCAATAGGAAGCCGCCCATCGTGTTCACGACGTTCAGCAGCAGGATCAACAGCGCGATCCATCGCAGATAGGGCATCTTCAGGATCAACTGGAAGCCGCCCTCCTTGCCGAGCGGCTGGCTGGCCTCCGCGGCTTTCTTCTTCGTCGCCCGCGCCGACTCCCGCCGGTGCACGATGATCGTCAACACCACGCAGAACGCCAGGACCCCGGCGGAAATTCCCATCAGCTCGTACGGCGTGAACGGCTTCAGCGTCCGCGTCACCAGCGTCGCCCCCACCCACGCGCCGGATGACGCGCCCACGCCGATCATTGGGAACAGGCGCTTGCCCTGCTCTTCGGTGTAAAGATCGTTGGCGAACGCCCAGAACTGCGCCACCGAGAGTACGTTGAAGATTCCGAGCCACACGTAAAACGCGAACCCGACCTTGACGCCCGCTCCGCCGATCAGCCCGAACAGCGGCAGATTCAAAATGAAAAATCCCGTGACGAACCCGATCAGCCGGATGCGGTCGACTTTGGAGGCGAACTTCCCGTAGGCCGGCACCAGAAAAATGAGAATCACCGCCATCACCGCCGACGCGTAGCTCGCCGCAACCGCGCCCGACTCGCTGAGTATCAGCGACTCGCGGATGATCTTCAGGATGTAATACGCGCCCAGCAGCAGGAACAGGTTGGCCGCCAGCAGGATCGCGCTGACCCCCTCGCCGCCCTCCACCCGGCTGAAGATCGAAAGCACGCGATCGAGCGCGGTCTTCTCGCGCGGGGGCGGTAGCGCCATGTCGGACGCGGCCATAATATGGTGCCTCCTTGGAATCCACCGCGCCCTGCGGTCGCGGCTCGCCTGGAACCGGACTATTCTACAACTCGAACGAATCGCCGCGGGCGGGCACGTCGACTTCCAGGCCGTAGCGCTCCCGGATCGCCGCCGCCAGCCCGTGCGATTGCGACGGCTCGCCATGCACCAGGAAGACGCGCTTCAGCGTCTTCGCCATGGGCTTCATCCAGGCCAGCAGCTCGTGCTGATCGGCGTGGCCGCTCAGCTCGTTCATCGTCACCACCTCGGCGCGCAGCCGCATCGGCTCGCCGAAGATCGGGACTTCCGGCAGCTTGTCCACCAGCTTGCGCCCCAGCGTGTGCTCCGCCTGGAATCCCACGATCAGCACCGTCGAGCGCGAGTCCTCGACGTTGTTGCGCAGGTGATGCAGGATGCGCCCCGCCTCGCACATGCCCGACGCCGAGATGATGATCACCGGCCCGCGCAGATCGTTCAGCGCCTTCGACTCCGCCACGTCGCGGATGTAGCGCAGGCGCCGGAAGCCGAACGGGTCCTCGCCGCCGGTCAGGTAGCGCGCCGCTTCCTCGTCGAAGCATTCCGGATGTCGCCGGTAAGCCTCCGTCGCGTCCACCGCCAGGGGGCTGTCGACGAAGATCGGGATGTTGGGGATCTCGCCGCGCTCGCACAACTGGTGCAGCATGAGCACCAGTTGCTGCGTGCGGCCGACGGCGAAGGCCGGCACGATCATCTTGCCGCCGCGCCCCGCTGTCCGGTTGATGACGCCCGCCAGTTTGCTGAGCACCACCTCTTCCTGCTTGTGAAGGCGATTCCCGTAGGTGCTCTCGAGAATCAGGTAGTCGGCCTCGGCCGGCTGCTCGGGGTCGCGGATGATCGGCAGCCCGTGGCGGCCGACGTCGCCCGAAAAGACCACGCGCGCGCGCCGGCCGCGCTCCTCGAGATCGAGCCGCATCCACGCCGAGCCGAGCAAGTGTCCGGCGTCGTGGAACTCGAAGCCGAGGCCGTCGAGCGCCGCGGCCTTCGCGTATCCGGTCTCGACGAACAGCGGCAGCGTCTTCTCGGCGTCCTCGATGGTGTAGAGCGGCTCCACCTGGCCGTCGCCCTCCATCAGTTCGATGCGCTTGCGGCGATTCTGGCGCTTGTTCAGAAAGGTGGCGTCTTTTTCCTGAAGGTGCGCCGAGTCGCGCAGCATCGCGCCGCACAGATCGGTCGACGCGGGCGTGGCGTGGATCGGCCCCTCGAAGCCGCTCTTCACCAGCGAGGGCAGGTTGCCGCTGTGGTCGATGTGCGCGTGCGAGAGAATCACCGCGTCGACCTCCCGCGCCGGGAACGGGAACTTCCGGTTGCGGCTGAAAGCCTCCGTGCGGCGGCCCTGGTAAAGGCCGCAGTCGAGCAGGTAGCGGCTGCCGTTGAGCTGAAGCTCGTGCATCGAGCCGGTGACTGTCTGGGCGGCGCCGCGGAATGTGAGTTTCATGGCTGTTCGCGGGAGAGCATCGAACAGTATAGCGGTAGCCGCGAAAGGGTCGCCCGCCTGTGAGACGGCCCCCGAACGATCACTCCCACCGCTCCGCGAAACGCTCCGCCAGCGCCGCAATCGTCAGCGACGGGTTCGGTCCCACCGACGTCGGCAGAATGCTCGAGTCGGCGACGTACAGTCCCGGATAGCCGAACGCTTCGCCCGTCGACGCGCTCACCACGCCGTCCGCCGCCGTGTCGCCGATCGTGCACCCGCCCAGCGGATGCACGCTGATGTAGCGCGAGAGGAAGCCCAGCGGATTCTCCTGGAAATCGCCCCCCAGCGCCTCGGAAAGACGCCGCATTCCTGCCTTCGCGCGATCGAAATGCATCTCGCTCGGCTCGGAATCCCAGTTGAGGTGTATGGGCGCGTCCTCGTCCCAGGCCAGCCGCCCCGGCCCCGGCAGCCGCAGCTTCATGAAGCCGTTCGAGCGATCGCGGCCCATGCCGAGAAAGATCATCGTCTTGCTCACGATGCTGCTCTCGTGGAACAGCAGCGGCCCCAGGTCGTCGCCGATGTCGGTCTCGCGCTCCCGGAAAAATCCCTCCAGATACCGCAGGCCGCCGCGCACCCCGGCGATGAGAGAGTCGAGCGTCGGCGTCATGCCCGTGAGATACCAGCCGAGGAAGTTCGGAATGCCCGCGTCCTCGATCCACAGGCCGTGCGGGAATCCGTCCGGATACGGCCCCCCGTCGAAACGCACCGCACCGGTGATCACAGGACCCTGCGTCGGATACACCGGCGCGTCGCACTTCGACGCCCAGCCGAGATAGTCGCCGTTGCCGCACCAGCCCGTCCCGATCCGGCCGCTGAGATTCGGTAGCTCGCCCGCCTCCTTCATCCGCATCAGCAGCCGCGTCGACCCCAGCGACCCCGCCGCGACCACCACCCGGCCCACGTCCATCGACTGCCTGTCGGCCCGATTCCGCGGATCGGCGAACACCACTGTGTAGCCCGAGCCGTCGGCCTTCGGCCGTATAGCGATGGCCTCCGAATTCACGTGAATATGCGCCCCCAGTTTTTCGGCGACCGCCAGGTAATTCAGGTCGAGCGTGTTCTTGGCGTGCGTGTTGCAGCCCACGTCGCACTCGCCGCAGCCGATGCAGTTGGTCTGCGGCACGCCGTGAATGTTCATCTCCTCCTTGCCCGGCTCCTTGCCGAACCGCACCGCCAGCGGCGGAAACTCCAGGTTCGCGCCTGGACCCAGTTGCCCTGCCGCTCGCTTGAGCGCCTGCATCTTCGGCGTCTGCGCGTAGGGCCACTCGGGCTTGTCATGAGGGAATGGACTCGCCTCCATCATGTGGAGCACGCGATCGTAATACGGGTCGAGCATGGGCCGCGTGATGCCGCCCGGCCAGCCGGCGAAGAACTCCCCCGGCATCCGGTACAGCACGTTGGCGTAGATCAGCGATCCCCCGCCCCAGCCGCTCGCCGTCAGCACGTCGATATCGGTCTTGGGAAACGACCGGTATTCGAGCATCCCGTACATTCCGTCTTTCGGATCCCAGAATGCCTGCGCCAATTGGTCGGGACGCCGTGGAAACTCGTTCCGCCCGTACCGCCGGCCGCGCTCGAAAATGTGGACGTCGTACCCCTTTTGCTTCAGCCGGCAGGACATGACAGCCCCGCCGAAACCCGACCCGATTACCGCTACCACCGGCTTGCCGTTCATCGCGAAGTACCTCCGTCGGCCTGATTCAGGATACCGAAAGCTCGCGCGCCGGGCGGCCGGCCCGCCCCGCGACACAGTCGCAAAGTACTTTGCCGTCTCGCGCCCCGGAATGCTATAGTACTCTTATGCAGGCGATCCGCCGCGCGGCCCCCCCCGTCGCGCTCCACGAACACGCCGCCGACAACCTCCGCTACATCCGCGAGACCATGGAGCGCGCCGGCGCCTTCACCGCCGTCCCCGGTTGGGGCGGCGTCGCCATGGGACTCCTGGCCGTCGCCGCCGGCCTCCTCGCCGGACTCCAGCCTTCGCCCCGCGACTGGCTCTCCGTCTGGCTCGCCACCGCCGCGCTCGCCCTCGTCATCGGCTTCGCCGCCACCCTCCGTAAGGCACGACTCGCCGGCGCCTCCCTGCTCAACGCCCCCGGCCGCAAGTTCCTCATGGGCTTCGTCCCGCCCCTCGCCGCCGGACTCCTGCTTACGATGGTGCTGCCGCCCGCGAGTCCCGTCATCCCCGGCATCTGGCTGCTGCTCTACGGAACCGGCGTCGTCACCGGCGGCGCTTCTTCGGTAAATGTGGTGCCGATTATGGGATTGTGCTTCATGGCCGTCGGCGCCGCCGCGCTGCTCAGTCCGCCCTCCTGGGGCAACTCATTTCTGATTGGCGGCTTCGGCGGACTGCAAATCGCCTTCGGAATTCTGATCGGGAGGAGGTACGGTGGCTAGACAATCGGCGGCTGTCGATTCCAGGTCGCGCGCGCCGCGACCCCAGACCAAGTCCCGGCCCGGCCCCGGCGTGCCCGAGCTCGACCGGCTCATTCACGAACGCGTGCGACTCGGCGTCGTCAGCGCCCTGGCGGTGAACGACTCCCTCACCTTCACCGATCTCAAGGACCTGCTCAAGACCACCGACGGCAATCTCAGCGTCCACACCCGCAAGCTCGAAGAGGCCGGCTATATCGTTTGCGTCAAGTCCTTCCAGGGCCGCATGCCGAAAACCGAGTATCGTCTCTCGAACCCCGGCCGCCGCGCACTCGAGCGCTACCTCCAGCACATGGAGGCCATCATTCAAGCCACCCGCCGCGCCTGACCCCGCTCATCGCCGCCGATCGCCCATCTCCAGCGACCCCGTCAATTCGCGCACGTGCGCCACCCCGGCGCTCTCCACGAAGCGCCCCAGCTCCCGCGCCACGCGCGCCGGCGACGACGGGTCCCAGAAGCTCGCCGTCCCCACCTCCACCGCCGACGCCCCCGCCACCAGAAACTCCGCCGCATCCTCGCCCGTCGCGATCCCGCCCAGCCCGATCACCGGAATCCGCACCGCGCGTGCCGCCTCGTACACCATCCGCAGCGCGATCGGCTTGATCGCCGGACCCGAGAGCCCCCCGAAGCCCGCGCCGATCCGCGGCCGCCGCGCACGCGCATCCACCGCCAGCGCCAGGAACGTGTTCACCAGCGACACCCCGTCCGCCCCCGCCTCCTCCGCCGCCTTCGCCAGCGGCTCGATGCGCGCCACGTTCGGCGAGAGCTTCACGATCAGCGGCCGCCGCGCCACCGCCCGCACGGCGCGCACCACCTCGTCGAGCAGCGACGGGGCGCTCGAAAACTGCATCCCCCCGTGCCGCGTGTTCGGACAGGAGACGTTCAGCTCGTAGCCGGCCAATCCCTCGGCGTCTTCCAGCGCCCGGGCCACTTCCACGTAGTCCTCCACCGCGTAGCCGAACACGTTGGCGAACACCGCGGTGCCGATCGACCGCAGCGCCGGTAGTTTCTCGGCGATGAAGGCCCGAACCCCGATGTTTTGCAGCCCGATCGAGTTCAACATGCCGCCGTGCGTCTCGTAGAGCCGCGGCTCCGGATTCCCCTCCAGCGGCTCGCGCGAGAGTCCCTTGACGATCAGTCCCCCCACCTCGCGCCAGTCCACCTGGTCGGCGAACTCCACGCCATAGGCGCACGTCCCCGACGCCGCCATCACCGGGTTTCGCAGCGAGACGCCGCACAATTGGATGCCGAGCCGATCCGGCATGAGTGCACAGGATAACGCAGTACTGCCGATTCCGTCGAAAACTAAGAGGTTGCTCTTATGGGATCCCCTCCGCCATCTGCCTCAGAATGAATGCATGGACGTACCCTCCGGGCGCCCTGCGGGGATCTCCGCCCGTAGAGGCCCGAGTTCGCTTGCGCGCAAGTACTCCATCTTCACGGCGCTGCTGCTCGGTTGGGTGGCATTCATTTTCTTCGCCTACGACGTGGGCCGCGACAGCGTCAACCTGGCCAAAGTCGCCCTGCTGTGCGCCGTGGTGGTGCTGGTGGCCGGCGCCATCGCCCGATTCACGAATCATCTCCTGGCGCGGCCGCTGATCCTGTTGCAGGCGGCCATCCGGTCGGCGCGAGAGGGCAGGCTGAAGCCGGTGCCGGTGAGCCGCACCGGCGACGAGATCCAGTTTCTGGCCGAGAGCTTCAACGAGATGATCGCCGCCCTGGAGGCCTCGCAGCACGAGGTCGCCGAGCATCGGGCGCTGCTCGAAGAGCGCATCAAGCAGCGCACCGAGGCGCTCGAGGAGGCCACCCAGCGGGCCCTCGCCGCCAGCCGCACCAAGAGCGAGTTCCT
>CAZEVY010000033.1:45494-46555 GCA_964515555.1 uncultured Solibacteraceae bacterium | reverse complement strand
AAACCCGACACCCTGCAACCCACCACGGCGAACTCGCCCGGCAACCTGATCGAGGTCTCGATTAACGGATACCAGTGGGGCTGGGTGGCGCCGCTCTGGCGCAGCAAGACGCCGCTGGCGATCAACGCGCGGTCTTCGGATCGAATGGAAGGACTGCCGGGCGGCGTGCAGCCGCCGGTGCGATAGCGATGATGAAACGCAGGCGGGCAGAGAAACGCGGGCGGCGCGGCAATGCCGTCGTCGAGTTTGCGCTGGTGTCGCTGTTGCTGGTTCCCCTGCTGTTGGGGACCGTCAATGTCGGCATGAACCTGAGCCGCAGCATCCAGGGCACGCAGGTCAGCCGTGACGCGGGGCACATGTACGTACGGCAGGTCGACTTTTCGATGCCCGGCAATCAGGATCTCATCGTGAGACTAGCCGACGGCCTCGGCATGACGAGGACCGGCGGACAGGGTGTGGTGATTCTCAGCCGCATACAGTTCATCGGCGCGACCGAGTGCCAGTCGGCCGGCTTCTCGATCGGCGCGTGCCCGAACTACAACAAAGCGGTCATCACGCAACGCATAGTGATTGGCAACGCGTCGATGCGCAAGAGCGACTTCGGTACTCCGCCCGCGAAGTTCGTTTCGCCGAGCGGCGATATCGCGCCGGCCGACTACATTGTCGACAGCCAGCTCGTCGCCACCGGCTTTTCCGGACTGCTCCCTTTGACCGCGGGCGAGCTGGCATATGCCTCCGAAGCCTACTTCTCGTCGCCGGACTGGAGTTTTCCCGGACTCTACCCCAGCACGGCGGTCTACTCTCGAACCATCTTCTGATCGCCGACCGGGCGGTCGCAACGAGTTTGGGCCGACGATGCGCTGAGGATTCCTGCGGACAGGCGCCCGCGCCCGGGCCTGGGACAAACTGTCCCAGACAGTGACAGGCTGTCCCGGCCGTCTCCCCAGCCGGATTCGACGATCCCGGCAATTCAATGGGTTGCGGCTGGAGTGCGTGGCACCCCACCTGCACCGTCGGACCCGGAGGAAAACCGAGGGAATGCAACGACGAAGCCGTTCGCG
>CAZEVY010000033.1:8606-45394 GCA_964515555.1 uncultured Solibacteraceae bacterium | reverse complement strand
CTGGACGAGTCGCAATACCGGACGCGGACGGTTACCGTGACCGCCAACGTCGCCGCGCCGACGTACTTCATGCGGCTGCTCGGTCTGACCAACACCAACGTCAGCACGATCGGAACGGCGTCCCGGCGCGACGTCAACGTGATGATGGTGCTCGACCGTTCCGGCTCGATGGAATCCGCCGGCGCCTGTGACGACCTGATCGCGGCGTCGACGTCGTTCGTGAATCTCTTCGCCAACGAGCGCGACCGCATCGGGATGATCACCTACGGCGGATCGTTCCGGGTGGACTACTCTCCTAACCTGTACTTCAAGAGCTCCAGTCCGACGCTCACCAACGTAATCTCGGGCATCAACTGCACCGGGTGGACGGGCACGGCGCAGGCCCTCTGGAACGGCTACGTTGAGTTGGCGAAGCTGAAGGAGCCCGGTGCGCTCAACGTCATCCTCCTGTTCACCGACGGCATCCCGAACGCCATCACCGCCTCCTTCCCGGTCAAGACGGCCCTCACGAGCACGGCGCCGACGGGCAAGAGCCACTGCTACGACTTCAGCAAGGGCAAGCCGTACACCAGCGCCGGCTGGGACCCGTCAAAGCAGCGGTATACCGGCTGGATCGCGGCCGACAGCAGCGGACGTGAGGGCGTGTACGAAAAGGACGCCCCTCCGATTCCAGTGACAGACGATACGACGGTGCTCGCCAAACCGACCGGCTTCGTAGGCTCGCTGTTGAATCCCGTTAGGTCGGTCGACTGCTACTTCCGCTCCAATGCCAGCGACGTGCACAAAGACGTGCCCTACTACCCCGACACCGATCTGTACGGCAACTCGATGTACGGCTGGAAGCCGATCAGCACCTACCCGTCTGGCCCCTACGCCGGAAAGGTGCGCACCGACAATGGCTACTCGCAGAACATGAACAACGCCGCCATCAATGCGGTGAACGACGCCGGCATCCGCATCCGCAACCGTGTCCTCGATTCCTCGATCTCGGTGGTGGTGTATGCGATCGGACTGGGCGGCGCCGGTCAGGCCGAGCACGAGCTGCTGCAACGGGTGTCGAACGACGTGGCGAGCCCCATCTACGACTCCACCAAGCCGACGGGCCTTTACGTCTTCGCGCCGACCGCCGCCGAGTTGAACCAGGCCTTCGTGCGGATCGCCTCCGAAGTGTTGCGCTACTCGAAGTAGATTCGGGCGCGAATCAACGGGCGTGCTCGAGCGCCTGCTCGAAGTCGGCCAGCAGGTCGCGCCAGTCCTCGATGCCGACCGAGACGCGCACCAGCCCATCGGTGACGCCCGCCGCCGCGAGTTCCTCCTCCGACCAGGCGCTGTGGGTCGTCGTCTTGGGGTGACAGGCGAGCGTCTCGACGCCGCCGAGCGATACGGCGTTGCGCGCGATGTGGAGATTGCGCAGAAAATCGAAGGCCGCCGCCTTGAAACCCAGGTCAAGGGTAAGCAGCGCGCCGGGATAGTCGCACTGCGCATCGCGGATGCGGATCTGCTCGGGATCGTCGAACAGCGTCGGGTAGAGGACGCGGTGGACGCGCGGGTGCGAGGCGATCTTCTCGGCGATGCGCTGGGCGTTCTTGCTGGCGCGATTCATGCGCAGGGTGACGGTGGGCAGGCGCGAGTCGAGCAGCCAGCATTCGTCGGGCGGCAGGATGTTGCCGAACATGATGCGGCTCTGCTTCATGCGTGCGATCAGGTCCGGATCGCGCGCCAGCGCCACGCCGGCGATCATGTCGCTGAATCCCGAGAGATACTTGGTCGCCGAATACAGCACCAGGTCCGCGCCGATTCCCAGCGGATGCTGGAACGCCGGGCCGAGGAATGTGTTGTCGACCATCACCAAGGGGCGCGGGTCGCGGCGCTCGCAGGCGCGCACGGCCGAGCCGATATCGGTCATCACCATGGTCGGATTCGCGGGCGTTTCAATAAGAACGGCGCGGAGGTTCTCCGTGTTCGCGATGGCGTCTTCGAGCTCGCGTGAGCGGCCCGCGTGGACGGCGACCCCGCGGACGCCCCAGGGCTCCAGCATCTCGTGGATGAAATGCTGCGTGCCGCCGTAGACCGGCACGGTGTAGACGATGCGGTCGCCGGGGCGTGTGAAGGTGAACAGCGCCGTGGTGATGGCCGCCATGCCGCTGTTGAAGACGGCGGCGGCGCGCGCGCCGGTCTCGAGCGGCGCAACCTGGTCCTCGAGAATCTCCGCGTTGGGGTGATTGATGCGCGCGTAGATCAGGTCGATGCTCTCGCCCTCGGCGGCGCGGCTGCGGCCGCCGGCGACCAGAAAGGCGCGCTCGGCGGCCTCGGGGCTGGTGAAGACGTAGGTCGAGCTGCGAAACACGGCGGGTCTCGCGGCGCCGACCGACAGGCTGGGGTCGAAGCCGCGCGTGAGAATGGCGGTGGTCGGGCGCACGTGCGCCGGGTGCTTGGAGTCGGGCATGGGTCCTCCGACTTCAGTGTAGGCGCGCTATACGCTGAGCTTCCAGGGGGACCGGTCCTTGCGCGACAGGTACCGCCGCGCTTCGGCCTGCACCGTGGTCCAGCGCTGGGCGTCCCAGTCGACACGAAGCTTGCTGCGCAGCGCGACGTTGCCGAGCAGGCACGTCGTTGTCGAGCGCTGACAGACTTCGATGTCCGAGATCGGCCGCTGGCGCGTCCGCACACACTGAAGGAAATTCGCCCAGTGCGCCATGTTGGAGTTGTTCGACTGCTTCACCGTCTCCTCGGCGAGCGCCGACCCGCGCTCCGGCACGATGCGGTAGTCGCTGCGGTCGACGAACAGCGTCGCTTCGGTTCCGTGGAAGAGAATCCCGCCGGACTTGCCGAACATCGACTGCGCGTTCGAGTAACGGTTCTCATACGTGCAGATGAAGCCAGGATACTCGTAGGTCACCTGCAAGGTGTCCGGCGTTTCGCGATTGTCGGTGAGCCAGTACTTACCGCCGACTGCGGTGATCACCGTGGGCATGGTCTCCTCGAAGGCCATCTGCACGATGTCGAGCCAGTGGACGCCCCAGTCGGTCATCATACCGCCGGCGTAGTCCCAGAACCATCGGAAGTGAGAAAACTGCTTGGGGTCGACCCCGAACCGGTTCGCATTGAACGCGCGCTTGGGCGCCGGGCCGAGCCACATGTCCCAGTCGAGATCGGCGGGCGGCTCGCCGTCGGCGGGCGCGCCGATGCCCTCCTTCGGCATCTTGCCGTAGTTCCATGTGCGCACGAAGGCGATCTTGCCGAGCTTGCCCGAGCGCACGATCTCGCAGGCCTGCTGAAAGTGCGTGCCCGACCGCTGCATCGTGCCGGCCTGCACGACGCGGTTGTACTTGCGCGCCGCCTGGACCATCTTCTGTCCTTCCTCGACAGTGACGCAGATGGGCTTCTCGACGTAGACGTCCTTGCCGGCCTTGCAGGCTTCCACGGTCATGTAGGCGTGCCAGTGGTCGGGCGTCGAAATGCAGACGATGTCTATGGAGCGGTCGGCGAGAATCTCGCGAAAGTCGCGGACTCCCTTGGCCTGCCCCTTTGTGATGTCGACGGCCTGCTTGAGGTGCGGCTCGTAGACGTCGCAGACGGCGACGTTCTCGACGTTCTCCTGCTTCAGCGCGACGCCGAGGTTGGAGCGTCCCATTCTGCCCATCCCGATGTGGGCGATTCGCGGGCGCTCGTTGGCGCCTCGCACCGCACCCGTGAACAGGGAGGCCGTCAGAGCGGCGGATTTCAGGAAGTCGCGGCGGTTGTCGGTGGACATAGAGTCCTATCGTAGCGCCGTCGCGGCCCGCTTACCGGCCCGGCACGTCCTTCCACGCGTACACCGCGGCGACCGCGCGAACCACTTCGGGGCCGACGCGCCCACCGGCATCGGAGTTGGTCATCACCACGACACCTTGGCCGCTCGAGCGATGCGCGAGCGCCTGGCAACGGTAGCCTTCGTTCGCGCCGCCGTGTCCGAAGAATTCGCCTTGCAGCCCCACGCCGAGCCCGTAATCGCCGGCCTGTTTTCGGTCATGCGCCGCGCCATCTCGGGCGACAGCACGCGCCGCGACTTGCCGGCCATCGCGCGCTGCAATTCGATGAAGAAGCGCGCCAGGTCCGAGGGCGTGGTCCACAGTCCCGCGGCGGCCATCTCCGGATACTGGTGCCAGCGCCCCGCCACGATCTTCCCATCGGCGCGGTGGCCGAGGGCGGCTTCCTTCTCGCGAGGCTTCGGCAGCGGCTGCGCGTAAGTGCTGCGCTTCATGCCGGCGCGATCCAGCACCAGTTCGCGCAACAGGGCGGGGAACTGCTTGCCGGTGACGTCGAGCAGCAGTTGCTGCAACACGCAGTAACCGCCGCCCGAGTATCGCCAGGTCGTTCCCGGCTCGACATTGACGCGGATCGCGGCTGAGTTCGCCGGCTTCGTGCCGTCGAGCAACTGGGGTAGTGTCGGCACGGCCTCGCCCTCGGCGTAGCCGCGGAAGCCGTGGACCGTGAGGCCGGCGTTGTGTGCGACGATGCCGCGCAGCGTCACGGGTTTCTGGAACTCGTGCGACGGAACCCGCCAGGATCGAAGCTTCGCGTTGACGTCTTCGTCGAGCGATAGCTTGCCCTGCTCGACCAGTCGCAGCGCAGCGGCCGCCGCGACCGGCTTGCTGATAGAAGCTGCCTGGAAGAGCGTGTCCGGCGTGACCGGATCGGGCGCTCCAGCCCCGCGCAAGCCGAAGCCCTCCGCCCAGACGACTCCGAAGCCATCGATGACGGCCACGCTGGCGCCGGGGACCTTGTGTTTCGCGAGGATCTCCTGAATCTGGTCCCGGAGTCTTGCGGTGTCGGCCGCGAAAGCCGCGCAAGCGGCGAGTAGTAGAAGAAAACTTCGACGCATTGAGGTACCGTTCTATCGATATACAAGGTATTTGTCGCGGAGCGCCAGGAACTCCTTGAGATGATCCGGCTCCCGCGCCAGGATCGCGCGCGGATCCTCGCCCTTATCGATCGCTTCGATCACCTCGCGGCTGCCGATCAGGCGCTCATTGGCGGCCAGCTTCACCTTTCCGGGATACAGTTTCGTCAGTGCCGAGGCGATCTCGACGCCCAGCCGCACCGCGTGCAGCGCCTCACGGTCGGTGACAACAAACCGAACACCTTCGACCGTAACTCCGCCGAGCCGCGCCGGCTTCACCGGTGTGAATCGCACCGGGTAGACGCGCACGCCGGGAATGTAGCGCGAGTTCAAGTGGGCCGCCAGCGCGCGCCCGTCGATCCACGGCGCACCGATCCACTGGAAGGGCGTGTCCGTGCCGCGTCCGACCGAGTAGTCCGCTGAGTATTCGAGCAGCGCCACACCCGGGTAAAGCAGCGCCGCGTCGAGGTTGCGCATGTTGGGCGAGGGGTCCGTCCAGAGCAGGCCCGTGGAGTCGAACCAGTCGCCGCGCTGCCAGCCCTTGATCTCGACGACGCGCAGCTTCGTCTTCCAGCCGCGCTCGCCGTCGATCATGCGCGCCAGCTCGCCGAGCGTCATCCCGTGCCGCACCGGAAGCGCGAAGCAGCCGACGAAGCTTTGGAGCGCCGGGTCGAGCATCGGACCCTCGACGCGTACGCCCGTGATTGGGTTGGGCCGGTCGAGCACCCAGAATTCGATGCCGCGCCGGGCCGCAACCTCCATGGCATTCATCATGGTGCACAGATATGTGTAGAAACGCGCCCCTATATCCTGAATATCGAAAACCAATACGTCGATATCGCGCAGCATGTCCTCGCTCGGCTTGCGATTGGGCCCCTCGTAGAGGCTCCAGATGGGCAGGCCGCTCGCTTCATCCCGGGCGTGGCCGATCTTGTCGTGATCTTCCCGCCCCGCGATCCCGTGTTCAGGACTGAACAACGCCTTGACGTCGACGCCCGCGGCCAGCATCAGGTCGACGTTGCGGCGCCTGTCGCGGCTGAGGCCGGTGTGATTCGTGATCAGCCCCACGCGCTGGCCCTTGAGAGAGGCGAAGTTCCCGGCGGCAAGCACATCGAGGCCAGTGAGCACCTGCGCATTGCGGGCGACCGCGCGGCGCGCGCCCGGACCCACGAGCGTCTCGTTGTATCCGGTGATGGCGACGCGCTGCGTGTCGACGCTCAGCGCCGCGGCGACGACCGTCGCCACCCTCGCGCGCAGGCTCGATATTGCCGGCCGCCGCACGGGATGCACGCTGTTGGCGAGGACGATGACGTAGGTGTCGGTCTGAGGGCTGATCCACAGCGAAGTTCCCGTGAATCCCGTGTGGCCGTAGGAGCCGATCGGCAGCAGCTCGCCGCGATTCGACGAAAACTGCGAGTCGATGTCCCAGCCGAGGCCGCGCAGGATGGGCTGGTTCGGCGGCGACTGCGGTGTCGTGAACTTCTCGACGGTCGCCGGCTGGAAAATGCGTACGCCGCGCCGCGCGCCCCGCCCCAGCATCATCTCGGCGAAGCGCGCGAGATCGGCTGCGGTGGTGAACAGGCCCGCGTGTCCGGCGACGCCGCCCATGTAACGCGCCGTCGGGTCGTGCACGACGCCGCGGAGCGGCTCGGGGTCGCCGGGGAGATGTTCGGTGGGCGCGATGCGCGTGCGCCAGGCGCCCGGCGGCTGGAACGTCGTGTTTCGCATGCCGAGCGGCGCGAAGATTTTCTCGCGCGCATAGGCCGCGAGCGACTTCCCCGTCACCTTCTCGACGATCGTTCCGAGCAACACGAAGTTGATGTCGCTATAAAGGAATCGCTCGCCGGGCAGCGCGACGGGCTTGTCGATCAGCGCGAGTTGGATGCCGGTCTCGTATCCGCTCCAGGGCGGGTCGAGGTCGACGTCCGGGCGGAGTCCCGAGAAGTGCGTCAGCAGGTGACGCACGGTGATCTCGCTGCGTCCCCCCTGGAACTCGGGCAGGTACTCGGTGACACGGTCGGCGAGGCGCACACGACCCTCTTCGAACAGCTTCATGATGGCCGACGTGGTGGCGACCACCTTGGTCAGCGACGCCGCGTCGAAGATGGTGTCGGCGCGCATGGGGAGTTTCGACGGCGCGAGGGCGCGCGAGCCGTAGGCGCGGAGATGCAGCACCCGGGCGCGACGGCCCACCATGACGACGGCACCGGGCGCCTGTTCCTTTTCGAGCGCCTCGGAGACGACGCGGTCGAGCGCGGGGCTCGCCGCGAATCGCTGTGCGGCGGCGGGAAGGACGATGAGGAGTAGGAGGGCGGCCTGCCTCATGCCAGCTTCCGCGCGAGGGCTTCGAGCTTCGCGGCCAGCTCCGTGTCGCGCGAAGTGACCCCGCCGGCGTCGTGCGTCGTCAGGTCGACGATCACCTTGTTATAGACGTTGAACCACTCCGGGTGGTGATTCATCGCCTCGATGGCCACCGCCGAAGCCGCCATGAAGCCGAAGGCGTGGACGAAGTCGGGGAAGCGGAATTCGCGGTGAAGCTTGCCGCCGGCCAACCCCCATCCGGGGAGGCTTTCGAGGGCCTTCGCGATCTCGGCCTCGGAGAGTTTTGTGCGCGTCATGGGTCCAGTGTAGCCCGCCGCTCGCGTGAGTTACACTCAAGCAAGTCTTTGCATTCGGGAGGTCGTCCATGAAGATTGCCGCCATCATTACCGCACTCCTCCTCGCGCTCGCCGCAAGCGCGCAAACGCCTTCCGGCCAGATCGTGGGACGCGTCACCGACGCCACCGGCGCCGTGGTTCCCAACGTGCCGGTGAAGATCGTCAACGTCGAGACGAACGTCGCGCAACAGGCGTCGTCGAACACCGCCGGCGAGTACACGATTCCTTACGTCAACCCGGGCAGCTACACGCTCGAAGCGAAGGCGCCGGGATTCCGCATCTACCAGCGCAGCGCCTTTACGGTCGCCGTCGACCAGGCGCTGCGGCTCGACATTCCGCTCGAAGTCGGAACTTCCGCCGAAAGCGTCACGGTCACCGAGACGCCCTCGGCGCTGAACACGGAGACGGGCGCGCGCGGCGAGGTGACGTCGTCGCGCGAAATCGCCGAGATTCCCCTCGAAAGCCGTAATTTCGCCGACCTGGCCCTGCTCACCGGCGGCGTCATTCCGCGCGGCGACGGCGCCGACGGCAGCTACGCCATCAACGGCGCGCGCGCCGACAACGTCGCCTTCCTGCTCGACGGGACCAACAACACGCAGCGCCGCAATTCGGGAGCGGTCATCAATCCGCCGCTCGAAGGGGTCCAGGAATTCAAGATGATCACCTCAGGCTTCCAGGCCGAGTACGGACGCTACGCCGGCGGCGTGCTCTCGGTGGTCACCAAGAGCGGCACCAACCGCTTCCGCGGCTCGCTCTATGAGTTCCTGCGCAACGACATGTGGGACGCCTACGGATACTTCGACGTCGACAAGGCCAAGCTGCGGCGCAACCAGTTCGGCGCGACCGTCGGGGGGCCGGTGATCCTTCCAAAGCTCTACGACGGACGGAACAGGACGTTCTTCCTGGCGACCTGGGAGTCGCTGCGCCTCACCGACGGCAAGACGCAGCTCGGCATCGTGCCGACGCCGGAGATGCTCGCGGGCGACTTCTCCAGCGTCCGCGACGCCAACGGCCGCCTGGTGACGCTGAACGATCCGCTGGCGCGCGCGCCGTTCGCCGGCAACCGCATTCCCGCAAATCGGATGGATCCGGTTTCAACAAAATTGGCGGCGTATTATCCGAGGCCGAATCTCGCCGTAGGAGTGAATAACTACATCGGCGCCGGCAACCAGACCACGAGCTACAACAACATCGGCCTCAAAGGCGACCACCACCTCGGCGGGACCGACCGCATCACGCTGAGCGCCTTCTGGCGGCCCAATACCGGCTACGACCCGCTCGTCAACAGCCGCTCGCCGATTCCGATCTTCGGACTGGCCAACAACACGCTCGACGTGCTCTCCTACGCGCGTTACCTGAAGGTGGTCACGCCCGCCGTGTTCGTCGAGCTGACAGCGTCGTTTTCGCGCAAGACCAACAACCAGCGCTGGCCCCTGAGTCCGGAGCGCGACTGGGCGGGCGAGGTCGGTTTTCAAGGCACCATCGGAGACCCGTTCGCACGCGGGCTTCCGCAATTGGATGCCAGCGGCTACATCTTCCTCGGTCCGGCCTACGACTACCCCAAGGTTTGGGCGTTCAACAACTACCAGTATTCCGGCGCGACAACATGGATTCGCAATCGGCATAGTCTGAAATTCGGCGCCGATTTCCTGCGAATGCAGTATTTCAATCGCCAGTACGGCGACACGCGCGGGCGCGTGACCTTCCTCGGCCGCTTCACCACCGAGCCCATGGCCGACCTGCTGCTCGGCTGGCCGCAGACGACGAGGCGGCAGCTCGACGCCGCGGGCCCCTATCACCTGGTGTCGAACTACTCGGCGTTCCTCCAGGACGACTTCAAGGTCAGCCGCAACCTGACGCTGAATCTCGGCCTGCGCTACGACGTCATGAAGCCGCCCCGCGAGAAGTTCGGCGCCTGGTCGATGTTCGTGCCCGCGCTCGGCAAGATCGTCATCGCCGGTCGCGGCACCATTCCCGACTTCGACCAACGCATCCAGGCGACCGGACTGTCGCAGTCCATCGCCATGGCCGCCGACGCCGGCCTGCCCGCGACCATCCGCAAGACCGACTACACCGACTTCGCGCCGCGCTTCGGCTTCGCATGGCGGCCGTTACACGCCACCGTGCTGCGCGGCGGCTATGGCCTCTTCTACGGTTCCAGCTCGATCTACCGGACCGACGAGTACAGCGACACCTACCCGTTCTCCATCAACGAGAGCTACTCGGCGGTGACCAACAACCCGCTCGCGGTCACGATGTCGAACCCGTACCCGCTGGCGCGTCGCAGCGTCGGAGGGGTCACCAGCACCAACGGCGGCGAGGCCGATTATCAGAGCCAGTACATCCAGTCGTGGAACCTGACGGTGGAGCGCGAGATCGGACGCGAGTTCGTCGTCGAGATCGCCTATGCGGGATCCAAGGGCACGCACCTGCCGCGGCGCTACGACATCAACCAGCAGGGTCGCACCCTGGAGACGCGCACGATCCGTCCCTATCAGCAGTTCTCGACGATCAACATCATCAACGACGGGTCGAACTCCATCTACAACTCCGGGGCGGTCACCGTCCGCCGCCGCTTCAGCGAGCGCGTCTTCGTGCGGGCCGCCTACACCTACTCCAAGTCGATCGACGAGAGCTCCAACACCGGCGGCACGATTCAGTATAGTTTTCCGATCGCGCAGGACTCGCGGAATCTCAAGGGCGAGCGCGGGCGTTCGGACTTCGACATCGGCCACGCGTTCACGGGCAGCTTCGTCGTGGAGCCGAAACTCTCGTCGCACGCCGCGCTGCGTAACTGGACGATCAACGGGACTAGCGCGATCTACACGGGGCCGCCGTTCACGCCGAAGGTGGCGAATTTCAACTACACCAACGGCGAGGCCAGCCGTCCGGACCGTGTCGCCAAGGGCACGGTCGACGAGCCCAGCGTGGACCGCTGGTTCGATCGCACGGCGTTTCCGGTGGTGCCGCTGGCGTCCTACCGCTTCGGCACCTCGGGCCGCAACATTCTCGATGGACCGGGCACGTTCAACATCAACGCGTCCATCTCGCGCCGCTTCCAGCTCGCCGAGCGGACCAAGCTGCAATTCCGCTTCGAGTCGTTCAACACGCTGAATCACCCGAATTTCAATCTGCCGGAGAACCGGGTGGACATCATCAGCGGCGGCGTGATCAGCCGCGCGAAGAACAATCGTGTGCTGGCGACGGGCCTGCGGCTGGAGTTTTAGGCCCGCGGTCGGCGCTGAAGATCAGCGGCCACGGCGATGTGAATCCACAACGATGCCGCGAACGAGCCCGGGCGCTGCGGCGCGTTGGAGTCTCCGGTCAAGTTGCAGCATAAGGCCCATGTCCCTGCCAGTCAAGGGCGATGCGATACCCTGACTGCATGCGAAAAACCGCCATCGCGGCCCTCATAGCGCCGACCGTCTTCGCCCAGCTTGCCGGGGAGTTCAATCCGCCGCGCGCCAATTGCTGTCTCGCCGGAACCGCGCAGAGTCTCGCCGACCAGCTCCAGGACTGGAACCAGCTCGGGCGTTACCACGCCGACAACATGAAACTGCGCGCGCAGCCGGCCGCGCCCGGTCGCGTGGTGTTCCTCGGCGATTCGATCACCGACGGCTGGCGGCTCGACCAGGCCTTCCCCGGCAAGCCGTACGTGAATCGCGGCATCAGCGGCCAGACGACGGCGCAGATGCTGGTGCGCATGTTCCCGGACGTGATCCACCTGCGGCCCGCGGCCCTGATCCTGCTCGCCGGCACCAACGACATCGCGCGCAACAACGGCCCGCAGACCGTCGAGATGATTCAGGACAACGTCGCCGCCATCGCCGAGCTGGCGCGCGCCCACGGCATCAAGGTGATTCTTTGCTCGCTGCTTCCCGTCAGCGACTATACGCCGCGCAAGCAGACCGAGCGCCGCCCGCCGGCGGACATCCTCAAGCTCAACGCCTGGCTGCGCGAGTACGCGGCGAAGTCGGGCGCGGGATTCGCGGATTATTACTCAGCGACCGTCGACGAGAAGGGCATGCTGCGTGACGGCTTCTCAGGCGACGGGCTGCATCCCAACGCACGCGGATACGAGCTGATGGCGCCGGTCGCCGCGCGGGCCATTCAGGAAGCGCTTCGATAACGGCAGTCGCGCCGGAGGGCCGCCTACACAGACGACCGGTGAAGCTCGAAGATCGCCCGAAAGTACACCGACCCCAGCGCCGTCATCAGCAGTTGGAGCGTCGCTATCATGTCGGCCTGCTCCGGCATCACCACCAGAATCGCGACCGGCCTTTCGGCGGGGGCCAGGCACGAGTCCGCCTTCTCGCCGATCATCGGCTCGAGAATGGTCTCGCGCAACCCGCCCAGCATCTGAAGATCGGACTGCTCGTCGAGTCCCGCCAGCAGCACGCCCACGCCCAGCGCTTCGCCGTCGTGGAGGAACGCGGCGAACGCCGCACCTCCGGCGGCCGCCGCCCATTCCATCTCGAGATCGCCCTTCTTGAGGAAGTTCAGCTTCTCACGAAACTCCATCGGTCGCCGCGAAAGGAAGTCGGCGAAGAGGTTGCAGACCACTCGGCCCTGCTCCAGCGCCGGTTCCAAGTCGAATGCCGAGGTCTCGAAGCTTCCGCTTTCGGCGAAAATCGTCCGAAGTTGAAAGGCGCTGTTGGGCACGGACGGGTGCAATAGTCCATCCTATCGCGTAACAATTACCGGGTTGGTCCGCCCGTGTGTCCGGGCCGAGATCGCTAACCTCCACGCGCTAAAGGCCTGGCCCGTAGTGCGCCCCGAATTGCATCGCATCCGGCGTGACTCGACTCACAGGAGGTTACAGGACGATGAAAACGTTTCTCACGATGCTTGTTCTGGGCGTGCTCTCTGCGGGCGCCTGGGCGGACGACCGTGTCGCAGTCAGTCTTCCCTATCCGGTCACCATCGGCGCCAAGACGCTGCCGCCCGGTGACTACCTGATCCGTTCCATCAACCCGGGCAGCGGAGGCCGTGTACTCGGCATCTTCGCCGGCGACGAGCGTAAGCACGAAGCGACCGTCATGACGATCCCGGCGCTCGACAACCGCACCCCGGAGGAGACCAAGGTGGTGCTGCATCGCTTCGGCGACGAATACTATTTCGACAAGATCTGGATTCAAGGAAAGGACTACGGCTACGAATTCGTGCTGCCCGGCGACGTCAAGTCGCGCATGCGCGAGCGGTCACTCACCGCCGCCACGATTCCGGCGCGACTCGATAGGGGTGCCGAGCCCGTGCCGCAGCCCGTGCAGACGGCCGCTGCCAATCCCGCGCCGCACGCCAACGCCAAGCCTGAGCCCCCCGTGAGCCGCGCCGATGCCGATCCGGCCGCTCCCGCTGCGTCCGAGGCGCAGGAGCCGCCGGCTGCCGCGACCAAGGCCGCTGTCGGCGATGCGCCGGCGATGCCCAACACGGCCGGCAACTGGCTCGTATGGCTGATCTGCGGGGGCGCGCTGACGGCTGTCGGTCTGGCCGCCCGCAAGCGGAGCGCTTGAGATAAGGCCATGCGCGCGTCGACAATTCTGGTGATCGCCGGCCTGGCCCTTGCGGCGATCGGCGCGAAGGAGCTCGTGGTCGCACACGGCGCGCAGGCCCGCGCGGCGGGGGATTGGGACGATGCCGGTGAGCCACAGCACCGGCCGTTGAGGCCGGGCGACCTGGTCGCCCGAGTCGCCATCCCCCGCATCGGCATGGATGTGTTCGTTTTCGAGGGCACGCGTCCCGAGGACCTGGCCCGCGGACCCGGGCGGCTTTCGGCGACGTCGCGGCCCGGTGCGAACGGCAACTGCGTTATCGCCGGCCACCGCGACACACACTTCCGCGGCCTCCGGGAGGTGCGCGCCGGCGACATCGTCGAAGTGCGCGCGTCGGGCGCCGTCTTCCGTTATCGCGTGTCCGCCACACACATCGTCGATCCGGAGGAGAATTCCTTCCTGCGCGCGACACGCGGCGCGAAGCTGACGCTGGTCACCTGCTATCCGTTTCGCTTTGTCGGCCGTGCGCCGCAGCGGTTCGTCGTCGAAGCGGATCTCGTGCGCGGTGCCGGCGATGGTCCGGCCGCCTCCGGTACGGAAGGATCGCAAACGTTGCGTCAAAGTATGACATAATAAGTTCCGTAGTTTGACAGTTCCGCTGATCTAGGCTCTTTCGAATCGTCCGGTCCACACCGTCCAGTCCGATCCAGCCCGCATTCGCTGTTCTGCAAATTCCAGAAAGAGGAAAGATGAAAAACATTTTTGTAGGCAACCTTAGCTACACAGCTACTGAAGAATCGGTCCGGTCCCTGTTCGAGGAGTACGGAACAGTCGAGCGCGTCAGCATCGTCACGGATCGCGACACGGGCCAAGCCAAGGGATTCGGATTCGTCGAGATGACCGGCGACGCCGAGGCCGAGCGCGCCATCAGCGCACTCAGCGGCCGCGAGCTCAACGGCCGCGCCCTCACCATCAACGAAGCCCGCCCCAAGACGGAGCGCAGCTCCGGCGGCGGTGGCGGTTTCGGCCGGGGCGGCGGCCGCAACAAGCGCTGGTAAGACCAGCTCCGTCAAATCGCATCACCAACGGCCCGGCGGTTTGACAGCCGCCGGGCGCGTAGAATAACTTTCGTATGCCGAAGAACCTCGCGGACAAGCTGTGCGTGCCGCCCGGTAAGTACTCGCTCGCCGGCGCCGATGCCGGCGACGTCCACGGATGGGACAAGGCCGCCGCCGAGAAACGGCTGACCCGCAACGTCAACCGCATGTTCCAGCTGCAGCACATGCTGCACGCGCAAGGCCGCCATTCCGTCCTCATCGTGCTTCAGGCCATGGACGCCGGCGGCAAGGACGGCTGCATCCGCGCCGTGATGCGCGGACTCAATCCGCAGGGCGTGCGGGTCACTTCATTCAAAGCGCCCAACGACGTCGAGCGCGCCCACGACTTCCTGTGGCGCGTGCACCGTGTCACGCCGCCCGCCGGCGAGATCGGCATCTTCAACCGGTCGCACTACGAGGACGTTCTCATCGCGCGTGTGCGCAAGCTGGTCCCGAAATCGGTGTGGTCGAAACGCTACGACCAGATCAACGACTTCGAGCGCATCCTCGCGGCCAACAACACCATCATCCTGAAATTCTTCCTCCACATCGACAAGGACGAGCAGAAGCAGCGCCTCGAAGCCCGGCTCCAGGATCCCGCCAAGCACTGGAAGGCCCGTCCCGAGGACTTCACCGAGCGCCAGTACTGGGACGACTATATGGAAGCTTACTCGGACGTCTTCCAGCGCACCAGCACCGATCCCGCTCCCTGGTACGTCGTGCCCGCGAATCGAAAATGGTTCCGCAACCTCGCCGTCTCTGAAGTGATCACCGAAGCGATGGAGAGCCTGAAGCTGCGTTTTCCGAAGCCGACCTTCGATCTCTCCGGCGTCGTCGTCGACTGATCAGTCGAACTCGCGCCGCGGCGTCGCCTGGTCCGCGCCGACCCGGCCCTCGGCGATCTCGGCCCGATAGTAATTCTCCGGCCGCACGCGCGCGCCCGCCATCCGCCGCAGAATGGCGATCTGCCCGACATGGGTGAGCGCGTCGGCGATCGGCCCCTGGAAGAGCTTCTCCTCGGGGACCGTGGCGCCGGAGGCGAGGAACTCGTCGAGCGCCGCGAGCGCGGCGTGGAAGCGCGCGACCTCGGCGTCCCAGTCCCGCGGCGGCGACTCCTGCCAGCGCTCCTGGCCGCGCGCGATTGAGAGTCCCCAGTCGAGCAGGTCGCCGATGTGCGCGAGAATCGCGCCCGGAGTGCGCGTGCCCGCTCCCGCGGAGAACGTGGCGAATCCCTCAGGCGCGCCGCGCACAGCCTTGCCTCCCCGATAGGCGAGCGTGGCGATGGTGTGCCGCAACGTCATGAGCTAATACTCGCAGACCGCGCTGTGCATGGTGTACGCGCGGAATTCCTTGCGCGGCTTGCCCTCGTAATGGCAGTCGTTGCAGATTGCTCCGCTCGCCGCGCGCCGGTGCTTCTCGGTCGAGGAGGCGTGCACGGCGTGACACGAGAGGCACGTCTGCGCGCCGCCCGCCGCCACGTCGCGCGCGCTCCGCCACACATGCCGATCGCCGGGATTGAGCGACGCGTCGTCTGCCGGCTTCCACTCGACCGCGAAATCGGCGAAGAGGTCGCCGCCGGGGACAAAGGCATTCGGATACGGCAACCCGCTCGACTTCGAGCGCCCGCCGCGCAGGTGACACTGCGAGCAGATCGAGTTGATGGCGGCGGTCTCGTCGCGCCGCTTCTTCGAGAGCAGGATCAGCGACGTGTCGGCGCCGTGGTTGAGGTCGACGACTCCGTGGCAGGTGTAGCAATCGAGGCCGAAGTAGGCAAACGTCTTCGTCTTGGTGTCGACGGCGGTCGCGTGGCAGCCGGCGCACCGGTCGCCGAACAGCGTTTTGTCCCAGGCGCCGCCGGTGGTCCGGATCGCGAAGCGTCCGTAGCCGTCCTTCTTCAGTTGCCGGACGTGGTTGCGTCCTCCGAGAAAGAACTCCGCTTCGGGATGCCGCTTCGCCAGATCGGGCGCGTCTTCCTTCTGGCGGATGGTCGTGCCGTGCGCGTTCTTCTGCCAGCCGGGGCCGATGTCGCGCCGGTGGCAGAAGAGGCACTCGTCGCCGTGCACGAACTCGGGGATCTGCGCGAAGGCGGCGGTCGCCGCGCAGACAGCCAGGCCGAGTCGCTTCATTCCTTGCGGGCGTGGCCCTCGACCAGTTCGAGGAGAATGTTGTCCGGCCCTTCGATGAAGGCTGACCGCACCTTCGTCCCGGGAATCTCGGCGGGCCGTGCGACGATCTTCACGCCATCCTTCTCGAAGATCGCGAGCGCCTCGTCGAGCTTTTCGAAGCTGAATGCCACGTGATCGACGACGCGTCCCTTGGGCGAAAGGAACGCGGTCCGGTCCTTGGTCCAGTTCTCGGGCCATTGCTGGCGCGCGTACTGGATCGGGAAGATGATGATGTTCACGTTGTCGGAGAGCATCGACGAGCTCGGCCCGATCTGGTAGCCGCGGATGAAGCGCGGCTCTCGCGTCGGCGGGCGGCCCGAGGCCCACTTCGCGCCGAAGTACTTCTGGTACCACTCACCGGCCGACACGGCGTCGGCGCTCAGCAGGTGGAGATGGCCGAAGTGATGGTGCCGGGCGGTGTTCAGTTCAATCAGCGCTTTGTTGGGTCCCAGCACGTACGCGTAGAAGAAGCCGGGGAACAGCTCGGTGATGGGCGTGTCGAACAACGTGCCGGAGTCGACCTGCTTCTTGTAAGCGGCCTTCATGTCCTCCGCGCCCCAGCCGAAGTGCCAGATGGCCGACAGAATCTCCGACGGCGGCGGCTGCGCGACCTTGTTGAACAACAGCCACGACTTCTGCGCCCACACCGCGTCCTCGGCGCCGGCGAACCGCGCCTTCTCGCTATCGAACTTGGCGGTGTAAAAACTGATGGCGGCTTCCGGGTCGGTGACGTTGAGATGGAGGTGGTGGAAGTGCGCCTCGGGCGCCTGTTGCTGGGCGAAGGCAGCGGACGCGGCGAGCAGAAGGAAGGCGCGCATGGATACCGCACATCATACCCGAACGCGGGGTAAAGTCAGCGGATCGGCAGGAAGGCGATCCGGTCGCGCCTCTCCGGGGTGAGTAGCCTGGGCGATGAGCGCCAGATCCTAGACGAAACCGCCGATGGTGACCCGGCGTTGATGTCCGAACACGATTCCGGAAAAGCTCCGCCGGGCGGCCATTGACCGAGCGCCCTCGCGGAGAAGTTCGTCATCCTGTGTGACCAGGAGGCGGCCGAGCTCCGTCGCGCGTAACAGAAGAGACGCGTCGTCCAGTTCTGCTGATCCGTCCTCTTGCGCCGTCACGACATCGACTCCACGGAGGCGCAGCGCGACGGTCACGGCGCGTGGAACGTGTACATCCATATAGAGCGCGAGGCTCAAGCCTGTTTCTTCAGTTCGACCAGTCGGCGCTGGAAGGCCGGGTCCGAGATGTCCGCAGCCAGCCTGTCAGTTTCTTCGATCCCCCGGCGCATCTGCTCGTCGAGCCTGGATTGGTTCTCGAAGTAGTAGGTAAGCGCTGCGTGGACTTGAGCCATCGAGAGGTAGGGGTGCTGGAAGTGAATCTCCTCGGGACTCCATCCGTTGGCGATCTTGTCGAGCACCACTTCCACGACCTTCGTGCGCGTGCCGCTAAGCCAGGCCACGCCCTCGGGATCCAGCTCGATTTGCGTCACGAAAGCGGCTGTCATCGCTTAAATATAAGGCGCACCGCTTCACGGCGCCCAGTCTGCCACGAACACGTTGAACTCGAAACGGCTCTTGGCCTTCAGATCCGACGAAAAAACCACCTTCTTCCCGTCCGGCGAGAACTCGGCGAATGAGACGAATCCGCCGAACTCGGTCACCTGCTCCACGCCCGACCCGTCGGCGTTCATGAGAAACAGCTCGAAGCGGCGGCCGTCGCAGTTGTGCTTGTTCGACGCGAACAGAATCTTCTTCCCGTCCGGCGTGAAGACCGGTGCGAAACTCGCGCAGTTGAAGTTCGTCACCTGCTTGGCGCCCTTCCCATCGGCCGAGGCCGTGAAGATCTCCATCTTCATCGGTGTCGTCAGATTCTCCGAGAGCAGCTTCCTGTAGCCGGCGAGCGTCTCGGGAGTCCCCGGCCGGTGCGCGCGCCAGACCATCCTCTTGCCGTCCCGCGAAAAGAACGCCCCGCCGTCGTAGCCGACTCCGCTGGTCACCCGCTTCTTGGCCGATCCGTCGGCCTTCATCGTCCACAGGTCCAGATCGCCCGAACTCATCGACGTGTATACCACGCGGCCGGTCTTGAAATTCACCGTCGCTTCGGCGTCGTATCCAGGAATCTCGGTCAGCTTTCTGACGATCTTCCCTTCGTCGGTGGCCACGTAGATGTCGTAGCTCGGGTAGACCGCCCACACGTAGCCGCGGCTGCGGTCGGGCGTCGGCGGGCAGGCGTCGCCGCCTTCGTGAGTCGACGCGTAGAGGATGTGCTTGTTGTCCGGCAGGAAGAACCCGCAGGTTGTCCGGCCCTTGCCCGTCGACACCATGCGCGGCGACGAGCCGTCGGCGTTCATGATGAAGATCTGGTCGCAGCCGAGGTTGTCGCGCGTCGACTGAAAGATGATCCTCTTGCCGTCCGGCGACCAGTAGGCCTCGGCGTTCTGCCCGCCGAAGGTGAGCTGCCGCAGGTTCTTCAGGTACTTCGTATCCTGCGCCGGAGCGGCCAGGGCCGCGGCCAGAGCGGCCGTCACTGCCATTCGCATAGCTTCAGTTTCTTCCCTCGAAAAGATTGCGGCCTTCGACCAGCGCGCGCATCTTGCCGTCGGCCACGCTGCGCTGGAGCATCCAGAATCCGCAGTCGGGATGCACGTACGGGATGCGCGCGGCCCCCACGATGCCTGCGGCGTGCTCGATGCGCCCGGCGACCAGCGACGCCGACTCGATCTGGTTGTCCTTGATGTCGATCACGCTCAGTCCCAGCCCGATCTCCGGCGACAGGTCGCGGAAGACCTCCATTTCGTCGTAGCCGCGGCGGGCGAATTCGAGCAGCACGTGATTCGCGTGAAGCCCGTTGACGAACGGCAGCAGGTCGCGCCAGAAGCCCTTCTGCACGCTCTGGCCGCCGTAGTTGCCGAAGCAGATGTGCACGGCGCGCTCGCCGCGCACGCCGTC
Organism: uncultured Solibacteraceae bacterium; assembly: GCA_964515555.1. Lineage (GTDB taxonomy): Bacteria > Acidobacteriota > Terriglobia > Bryobacterales > Bryobacteraceae > CAZEVY01. Next base: position 26,147 of record CAZEVY010000033.1, on the reverse strand, counting down.
GAGCACGTGGTTGATGGCCGCCAGCGCCCACTCGCGATCTTCGGGGTGGCCGCTGATATTGGCTTCGTCGATCTGCACCACTTCGGCGCCGACGCGCTCCATCTGTCTCCGTAGCACGCCGGCGATCGCCATCGCCAGCCGGGTGCGGTCGCGGTAGCGGCGGTCGGTGAGCACCTTCGTCAGCATGTGCGGCCCCGTGCAGGTGAATTTCAGAGGATGCCGCGTGAGCGAGCGCGTGAACTCGTAGTCGCGCGGCAGGTTCAGCGTTCCCTCGCCGATCTCGCCGTAGACGATGCCGGCCGGCGCTGTTCGATACGAGAGTCCGGCGTCGGCGCGGAAGGACTCGACGTCGGTCACCGAGAAACTCGTGCGGATGCCGTCCATTTGCCGCACGAAGTAGTCGATCATGCCGTTGGTCTCCGGGTGCGACGGATCGAAGCGGTTCAGCTCGCCGTCGGCGACCACGTCGATGCCGGCGAGTTCCTGCGTCTTGAGGACAACCATGATGGCGTCGCGTAGCGCGCCGCGGCTCGAATCGCCGAGAAGCCAATGGGGCGTCGGGTAGCTTCCTACTACGGTGGTGCGAATCGGCATGAATCCCTCATTGTATATTGGGGTCGGAGGGTGAGGCCTACGGGGCTGTTGCGTATTCTCGTCGGCATCGCGGCGTGCGCGACGTGCGCGACGGCGCAGGTGCGCGTGACGGGCCGCGTCGTCAACGAAAACAACGCGCCGCTCGCGGGCGCGCGCCTCAACTTGCGAGCCGGCGCGTTCTCCGAGGTGGTGTTCTCCGATCCGGGGGGCGCCTTCCAGTGGACCTCCGTGAGGCCGGGCGATTACCGCGTCGACGTGGAGTGTGCGGGCTACTTCGCACTGCGCGACCGGCCCATCACGGTCGCCGCCGGCGCCGGCGAGATCCAATTCGTGCTGAACCGCCTGCGCGAGCAGTTCGAATCGGTCGAGGTGACGGCGCCTCCGGCCGTCGTGAGCATGGACACCACCAGCTCCCCCGAGGGCGTCACCGGCACGCAGATTGTCAATGTCCCGTACCCGAACACCAACGATCTCCGCAGCGCGCTGCGCATTCTGCCGAACGTCAAGCGCGACCAGCGCGGCGGCCTGCACATCCACGGCGGCGGCGAGGACCAGGTGCTCTACACGTTGAACGGATTCAACGTCACCGATCCGCTGACGGGGAGGTTCGAGACCAGGCTCAGCGTGGAGGCGGTCCAGTCGGTCGACGTCGTCAGCGGGCGCTACTCGGCCGAGTACGGCAAGGGCGCCGCCGGGGCCATGGTGATTCACACGCGCTCGGGCGACGACAAGATGCGCTACTCGGCCACCAACTTCGTACCCGGCGTCGAGCATCGTAAGGAGTGGATACTCGGCGACTGGACGCCGCGCTTCAACGTTTCGGGGCCGATCCGGCGCGGCCGGGCGTGGTTTTCCGAGAGCGTCGACGTGCAGTACTCCCAGCGCGTTGTCGACGACTTGCCGGCGGGCGAGGACCGGGCGGCGAGCTGGCGCTCCAGCAGCCTCACGCATACGCAGTGGAATCTCACGCAGTCGAACATTCTCTACGCGGGCCTCATGACCAACCACTGGATCGCGCCGCGCAGCGGGCTGGGCGCCCTCGATCCTATCGAGACGACAGTCGACCGGCGGTCGCGGCAGTGGCTGTTTCACGTCAAGGATCAGATCTACCTGCCGAAGCGCGCGCTCGTCGAGATCGGCTACGCCTGGAATCGGACGTTCGGCCGCGAAATCCCGCAGGGCCAGGAGCTGTTCCTGCTCCTGCCCGACGGCAAGCGCGGCAACCACTTCGTCGACGCCGTACGCAAGGCGTCGCGCGACCAGGTAATCGTCAATTCGTTCCTGCCCTCGTTCACTCTCGCCGGCGGCCACCAGCTCAAGGCGGGACTCGACTTCGACCGCGTGACCTACTGGCAGGACGTGCGCCGAACAGGTTACGACTACTACGGCGCGGCGGGCGTGCTCATCCGGCGCACGGTCTTCGCGGGGAGCGGCGAGCTGCGGCGATCCAACTATGAGTCGGCCGTGTATGTGCAAGACTCCTGGCGCGTGCGCCCCAAGCTGCTGGTCGAACTCGGCCTGCGCGGCGACCGCGACCGCATTCTCGACCGCTGGAGCCCGTCGCCGCGCCTCGGCGTGGCCTGGTCGCCGCCGGGACTCGAGGACACGAAGCTCTCGGCGGGCTTCGCGCAGGTGTTCGACGCCACCAACCTCCGGCTCTTCACGCGCCCGCAGGACCAGTACGCGCTCTCGACCTATTACTCTTCCAACGGCACCGTCGGGCGGGGACCGGCGGTTTCGGTCTTCACGATCGGCGGCGACGATCTGCGGCGGCCCCGCTATCGTAACTGGAGCGCGGGATTCGAGCAGCGCTGGCCGGCGAATCTATACACGCGGCTCGAATACCTGCGACGGCGCGGCGGCCGCGGCTTCACCTACGTCAATACCATCACCGCCGACACGTCGGCGCCGCCCGGCTATCCGGAGTATTTCGGAGTCAGCGCCTTCGACGCCGTGTACGACTTGACGAACCGCCGGCGCGACTCCTACGACTCGGCGGAAATCACCGTGCGCCAGACGCTGCGCCGCCAGTACGAGTGGCTGGCGAGCTACACGTGGTCGCGGGCGCTGTCGAACGCGGTGCTCGATCTCTCGGTCGACGATCCCCTGCTGGTGAGCGATAACGTCGGACGCATGCCGTGGGACGCGCCGCATCGGCTGATCTCCTGGGGCTACCTGCCGACGTTCTGGGAGAACTGGGCGGTCGCCTTTCTGACGGAGCTGCGTTCCGGCTACCCCTTCTCAATCCAGAACGACTTCGGCGGAGTGGTCGGCGCCGTGAACGCGCGCCGCTTCCCGGCCTACTTCGAGGCGAATCTGCACCTGGAGCGGCGCTTCGGCTTTCGTGGGCACCGCTGGGCGTTCCGCTTCGGCGCGAACAACCTCACGAACCGGCGGAATCCCGATGCGGTCATTAACAACCCGTCGTCACCGAGGTACCTGACCTATTTGGGCGGCTCGGGACGGTCGACGAACTTCCGCATTCGATGGCTCGGCAGACTTTGACGGACGGCGCGCCGCCCTACTCCACCTCCGACTCCGCGATCCGCTGGCGGTACGCCTGCCGCGCGTGCTCGTACGACTTCTCCATGTCGGCGCGGTCCGACAGCCGAATCCCGCGCAGCTTCATCTTGTGGCACTGGTCGACCGCCGCCAGCAGCCACTCCGCGCTCTTGCGCGACGCGCGCACCGGCTTTCCGCCTACCGTCACGAACACCGGGTTCGTGTGCGAGGACGGCAGCACCCGCAGCGCCACCCAACTGCTGCGCTCGATCCTGGCGTCGAAGGTAATGTCGCGCATCGTCCCGTCGGCGTCCACCTCCTTGCGCGCCACCGCCTGGCCGTTCACGATCAACTCCACCGGCACGCGCCGCGAATTGCCGATCCGCGACCGCTCCAGGTCCCAGTACGGCTTCTGGTCGTAGCGTAGCTTGCGAATGGCGTCGTTGGGCGTCTCGTCGAGCAGCGCGGCGAACTTCGCCGTCACTTTCACCGTGCCCGGCGCGGCAAGTTTCACGTCGGCGCCGCCGCCCATCTCCACGTTGTTCACGCGGAGGTCGATCAGATGGCTCTTGCCGTCGGAGACGTAGTTGCGCCCCTCGCGCAGGCCGATCACCCAGTCGCCGTAGTCGAGCTTCTTCTGCCGCACGTAGCTGCGGCCCAGGCCGACGCGGTCGCCGTAGATGCAGGGGAAATCCGTCTCGCCGCTGATCTTGGCGCGGTACCCGACGTTCAGCGTGTGATACCAGACGTTCAGCTCCCAGGCGTAAGGCGTATCGACCGTCGAGATGAAGTCGATGAGATCGTGCGTCACGCTGACGACGTATTCATTCGCTCCGATGCCGTCGAACGGCGGCATCTCCTCGGTCGGCAGCTTCTCCTGTTTCACCATGAGGCCCCAGCCCGAGTGTGCATAGCCGGTCACCGCACCCTGTGCCTTGGCCCATCGCAGCACCGGAATGCCGAAGCTCGGCCAGTCCTCGATGCGCTTGGTGTTCGGATACTCCTGCTCCTTCAGACCGAGCAGGCAAAGGTGACCCGTGTGGCTGGACGGGAAGCCCGACACCTCGACGTCGTAGCGGATGCGATAGTCGCCCGTCGAGACGCCGTTGTCCTTGCCCTCGAAAAAGGTCTTCTGGAAGTACCAGCCCGGCCCCCACGTCAACACCGACCCGATCTTCAGATCCTCGCCGAGCGTGTGGCGCATCATGTCCTGCGGATAGACGCCCTCGGTCGGCTTCTCGTAGTGCGCGCAGCCGGCGGCGTGGATGTGGTGATCGCCCGAGAACCAGCCGAGCTTGGCCGGGTCGGTCCAGCGTTCCAGGCGAAACGTCAGGTCGATCGGCTGGGTGTTCTCGACCTTGAGCGGACGCGTCTTCTTCACGTATTCGGGACCGCGCGTGTACTCGATCGTGTAATCGCCCGGCGGAAGTGCAAGGCCCTCGCCGGTGGCGCGATAGACCTGTGGATGGAAGAAAAAGTCCGGTGCAAGCCTTTTTCCCTGTGCGGGATAGACGCGATTCTTCGAGTCGCGGATGAGGAAGGATCCGGTGGTCGGCTTGTCGTCGAAGTCGAGCACACGGAAGGTGACCTTCGCCGACGCTTTCGCCGTGAACAGAATGTCGACCTCGCTGCGGAAACCGAGGTCCTGCGTCCCCTGGCCGACGTCGAAGGCGAGCTTGGCCTCGCGCCGGCCGGCCTCGCGCGAGTAGAGCTGGAGCACGCGATACTCCACCTCGAGGCCCGAGAGGTGCGCGCGCAGCGGCTGCTTGTTGAACATGTGGATGTCCATCCAGCGCATGTTGGCCTGTCCCATCGGGACATTCGCCATCTGCCCGGCGCTGCGGCTGTCGACCGCGAGCGCCGCCGTGACGCCGGCCTCGTTGTGGACCTTGACCAGGAACGTGCGCCAGCCCTGCTCCATCAGCTCGGCCGGCGCGGCGCCCTGCTGCGCCTTGACGCGGCTCTCCGGGTTGATGTTGACGCCGACCAGCGCGAAGCGGTCCAGGATCTCCTGCATGCGGACCACGGCGCGCTTGGGATCGCCGGGCGACGACGCCAGCCGCTTCAGCTCGGCGGTCTCGGCGGACGGCAGCGGGTCGCCCAGCACCTCGAGAGCTTCGAGGACGCGCAGCACCTGCGCGGCCAGCGGCTGGTGCTCGACGTTGTCGACGATGGGGAGCGTTTCGGCCGCGAGCGCAAGGGCTACGGCCAGGAACATGGCGACGAAGCGCATGGTAGGACCTCCAGGGATTCCTCATCATACGACAGGCCTGATACACTCGAAAGTCGCCGGGAGGCCCACGGGAGGCAACGTGTTCTCCAAGATCGTCCGACGCACCCACATGTACCTGGCGCTGTTCCTCACGCCCTGGGTGCTTATCTACGCCGTCAGCACCATCGTGATGAACCATCGCGACCACTTCCGCGCGTGGTACGACGGAAAGCAGCCGCAATTCCTTGCGGAGCGCGACCTGATCTACGACGGAACCTTCCCACCCGACGCCACGCCGCAGGCCATGGCGATCCAGCTTCTCGGCGGCATCGGGCTCGACGGCGCGCACAACGCGCGCATGCTGAAAGACGGGAGGCTCGTGATCCAGCGGCTTGACCCGGTGACGCCGCGGCGCATTACCTATACGCCGAACGACAAGAAGGTCGTCATCGAGAGCCTGGAGTTCCGCACCAACGCGTTTCTGGAGCGCATGCACCGGCGGCGGGGCTTCGAGCAGAACTACCTGGTGGACGACTCGTGGGGAGTGTCCGTCGACCTGTTCATCGTCGCCATGGTCTTCTGGGTGCTCTCGGGGCTGTGGATGTGGTGGGAGATGAAGCTCACGCGGGCCTGGGGCGCGGCCTTCGGTCTCGCCGGCGTGGGGTTGTTCGCGTTCTTCCTGGCGATCCTGTGAGGCGGCCATGAACTTCCAACATTTCAACCGCCGCCTGCACCTTTACCTGGCGATGTTTCTGATGCCGTGGTTCCTGATGTACGGAATCAGCTCGTATCCGTTCAGCCACCCCAAAGCCACGAACGCGCTTCTCGGCGGCGACACGCCCTTGTGGTCGCCGCGCTTCGAGCGTCCCTACGATATCCCGGTGGAAGGCGTGCCGCTGGAGGAAGTCGGCGCGCGCATGGTGAAGGACGCCGGGCTGAGCGGAACGTTCGGAACGTACAGCAACAATCCCCGCGAGATCAACGTCTATTGGCACACCTTCCGGCACGCCGTCCAGCTGACCTACTTCGTCGACCAGAAACGTCTCCGCGCCCAGGACCGCGTATTCCGCTGGGACCGCTTCCTCACGGGAATGCACGCGCGCGGCGGCTTCCACCAAAGCGACTTCCTCAACGACGCCTGGGCCGTCGTTGTCGACGTTGTTTGCGTCGGGTTCATCGTGTGGATTGCCTCGGGACTGATCATGTGGTGGCAGCTGCCCTCGCACCGCGGCTGGGGATGGCTGGCGGTGTTCGGCGGAGCGGCGGCCTTCCTGCTGTTCCTGTTCGGAATGTGATGGACCCCGAGACTACCGAGCTCCGGGCGCGTGTGGACGAGCTGGAATCGCGAATCCGCCGCTTCGCGCACGACTGCAACAATCTGCTGGCCGGCATCCTCGGAAATGCCGGGATGGTCTCGCTCATCGTCGAGCCGGGCAGCGAGGCGCACCAGGCCTCGGCTGCCGTCGCCCAGGCGGCCGTGCGCGCCGGCGAGCTGGTGGCGCGGCTGGTCCCGGCCGGCGCCGGCAGCGGACTCCGCGACGAGCTCGACCTGAACGACGCCGTTCGGGAAGCGGCCGGTTTCCTGCGCGGCGCCTTCGACCGGCGCATCGTTATCCGGCAGGAGCTCGACCCGGCCGGCGCGCGCGTCGCGGCGGATCCCGTCCAGATGAACCAGGTGCTGCTGAACCTGGCAATCAATGCGCGCGACGCCATGCCCGCCGGCGGCGAAATCGTGTTCCGGACCCGCGGCGGCGTCGAGGCGCTCCTCGAGGTCGCGGATAACGGCGCGGGTATTCCGCCGCAAGCGCTGAGCCGCCTCTTTGACGACGACTATACGACCAAGCCCGGCCGCACCGCCGGCCTGGGACTGGCGATCGTCAAGAGCATCGTGACCAATCACGGCGGTCGCATCGAGGTGTCGAGCGAGTTGGGGCGGGGAACGACGTTCCGGGTGCAGCTTCCCGGCGGCGCGGGAGTCTAGCGTGCGCCGATCTCCCAGGCGAGCACGTGCCGCGTGTGCAACTGGAACGCCTGATACAACGGCAACCGGCCGTATCGCACGTCGGGCGTAAAGTGGAAACTCCACGACTCGGCCGATAGCAGCAGCGGAATCGCCCCTGCCGCCGCCTTCGCATCGAGCCGGATGACGCTGGTGCGCTCCTGCGCGCTCGTCCACTCCCGCTGCTTCTGCTCCTCGATATCGGCGACCTCGACGACATGCGGCGAATCCGAGTACACCTTGGCGCGTCGCCAGGTGTTCTTGTCGAACGGGTCCATGCCCTGCGCGAGCGTCACCCAGACAGTCGCCTCCTCGCCGGGTTCGAGGACGCCGTTGCCGTTGCCGCGACCCTCGGTGATCGTCCGGTCGATCGCCGCTCCGCCGCCCTGGTTGCCGGCCTGCCGGAAGACCGGGAGGGTCACCGTGCGCCCGTCGAGCACTTCGACGGCAAGCGGCTTCTCGAGCGCCGACGGGACCACCAGCACGTCGACGTTCTCCGACGTCGTCAAGTAGCCGTCGTAGATGGCGCGCCAGCGCAGGCGCGCGGGCGCGAAGTCGCCGCCGCCCGAGGTGAGCCGCACGCGTGCGGTGAACTCCGCCGCGGCGCCCGGCGCAATCTCGGCGAACGACGCCGATGCCGCAAGGATCTTCACTGTCGGATACTCCGTCGTGAGCGCGACGCGGACGTCCTTCATCGTCTCGCCGCGCGGATTATAGATCCGCAGCGGCAGCGCGACGTCGCGATCGGGCCACAGCCGCAGGCGATCGCGCGCGGTGACGGGCAGCAGCACCGGCGGCTGCGCGCCCGTACCCGGTCCCACGAAGCTGACCTGGTGACCCGTGCCGTCGACCGTGAAGCTCAGCCGTCCCTGCGCGTCGGCGACGAGATCGCGCCGCACGGTCGCGCCGGTCGAGAGCGGGTGGTCGAGCAACGTGTAGGTCTTGCCGGCGGAATAGAGCGGGCGTGTGACGACGGTGATGCGACGGTCGGCGGGCGGGCCATCGGGCGCCCATCGGCGCGTGGTGATGCGCAGGCCGCCCTGCGTCACTCCGTCGAGGTAGGCGATCCCCGGACCGGCGCCGGCAGCCTCGACGCGGTAGCCCCAGACGTCGAAGGCGCGATGGGGATTGGAGTGGCTGAACGATTCCGGGACATTATCGAGATGCGGCGTGGCGAAGGCGCGCATGTGGAACGCGAAGGTCTCGGCGATGGACGTCGCCCAGTGGCGGTGGTACTCGTCCTGGCGGTACTCGAAGTCGACCGCGGAGCGCGCGTAGGCGTCGCGCGTCTCCTCGTGGTACTGGCTGATGTAGTCGCCCGAGGCGCGGATCAGCCGCACCATCGTCGGCGCGTGCGAGGAGACGTGATCCTTCGGCCGCCAGAGGACGCGGCGGTCCTTTTCGCCGGTGTAGAACTCGGGTCCAGGGTTGAACGACGACGCGCTGCCGATCAGGTGGGGATAGCGCGCGCTCAGCCACAGACTCATGAAGCCGCCCATGCTGAGGCCGCTGGTGGCGCGGGAGCGGCGGCTGGTGAGAGTGCGGTACGTGGAGTCGATATGCGCGGCCAGTTCGAGAAAGTACGCCCCGAAGTCGTAGTCGCCGCCCTCTTTCCGTACGTCCCAGGGCGAGCCGCCGTAGAAGCCCGTATATTCGCGCGCGACATACCCGTCGACGCACACGACCATGACGTCGTTGGCGGCGGCGAAGGCGACCATTTGCGGGATGGTCTCCTTGCCTTCGTCGTAGCGTTCGACGGTGTAGCGGTCGCTGTGGCCGTGATGATAGTAGATGACCGGGTAGCGCTTGCCGCTGGTCTCGTAGGCGGGCGGCAGGATGATGCGGTAGTTGCGGTTCTCGCCGAACACCTTCGATGGATGTGTACGGTCGAAGAAAGGCTGTGAGGCGAACAGGGCGCTCGCCGCTATTAGGGCCGGAAGCATGGCTTCAATCTACCAGGGCAGCGACGCGGGGAGGCGCTCGCCCTGGAGAACGACGCCGACCTTGCTTCCGCCGATCGCGACTTCAGCGATTTCCTGATTCGCGCAGGATTAACGCCATCTCGTCAAGCGGCGCCTTGCGATGCGCGCGGTACACTGTGAGATACCCCGGATGCAGCCGCTCCCCCGCATCGTTCCATGGGTCCTCGCCGCCGCCCTGTGCGTGGCGCGCGCCTACGACTTCTCGGCGCTGAAGCCGCAGGGCCGCGTGAGCGACTTCGCAGGCGCCATCGGCGCGGAGCAGCGGACGGCGATCGAGCGCTACTGCGCGGAAATCGAGAAGGCGACGGGCGCCGAGATCGCCGTGGTGCTGCTGCCGACGCTGCACGGCGAGCCGGTGGAGGACGTCGCCAACCTCTTGTTCAAGACCTGGGGGATCGGCAAGAAGACGAAAGACAACGGCGTGCTGCTGCTGCTGGCGGTTAACGACCGGCGCACGCGCCTCGAAGTCGGGTACGGACTCGAGGGCGACATGCCCGACGGCTTCGCGGGCAGCGTGCTGCGGCAGATGCGCCCGGCGCTGCGCGCGGGTCATTACGGCGACGCTGTGAACGAGGGCGTCCACCTGATCGCGGCGCGCATCGCGCAAGGGAAGAACGTCCGACTGGCGGAGGAAACGCGCCCGCGGCCCACGCGTCGGCATCGCGAGCCGGTTCCGCTGGCGATGCTCGTCGGCGGCGGCGCGGCGGCGGTGGCGCTGGCCGCCAACATGCGGCGGCGGCGCACGCGGTGGGGTCCGCGCGGATTCCGGGGCTTCGGCGGAGGCTGGGGAGGCGGCTGGGCGGCGTGGGTGGCGGCCGACATGCTGGGCCGCGCGACGCAGGGCGGGCGCAGCGGCGGCGGCTTTGGCGGGTACGACTCGTCGGATCACTTCGGCGGCTTCGGCGGCGGCGATCCGGGCGGCGGCGGAGCGTCGAGCGACTGGTAGGCGGCGATGCAGAAAGTCCTGGATCAATTGCTCGACAAGCTGACGAAGACCTACGGCGACCGGCTGGTCTCGGTGGTGCTCTACGGCTCGGCGGCGGCGGGCGACCACAACGGCCGCTTCTCCGACATCAACATCTTCTGCGTGCTGCGCGAGGTGGGGACGCGCGAGCTGCACGACAGCGAGCCGGTATTCCGCTGGTGGCGCGAGCTCGGCAACCCGGCGCCGCTGCTGATGGGCGAGCAGGAAACGCGGCAATCGACCGACTGTTTTCCGATCGAGTTCCACGACATGCGCGACCGGCGGCGGGTGCTCCACGGCGCCGACGTGATCGAGGGCCTGAAGATCGACGACCGCTACTATCGCGCCATGGTGGAGCACGAGCTGCGCGCCAAGCTGTTGCGGCTGCGGCAGCGCGCGGCCGGCGTCCTGTTCGACGGCGACCTGCTGCTGCGGCTGATGGCCGACTCGGTATCGACCTTCTGCGTGCTGACGCGGCATGCGCTGCGGCTGGCGGGCGTGGATGCGAAATGGCAGAAGCGGGAGATCGTGGCGCAGGCGGAGGAGAGGCTCGGCCTGGACGCGGCGCCGCTGCGCACGCTGCTCGACCTGCGCGAGGGCGCCGTGAAGGCGCGGTCGTTGCAGCCGGAAGAGCTGTTGGCACAATACTTGAAGGGGATTCAAACGGTGGTGGACGCCGTGAACCGGCTGGAGTCGTGAAGGTGAGGGAATGAAGATAGCGTTGATCGCGGTGGCGGCGGGAGCCGTGGTGCTGGGCGTGGCGGTGGCAGGCGGCTACAACGACCTGACGGGGCAGCGCGAGGCGGTGGCGCGCGGATGGTCGGAGGTGGAGATCACGCTCCAGCGGCGCGCCGACCTGATCCCCAATCTCGTGGAGACCGTGAAGGGTTTCGCCAAGCAGGAGAGAGACGTCTTCGAGAACCTGGCAAACGCGCGCGCGGCGCTCGCCGGAGCGCGCACGCCGACTGAGAAGATCGAAGCGAACCAGAGACTCGACGGCGCGCTGGGGCGTCTGCTCGTGGTGGTGGAGAACTACCCGGCGCTGAAGTCGAACGAGAATTTCCTGCGGTTGCAGGACGAACTGGCGGGATCGGAGAATCGGGTGGCGGTGGCGCGGCGTACCTACAACGACGCCTTGCAGAAGTACAATACATCGATCGCGCTGTTCCCGCGCAACGTCACGGCGGCGCTGTTCGGCTTCCAGCGCAACGACGATTATTTTCGCGCGGCGCCCGCGGCCAAGGAAGCTCCCAAGGTGAAATTCTGAACAATGAGCATGGAAACATTCCGCAACTACATTAACGGCCAATGGGTGGACGGTCCGACGTTCGAGAACCGCAACCCGGCGAACACCGGCGAGATCGTCGGCAACATGGGAAAGGGCTCAGCCGCCGATCTGGCGTGCGCGGCCGAGGCGGCGCAGGCGGCGCTGGCGGGCTGGGCCGGAATGACGGCGCCGGCCCGTGGCAACTATCTCTATAAAGTCGCCGACCTGCTGGACTCCCGGGCCGAGGCCTGCGCCGTCGAGATGACGCGCGAGGAGGGCAAGACGCTGCCGGAGGCGCGCGGCGAGGTACGTCGCGCGATCAATATTTTCCGGTATTTCGCCGGCGAGGGCGCGCGCATGCCGGGCATGCTGGTTCCCTCGGAGCGCGACCGCGTGCACATGTTCGCGCTGCGGAAACCGATCGGCGTGGTGGGCCTGGTGACGCCGTGGAATTTTCCGATCGCGATTCCGGCCTGGAAGCTGGCGCCGGCGCTGATCTGCGGCAACACGGCGGTGCTGAAGCCGGCGTCGGCGGCGCCGCTGAGCGCGTGGCGGATCGTGGAGGCGTGCCACGACGCGGGAATTCCGAAGGGCGTCGTCAACTTCGTGGCGGGACCGGGCGGCGAGTTGGGACGGGCACTGGTGGAGGCGCCGGCGATCCGGGGGGTGTCGTTCACCGGATCGTGCGAGGTGGGGAACTGGCTGCACGCCGAGGCGTCGAAGCGCCGCCTGCGCATTCAACTGGAGATGGGCGGCAAGAACCCGACGATCGTGTGCGCCGACTGCGACTTCGCCTCGGCGGTGGAAAATGTCGTCAACGGGGCGTTTTTCTCGACGGGACAGAAGTGCACGGCGACCAGCCGGGCGATCGTCGAGGCGCCCATCTACGACCTGTTTCTGGCCGCGCTGGTGGAGCGCACGAAGAAGCTGAAGATCGGCAACGGGCTGGAGGCGGGCATCGACATCGGGCCGGCGATCGACCAGGCGCAGCTCGACACGAACCTGCGCTACATCGAGATCGGGCGGCGCGAGGCGGGACCGCCGCTGGTGGGCGGCAATCGCATGACGGGGCCGGGCTTCGACAAGGGCTATTTCGTCGAGCCGACGATTTTCGCGGGCGTGACCGAGGAGATGACGATCGCGCGCGAGGAGATCTTCGGGCCGGTGCTGGCGGTCATGAAGGCCGCGGATTTCGGCGACGCGCTGCGGATCGCCAACAACGTCCCGTTCGGACTCTCGGCCTCGGTGCAGACCACCAACGTCTCGCGCGTGTTCGAGTACGTGCATCGCATGGAGGCGGGGCTGCTGACGGTGAACCTGCCGAGCGCGGGCGTCGAGTATCAGCTGCCCTTCGGCGGGACCAAGGATTCGAGTTTCGGTCCGAAGGAACAGGGTCCGGCGGCGATGGAATTCTACAGCGATTACAAGACGGTGTATCTGAAATACTAAATCGATTGGACAGGCGGGCGGCGTAATCATCCATGAGACTCGGACAGGTGAAGTGGCGGGGCGGCGTGACCGCGGCGGTCTTCGAGGGCCAGACGGCGCGGCCGATTCCCAACTACACGGTGCAGGAGCTGCTTCAGCGCTCCGAGCGCGACGGCGTGGAGCTGCCGCGGCTGGCGGCGCAACTGGCGAGCGCGCATCCGGAGGAGCTGGAGCCGATCATTCCGATCCACCCGGCCGAGGTGTGGGCGTGCGGCTGCACGTACGAATCGAGCGCTTCGTTTCGCGACGCCGAGCACGGAACGCGCGAGGGTTTCTACGCGCACGTCTACTCGGCGGCGCGGCCGGAGGTGTTCTTCAAGGGGACGGCGCGGGTGTGCGTCGGCCCGCGCAAGCCGATCGGGCTGCGGCCGGATTCGAAGTTCACGGCGCCGGAGCCGGAGCTGGCGGTGGTGCTGGGCGCGGGTGGCAAGGTGCTGGGCTACACGCTGGCGAACGACGTCTCGGCGTGGGATATTGAGCGCGAGAATCCGCTGTATCTGCCGCAGTCGAAGGTGTACAACGGGTGCTGCGCGCTGGGGCCGGTAATCGTCACGCCGGACGAGATCGCCGATCCGTACAAGCTTCAAATGACCTGCAGGATTTCGCGCGACCGGCAGACGATATTCTCGGGCGAAGTTTCGACTGCGAAGCTGGGGCGCAAGATCGAGACGCTGGTGGAGTACCTGCTGCGCGCCAACACGGTGCCGGCGGGTTCGGTGCTGCTGACCGGGACCGGGATCATCGTCACCGAAGAGAGCGCGCTGGCGGCGGGCGACGTGGTGACGATTCACGTCGCCGAGATCGGGGAGTTGTCGAATCCGGCGGCCGTTGTGGCGGCGTAGGTTCGTTAGCAGGAGGTTCGCGATGAAAGTGGCCGGTTGGCGGTGGGCTGCCGCGGCTGTCGCGGCGCTCTCGATTCCGATGGCGGCGCGGGCGGACATCAGCCAGACGACCACGCTTCAGGCGAACACGTCGCTGAACCTCGACACCGGCGCCGTGGCGGCTTCGGGCGGCGACCTGCTGTGGAACGGGACCACGCTGGCGCCGCAAGGGCGCGCGCGGGCGGCGAACATCCCCGGCGGGGCGGCGGCGTTCGACCTGCTGGTGGAGGGGCAACTGCGGCCTTTCCTGGTGATCGGCTCGTCGGCGCCGATTCAGGCGGCGGCACTGGTGGTCAACGCCGTATTCGCCGTCGGCACCAACGGCGGCAACGTCGCGAAGGTGCTGGTGACGGCCAAGAGCGGCACCACGATCACGCTGCAATTCACGACCTTCATCGCGCCGGCGCCCCCAGCGGGTCCGGCGGTGACGGCGATCCAGAACAACTCGAGCGGCATCCCGGCGGGCTTCCCGAACTACGGCATCGCGCCGAGCAGCCTGTTCATAATCGCCGGGCGCAATCTGGCCGACCAGGGCGCTCTGGTGCTTCAGTCGAGCGCGCCCCCGGGTATTCCGACGACGCTGAACGGCACGAGTATCACGGTGGTCGTGAACGGCGTCACTACGCGGCCGGGGATCTGGTACGCCACACCCACGCAGATCGCCGCGGTGCTGCCGGCGGCGACGCCGGTGGGGACCGGGACGCTGACGGTGACGTATCGCGGGGCGACGAGTCCTCCGGCGGCAATCCGGGTGGTCCCGAGCGCGGTGGGGATCAACTCGTACAACGGCGGCCTGGGCGTCGCCACCGACGCGGTGACCGGGGCGCTGCTGACGTTCGCCAACCCGGGAACGCCGACCCAGAACGTCGTGCTGTGGACCACGGGACTCGGCTCCGACCCCGAAGACAGCGACACCATCTTTTCGACGACGCCGCACGCAGTGAACACGAATCTCCAGGTTTATTTCGGCGCGGTGCTGGGGATCATCCTGTATCAAGGCTCGTCGGGATATCCGGGCGTGAACCAGATCAACCTGACGATTCCGGCGAATGTGCCGCTGGGATGCTTCATTTCCGTCGTCGCGGTCACCGGAAGCGTCGTCAGCAACGCGGTCACGCTGCCCATTTCGAGGAACGGCGAACCGTGCACGGAACAGATCACGGGGTTGAACGGCACGCAACTGTCGAGGCCGGACGGATTACGCGCCGGGCTGGTGTCAGTGGTCAAGGCGGTGGAGCCGCGCGGAGAGAGCCACAGCGCCAACGGGGCCTTCGGACGGTACACGGGACTAGTCGCCGCCGCGGTGGGTCCCACGGTTTCGCCGGGCGGATGCCTGGTGTTCCCGGTCGATATCAACGCGCCGGCGCCTTCGTTCACGGGGCTGGACGCGGGGATTATCGAGCTGTCGGGTCCGAACGGCCTGGACGTGCGGCTGACGATTCCGCTCGGCATTCGAGGCACCTACACGGCGGGCCTGCCGAACGGCGCGATTCCGCAAACCGGCGGCGCATTCACGTTCCGGGGCGGAGGCGGGACGGACGTCGGTTCCTTCTCGACGACCTTTCAGTTCTCGAATCCGCTGCTCGCCTGGACCAACATGGCCGCGGCGGCGAATATCGACAAATCGCAGGGGCTGCTGGTGACCTGGACGGGGGGCAACCCCGGCACTTACGTGGTGATCAGCGGGACCGGCGGCAACGGCCAGGTCCTTCCGCCGATTATCGGGGGCTTCATCTGCGTGGCTCCGGTAGAAGACGGCCGGTTCACGGTGCCACCGTACATTCTGCTCGGGCTGCCTCCCGGCAACGGCGGCGTGGAAATACAGAACAACATCTATCTGCCATTCTCCGCCTCGGGCATCGACACGGGACTGGCGTTGGGGAACGTGTCGATCTCGACGTCGTCGGTTTTCCGGTGATCAAAGATGCGTCGCACGCAGGATCGGCCTAGACGGCGGGCGTAGTTCCAGCCGCGTCGGTCGGCGCAGGGCCCAACCGCCACTTGGTGCGGGTGTAGGCGACGCGGAAGCCCTTGCGCTCGGCGTTGCGCTGGGAGTCGCTGCCGGCCATCGCGACCATCATCGCCAGGCTGCAGCCGCGCTCGAAGGCATAGCGCAGTCGCGCTTCGAGCAGCGCCGCCTGCAAGCCGCGGCGGCGGAACTCGGGTGCTGTCGCCGCGCCGGCGAAGAGCGCGACGCCTTCGTGGATGCAGAGCGCGCCCGCGGCGGCAGGGACGCCGTCGAATTCGGCAAGGAAGCAGACCTCGCTCTCGTGCGCGAAGTAGATCGCCGCCGTGTCCGTGAGGAAGCCGACGACTTCCGGCAACTCGTGCGCCCAGCCCCTGACGCTGACGTCGATCCACAGGCGCGCGTCTTCGGGCCCGGCGACACGCACGCGGATGCCGCCATCGGCGGGCGGCTCGGGTTCGGCGATGGTGCGATAAGTGACGCTGCTGATCTCGATGGGGCGATAGCCGCGGTCGCACAGCAGCCGGATGGCGTCGACGCCGGCAAGGGGGCAGACTTCGAGGTCGACGTGCGCGCCGCGGTCGCGGTAGAAGCGCTCGATCTCGTCGAGCACCGCGGGCGTGATCGGCTCGAAGACGCCGAGACCGAACGACTGCGTCACCGGTGAGTCGACGGTGTCGAAGACGACGTAGGCGCCGGCGCACTCGATCCACTCGGCGCCGCATTCGGGCTGAAGACGGCGGCGCGCGGCGGCGAATCCTGCGCAGGCGGCGGCCTCGGCGCGCTCGAATCGGCGCGCGAGCGCGAGGTCGGCGAAGGGTATCAGCTCCATTTCACGTGGGTGCGGCGCTCCACTTTGGCATCGTCGAACTCGATGCCGAAGCCGGGCCGGTCCGGCAGCGCGATCTTTCCCTCCACCGGGTGCGGCACGTTCTTCTCGAAGTGGTAATAGGTCGACATCTTTGATATGAGGTACTCGACCAGCGGGCAGGTCGCCGGCGGCTGGCTTGCGACGACGTGCAGCGCTGCGTGGAGATTGTGCCCGTGCGGAACGACCTGGGCGTCGTAGAGCGAGGCGATGGCGCACATCTTGACGAGCTCGCTGACGCCGCCGCACCATTCCGGGTCGGACTGCACCACGCTGATGGCGCCCGCGGCGAGGAAGCGGTTCACCTCCCAGCGCCCGTAGAAGTGCTCGCCGGTGGCGACCGGCACGGTCGTCTTCCGGCGCAGCTCGACGAAGGCCTCCAGCTTGTCCATTCCGAACGCCTCCTCGATCCATCGGGGACGGTAACGCTCCGCCTGCCGGGCCCAGGCGACGGCGAAGTCGAGCTGCCATCCCATGAAGGCGTCGAACATGATCTCGGCGTCGTCGCCCAGCGTCTCGCGAAGGACGCGCACCAGCTCGACGCTCTTCGCCAGGCCCGCGGCGCCGTCGCCCGGCCCATACGCCATGAACCACTTCTGGCAGCGGAATCCCCCGCGGTAAAGCTCCGCGCACTTGCGCCGCACGGCCTCCGGCTCGACGGAGTATCCGAGGCAGCTTCCGTAGGCTTCCACGGCGTCGCGCGAGGGGCCGCCGAGCAGCCGGTAGACCGGCGCGTTGAAGTATCGTCCGCGCAGATCCCAGAGCGCGTTGTCGACCGCGCTGATCGCCATCATGAAGTGGCCGCCGCGCGCGTGGCG
>CAZEVY010000033.1:4734-8506 GCA_964515555.1 uncultured Solibacteraceae bacterium | reverse complement strand
GTGCAGCGGCTGCACCTGGTGCTGGCGGTTGGCGCCGGCCATGGTGTCGTACCGGCCTTCGAGCCGCCAGAACTCGAGGGCGCGGATCTTCAGCTTGCCGCGAGCGTCCTGCGAAAGAGCAACACCCGGCGCCGCGGCGAGCCCCGCAGTCGCGAGAAAACTTCGTCGGTTCATGACTCCCCTTCCTGGCGCTGGATCACGCCGGCGACGAACTCCAGTACGTTATCGCGCTCACGTCCGAGGCGCGCGAGGCGCTCGTAGTCGCCCGCCATCTGCAACAGCTGCGCGACGGTGGGGCAGGCGAGGAAGCGCGGGTCGGCGTCGCGCAGGAACTCGAGCGATGCGTCGGCCGCCTCGGAGTAGCGCTTCAATCGCACCAGCAGCGCGACCAGCGTCTGCGCGGGCGCCGTGCCGGCCTGATCGGGGTCGGCGGCAGCGGCCCTGGCTCGAAAGTGCGCGATGGCCTGATCGACGCACTCGCCGGCGAGCGCGCGCAGGTAGAGGGCGTTGTCACCGTAGACGTCCTCGAAGGGCGGCTCGCCGCGGTACTGGAACATCGGGGCCAGGCGCCGGCCGTAGCCGGCGATCTCGACGGCGCGCAGTAGCGTCTCGCGATCCTCGGCGTCGCGCGCGAGCTGAAGCACCGCGGTCACGTGCGAGGTGTCGACGTAGTAGTTGTACTCGCCGAAGAGCCACTCGCGATCGCGGATGAGCGAGGGGATGTCCGGCTCGGCGGGATCGGCTCCTTCATGCTCGCGGATGGCGCGGCGGAGGTTGGCGTCGAGCTCGCCGTGCAGGGTGCGCACCAGAAGCGCGAGCGATTCGGCGCGCCCGTCGGCGCCCGGATACTGCGAGAACACGGTGATCGCGCGGCAGATGCCGTGATGCTCGAGCACCATCTCGAATCCCTTGCGCGGGTTCACGCCCTCCTGGTAGGCGATCTCGATGACGCCGTCGGGATTCGCGTCCTGAGGAAGGCTCGCGATGGCCCCGGCAATCGGTGCAGTCTCGCCGATGGCGCGGAAGTAGGGCCATGCGCGCGCGATATCGCCGCCTTCGAGGAAAAGCGTGCCGACGCGGCGGGCGGCGTCGACGCAGGCGGATTCGTAGTCGCGACGGCGATCGCCGGAGAGTGCGCCGGGGTCGTGCAGCACCAGGGGAAGGCCGATCTCATGACGGCTGCGCATCAGCAGCGTGTCGAACAACAGAGGGTAATCGTGGCCCTCCAGCGCCCGGCGCTCGAGCGCGTCGAACGCGGCCGCGGGGCCGTTCCGGCGGACGTCGTCCTCGAGGCGGGCGTAGTCGTCCCCGGTCATGGATGGATGATATCGCGATGGGATGATATCGCGCGCCGCTACTCGGCGGCCATGCCGCGCACGGCGGCGACCAGCGAGAGCAGAAGCACGAGGCCGAGCGCGCCGTAGTGGATCCAGTTGCGCGTGAAATGGAGGATCAGGCCGAAGTCTTCGAGGAGTCGCCGCCGCACAGCATCCCACTATGCGGGGAGTGCGCGCGGAAACCAATAGCCATCGGGCCTCCAAGAGGGTCCGGCGGTTCCAGGACGATGCCGTTCCGGTAATGGTACCCGCTAGCGCGCGTCGACCATCCACTTCATCCTGAGACCGCGTGGAATGCGGGGACGCTTCGCCTCCCACATCAGGATTCCCTGGCCGCGCTGCGTCTCGGCCACAAGGATGTTCATGCGGGGAGCGCGATTGCGCGTGAAGACCGGGTTCATCGACTTCTGCTCGCGCATCAGGCCGGCCGCGGGTCCGGCCTCATCCATCGTCGCCGAGAAGGCGACCGATCCGTCGCCGGTTTCGAGCGAATGGAACTGCAAGGCGACGATGTAGTGCGGGAAGGGCCGGCTTTCCTTCTCGACGCGGAGGACGCGGCCGAGCACGCTGGCGCCGCGCGCCACCACGATGCGGTCGCCGTCCTTGAGCGGTTTGTCGAGGATGGCGCGTACGGCGTCGCCGACGGCGGTTTTCTCCGGCTCGATCTCCGACTCCAATGCCAGCTCCAGCATCGTCCGCGGCGCCAGCGCGAACGCCTCCGTCCTTGCGGACGAAGCCGGCGTCGTCTCGGCCGACGTGGCGACCAGGCGCGACTCGGCCAGATACTGCCGGCATCGGCTGTACTGCGTGCGATTGCGCGTCTCGTTACCGTACTGATCCACCATGATCAGTTCCGAACTGCCTGGCAACAGGAACTCGGAGTGACCCAACTGTGCGCGCTGGTACTCGACGAAATCGCTGGCCTGGTGGAGTCCGAGCTCCGGTGGAATCTCCTCGGCGTGCACCTCCAGGCGCAGGAGGTCGAGCGACTCCGCCGACACCCAGAACGATCCGCGAAACGCGACTACCGCTTCCTTATCGCCGACGCGCAGGCGGTAGCGGCTGCGCTCGCGCGGAACCTCGTAGTCGTAGCGGAAGGCGGGCCGCTCGCGGAACGATTCGGCGCCGCCGAAGGTGAAGTCGGCGACGCGCGGACGGAAGACGCTGCCGGCGTGCAGGGCGAAACTGCCGGTGCCGCTGGCGCCGCCGATGAGATCGGCCAGAGACTTCTCCTCGAACCGCCTGGAGTCGAGCCACGAGAAGCGCTCCTGGCCGTCGATGAGCGCGACTTCGAGGCGCAGGGTGTCGATGGCCTTGTAGGGCCGGTCGGCCTTGTCGCGCCAGAGGCGCTCGACGGTCTGGGCGCAGGTGTAGTCGGGGAGCTTGCGGAGATTCTCTTCGGCGCGCGTTTTGATGCGTCCGAGCAGCGCCGCGGGATCGGGGTCCTGGGCGCGGGAGGCCGCGCAGAGGAGGAAGACCAGAGCCGTTCCTCTCATGGGGACCTATTATAGTCCCGATTGCAATTGCCGGGAAGGGTTTCTTACAGCAAATAGCCGCGCCAGGTCTTGCCGTGCTGATCGCGGAGCAGAATGCCGCTGTGGTCGGAGAGTCCGGAGACGGTATTGCCGTGGTCGTCGCGGAAGCGGTAGCGGATGAGGTTCTCGCCGAGATCCTCGGCGACGCCCCACCAGCTGTTGCCGAACTCGTCGCGCAGGCGGATGAGGTCGGAGTCGCCGGAGCCGAACAGAATGCGGCGATCGGCGGTCTCGAAGCGGAAGAATCCCCCGTGGACCCGCTGGCGTCGGCGACGGCGCAATGGCATCTATTCTGCTATCGGCGGAAAGAGCCCCGGGAATGAGGAGAAACCGGGCCGGGCGAAGCCCCTCAAATCACTGAGCCGTACTAAGGGGAACGACCCGGGGCTTGAGGATGCCGACGCCGATGGCGGTCATCGCCTTCACGAGGGCCGCATACATGTCCTCGCCGCGGTATGCGCCGACGATGGCCCCGCCCGAGCCGGCGAAGTTGGCCGATGCGCCGCAACGGCGGGCGGTGTCGATCATTTCGCGGTTGGCGTCGCCGATGCGGTAAATGCGGGCGCGCAGGTCGAAGTTGGCGTCAATCAGGCGGTCGAGCGCGTCGTCGTCGCCTTCCATGAGGGCGCGGCGTCCCTGCTCGGCGTAGGAGGCCCAGGTGCGCATGGCCTCGACGATCTCGGGGTCGCCGGCGCGCCAGCGCTCGCGCACGTTGCTGTGGAAGACTTCGGTGCCCTCGCTGAGCGAGGTGCGATAGGCCAGGTAGATCGACGGCAGCAGGCCGGGGTCGAGGCGCTCGTAGACGCCGTGTCCGCGCGCCTCCATGATTTCGCGGCTGAAGTCCATGTAGACCAGGCCCTCGTAGCACTGAATGACGCGATCCTGGAGGCCCGCCGGAAC
>CAZEVY010000033.1:0-4634 GCA_964515555.1 uncultured Solibacteraceae bacterium | reverse complement strand
ATGCCGCCGTAGTAGCCGCGCCAGCGCGTGGTGCGATAGAGGTCGTCGAGGTTCTCGAAGACCGGCATGTCGGCCTTGGACGGTTTGATCTCCAGTCGCGAGCTGGGATAGAGTAGCACTCTTGCCCGGAAGTTCCGCACCATCAGCGAAATGGTTTTTCCGAAATAGCCGTCGCTCGGATTGCCGAGCAGGCCGGCGCGCGCGTAGGCGTACGTCTCAATCATCCAACCGGCGATCCTAACATATGCGCGCCGTGGTCCAGCGGGTTTCGCGCGCCGCCGTGACGGTGGACGGGCGGGTCACGGGGGCGATCGGGGCGGGGCTGCTGGTGCTCGTCGGCGTGGCGAAGGGCGACGACGAAACCGCCGCCGAATATCTCGCCGACAAGGTGCTCGGCCTCCGCATCTTCGCCGACGCCGAAGGCAAGATGAACCGCGACGTTCTCGAGTGCGGCGGCGCGCTCCTGGTGGTCAGCCAGTTCACGCTGTACGGCGACGTACGCAAGGGACGGCGTCCGAGCTTCGACCGGGCGGCGGCTCCCGAGGCAGCGCGGCGCCTGTACGAGCACTTCGTGGCCGCGGCGCGGGCGCGGGGCATCCGCGTCGAGACCGGCGTGTTTCAGGCGGCGATGGCCGTCGAGCTGGTCAACGACGGTCCGGTCACGATCCTGTGCGACTCGGAAAAGTCGTTCTGAGCGCACAGTGCGGGGCGCGCTCCATGATGGCTGCGACGCTCGCGCCCCGCTGCGTTCTGCGCGACGTCGACTGGGAAGCTAAGGCGTGGGCTCGGTCGCCACGCGGATCTCGATTCCGCCGATGCGGCCCGCGACCGCGTTGTATATGGCGCACCCCACGGCGCACGCCACGAACCCCATGACGCCATAGATGACGGGAAGTGCGATCGCCAGGCCGAAGCCGATAACGGCGCCTTCCGGAGAGAACAACGCAACCAAAAGAAAGATCGGCACGAACACCACGCCCATCAGCGCGTACATCACGCCGACGACCTTGGCGGTCTGTCCGATCGAAAACCCGTTAATTCGCTGGATCATGGAGAGCTCCTTTTCAGTGAGAGTCGCAACAGCGTGCTACAGTCTACATCACAACTGCCGCGAGATCACTGCCCGGCTCCAAACACCAACGGCGTGCCGTACCCCATCTCGACGTACCGAACCCCCGGAGCGCGAAGCTTGAGCGACGCCGCGAACTGGCGCGGGTCGACGGCGTTGTCCGCGAACATGTCGTAATGGCAGGGGATGGCCGCGCGCGGGCGGACCTTGCCGGCCAGTTCAGCGGCCTCGAAGTGCGAGAGGTTGTTGAAGCCGCCGTTGATGCAGGTGATCATCAGGTCCGGCGTGTGGCGCGCGGCCGACGCCAGGAGCTCCGAGTAATCGGTGTCGCCGGTGACGTAGACGCGCGGTCCCGAGCCGAAACAGAACACGTAGCCCATGTGGTTGAGGTCGGTGTCGTCGGTCGGCAGCGCGAAGGCGCCGTGGATGGCGATGTCGCGATGCTCGATCCCGCAGGCCGGCCAGGCCGGCTGGATGCGCCCCTCCTCGACGCGCTGTGCGCGATACACGTCGCAGCTCGGATGCGGGCCGACGAACAGGGTCGTGTCGCGATTGCGGAGACGCGCGATGGTCTCCGGGTCGGTGTGGTCCTGGTGGTTGTGCGTGCAGGTGAAGATGTCGACGTCAAGGCCTTCGGGCTCGATCAGCACGGGCACACGGCGGCGCAGGTCGAGCTCGGGGTGAAGACCGTCGCAACTGTTGGTCAGGTAGAGATCGGTCGAGACGAGCGTGCCTTCGGGCGACTTGAAGATGTAGCCGTTCTGCCCGAACCACCACAGGGCGACGGATCTGGCCGGTACCGGAAAATCGCGGATTTCGCGCATCAGGGACATAGTGGCCTCTCAGGTGGTGGGATCGTCGCCGGCCTCGACGGTCGCGGCGGGCGGCGGGTGCTCGGCCCACCAGCGCTCGGCCTGCTCGCGGGTCCACTCACCCGCGCCGGCCTCCGCGAGCATGCCCTCCAGTTCCCGCGCCGACTGGGGGCGCCGCGCGCGATCCTTCTCGAGGCAGGCGAGGATGGCGCGGTCGAGCGCCGGCGGTATGGGGTTCGCGTCGGACCGCGCCGACGGAGCGTCGGGTGTCTTCTGGACATGCGCGAGGGCGAGCGCCATGGGCGTTTCGCCCTCGAACAGGAGCCGCCCCGTCAGCAGCCACCAGCCGACGCAGCCGAGCGCGTAGATGTCGGCCCGATGATCGACGTCGGCGGCGCCCATGGCGGCCTCGGGCGACATGTAGGCGGGGGTGCCGGCGGCGGCGCCCTCCATCGTCAGTCGCGACTCGGGTCCGCCGGCGAATTTCACGAGACCGAAGTCGAGCACCTTGGCGAAATCGCAGTTAACGCCCAGGCGGCAGGCGAGAATGTTGCGCGGCTTGATGTCGCGATGCGTGATGCCGCGCTCGTGCGCCTCGGCCAGCGAGTCGCAGACCTGCCGCAGCAGGTGCACGACGCGCGGGGCCGGGAGCGCGCCGTGCCGCACGACCATGGTCTCCAGGTCGACGCCCTCCAGGTGCTCCATGACGTAGTAAAAGGCGCCGTCGTCGCTGACGCCGTAGTCGTAGAGCGCGACGGTGTGCGGCGAGTGCAGCGCGGCGGTGGCGCGCGCCTCGCGCTCGAATCGCCGGTTGGCGGCGTCGACTTCGGCCGGCGCGCCCGCTACGAGGCGCTCGGTGCGGATCAGCTTGATGGCCGCCGATCGCGCCAGCATGCGATGCTTTCCGAGCCAGACCTCGCCCATCCCGCCGCGGCCGATCAGCCGGACCAGTTGATAGCTGCCCAATTCGCGCGCCCGCGAGACTTGGGCGCCGAGTCCGTAGATGAAGCGCGAGATCGCCACCGAGCAGCCTGCGATCACGAAGACCGGAGCGAACAGCGTCGCCAGCATCGGCGCGGGCGGCATGGCGACATTGCCGAGCAGCACCTGCGTCCCCAGACCGACCGGGCCGGCCAGCGCCGTCGCCGCCGTCGCCAGAATCGATTTGCCGAGAGTCGACGGAACGATCAGCGCGAACATCGCCACCCACAGCTCGACCGACGAATGGCCGCGCACGGGATGATCGGCGAGCCACGGCACGGCGCCCTCGGCCAGTCCGATGAGTAGCCCGCCCACGGCCTCGAAGATCAAGCCGAGATCGAGCATCAGCAGCGGCGGGAATCGGCGGCTCCAGGCCATCGCAGCGACGGCCACGCCCAGCACGACGCCCACAATCATTGCCACCGAATACGAGAGCGGCGCCTGCCGCGGGTCGATCCAGCCGGGCTGAACGAACAGTCCACCGAGGGCAACGATCGCGTGTGTCGCGGCATAGCCGGCGGCCACCCATCCCAGGCGGTCGACGGAGCGCTGCGCCAGATCGAGCGGCAGCGGAGGGGTGGCGCCGACCAACAGGGTCGGCGAGGCGGTTTCGGAGCGGCGGCGGACGCGCGGTCGTGCGCCTGCGGGATCGGGCATCGTTCAGTAGAGACGGACGCCGCGCGGGCCGAGCGGCTTGGCGAGGTGCACGGTGTCGACGAAGCGCACCTTGTTGGTGGCGCGCGTCATCACCAGGGAATGCGTGCGGCAGCCCTCGCCGAAAAATCGCACGCCGTTGAGGAGGGCTCCCTGCGTGACGCCGCAGGCGCAGAACATGACCTTCTTGCCGGGCGCCAGGTCGCGCGCCGAGTAGACGCGGCGTGGATCCTTGATGCCCATCTTCGCCACGCGGTCCTCCAGCTCCGGCGTGTCGACCACCAGGCGGCCGACCATCTCGCCGTGCAGGCAGCGCATGGCCGCCGCGGTGATCACGCCCTCGGGCGCGCCGCCGATTCCCATGACGGCGTCGACTCCGGCCCCGCGCGCGGCCGCGGCGATGCCCGCCGAAAGGTCGCCGTCGGCGATCAGGCGGATGCGCGCGCCGGCGGCGCGGATACCGGCGATCAGCTTTTCGTGACGCGGGCGGTCGAGCACGACGATAGTCAGCGCGGCGACGTCGCGCTCCAGGCAACTGGCGATGGCGCGGAGGTTGTCCTCCACCGGCGCATCGATGTCGAGCGCCCCGCGGCAGGCGGGTCCGGCGACGATCTTCTCCATGTAACAGTCCGGAGCGTGCAGCAGGCCGCCGGGTTCGGCCGCGGCCAGCACGGCGATGGCGTTGGAGGCGCCGGTGGCACAGAGGTTGGTGCCTTCCAGCGGATCGACGGCGATATCGACGCGCGGATAGGAGACGCCCGGGGGCGGCGTGGCGCCGACCGGCTCGCCGATGTAGAGCATGGGCGCCTCATCGCGCTCGCCCTCGCCGATGACGATGGTTCCTTCGATCGGCACGGTCTCGAAGGCTCGGCGCATGGCCTGCACGGCGACCTCGTCGGAGCCGTCGCGCTCGCCGCGTCCCATGGTGCGGGCGGCGGCGATGGCGGCCTCCTCGACGACGCGGACGAACTCGAGCGGCAGATCCTGCTCGATGTCGGTTTCCGTGTTCGCGGCCCCGTGATTCATTCCAGTCCGATGATATCAGCATTGATTTGCGGGCTTGAACGCGCGGTTTGCGAGCTTGCGCGCCGACCGGATAGAGTGAGATGTGACGTTCC
>CAZEVY010000032.1:0-47905 GCA_964515555.1 uncultured Solibacteraceae bacterium | reverse complement strand
GTGAACTGCGCCGCCATTCCCGAGGAGCTGATCGAGAGCGAACTGTTCGGCCATCGCAAGGGAAGCTTCACGGGCGCGAGCGAGGACAAGACCGGCAAGTTCCAGAAGGCCGACAAGGGGACGCTGTTTCTCGACGAGATCGGCGACATGAGCCTGAAGACGCAGGCCAAGGTGCTGCGGGCACTGGAGGAGCAGCGCTTCGAGCCGGTCGGCGCGTCGCATTTCGTGCAGGTGGACGTGCGGGTGGTGGCGGCGACCAACAAGAAGCTGGAGGAGGAGATCGAGCGCGGCAATTTCCGGGAGGACCTGTTCTACCGGCTCAACGTGATTCCGTTCTACGTTCCGCCGCTGCGGGAGCGCGTGGAGGACATTCCGCTGCTGGCGGACTTCTTTCTGGCCGGCTTCGCGCAGGCCTACGGACGCAAGGCCAAGGAGATGACGCCGGAGGCGTACGATCTGCTGCGCGAATACCACTGGCCGGGCAACGTGCGCGAGCTGCGGAACCTGATGGAGCGCATCGTGATCATGAATCCGCAGGTGCGCGTGGACGCGCGCCACATTCCGCTGAACCCGGCGCGGAAGAATCACGCGCCGCCGCGGCCGCTCGATTTCGCGAGCCTCCAGGAGGTTCGCGAGACGGCCGAGCGCGACTACATACTCCGCAAGCTGGAGGAGCACAGCGGCAACGTGTCGCGCACGGCGGACAGTTTGGGACTCGAGCGCAGCAATCTGTACCGGAAGATGAAGACGCTCGGAATTCAACCGAAGGAATGATCGGGCTTCTCGCAGCGGTCCTGTTGGCGCAAGCCGAGCTCGACCGCGCGGTCGCCGACCTGCGCGCCGGGCGCTCGCGGCAGGCCGAAGCCGCGCTGAAAGGCATGGTCGCGAAGGAGCCTGATAGTGCGGCGGCGTGGCGGTGGCTCGGCGTCGTTTACGCGTCGCGATCCGATCACGAGCTCGCCGAGAAGCCGTTCGCCGAGGCCTGCCGCCTCGCGCCGGCCGACGCCGACGCCTGCTACTTTCACGGGCGCAATCTCTTCGCGCTGAATCGCTTCGCCGCGGCGATCGGCGTGTTGCGGAAGGCGCTGTCGTCCCAGGGAGCCGCGCAGCGATGGCGCGTCCACTCGGCGCTCGCGCAGGCGCTGTCGGCCGGGGGCGAGGAGGGGGAGGCGGAGAAGCATTTTCGCGCGGCCATCGGCGCGTCGCCGGTGCCGGGACGCCCCGAGGACGACCCGCGCCTCCACTTCGGCGTCTTCCTGTTGCGGCAGGGCCGCACGCGCGAAGCGGTGGAGCCGCTCGAACGGGCGCAGCCCTCGCCGCGATCGCTGACCGAGCTGGGCCGCGCGTTGTTCTCTCTCGATCGTCCCGCCGAGGCCGCGGCGAAGATCGAGCGCGCCGTGGCGCTCGATCCGCGGTACGCGCAGGCGCACCTGCTGCTGGCGAAGGTGTACCAGCGACTGGGCCGCGCCGCCGACGCCGAGAGGCATCTCCGGCTCGGTACGTTATAATCGAAGTTCCCGGAGTCATCCTTCATGAGCACTGTTGCGCCCTCCACCGTCGAAGCCGAGCGTCAGCGCGAGTTGCTGCGCGCGCGCGACCAGGTCCGCCTCATCGCCGTCGA
This sequence comes from uncultured Solibacteraceae bacterium, assembly GCA_964515555.1. GTDB lineage: Bacteria > Acidobacteriota > Terriglobia > Bryobacterales > Bryobacteraceae > CAZEVY01. The sequence goes on along the minus strand of CAZEVY010000032.1, from coordinate 46,284 downwards.
TCGGGAGGGTTTCGCCCTCATCGACCAGGACAACGGAACCTACGGCTTCACCGCCTCGCCGATCGGCGAGGATGCACCGCTCTACGCGTCGCCGATCTTCCAGAGCTTTGAGTGCCACAAGCTGCCCGACGGGTCGACTCACGTGGTCGGCTTCGCGACGCCGGAGGAATGCGAGCACATCGAGACCGGCCGCGAGGGGCGCGAGGTGAAGCTGTATCCGGAGCCGCACGGCGAGGCGACGCGCGCGGTGAGCCTGGCGTTCGACCGCATCGGACACAAGCGCGCGCCGTCGCGCGAGGACGGCAATTTCGCGGTGCTCAAGGTGAACCCGATCATGTAGCCGCGCGGCGATATACTGGAGGCCGGTGCGCCTCCTCGTCGCCGCTCTAGCGCTCTCCTCTGCTTCCATCGCGGGCGATCCGGTGTTCTACCGCGACGTACTCCCGATTCTTCAGCGCCGCTGCCAGGAGTGCCATCGCGCGGGCGAGATCGGCCGGATGCCGCTGACGACTTACGAGAACGTCCGTCCGTGGGCTCGCGCCATCCGGGAAGCGGTGGTCGCGCGCCGCATGCCGCCGTGGTCGGCCGATCCGCAGTTCGGCAAGTTCCGCAACGACCTTTCGCTCGACGCCGGCGAGATCGCCACGCTGGCGCGCTGGGCCGAGCGCGGGGCCGCGGCGGGCGATCCGGCCGAGGCGCCCGCACCGCGCCGTTTTCCCGACGGCTGGCGCGCGGCGCAGCCCGACGCCGTTTTCGAGATGCCCACCGACTTCGAGGTGCCGGCGGCGGGCGAGGTCGACTATCAGTACTTCACCACGCCGACGAATTTCACCGAGGACAAGTGGGTCGAGATGGCCGAGGTTCGGCCGGGCGCGCGCGAGGTGGTGCACCACGCCATCGTCATGGTGCGGCCGCCGTCGGGCGGATACTACCGCTGGGGCGAGTACCTGGCGGGCTACGCCCCGGGGATGCTGCCGCAGACGTGGAAGCCAGGCTACGCGCGCCTGATTCCGGCCGGCTCGGAGCTGGTCTTCCAGCTTCACTACACCGGCAACGGGAAGGCGGCACGCGACCGGACGCGCATCGGACTGGTGTTCGCCAAGCAGCCGCCGCGCTACCGCATCCGCGCGATGCGGGCCTCCGATCATTCGTTCGCGATCCCGCCGGGGGCCGACAATCATCGCGTCGAAGCGTCGGCGGCGATCTACGAGGCAGCGGCGCTGGCCGGGATGCGGCCGCACATGCATCTGCGCGGCCGCGCCTTCGAGTTCCGCGCCGTCTTCCCCGACGTCGAGACGCGGATTCTCCTGCGGGTGCCGCGCTACGATTTCAACTCGCAGCCCTACTACTATCTCGACGAGCCGATCGAGCTGCCGCGTGGCACGCGCATCGAGTGCACCGCCTGGTTCGACAACTCGGTCAACAACGCGCGCAACCCCGACCCGAAGGCCACGGTCGTGTGGGGCGAGCAGAGTTGGGAGGAGATGATGATCGGCTGGTTCGACGTGGCCGTCCCCGTGGGTCGGGGGCAACCTTAGAGCGGCAGTTGTCAGTTATCAGTCGTCAGTTGTCAGCGAGGGAGCAGTGTCCAACTGAAAGCCGGCAACTAAGAACGAAAAACAATGACTATTCCGCGAACGCCGCCGCTGAGGTAATGCCGTTGGACTCCAGCACGGCCGCCATCTTCTCGAGCGCCGACTTGTGGATCTGCGACACGCGGCTCTCATTGATGCCGAGTACGCCGCCGATTTCCTTCATCGTCATCTCGTTGGTGTAGTAGAGCACCACCACCTTCTGGTAGCGCTCCGGCAGCACCTTCATGGCGTCGCCCAGCGCGTTGCGCATCTGCTGGCGCGCGCAGATGCGGTCCGGCTGCGTCTCGGGATGGCTCGGAAAATCGGGGGGTGGAAGATCGTCGCCTTCCTGGCTGCGGGTCGAGGCCGAGATCAGCCCCACGTTGCGCAGGTCGAGCATCATCTGCCGCCAGCGGCTCTCTTCGACGCCCAGGTTCTCGGCGACCTCGGCTTCGGTCGGCGTGCGCTGGAGCTTCGCCGCCAGGTCGCGCTGCGCCGCCTCCACCTGCTTGTGACGACGCCGCAGATCGCGCGACGCCCAGTCGAGCTGCCTGAGGCTGTCCAGGATGGCGCCCTTGATGCGGTGCTTGGCGTAGCTGGAGAAGACCACCTGCTTATCGGGATTGTACTTGTTCACGGCGTCGAAGAGTCCCAGGATGCCGGCGTGAACCAGGTCGTCCAGGTCGACGTGCACCGGGAGGTTGTCGTGCACCCGGACGGCGATCGCCTTCACCAGGGGCAGATGCTGGAGGACGACCCGGTCGCGATCCACGTGGGCCCCGGCGGCCGTGCCGTTGCCGGTGGCTTCGCTGACGGAGACTTCGCAGGCGGGAACTTCGCAGGTTGAGATTTCGTCGATGTTGATCTCAGCGAGGATAACCTCGTTGGCGGTAATCGCCGGTGCGGCGGCGGCCATCGGTGACATGGACTCTTCCTCCAGGGCGTCGAGCATTTCCCGTCGCATCGGCTTTCGCATCGCGCCTCGCATCGGCGCGGCGTTGAAGGCCGGTCGCTCCGGTCGAATGTCTCTTTGCACGCGGGCAGCCATGTTCACGGCGAGGGGATTGGACGAGGCTCGGCGGGAAGGGTACTAAACGGAACACCCTAGAACCAAGGGTTTGCGTACCTTGGCCCTCAGTGCGGAATGTCAGTCCCTCACCTGTACAGCCGCACCGTTTCCTGATACAGAACACCTCCGCATATCAAGACGGATCACCGTGTTCCGATCTGGGAAACGATACGTCTGCTACGAACGCTCTCTTATCCTCTTCGGCAAATTAAAACATTTTCCAGCCCGATTGTAAGTCCGCTGAATCGCTTAATACCCTCGGGGATGTCCCCTGAAACCCAAGCACCCCATATGGGGGTAGTTGCCCCCGGACGCGATGATACTGGAGGCGGAAAATCGCACGCCGCATGCGAACGTAAGCTGCGCCGGATGACGCTCTCGGCGCCAAAGGCCGCCGTTGTGCGTTTCCGACGCCAGCCGGGACACCTAACTTTAGGCCCACCCGCGCCCTACGCCTCCCTAGGAAGTGAGACACGGCATGAAGCGTTGGTTCTAACCACTCCGTACAGTCGGGGCGCGGCTCGCGATTCGGAAACGCAGCCACGAAAGGCGAATCCGCGGCCACTCAACGCGCGGAGGCGTTATAGGAAAAAGTCAGTTGGAGTCGAACCTGGTCACCGGTGAACTCGGAGGGCAGAGGCGGAAAGGGATTCGACGCGCTGATACCGGCGACCGCGGCGCGGTCCAGCGCCTCGGCGCCGGAAGGCACGGCGATCACGAGCTTCGGCACACTGCCGTCCTTGCTGATGGCGAACTGAATCTGGACGCGGCCCCTGCGGCCGAGCCGGACGCTCTCGGGGATCACCGCCAGCCAGTTGCGCCGCACCGACGCCAGCACGCGGATGAGGTACGGCCGGAAGTCGACGCCCTTGGGATCGCTGAGCAGCTCCAGGCGGCTCGATCGCTGCGGGGGCGACGGGCTTTGTGAGAGCGCGCCGCCGGACGAGGGGAGGGTGTCGTCCTGGTCGCCGACCGCGACGCCGCCCCCACCCGAACGCGCGGCGCCTCGGATCGCCTCGTCGATCGAGGTGCGGGGCGGGACGGGGATTCGGGGCGCGCCGGAAGGCGGGGGCAGGGAGGTCACTTTTTCGAAGGCGAGCTTGGGCCGCTCCTCAGCCTGAATCTGAGGAGGCGGAGCGGCTTGCGGCGCCTGGCCAGCCCCGGCGGTCTCGGTCGGCAGGCCGGGCGGCGATGCGGGAAGCGGCGGGGGCTCGGGGGTCGCGGGCGCGGTCTCCCGGCGCGCAGGAGCCCCCGGTGGCGCGAACGGTCTCGGCGGCGGCGCCGGTGAAGCCGCCTGGAGCCTGGGACGGGGCAGCAGGCCTTCGAGGGTGAGCTCCTGGCTGACCTTGGCGCGATTCGGCTCCGGCTGCGTCAGACGCGCCGGCGGGGCGATCAGCGGGGTCACGGCCACTCGCGGGCGAAGCGGGGCGTCGGGCACCAGCGGCAGGCCCGCCGGGAGCGCCAGCACCAGGGCGATCAGAAAAACGTGCACCGCCGCCGATCCGGCCGCCACCCGCGACAGCCGCGGTTGCTCGAGTGAAAAGAAATCCTCGAGGAGGAGACGCAGCTCGGGAACTTCGTGCATGTTCGACCGGCGGCTCCTGGCGATCAGTCCTGAGCGAGCGCCGCCGCGACCACTCTCGCGTGCTCTTCGATCTTAGCAAGCACGGCCTCGGCGACCTCGATCGCGGCCACCGCGGCCTCGCCGCCGACGCGCGGGCGCGCCCGCGTTTCGACGCAATCGAGAAACGATTCCAGTTGCAGGCGCAACGGCTCGTCGCGCTCGACGGCGAGGGGCGCGAAGCCTACGCGGCGGTCCTCGCCCACCGAGCACACCACGCCGTCCTGCCGGCCGTAGTCGATCGAAATGTACTGGCGCGGCTGGAAGAGCCGCAGCTTGCGCACGCGCTCGATCGACACGCGGCTGGCGGTGAGATTCGCGATGCACCCGCCGGGAAACGCCAGGCGCACGTTGGCGATGTCGATCCTGCCGGTCAGCACGCTCAGCCCGGCGGCTCGGATTTCCTCGGGCCGCCGGCCGGTGAGCGCCAGCACGATGTCGAGGTCGTGGATCATCAGGTCCATCACCACGTCCACGTCGAGACTGCGCGGGGTGAATTCGCTCAGCCGGTGAATTTCGAAGAACAGGGGCGTGCGGACCACCTTCGCCAGCGCCGCGACAGCCGGGTTGAAGCGCTCCAGGTGTCCGGCCTGGAGAATGCGCCCGCGCGCGTCGGCGGCGGCGGCGAGTGCGCGTGCCGCGCCGGAGGCCGCCGCCAGCGGCTTTTCGACGATGAGGTCGAGGCCGAGATCGAGCAACCCGAGTCCGATCTCCTGGTGCGAGGCGGTCGGCGTGGCGACGACGGCGGCTTCGGCGCGGGAGGCAAGGTCGCGCCAGCCGGTGAAGGCGTCGCAGCCGAATTCACGAGCGGCCTCCGAGGCGCGCGCGGGGTCGATGTCGACGACCCCGGCGAGGGTGGCGCGCGGCGATTCGCGGATCACGCGCAGGTGATGCCGCCCGAAGGCGCCCGCTCCCACGACGGCCATCCGGATCATGCCATCACCTCAGTTTGTACACCGCGTGACGCGCGTTCCCGAACACGGGCGTCATCGACGGGAGCCGATTCCCGGGCTTCACCACCAGGTAGGAAACTTCGAGATTCGCGTAACGGGCCGTGTCCGACGGGTTGAACTTTCCCGCCATGGCCGCCTGCCAGCGCGACCACCACTCCTCGCCGAACTTTTTCAGAAGGTTCACCTGGCCGCCGGCTTTCCAATCGACGTAGACGGTCCGCGCCGCCAGAGCGCGGAAGATGCCCGGCTCCAGGCTGCGCTCGGCGTCGGGAAACAGGAACACCGCCTCCTTCGGCGTGCTCTCGCGCGCCCACCGCGAGAGCGCCTCGACCTCGGGTGTCATGAGGCTCGGGTAGTTGGTCACTTTCGCGTAAGCCGGAATCAGGAAGAACGGCACGATAACGGCGGCCGCCCAGGGCGCGATTCCCCATCGACGGCCGCGCGCGCAGGCCCAGACCGTCAAGGCCGCCGCCAGCGCCAGCACGATCGCGACAGCCGCCTTGCGCCGCCACAAGTCGCTGCGCAAATCCGGGAGAAGCACGCGCATCACCTCGGCGTTCGTGGGGATGGCGTAGGCGACGGTGAACCACAGTGTTCCGGCGAGCCATCGGCCTTCTCGCATGGAGTGCGCCGCCGCCGCCGCCGCGCCCACCAGCGCCGTCACCGTGATGAACAGCACCGCGCGCGCCGGCTGAAACTGCGGGATCAGGGACCATCGCATGCTTTCGAGCAGCCAGTGCGAGAGCGGCAGCATCGCCAGGCCGTAAGCGGGCAGCCCGATCATCATCCACAGCATCGGCGCCGGCGCCTGGGCGCGCAGCCGCCACGCCGCGGCCCAGGCGACGATCGCCAGCAACTGATACTGCTGAATCCAGTGCCCGCCCCACAGCGAAATCCAGTTGTACGGCGCGCGCAGGCGCTGGAGCTTCTCCCATTCGGCGTCGATGGTCGTGAACAGGAGTTGCGCTTCGCCGACTCCGGCCTGCAATCGGGAGAGGAGGAATACGATTCCGGCCCCGGCTGCTACCGGCGCCAGAGCGGTGAGGCGCTTCCCGCGCGGTCCTGGTGCGATGAGCGCGTACAGCACAAACACCACGACCACGGGGGCTGTCGTCGGCGGATGGTACAGGATCGCCGCGCCCACCGCCGCGCCGCCCACGAGATATCGCCCATGCGCGAACAGGCCGATCGCGAGCAGCAACAGTGGAACGGCGAAGCCGCGCGGCACGGGTTCGTACTCGATGGTCAGCACCGAGGGACCCCCGATGGTCGCGCCGAGAGAGAATATTGCCGCGACCAGCAGCGCCAGGCGCGGGACCAGGCCCAGCGCCGTCGCCATGAGATACACGCCGAGAATGCCGGCCGCGCGCAGCACGATCTGTTGCGCGACCAACACAGCCTCCCACGATGCCCCGGTGATCGACCGCAACGCGCGTGCGGCCTCGTCGTAGATGGAATAAGACACGTGCGGGCGCGTGGCGACCAGGTCGGCGGCGAGCAGCGAGGGATCGGACAGGTGGTCGAGAATCGGCACGTAGATCTGGGAGTCGGAATGCAGGAAAGTGTGGCCGGGGAACTGGAAGAATCCGAGCAGGGTGAGAACGACGATAACGCCGCCGGCGGCGAGGCGGTCGCGGGTCATTTCTCGGGAGTCTTCTCCAATTGCTTTTTGGCCCACACGCGCCGTGGATTCAGGTCGAGGGCGCGCGCCAGGGCCTTGCGCGCCTCGGCGTTGCGTCCCGCCTTGCGCAGCGCGATGCCCAGCCACATGTGCGCTTCGGGCGACTTACCGTTCAACTGAATGGCCTTCTCGAAGTCCTTGATCGCCAGCTCGACTCCACCGCCGAAGGCCGGCGGCAGGTAGTAGTTGCCGACGCCGTGGCTCAGCCAGGCGTTCGACGACTTGGGGTCGAGCTTGATGGCATCGTTCACCGAGTCGCGCGCGCAAGTGGCGTACTTGAGGCCCGCCAGCACGTTCGCCGGGATGATCTGCCCGCACAGCGTCCCCAGGATGCGATGGTACTCGGCGTTTTTCGCCTGGAGCGCGACCGCCTGCTGCGCCGCGCGGATGCCTACCTCGGCGGCGTCGCGCGCTTTCCTGCGGTCGCCTTCTTCGAGCGCCACCTCGGCCAGGTACGACTGCGCCAGCGCGAGGCGATACTGCGTCGCGGCGTCCTTCGGATTTTTCTGCGCTTCGGCCGAGAGCGCGCCGGTGCGCTGCTCCAGCGCGGGGCGATCCTGACGGTCGCGGGCGTCCTCCAGGTCGCCGGCGCGGGCCAGGGAGGTCACAGCGAGGAGTACAGCCGCGGTCCGCATACCTATAGAGTAGCGATCTTGCGGTGGCCGAACAGGAAGTAGCAGGCAACCGCCGCCAGGAGCACCCCGTTCACCGACAGCACCACCGGCACCGAGATTATCGGGGCCATCGCGCCGGTGACGAGACTGCCGAACGGCATGCCGCCCCGGAAGGCCACGTTATAGACGCTCATCACGCGCCCACGCATGTCGTCCGTGGTGATGAGCTGGACCAGGGAGCTCGCCATCGCCCAGACGCCGATCAGGGCGCCGCTCCATACAAACAGAAGTACGCAGCTCAGGGGCAGACTGGTAGAAAACGAGAACGCGACCATAAGAAAGCCCAGCGCCACCAGCAGCATCAGGGATTTCTTCCCCTTGTTCGCCGCGTGGCCGAAGGCCGCCGTCACCAGAGCGCCGGTCACCGAGCCGGCCCCCGAAATCGCGAGCATCAGCGTGTAGGTCTCCGGGCCCCTGTGGAACACGTCGCGGGCGATAACCGGGAGGAACACGATCGTGGGAATCGCCAGCGCCGTCATCGCGAAGGCCAGGGCGATCAGCGACACCATGGCCTCGCGGCCCCGGATGAAGCGTATCCCTTCGCGCATGCTGTCGAGCATGGATTCCTGCGACGCCGCCGGCTTGAAGTTGCATGTCACGGCCGCGAGCGCGCCGATCACCGGCAGGTAGGAAAGTCCGTTGAGGCCGAAGCACCAGGCCGCGCCGAGTTGGGTCAGCGCGATCCCGCCGAGCACAGGTCCGATCACGCGCGCCAGGTTGAACTGGATCGAATTCAGCGCGATGGCGTTGGGCAGGTCTTCGCTCTTCACCAGCGTCGGAATGAGCGCCTGATAGGCAGGCCCGCCGAAGGCCTGCGCGAGTCCCACGAAGAACGAAAGCGTCAGGATGTGCCAGACGCGCACCCAGCCGCCGGCGGCCAGGATCGTGAGGACTACGGCGCAGGTGAGTTGAAGCACCTGAGAGGCGATCAGCAGGTGGCGGCGATCGCGCCGGTCGGCCACGACGCCGCCGACCAGCGAGAACAGGAAGATGGGGATCTGGCCGAGGAAGGCGTCGAGGCCGAGCAGGAACGGCGAGCCCGAGAGTTCGAGCACCAGCCAGTTCTGAGCCGACTGCTGCATCCAGGTTCCGATGCTGGAAGTGCAGGCGCCGATCCACAGCAGCCGGAAATCGCGGTACTGGAAAGCCTTGAAGGTGCGGCGCAGCATCGGGCGCCGGGCCTAGGGGAGCGGTTTCGGCCGTTTGATGAGGTGGAGCAGGTTGCCGTCGAGGTCGTGGAAGAAGACCAGCCGGTTGCCCTGGTTCTCGAAGGGCGCGCCGGCGAAGCGCACGCCGATCTCCTGGAGCTTCCGGTAGCCGGCGTCGAAGTCGTCGACGTCGATGGCGAGGTGCCGGATGCCCGGAGTCTTCATCTCGTTGGCGCCGCGACCGCCCTCCGACGGGATGATCTCCAGCATCGAGCCGTTGGCGGCCCGCACGAAGAAGTTGCCCGCGTATTCGAAGTTGATGCGAAAGCCGAGCGTCGCCACGTACCACTCGGCGAGCGCTTTCGGATCGGGCGAGGCGATGGCGGTGTGTTCGAGTCCCTGGAACATGGAATCGCTATTGTACCGCCGGGACCGTGCGTCGCGCGGGCGACTCTAGTGTACGGTCGTCGAGAATGCCTGTACTTGCCAGACCGCTCGCTGACGCTCGCGGCTCCGAAATGCAATACGTTGCCGAGCCGCGACCGTAAGAAAGGGTCCAAGCTAATCGATGACAGTACCCACATCCGAACTTCCTGATCTAAGATTGAAACATGCTCTGGGGCAGGGGATGCATTGCCCGAGTGCTCCCGTTACTTGCCGTCGTGGCGACGGGCTGGGGTCAGGCGCCCCCGTTCGCCTGCAACTACACCGCAGGCGCGCCGCCGATCGTCCGCGAGGGCGGCCTGTCGGAGGCCACCGCCGATACGTTTCTCACGTGCACGGGCGGAATCTTCGGCCAGCAGATCGTGGTCAACATTCAGTTGTTTCTGAACACCGTCTATACGGGTCGTCTGATTCCAGGTCCTCCCCTGACGGTCGGCCAGACGGTTCATCGCGGACGGCAGGTGCAGCAGAACAGCGTCGTCTGGACGGGAGTTACGTTGACCGCGCCGGGCACCACCGGAACGCTCGTCGTCCAGATCTCCGAGATCCGCGCGCGTGCCACCAATCCGACCTCTCCCGTTCAAGCCTTTCTGTCGACCTCCGGCGCAACGTCCGTGCCGGTCAACAATCCGATCCAGACGGTCGCGGTGACGATCGCCGGCGCGCCCCTCACCACCGCCATCCGGCGTCCCGACGACTCCTCGTCCTTCGTCGCCGCGATTCCAAACTGCCAGGCCAACAAGACCGTGGTTGACGGGCGGACGGCGCCCGATTTCAACGTCAAGTTCACCGAGAACGACGCCACGATTCTCAAGACCGCCAGCGGCATCGAAACCCAAAGCTCGCGGCTGATGGCCCGGTTTTTCGGCATTCCCGCCGGCGCCAGCCTCTTCGTGACCACGGCTCCCGTGGCAGCCGGGACGACGCTCGGCCTCTCGACCGCCGCGCTGACGGTCACGGACCAGAACGGCGCCGGGCCTTTCACACCCGTGGCCGCGACGAATGGACCGTACGCCCGCGTCGCCGTTGTGGGCGGCGCCGCCGTGGTGGTGTGGGAGCTGATCATCGCCGACACGTTCACGCAGGATTCGCTGAGCTTCGGCGTGGTGATCTCGATGCCGGCCAGCCCCAACGTAACCGCGAATATCACCGTGCGCGCCGGACTGGGGCCGTTGTCGCTCATCAACATCGCCGACGACGCCGCGCCCATCCCGCGGTATACCGATTTCACTACGCAGGTGGCCGCCGCCGCCGTTGTCGCCTGCGCCGCTCCGCTCTCGATTTCGACGACCTGCCCGCTGGCCGACGGCGCCATCGGAGCGGTCTACAACGAGGTTCTCACCGCGACCGGCGGCACGTTCCCCTACATCTGGACGCTCGACAGCGGCGCGCTGCCCGCGGGCCTGCGGCTCAACGGAGTCGGGCTGGTGCAGGGAACGCCCACCGCGGCGGGCGTCTTTGCGATGCGGTTCCGGGTCCGCGACGGCGCGCAGGCGACGGTCACGCTCGATTGCACGATCCGCGTTGCCGGAGGATTCAGCACGTCGGCGAACAACCTCGTCTTCGACGGGCCGGGCTCTCAGACGCTGAGCATCGTCTCCGACGAGCCAGGGATTCCGTTCACAGCGACGCTCGCTTTCGGCGGCACGGCACAGTTCATCCGGCTGTCAGCCGTCGCCGGCACGCTCCCGACGAGCCTCATCCTCACGGCCATCGCGACCAACCTCCAGCCAGGACCCAACGCCGCCACACTGACGATCGCCTCCAACTCCGCGCGACCGTCGTCGCGCACCGTGGGCATCGTGTTCAACGCGCCGGTCCCGGCGCCCCCGGGACTGGATGTCTCTCCGGCCGGCCTGGAGGTCACGGTTCCCGCGGGCGCCTCGGCGCGCCGGCAACTGATCGTCTTCACCAATCGCGGCACGGCCCCGGCGACCTACACGCTGACGAATCTCACGACGGTCACCGGCGGACCGTGGCTTGCGGTTACGCCAGCGACCCGCACGCTCGCCGGCGGTGAGCGCTTCAGCGCCGTGGTGACGTTCGACCCCGCGGGCGTGCCCGCCGGCTCGCACCTGGGCAGTCTGGCGTTCACCACGCGCGAGACCGGCGACGTGACCACGGTCAGCGCAACCCTGACGGTCGCCGGGAACGAGCTCATCGGGATCTCGCCCGAGGGCGCCACCTTCACCGTCGTCGAGAACGGGCCGTCGCCGCCGGCGCAGAATTTCCGCATCTTCAACGAGGGCGCGATCGGCTTCACCTGGACGGCCGTCATCGCCTATCCGGCCGCACCCGCCGGATGGCTAAGCCTCAGTCAGACGGCCGGTCAGGTGCGTCCAGGCGTGTCCTCGTCGGTCGACCTCATCGTGAATCAGAGCGGCATAGGCGCTGGTGTGCATTCGGCGCTCGTCGAGGTCCGTGCCCCAGGGGCGGCCAATTCCCCGCGCCGGTTCGTGGTCGTGCTGAACGTTCTGCCGCCCGGTCAGGACCCCGGTCCGCTGATCCGTCCGGCCGGAGTTCTGTTTGCCGCGCCCGTCGGCGGCCCCGCGCCTTCGCGGCGGATCATCGAGATCGTGAACATCTCGGGCGCGTCGTTCACGTTCGTACCGCAGCTTCAGGGCGACCCGGCCATCTTCAGCTTCACGACGCCGCTCGGGACGGCGGTGCCCTCCGGCGGACGCGCGACCATCGTGGTCGCGGCCGACTCCACGAAATCCGCGGCCACCGTGATTCGCGCGGGCCTGGCGCTTCAGTTCTCCTCGGACGGCCTGGTGCGCGTCGTCGACCTGGTGCTGATAGTCGCGCCCGGCATCGCGCCGACCGCATCCCGCCAGGCCGCCGGATGCACGCCGACGAGTCTGGAGTTCGTCTCGACTGTGCTCACGGGCCTCAATTTCTCCGTTCCTGCCGGCGCTCCCATCCAGGCCGAAGCCGAGGTGCGGGACAACTGCGGCGAACCCTTCACCGAACGCGAAGGCGTTGTCACCGTGCTGCCATCGACCGACCCCAGCGCTCAGATCATGCGCTCCAACGATCGCGGCGTCTGGCGGCGGTCCCTACAGTTCAAGGTGACTCCGAATGTATCGATCACCTTCGACGCCAACAATGCCGCCGGAACGCTCTCGGCCTCGCGGACGGTGCTGGGCTCGGCGGCGCTGTCGATTCCGACGCCAGCGATCGACGCCGGGGGCGTCACCAGCGCGGCCAGCTTCGCGAGGTTTCGCCCGGTCGCCGCCGGAGGAATCATCTCGATTTTCGGCGCGCAGCTCGCGCAACGCCTGGAGGTCGGACCGGGGCCGCCGCTTGCTACCCAGCTCGGCGGCGCGACGGTCAGCGTGCTCGGCGTCGACCGCGTTCACACCGCGCCCATGTACTTCGCCAGCGACCGTCAGTTGAACGCGTTAATCCCGCTCGACGTGCCGCCCGGTCCGCGCCAGTTGCTGGTGCGCCGCGTCGGCGGGGGGACGGCGACTTTCCCGCTCCAGGTGCGGGCGTCACAGCCGGCGGTTTTCATTCTCGACCCGACCCGCTTCCCGTGCGATCAGGGCGCCATCACCAATGCCGCCGGGTTGGTGCCGACCTCGGGGATTCCCTGCGTCCCGTGCCAGGCGCCACAGCAGTGCGCTACGCCAGCGCCGCCGCTGACGGTGGGGCGCGGCGAGGTGATCGTCATCTACGCCGAGGGCCTGGGAGGCGTCGACCGGGTTGTCGCGGCCGGGTCGCCGTCTCCTGCCGCCGAGCCGTTCGCGCGCCTGACGGACGGGATTGTGGTGCGGATCGGCGGCGCGCAGGTTCCGCAGGGCGACATCCTGTACGCAGGCCTCGCCCCGGGGTTCGCCGGTCTGTATCAAGTTAACGTGATTGTTCCGATGGCGGTACAGCCGGGACCGGAAGTAGAGGTTGAGCTCGTGGAGAATGTTCCAGGGGGCGAACGCAGCAATCGTGCGATTATTGCTGTGCGCTAAGTGGGTTTGGCTCAGGCTGCGTCGCCGTCCACGATCAGGAAACCGCTTTCGACCTTCCCATTGATGATCCGGTTCCAGACCACGCGGGCGCGACCGGTATCGCCGCCCAGGTGGAACACCACCACCTGCCCCGACTCCAGGGTCGAATCGCGGTGTCCGACGCGGAAACCGCTCGCGCTCCGGTCGAGCAGTTTGCCGATCACCACCGACGGGGCGGGGGACTTCCTGGTGAGCAGGATCTCCCCACTCGCCAATTGACGCCGCTCGCTGCGCCGGTCGGCCCAAGGGTCGGCCGCGACGCTACCGGACGAGGCTTTCGTTTCCATGACCTACCCCGTAGAGTTTCAGTTTTCGGCTCAACGTGCGGCGCGAGATTCCCAGAATCTCGGCTGCCTTCCCGCATCGGCCCCCTGTTTGCTCGAGCGCCTTCAGCACCATCTGCTTTTCCATGGCGTCCAGACTCGCGGTGAACGCCAGGTCTTGCTCGAAGGCAGCCTCCAGCTTGCCGAACGCCAGGTCGGAGGCGTGGACCAGGGGACCTTCGCTGAGGACCGCCGCCTGGGTGATCACGTTGCGCAGCTCACGAACGTTGCCCGGCCACGGGTGTCTCTCCAGCGCGTCGATGGCGTCATCGGCCAGGATCAGGGACGGATTCTGCTGCTTCAGGAGGAAGGTCGCCAGCGGCAGGATGTCATCGCGCCGGTCGCGCAGCGGCGGTACCCGCACGGCGACCTGTCTCAGCCTGTGGTACAGATCGCTCCGGAAGCGGCCCTCCGAGATCATCTCTTCGAGGTCCTGGTTGGTGGCGGCGACGATCCGCACGTCCACCATGATCTTCCGGCTTCCGCCGAGCCGGTAGTAGGGCACGCCGTCAAGCACCCGCAGCAGCTTCACCTGGACCTTGGGGTCCAGCTCGCCGATCTCGTCCAGGTAAAGGGTCCCGCCGGCGGCCATTTCGAACAGGCCGGCCTTGGAGCCGTCGGCTCCGCTGAACGCGCCTTTCTCGTATCCGAACAGTTCGCTCTCCACCAGGTGCTCGGGCAGCGCCGCGCAGTTTACGTCCACCCACGACTTGGATGCCCGCAGCGAATAGTGATGGAGGGCCCGAGCGACGACTTCCTTTCCACTTCCACTTTCGCCAGTAACTAATACAGCAGCATTGCTTTGTGCGACGCGCTGGACCAGTTTGAGCAGGTCCTGCATGGGCTGGCTGGCGACGACCGCGGTCATCCCCAGGAAGTTTTGCAGCGTAGAGTTCGGGTATACGGGCACGGATGCTGTTACTTACCATCGACCGGACCGCGTACATTCGTTAGCCGGCTCGGCCCTTCACCGTCCGTAGACCGGGGAAAGCCTCCTCAAGTGCGCCGCCGACGCGGCCACCGCCTCGATCAGTTCGTCGACGTGGTCCTCGGTGTTCGCGCGGCCGAGCGAGAAGCGGATGCTGGCCTTGGCGCGAGCCGGGGGCAGGCCCATCGCGATCAGCACGTGCGATGGCTCGATGGCGCCGCTCGAGCAGGCCGCTCCGGTCGACACCGCGAAGCCGCGCAGGTCGAGCGCGATGACCATGGCCTCGCCTTCGATGCCGTCGAACCATATGTTGGTGGTGTTGGGAGTGCGGGGGGCACCCCCTCCGTTCACGCCCGTATCGGCGATGCGATCCAGGATGCCGCGCTCCAGCCGGTCGCGCAGCCCGGCGAGGCGCGTCGACTCCGTTTCGAGCCACAGTTCCGCCAGGTCGGCCGCGCGCGCCAGGGCGGCGGCGCCGGGGACGTTCTCGGTGCCCGGCCGCCGCTCGCGCTCATGCCGGCCGCCGAACTGGAGCGGCTGGAGCTTTACGCCCGAGCGCACGAACAGCGCCCCGCAGCCCTTCGGCGCGTAGAACTTGTGGCCGCTGACCGAGTACAGGTCGACTCCGAGCGCGGCGACATCGACGTCGATCTTCCCGGCGGCCTGAACGCCGTCGGAGTGCATGGTCGCGCCGCATTCGCGGGCGATGCGCGCGATTTCGGCGACCGGCTGCACGACGCCGGTCTCGTTGTTGGCGTGCATGACCGAGACCAGCGCCGTATCGGGGCGCAAGGCGCGGCGGACGGCATCGGGGTCGACCACGCCGTCGCCGCCGGACGGGACGTACGCCGCCGAGAAACCTTCGCACTCCAGTTGCCGGACGGCCGCGAGGACGGCGGGGTGCTCGATGGTTGTGGTGACGATATGGCGTTTCGACGACGCCCTGGCCGCGCCGAGGATGGCGAGGTTGTCGGCTTCGGTGCCGCCGCTGGTGAAAACGGTCTCCTTGGGGTCGCCGCCGAGGAACAAGGCCATGCGGAGGCGGGCGACCTCCAGCCGTCGCCGGGCTTCCTGGCCGAAGTGGTGCACGCTGGAGGCGTTGCCGGGGGTGTCGGTCAGGGCCGCGGTGAGCGCCTCGAGGACCTCGCGGGATACCGGGGTGGTGGCGTTGTGGTCGAAGTAGTGGCGGTTCATGGGAGGGGCTTGCTAACGAAAGAAAAGTGCGATATTTTATGTAAGGAAGAATGTAACGAAAGAACGTTTCGTTATGAGCCGCAACGGCAGACTCGGGACTTATGTCGTCTCCCACTCCGGAGGCGAGCAGGTGCGTGCCTACTTGCCCCCGCCGTTGCCCCCTCGTCCGGCGGTGAAACTCGATGGCCTCCAGAGCCTGCTCGAAACGGCGAGCCGCGAACTGGGCCGCCTCGATGGCCTCGGGGCCATTCTACCCGATGTATCGCTGCTGATCTACCATTACGTTCGCAAGGAAGCGGTGGTCTCCTCGCAGATCGAGGGAACGCAGTCTTCGCTCGCGGATCTACTGGCCTACGAAAACTCCGAAGCACCGGGAGCCCCCACCGGGGATGTTGTCGACGTGTCGAATTACGTCGCCGCCATGGAGCATGGGTTGAATCGCTGGCGTGAGGGCTTCCCGCTTTCCCTGCGGCTGATTCGCGAGATTCACGGCGTGCTGCTCGCGCGGGGACGGGGCAGCGACAAGCAGCCGGGCGAGTTTCGAAGCAGTCAGAACTGGATCGGTGGTTCACGACCCGGGACCGCCGTCTTCGTGCCGCCGCCGGCGGATCGAGTGATGGAATGCATGGGCGCACTCGAAGTGTTTCTGCACGACGAGGGCGCCGAACTCCCCCTGTTGGTGAAGGCCGCGCTCGCCCACGTCCAGTTCGAGACGATCCACCCGTTTCTCGACGGCAACGGCAGGGTCGGACGCCTGCTCATCGCGCTCTACCTGTGCGTCACGGGAGCGCTCGCCGCGCCGATACTTTACCTCAGCGTGTACTTCAAGCGGAACCGCCAGCAATACTACGATCTGTTGCAGGCAGTCCGGCTGAACGGCGCCTGGGAGAAGTGGGTGGAGTTCTTCCTGATTGGGGTCAAGGAGACCGCCGACGAGGGCGCCAAGGCTGCACGAGAGATCCTCGCGCGGTTTGAGGCTGACCGCCGCACCATCGCAGGACTCGGCCGGCATGCGTCGGTTGCACTGCAAGTTCATGAACACTTGCAGCGGCGGCCGATCGCCGCGATCCCCGCAACTGCGGCCGCCACTCAACTCTCGGCGCCCACCGTCACCAAGGCGCTCGACCATCTGCAACAGCTCGGCATCGTGCGCGAGACCACCGGCCGGCAGCGGCGGCGGCTGTTCGCCTACGATAAGTACCTGGAGATTCTCAATCGCGGCACCGAGCCGCTCCCGCGCTGAGATGCGTCTGGAACACGACCTGAGGTCGAGCCGCTGGTGGTACCTGGGCGCGTTCGCCGTGCTGTTCGCCGCCGGGTGCGCCGGGCGCGCGCACGCCAAGCCCTTCTGGTACGACGAAATCTTCACCATTGTGCTGTCCGGGCTGCCGTTCGCCGAGCTACGCGCGGCGCTCTCGACCGGACTGGAGCAGAATCCGCCCCTGTATCCGCTGATCGCCGGGGTATTCGGCGCCGGGCACATCGCGATGCGCCTGATCTCCATCGCGGGAGTGGCGATCTTCGCGCTTTGCCTGCGCTCCTTCGTGGGCCGCCGATGCGGCGAGACCGCGGGATGGGTCGCCGCGCTCGTCGCGCTGTTCACGGAAGCCTGCGGATACGCCTGGGAAGCCCGGCCCTACGGCTTGATGCTCGGCTTCGCGGGACTGGCGCTGATTTCGTGGCAACGCGCGGCGGAGCTCGGGCGGCGCGGCGGGGCGCTGACGGGACTCGCCGTGAGCCTCGCGCTGGCGCTCTCTTGTCATTACTACGCGGTGCTGCTCTACGTTCCCTTCGCGATCGGCGAGATGGTGCGCATTCGCGTGCGGCGCAAGCTCGACCCTGCCGTCGCATTGGCGCTCGCGGCGGGCGCCATTCCCCTGATCGTCTTCGCGACGCTGATGCGCGGTGCGCAGACCTACTCGTCCACCTTTTGGGGGCAGGCGACGATTCTCTCGCTCTCGGCCTTCTGGGATTTCCTGCTGCTCCCGCTGGCGGCGCCCGCAGCCCTGGTGCTGATCGTCGCGGGGGTTGTCTACCGGCACGGAGGCGAACCGTCGCCGCCGGGCCTGTTCGCGCACGAGGCCGCCGCCGCGGTGGGATTCTGCCTGATTCCCCTCGCGCTGTTCGCGGTCTCGCTGATCACCGGCGCGTATTCCGACCGCTACGCGCTGGCCGCCGCCGCGGGCGTCGCGATCCTGGCGGCGATGCTGGCGGACCGGCTTCGCGTTGCGCCGGTCGTGTTCGGGTGCCTGTTTTCGATCTTTGCGCTTCGGCAGCTCGCCTGGGCGATGTTCCTGTTCACCGCGCCGCCGAATCCGCTCGACCAGCACCCGCTGCTCAAAGCGCCCGGCGCCGAACCGGTCGCGATCGCCAACGGCGTCCTCTTCCTGCAACTGGTGCATTACGCCGAGCCGCAGATCGCGCGCCGCATCGCCTATGTCGCCGACCCGCCGCACGCCCTTCGCCACACGGGGACCGACAGCGTCGACCGCGCCCTTGCCGATCTCGGCCGCTGGAAGAAGCTGGACATCTCGGGGCTGGAGGATTTCCTGGCGACCACGCCGCGGTTTCTGCTCTACCAGACGCCGGCCGACGCCGATGGCGGCCGGTTGCAGTGGCTCCCCTCGGCGCTCGCCGGACAGCGGGACATCCGCCTCGTGCTCGCCGCGCACGAGCGCGGAGCGGCGCTCTACGACGCTATAGCTGTTGTCCCTGGGCCGCGCCGAGCTTTACGGTAAGCGTCGACTGCCGGCCGTTGCGCCACACCGTCAGCTCGACCTTGTCTCCGGGCCGCTTGCGCGCGATCAGCCTGGCGATGGAATCGCCGCGTTGAACCCGCTGTCCGTCGATCGCCATGATGAGGTCGCCGCCGATGCCGATCTCGCGGTTGCCGATCACGACGCTGCGCCGCGCGCCGCGAATCCCGGCCGCTTCGGCCGCCGATCCCGAGGCCACTTCGTCGACCAGGAATCCGCCTTCGGCGGGCAGTTCCAGCGCCGTCGCCCACTCGCCGGCCAGGTAGACGCCGCTGACGCCGAGCCTCGGCGGCTCCCACTTGCGGCCCGACGTGTAGGCTTCCATCAACTGCTTGGCGCGATTGATGGGCATCGCGAAGCCGATGCCGATGTTTCCGCCCGGCCCGTAAATGGCGGTGTTCACGGCGATTACGTTGCCTTGCGAATCGAGCAGGGGTCCGCCGCTGTTGCCGGGATTGATGGCGGCGTCGGTCTGGATCATGCCTTCCAGGGTGCGGCCGGTCTCGTCGCGGAGATCGCGATTCAGCGAGCTGATGATGCCGGTGGTGAGCGTGCCTTCCAGGCCGAACGGGTTGCCGATGGCGAGCACCTTCTGGCCCACCTGGAGAATCTCGGAATCGCCCAGCGGAAGCGACGGGGCCTTGCCGCGCGGCGTGATCTTGATGAGCGCCAGGTCGTTGCCGGCGTCGCGGACGACAATCGTCGCCGGGTAGCGGCTCTTATCGGGCAGCGTGACTTCAAGCTTCTGCGAGGAGCTGACGACGTGGTTGTTGGTGAGGATGAGGCCGTCGTCGCGCACCAGGAAGCCCGAGCCGGTCTCGCGCGAGGGAATGATGTCGAAGAAGAAGTCGCGGCGCAGAACGGTGCTGGAGATGTGCACGGTGGCGTCGTGCGCGGCCTTGTAGATCTGGATGTTGTTGAGCTCGTCGCTCGAGAGACCCGCGGTGCGGACCACGCGCGGCGTCTGTGCGCCGGCGCCGGCGAAGCGGGCCATACGGCCCGAGCTCGTGAAGTAGATGAACGCGCCGGCCATGGCGGCGGCGACGAACAGGGTTCTGAGTTTCATGACTGGATACTCCGGGCGATCCTACTTAAATGCTCGTACACTTTTCGGGTTTGCGCCAGCGTGCTGTCGTAACTTCCCGAGGTGTCGATGACGAAGTCGGCCAGATGCGCCTTTTCCTCCAGGGGAAGCTGCCGCCGCAGGCGGGCTTCGGCCTCCTCGCGCGTGATGCCGTCGCGGGCCACGGCGCGCTCGATCTGCTGGCCGGGCGGGCACACCGCGACGATCAGCCGGTCGAAGTTGCGATGGCTTCCGGTCTCGACGAGAATGGCCGCCTCCACCACGGCGATGCCGCCGGGCTCGCGCGCGGCGAAGGCCTCGATCATCTCGCGCTGCCTGCGCCGCACGGGCGGATGCACGAGCGCGTTGAGCGCGGCCAGGCGGTCGGGCTTGTCGAAGACTTGGGCGGCGAGCTTGCGGCGGTCGATTTCTCCGGAATCGGCGAGGATGCCGCCCCCGAATTCGGCGACGACGGCGTCGTAGGCCTCGCCGCCCCGGGCGAGGACGGCATGACCGAGCTCGTCGGCGCGAACGACGAAGCAGCCCAGCCGCTCCAGCTCGCGGCCGATGTGCGTCTTGCCGCTGGCGAGTCCGCCGGTCAGTCCGACTCTAAGCACCCGCCGACACTCCGCTCCGCCGCCGAGACCGTGTTTTCCATCAGCATCGCGATCGTCAACGGGCCGACCCCGCCGGGCACCGGCGTGTAGGCCCCCGCCACGGCCGCCACCTCGACCGGATGCACGTCGCCGACCAGCGCCGAGCTTTTCCTGTCGAACGCCGCCAGCCGATCCGGAGCATCGGCGAAAATGCGCGCGGCCACCGCGCGGTCGGCGACGCGATTGATTCCGACGTCGATCACGGTGGCGCCCGGCTGGATAAAGTCGCCGCGCACCAGCGCCGGGCGCCCGATGGCCGCGACCAGTATGTCGGCGCGCCGGCACTCGGCCGCCAGATCGGCCGTGCGCGAGTGGCAGATCGTCACCGTCGCGTGGGCGTGCAGAAGTAGCATCGCCATGGGCTTGCCGACAATCTCGCTGCGGCCCACCACCACCGCGCGCCGCCCGGCGACCGGAATCTCGTAGCGCCGCAGCATCTCCATGATCCCGGACGGCGTGCAAGGCCGCGGCCCGGCGACGCCCGCCACCAGCCGCCCTACGTTCACCGGATGGAATCCGTCGACGTCCTTCTCCGGCGCCACCGCCTCCAGCACGCGCCGCGCGTCGACCTGCGGCGGAAGCGGCATCTGCACGAGAATGCCGTCGACGTCTTCGCGGCGGTTCAGGCGGTCGACTTCGGCGAGAATCTCATCGGTGGTGACGGTCGCCGGAGGCGTGAGCGTTTCGCTGCGAATACCAAGCTCCTCGCAGGCCTTCACCTTGTTACGGACGTAAATGGCCGACGCCGGGTCGTCGCCCGCCAGGATCACCGCAAGTCCCGGCGGCCGCCCGCGCGCGGCCAGCGCCTCGACGCGCGGCTTCAGCGCCGCGAGGATGCCGTCGCGCACCCACTTGCCGTCGAGGACCCGCGCCACCTAAGCGGCCCCCGCGCGCTCCTGCGGACCGCGGCCGGACGACTTCATCCGGAAGTGATAGACCACGGCGCCGGTGACGATCGTCAGCGTGGCGGCCGCCGCCACCTTCGGGGCGAACGTCGTTCCGACCACCACCACGATCGCCGCGACGATCAGGAAAATCGCCGGCACCAGCGGCCAGGCGAAGCTCACCACGCGCAGCTTCTGCCATCCCGGCTGCCGGCGGAAGACGAACAGCGTGCAGATGGTCACCGCCGCGAAGAAATTCAGCGTGAAGCCGATGTAGTAGACCAGTTGCGGAAACGGCGTCAGCGTCATCAGCATGGCGCAGGCGCCCTGGCACACGATGGCGAACACCGGCGTGTGCCAGCGCTCGTTCACGCTGGCTGCCGCCGAAAGGAAAGCACCGTTCTTCGCCATCGCGTAGTAGAGGCGCGGCCCGATCGTCACCATGGCGTTCACAGTCGCCAGCAACGACACCGCCATCAGCGCCGCGAACACGCCCGCCACGCCCGGTCCGAAAAGGTGCGACGCCGCCAACGCCCCGACCGCCAGCACTCCCTTCATCTTTTCCAGCGGGACAGCGTAGATGAACACCACGTTCAGCGCCAGGTAGAGCAGCGCCACCAGCGCCGTGCCGAACGTCAGCGCGATCGGCAGGGTCCGCGAAGGCTGCTTGACCTCCTCGGCTACATAGGTCGCCGCGTTCCATCCGCTGTAGCTCAGATAGATGAAGAACATGCTCACGGCGAACTGCGCCGGGATCGAGTAGGGCGACGTGCGCGCGGCCGGCTGCGAGAAGTGATCCCAACTCCCTGTGCCGGCCGCCAGCGCCAGGCCGATGAAGGCTAACAGGACCAGGATCTTCGCGGAGGTCAGAATGTTCTGCACCCAGGCGATGCGGCGCACCCCGAAAAAGTTCGCGACCGTGAAAACGCCGATCAGCGCCGAGGCCGTCAGTTGCGCACCGCCGAAGGAGAGCGATAGCGCTCCGCTGCCGATCGTGTAGGGCGCGCTCCCCTGCTTGAGCGACGGCCAGAAGTAGCCCAGGTAATCCGCGAAGGCGAGCGCCGAGGCCGCGATCGGCGCCGAGAATCCCGCGAAGAACGAAATCCAGCCCGTGAGGAATCCCCAGGTCGGGCCGAATGCGCGTGTCTGGTAGATGTACTCGCCGCCGGAGCTCGGATAGTTGATGCCCAGCTCCGAATAGCAGAAGGCGCCCGCCAGCGCGCAGACCGCGCCCACCACCCAGATCAGCATGATGACGCCAACTGAACCCAGGTCGCCCGCCAGAAAGCCGGTCGCCGTGAAGATTCCGGTGCCGACCATGTTGGAGACCACCAGCGCTGTCGCGCTGACGACTCCGAGTTGCCGCAGAAGTTGAACCGCTGGTTTGGGCGTCGCCACCATCGCATTGTACGCCGTGGGCGCGCAGCGTGCGCAGCGCTCGGATTAGCGCAGTACCCAGCGCTCGGCCGCTAGGTGCCCGCCGCTACCGGAACTTCGTCGCTGAAGCTGTAGCCGAAGCCGCGCACCGAGCGCAGGAACACGGGACTCGCGGGATCGTGCTCGACCTTCTGGCGCAGCCGCAGGACATAAACGTCCACGGTGCGGTCGGTGACCGCGCGGTCGTGTCCCCACACCGAATCGAGCAACTGCTCCCGGCTGTAGACGACGCCCGGACGGCTCATGAGAAACTCCAAGAGACGGAACTCGGTGGCCGTGAGTTGGATCTCGCGGCCGGCGAGACGTACGCGACAGGCTGTCCGGTCAAGCTCCAGCTCGCCCGCCTTCAGAAGGCGCTGCGGCGCGGGCGTCGTGCGGAAATGCACCTTGATGCGCGCGATCAGCTCGCGGATCGAGAACGGCTTGACGATGTAGTCGTTGGCTCCCAGCTCCAGCCCGACAATGCGGTCCGCCTCCGACGCCCTGGCCGTCAGAAAGATGATCGGAATGTGCCCCAGCGTCGTGTGCGTCCGGATTCCCTTGCAGATGTCCAATCCGTCGGAGTCCGGCAGCATGATGTCGAGCAGGATCAGGTCCGGCCGCTCGCGCTGGCAAAGATCGATGGCGCCGCGGCCGGTCTGCGACCCGACCAGTGCGAAACCTTCCTTTTCCAGATTGTATTTCAGTAGCGAGAACAGGTCGGAGTCGTCTTCGATCAGCAGAATCTTCTTCATAGCCGGGTCGAGGCCGCCCTTCGACCTCGCACCAGCATACCGACTAATTGTGACAACTGGGTTACGATACCGTTGCAGTGTCCTGAAGTTCCGCCGATTCAGTAACCTCTGGCTGGGCTACGGGAAGCGTAAATGCGAACAGCGAACCCTTGCCGACCTCGCTATGGACGCTCACGTCGCCGCCCTGGGCGCGCACGAGGTGCTTGACGATCGCCAGTCCCAACCCGGTCCCGCCGAGCTCACGCGAGCGAGCCTTGTCGACGCGGTAGAAGCGCTCGAACAGCCTGGGCAGTTCCGGCCCGGGTATTCCCACCCCGGTGTCGCGAACGTACACTTCGAGCAGGGGAGAAGGGCCGTCGAAAACCGGAAGGTGACGGGCCCCGACGTGAATCTGCCCGCCCTCGGGAGTGTACTTGATGGCGTTGTCGAGCAGGTTCGTCACCGCCTGGTGGAACGCCTTGGCGTCGCAGAAAACACGGGTACCTTCCGGCGCGGGTTCTCCGGCAAGGTGTAGCGATTTTCTGCCGGCCATGGGCTGCATGGAATCCATGCAGTCGGCAAGCAGGGAGTTCACCGGGTAGGACGCCAACTCGAAGTTTTGAGTCTTGAGCTCGATGCGCGAGAGCGTCAGCAGATCCGAGACCAGCGTCGTGAGCCGCTCGGTGTTCTTGCGAATGATGGTCAGGAACCGGAGGTTGTTGTCGTGATCGGCCACGGCGCCCTCGAGCAGCGTGTCGGTGTAGCCCTGGATGGACGCCAGCGGCGTGCGCAATTCGTGCGAAACGTTGATGACGAAATCCTTGCGCACGCGTTCGAGTTTCTCCAGCTCCACGTGCTCGCGTTCGAGGTCGCGCACCGATTGCTGGAGCTTGGCGGCGGTCTCGTTGAGCTGATCGCGGAGCAGGCCGAGCTCGTCGCGGCCCGAGAACCGGAGGCGCGCCTGGTAATCGCCGCGAGCCAGCTTGCCGGCGTAATCGATGATGGCGCCGAGCTTGGCGGAGATCGACCGGGCGAACAGGACCGCTACCAGCATCGCCGGCAGGAAGGCCAGGGCCGTCGATACCAGCATGCGGTTGCGGATCGACACCACCTGGCTGGAGACGCGCGAGAGCGGGACCGCGAGGCGGACGGCATTCCCCGCGGCGGGCACGGCGACGTAGAGGAAATCGACGCCGATGGTCGGGCTCAGGCGGATGGCGGTCCCGGTGCGGCCGGCGAGCGCCGCCTCGATCTCGGGCCGATGGAGGTGGTTCTCCATGCGCGCCGGATCGGCTTCGGAATCGGCCAGCACGCTGCCGTCGCCGGCGACCAGCGTGACGCGGCTGCGCGAGGCGCGGGCCCACCCGGCCAGCCTCGCGGGGAAGTCGGCGGCAGGGAAGGTGGCGATCATGCGGGCCTTGTCGGCCAGTTCGCCGGCCAGCGTCTCTTTGTAGCTGGAGTCGGCCAGGCGGGAGACCAGCACATCCACGGCGCCGAGCGCGATCACGAGCACGAAGATCACCGCGAGGATGAGCTTGAGGAAGATGCGCGCGGTCAACTGCTCGCTCCCAGGGGCGGTGCTAATCTTGAATGTTATCATCGCCGGCCCGCGTGCGCGATGACAATCCCATAACTTCCGAAAGGAGTGAATATGAAGAAAACCCGACGAGCGCTATTGGGCGGCGCGGCCGCCGCGGCCGCGACCGCCGCTTCCGCCCAGGCCCCCGCCGCCTCCGCGCCTGCCAAGAAGGTCCACTATCGCAACGGGAGGAAACCGGAGAAGACCCCGCTGTTCAACGGCGCGGTGTCCTACGGCAATCTGCTGTTCATCGCCGGCAAGGGCGCGCACGTCCCGGGCGACATCAAGTCGCACACCGAGATCGTGCTGAAGTCGATCGAGGACGAGCTGACGCGCGCCGGCTCCTCGATGTCGAAGGTCCTCAAGTGCAACGTGTACCTGAACGACCTGAAAGATTACGCCGGCATGAACGAAGTCTTCCGTGGACGCTTCGGCGACGAGCCGCCCGTGCGCACCACGATCGCCGCGGCCGGCGGCATTCCGGGGGACTCGCTGGTCGAGATCGACGTGATCGCCTACATCTGATGGCGCGTCTCAGACCAGCAACCCGCGCGTGACCGTCTCGAGAAATTCACGCGCGCGGGCGGCCAGCCTGTCGACGCCCTCGGGCGTTCGCGGTCGAGGCAGAAGCGGCTCGAAGATATTCTCGCAGCAGAGCGGCATCGCCAGGCCCGTGCGCGCCACCGGCGCCAGCAGCTTGTAGTGGTCGATCTCGCCGAAGCCGGGACCGCAGTCCTCGTCCTTGGGCGTGTTGCGGTGGTCCTTGATGGCGAAGGCGCGGACGTCGCGCCAGCAGGCGCGGATGTCGGGCAGCGGATCGTCGTTCTCGTAGTCGAGCACGTTGCCGGCGTCGTAGCACATCTTGACGCCCTCGTCGGCGACCTCGGCGATGATCTTGCTGCAATCGACGCCGGTGGCGGTGTTGCCGCCGTGCTGTTTGATCATCACGGTGACTCCGGCGGCGCGCGCCAGCGGCCCGGCGTGCTTCAAGCATCGGATCACGTTCTCGTATTCGCCCGGACGCGTGCGCCCGAACGTCAGCAGGTAGGGAATCTTCGCGGCGGCCGCCTGCTCGATGCGGCGCGCGTGCAGGTCGGGGGCGTCCTTGTCTTCGAGGTTGACCATCGAGAACATCATGAGCGGCTCGAGGCCTTCGGCGCGCGTCTGCGAGGCCAGCGCTGAGGCGCGCGACGCCGGCTCGTTCGGCGCGATGAGGGGGACGCGCTTACCGGACGGGTCGGCGTGGGTGGTGCCCCAGGCGCAGTACTGGTAGCCGACGCCCTTGATGCCGCGCAACGCGCGCTCGAAGGGGTAGCCGGAATAGACGATCGTCATGCAGCCGATCTGGAACCTCGTCGGCGCGGGCGGCGCTTGTGCGAGCGCCGGCGCGGCGCCCATCGCGAGGAGTTCTCGTCGCGTCATATCAACCTACGATACACCGGCGCAGGCGCAGTCTAAGATGGAGTCCATGCCCGCCGAGTGGTTCCGACAGCATTGTCTCAACCTCCCGCACGCCACCGAGAACGTCCAGTGGGGCGCCGACCTGGTATTCAAAGTCTCCGGCAAGATGTTCGCCGTCCTCGTCCTCGAACCCGCGCCCCACTGCTGCTCCTTCAAGTGCACTCCCGAAGATTTCGCCGAACTCACCGAACGGCCCGGCATCGTCCCGGCGCCGTACCTGGCGCGCGCGCGGTGGGTCGCGCTGGAGTCGTTCGACGCCCTCCCCCGCGCCGACATCCAGCGCCTGCTCGCCGCCTCCCACCAGCTCGTGTTCGCGAAGCTGCCCAGGAAGACGCAGGCCGGGCTCTGCGAGTCCAAGCGCAAGCGCGCTTGAACACGACGCCCGCGATCTGCCAAACTCAGGTCGATGGCCCGCGTCCACGGGATCGCCGTCGCCCAGCTCGCCGCAGCCTTGCTCGCCGTACTGGCGGCGGGGTCGCAGCAGAATCGCTTCGCGAACGCGCGCGCGCTGCTCCCACCGGCCGGCGCCAGCGTCCTGCACTACGAGGCCGAGTGGCGCCTGATGCGATCCGGCGTTGCGCGCCTCACCCTGCAGCCGCACAACGATCCCGGCTTCCAGGCCGACCTGCATCTGGAGACCGTCGGACTGGCCGGCAGGCTCTATAAAGTCGACAACGACTACTCGTCGCTGTTCAACGAGCAGTTGTGCGCCTCCAGCACCCTCATGCGCGCGCACGAGGCGAAGAAGCGGCGCGAGACGCGCGTAACCTTCAACCATCCGCCCGGCAAGGCCAGCCTCGTCGAACGCGACACCGCGCGCGACGCGGTGGTATCGACGCGCGAGATCGACGTGCCGCCGTGCGTCCACGACGTGCTCGCGGGGCTCGCGCGCCTGCGGCTCGCGGCGCCCGAGATCGGCCAGTCGGCGGAGTATCCCATCAGCGACGGGAAGAAGTCCGCTTCCGCGCGCATCGCCGCCCTCGGACGCGAGCGCGTCAAGACGCCCGCCGGTGAGTTCAACGCCATTCGCTACGAGGCCTTTCTGTTCAACGACGTCCTCTACCGCCGCAAGGGGCGGCTGTTCGTCTGGATCAGCGATGACGCGCGCCGGCTGCCGGTTCAGATCCGCATCCAGTTGCCGTTCTACATCGGGACCGTGACGCTGAAGCTCGAGAAACGGGAGCCCGCCGGATGATCCGGCGGAGAGTGGTCCTGGCGCTTTTTGTGATTCCCCTGGCGGCGCAGAACCGCCCGCTGCTCCCGACCGCGGAGATCATGGCGCTCTACACGCGCGTCGTGCAGTTGATGGAGTCAACCTCGGCGCTTGTTCCGGCGCTGGCGCGCGCCGGGGCCCCCATCGTCGAGAACGCGCGGCAGTCGTCCGCCAACCTGCGCGGCGGGGTCGTGAATCCGCAGGACGCCCCGGCGCACTACGCGTTCCTCGGCAATCTCCGCGCCTTCCTCCAGCTTGCCGACGCCATGCCGCGGCCCGACGCCTTCCCGCAGGAGGGGCATCGCCAGTTCCATGAGCTGCGCGAAAACGCCGCCCGTCTCGAATCGCACTTTCGCGCGCTGCTCGATTTCAAGGAAGCCCAGCTCCGCACGCCCGACCGCGACAATCTGCGCCGTTACGCGGACGCCAACGCCACGCTCCCGCCGCCCGATCCACGCAAGCCGCGCGTCGTCTTCCTGGGCGATTCCATCACCGATGGCTGGCGCCTCAACGAGTACTTCCCCGACCGCGACTTCGTCAACCGCGGCATCGGAGGACAGATCACCGGTCAGATGCTGGGACGCATGCAGGCCGACGTCGTCGACCGTAAGCCGGCGGCGATGCTGGTGCTCGCCGGAACCAACGACATCGCGCGCGGAGTGCCGCTCGACGCCATCCAGAACAACCTGGCGATGATCGCGGCGCTGGCCGTCGCCCATCAGATCAAGCCGATCTTCGCCAGCGTGCTCCCCATTCACGACTATCACAAGGCGCGCAACGCCTCCTGGGAGCGCAGTGTCCAGCGCCCCATGGCGACCATACGCGCGCTGAACGCCTGGCTCGCGGCCTTCTGCCGCCAGCGCGGCTTCGTCTACGTCGACTATTTCGCCGCCACGCTCGACGATGCCGGACTTCTCAAGGCCGATCTCGCTGACGACGGCCTGCATCCCAACGCCGCCGGCTATCGAGTGATGGCGCCGCTCGCGCTGGCCGCCATCGACGCCACTCTGGCGCCGCCCGCGCCCAAGGGCCGCAAGAAGCGCTGATCGGGTAGGGTCGAACTGACGCACTGCCGCGGTCCGAAGGCGTCCGAATTCAAAACCATTGAAACGGCATTGATTCTCTGATATTCTCTCCCCGGCGGGTCGTGCGCGGGGAAAGGGAAGAGATGAATCGCGTTATTCGGTTTCATCGAAGTCCGTTACTGGCAGTTTGGCTGGTGGCGTATGCGATCACGGATCGTGCTCCGGCGCAAATGACGCCCAGGCAGCCAGACATAACGCCACAAGGCCGGGCTTCCTTAAGCTACTTGCGGCGAGCTTCGACGGCCGTCCTACGCGCCGAGCCGCTGAAATCCGCGCCGCAGCCCAGGATGGTGACGGCGCTGACGTCGGGCACACCCGTCAATTTCCTCCTGCCGCCGATATTCTTCTACACGCTCTTCGGGGGCGAGTTCGGGTACAGCATCGCTGTTCCTGCGGGCGCCACCAGCCTGACGGCGACGCTCTCGTGCAATATCGACGTCGACCTCTACATGCGCCACGGCGGGGAACCGGACGTGGACCTTTCGGCTCCCAACGGGATCCTCGCGGATTACCGGTCGATTGAAGACGGTGGATTCGAGCGGATTATCGTGGGCGATCCGCGTCCGGGCGTTTACTTTCTGGCATTCGGCGTTTTTACGCGCCTGGCACTCTCGAATTGCGCTCTGACGGCGACGATCGCCGTCCCTCCCGGCGTCGTAATTCCGCCGCCGCCCGATTCCAGCATTCTCTTGACATCCGGAGTTCCGGCCGAGATCGCGACGGGGAATGCCGCGATCGGATTGATGCGCGAGGCGTTATACCGCATCGATGTTCCGCAGGGCGCGACCCGGCTGGCGGTGCAGGTGGATCCCCTGTCACCGGTCAACCTGGAGATTTACGCGCGGAAGGGCGTGCCGCCGACCGTTGCCGGCGGGTCGGTGCTGCGCGATTACTACGGGAACGACTCCACGGGCGGGCCCGAGACGCTCACGATTACCTCGAATTCGTCGCCGCCGCTCACTCCCGGCCTGTACTATATCGCGATCGGCCTGCTGACGAGCGGCGTACCGACATTCGCCACGATCGTGGCGACACACTCGGGCGGGCCGGCGCCGGTCGCAGGCTCCTCGTTGACGATCACCGTCGTCACTCCAGGGACGACGCTGCCGCGCGCCGGACAGGGCCGCGTCGAGCTGTTTACGTCCACGGGCGCTTCGGCGGGCGCTCCCAAGACGACCGACGCCGACCGGAAGGTGCGCTTCGACGGGCTGGCCAACGGCGAGTACCGCTACCGCGTCTCCCACACCGCCGGCGCCTTCGATTCGGTCGAGAACTGGGGTGAACAAACGGTCACCGTTACCGGGAGCACGACCAGCACCTTCACGCGCGGCGCACCCTACGCCACCCGCGTGTCGTTTTTCGAAAACGCCAACAACCAGCCGATCGCTCCGGGTTTCCAGACCGAGGCGAGCGGAGGCGGTCCACGCACGGCGCGGATTCCTTCGGGAACCGTCGTTCGCGCCGAGCTTTCGATCGCCTCGGCCGGCCCGGCGGCGTCCGCGCAGCTCCGGCTCGACCGCAACCGGGCGGCGCCCTACGACATCGAACAAAACTGCGCGCCGTCTTCCACCCGCGTCAACTGCGTGTTCACAGTCGCCGACGCCGGCGACTACCACTTCGCATACCTGCTCTCGACCGCCGGGTCGATCACCGACAGCGCCGCCTGGGCCCCTGCATTCACCGTGGCGCCCGCCCCCTCCCTGGTCGCGTCGGCCAACGAGATTCACGACGCCGCGGGATTTCAACGCGGCAACATTTCGCCGGGCTCGCTGGCGACGCTGATCGCGCCTGGGGTCGCCGCCGGACTGACGGGCTGCGCCGTACCGGCCAACGTGATCGGCCCGCTGCCCTTCTCGCTGGCGGAGGTGTCGGTGGAGTTCCGGGCCGGTGACTCGCCGGCGCGGAGCGCGCCGCTGCTGAGCGTATGCAACAGCGCCGGCCGCCAGTCGGTGACTTTCCAGATTCCCTTCGAGCTGCCCGCGGGCGCCGTGGCAATGACGGTCAAGGCGGGAGCGCTTTCGGCGACCGTCCCGGATCTCAGGCTGCGTCCCGCGAGTCCAGGCCTGTTCACCTGGACCAGCGCCGACGGCAAGAAACGAGCGCTCGTTCAGCGGCCCGATGGTTCGCTGGTGACGCCGGAGAATCCCCTGCGCCGCGGGGAGCAGGGGCGGGGCTTCTTCCTCGGCCTGGGGCCGATCGCCCCGCCCGTTCCGACCAACGAACGCGGCAGCGCGGCGAATCCGTCGTCGGCGCTCCTGCAAGTGATCATCGGCCTCGGCGACGCCGGGATGGCCGTGGTCTCGGCGCAGTACTCCACCAACCTCATCGGCGTCTATGAAGTGGTGTTTGAGACGGCCGCCGGCGCCGCCACCGGCCCCGACGTGGGTTTCGTGGCCGCCGTAATCGCCGCCGACGACGTTCTGTTCAGCAACGATGCGCTGATTTCCGTGCAGTAACCCGGTCAAACCCGCCAGGCGGCGAGATTCTCGATGTCGCCGGCCTCCGCGAATCCGCGGCACTCCAGCGACGCGTCGATGTTCCGCAGCAGGCCCTTCAGCACGGCGCCCGGTCCCACTTCGACGAATCGCGTCACCCCGTGCGCGGCGAGAAGCCGCACCGACTGCTCCCAGCGCACGGCGTTGGGAATCTGCTCGAACAGGCCGCGGCGGGCGTCGGCCGCGGCAGTAGTTTCCCTGGCCTCGAAGTTATTTACGAGCGGAACGGCGAGGTCGGCGAAGCGCGTCGCGTCGAGGTCGGCGGCGAGGCGCTGCTGCGCCGGGCGCATCAGGGGGCAATGGAATGGGGCGCTGACGGGAAGCATCACGGCGCGTTTCGCACCCGCCGTTCTGGCCAGCTCGGCCGCACGGCCAACCGCGCCGGCATGCCCGGCGATCACGATCTGGTCCGGTGAATTGAAATTCGCCGCGGTCACGATCTCGCCCTGCGCCGCGCGGTCGAGCACGCTCTCGAGCGCCCCGTCGGGGAGCTTCAGCAGCGCCGCCATGGCGCCCGTCCCCTCGGGCACGGCCTCCTGCATGTAGGTCCCGCGCTTGCGGACCAGCCGCAACGCATCGGCGAAGTCGAGCGACCCGGCCGCGACCAGCGCCGAGTATTCGCCGAGGCTGTGCCCGGCCACATAGTCCGGCCGGAGCCCGGCCCCGCCCAGCACCCGCGCCGCGGCGGTCGAGACTGTCAGCAGCGCCGGCTGAAGGTTGGCGGTGCGGCGAAGCTCGTCTTCCGGACCGTCGAAGCACAGCGTCGAGAGCGGGAAGCCGAGGACGCGGTCGGCCCCGTCGAAGACGTCGCGTGCGGCCGGAAAAGTTTCGGCCAGCGACCGGCCCATCCCCACGAATTGCGATCCCTGGCCCGGAAACAGAAATGCGATTTGAGACATGAACGACCATTCTCACACGGCTCTTGGACTGGGCGGCTCAGAGCGCCGCGTGCGACCTCCGAGGCCCTGGCCTTCCCGTAATATTCGTAACGATTTCGTCCGCCACCACGCGATTGTTGCAACACATTCGCAGACATGTTACGATCCTCTCAAAGGGGAAAGGGCCACCCAGGTCGGGATGGTCCGAGTTCGTAGCATTGCTTCAGGGACAAGGAGCCCCATCGAATATGCTGAAAAACCTAGCGTTTGTGCTATTGGCGCTGTTGCTCGCCGCGACCGCGTCCGCCCAGGTGACTTCCGGTGAGATTCTCGGTGTGATCCAGGATTCGAGTGGCGCCGTCGTACCGGGCGCGACTGTAACCGCCAAGAACCTCGACACGAACGCGACGCGTGAGGTCGTTGCGTCCGCCGATGGACGGTATCGATTCCCGGCGTTGCCGGTGGGACGCTACGAGGTCCAGGTGGTCAAGCAGGGATTCGCGACCTTCAAGCAGGGTCCCATCGTGCTGATGCTGAACCAGAGCGCCACGGTCGACGTAAAGCTCCAGGTATCCGCCGTCAGCGAGGTCATCACGGTCGCCACCGACGCGCTGCTGATCAACACCACCAACGCCACCGTCGGCGTGAACTTCGATCAGAAGCGCATCTCCGAGCTGCCGCTCGCGCCCAGCCAGAACATTCTGACCCTGGCGCTTTCGGTGGCCGGAGTGAGTCAGCTATCGGCGGGCAACAGCACCTTCGCCGCCGGCGGGGTGAATTTCTCGGTCAACGGCAACCGCCTTCGGTCGAACAACTTCATGATCGACGGCGCCGACAGCAACCAGCCCAGCGTCAGCGGCCTGATCCAGGAGATCAACAACCCCGACACAGTCGCCGAATTCCGGCTGATCACCAACCAGTTCCTGCCCGAGTACGGACGGTCGACGGGTTCGGTGGTCAACATTATCACCAAGAGCGGCTCCAACGACCTCCACGGCTCGCTCTACTGGCTCTACAACGGCAATAAGCTGAATTCGCGCAGCAACCTCGACAAGCGCACGTTCCCGAAGGCGCCCTGGCGCGTTCACAACCAGTTCGCCGGAACCGCCGGCGGCCCCGTGATTCGTGACAAGACGTTCTTCTTCGGCTCGCTGCTGCGCTGGACCGATCATTTGTTCGCCAGCGGCACCGCCATCACCGGCGCGCCGACCTCGGCCGGACAGGACCTGCTGCGCGGCATCGCCTCGACGCGCCCGCAATTGCAGGCGCTGCTGACCCATCTGCCCGCCGCGCAGGCGGCCTCAGGCCAGGTAATCAACCTCACGGCCGACGGGCGAACGCTGGCCATTCCAGTCGGAACTCTCAGCGGCGCCGCGCCGAATCTGCAAGATGTGTGGCAGGGGTCCGGCCGCATGGACCACCGCTTCAACGACCGGCACAACCTCGGCGGACGCTACCTGTACGACACGCGCAAGTCCGTGTCGGGGCAGGCGGTCCCTCCGGGTCTCACCGGACAGAGTCCGGCCAAGCGCCAGGCGCTGGGAACGTTCTTCAACAGCACCCTGTCGCCGACCATGTACAACGAACTTCGGGCCAACTATCAGCGCTTCACAACGGTGACCTCCGCCGCCGACGCCAATTCGGAGAACATCCCGTCGATCGAAGTCACCGAGCTCGGCTTGACCGGCTTCAACGCCGCCGCCGGGCGGACGGCCATCGGCCTGGCGGTGAACTTCCCGCAGGGCGCGGTCTACAACACCTACCAGTTGAGCGACACGCTCGGATGGATTCGTGGCTCGCACTCGATGAAGTTCGGCTTCGATTTCCGGCGTATCGAGCAGGCCACCGAGTTCAATCCGACTTTGCGCGGGCGCCTGCAATACACCTCGCTCCAGAACCTGGTCAACGACGTGGCCCAGGTGGCGGCCATCAACACGCTGCAGCCGGGCGTGCCGAAGATTCAGCCGTACAAGTACTACGACTACTTCTTCTTCGTGCAGGATGAGTGGCAGATCCGGCCGGGGCTGACGCTCACCTACGGCATCCGCTACGAGACCCCGGGCAACGCCGCCGATACGCTGGTGAAGCTCAACCAGCCGATCCTGGCGGCCAACAACAATCAACCCGCGTACCGGTTCGACGGGCCCAAGCGCGATACCAACAACTGGGCGCCGCGCTTTGGCCTGAACTACCGCGTCGGCAAGGGACCGGGACCGTTCGGCTGGCTCACCGGCGACCGCAAGATGGTGATGCGTATGGGTTATTCGCGCACCTATGATGCCGCTTTCAACAACATTCACCTGAATGTCTATAGCGCGTTTCCCTTCACCATCGTGACGACCCGGCCGGCCGCACAGCCCAACGGGTTCGCCACTATCGACCCGATCCGCGCCGGACGGGTGATTCCGACCGTCGCCAATCCGAACCTGGTCACGCGCACGCAAATCGGAACCGATTTCCGCGCGCCGTACAGCGAGCAGTTCTCGTTCAACATTCAGCGCGAGCTGGCGACCGACTGGGCGTTCACGCTCGGCTGGGTGGCCACCAAGGGCACCGGATTGTTCCAGTCGGTGGACGGCAATCCCTCCATTCCCGGCACCAGCGGGGCGCAGAAGGTCGACCCCAACCGCGGGATCATCCGCCTGCGCTGCAACTGCGCGGCCTCCATCTACCACTCGCTTCAGACGAGCCTCGAAAAGCGGCTGAGCCGCAATTTCTCGATGGGCGCGCACTACACCTGGAGCGCGTATATCGACGACGCGTCGGAGATCTTCAATCCGTCAGTGGCGGGCGAGGTGGCGGTATCCCAGGATTCCTTCAACCGCCGTTCCGACCGCGGCCGCTCGACCTATGACCGCCCCCATCGCCTCTCGATGAACGGCTACTACCAACTGCCCTGGCTGCGGGAGCAGAAGGGCGTCGCCGGCAAGATCGCCGGGGGTTGGGACATCAGCGGGTTCCTTACCTTCCAGGCGGGACCGCCGTTCTCTCCGCTCAACGGCGCCGACCCCGGCTTCCGTCTGTCGGGCATCGATACGCTCATCGGCAATTCGATCCGTCCGAACCTGAACACCTCGCTTGACCTTTCGGCGATGACGCTGCCGGCGATTATCGGGGCAGGGGGACGCACGCTGTTCTCGCAGGTGACGGCGGCCAGTCCGCTCGGCAATGCCGGCCGCAACATCCTGCGGGCCGACGGCATCAACAACGTGGACCTCGGGATCAACAAGAACATCCGCATCTCCGAGTCCAATCGTCTCCAGGTGCGCGCCCAGTTCTACAACCTGACCAACTCGCGCGACTACGGCATCCCCCAGGCCAACATCAACAACACCGGTTTCGGGCTGGAGGGCAACACCGACGGCGGCAACCGCCGCATCGTCCTGGGACTGCGGTACGTGTTCTAGAGAGAGGCGCGAAGTATTCTCGGCGAGGTTCGCCTGTAACGACCGAGGACGTCCTGAGCGAGCTGCTGGACGGCCTGGCCCGTCGAGGCCCGGCTTTACGCGCGGTGGCGGCTCGGGCGGTGCGGGCGATCCTGTCCGATCGCGGGACTGCGTTGAGCGGCAGTCGCACGAGTCGTTTGCCGCGGCCCTGAAGCTCTACGAACGGCGTCTCGACAAAGGCTATACTCACTTCGCCCAGGAAGTTCTGCTGCGATAGGCCGGTGTCGGCCCGGGTGGCGCGCGACACAAGGTTGCCGGCGCCGGCTCTCGTTATCGCGCGGTGTTGCGCCAGGCCGCGGCGAGCGCCTTCCGCACCGCCGGCTTCCGCGCCTTCTTCAGATTCACGCTGGTGGCGCCGCGCTTGCCCCAGCCGCCCGGGATGGGAATGAACGCATCGGGATGCGCGCCCATGAGATCGGCGCGCTGCTCGGGGTTCAGCTTCACCATGCCCCAGCCATCGTCCGGATACCCGAGCGTCGCGAAGATTCTCCCGCCGACTCGGAAGTCGGGGTGATCCATGTGTGAGCGCTCCTCCGCGCCCGGCAGCTCCAGCGCCAGCTTGCGGAAATCGTCCGGTGTCATTGTTTCCCCTCGGACCTCACCTCGTCGCGCACGATCAGCAGTGGCGCCTCGATCTCGTGCCGCACGGCATTGATTGTCGCGCCAAAGATCAGATCCTTCAAGCCCCGATGGCCGTGCGCGCCCATCACCACCAGGTCGGGCCGAATCTCCCGCGCCACGGCGGCGATCTCGTCGCTCGGCGATCGAGCATGCCGCACGATCAACTCGACGTCGATCGACTGGCCGCGCAGCGTCTCCACGACTCCCTCGAAGTACCGCTGGCCGCGCTCCACCTCGGCGGTCGAAGCGATGTCACCGTAGACCTGGCTGGTGACGTCCTCCTCGACGTGCAGCAGATAGAGGCGCGCCCCGTGCGCGCGCGCCAGCGACGCCCCGTGCGCGATGGCCTCGCGGTCGCGCGTCGAGTGATCGAGCGGCACCAGAATGCTCCGATACACGGGTGCGGCGATCTCGGCGGCGACGGCGGCAGGCACCAGTCCCACCGGGCGTCCAATGCGGCGCACGCTCTCGGGCAGAATCGGGTGCAGCGTCACATATATGAGCAGCAGTCCGACTGCCGTACAAATGGGAATGAGGATCAGCAGCAGCCAGTCGCCGGTCACCGACACCCAGTCCCCGAGCGTCGTCCAGACGAGCCGCAGGTTCAGCCCGACGATGAGCGTCGCGGCCGTCCAGGCGAGCGCGCGCACCCAGCGGGGATTCGCGAACTCGCCCATGCGCCCGCGGTCGCTGGTGAACTGGATGAGCGGGATCACCGCGAAGGAGAGCTGCATGCTGAGAATCACCTGGCTGAGGATGAGCAGCTTGTAGGTTCCCTTTTCGCCGCTGACGTAGACGGTGATCGCCGCCGGCACGATCGCCACGAGGCGCGTGATGAGACGCCGCAGCCACGGCCGCATGCGGAAGTTGAGGAAGCCCTCCATGACGATCTGCCCCGCCATGGTGCCGGTCAGCGTCGACGACTGGCCGGAGCACAGCAGCGCCACGGCGAACAGCACGCCCGCCATGGTCGTGCCGAGCAGAGGCGCTAGCAGCAGGTGCGCCTGCTGGATTTCGTTCACGAGGATGCCGCGC
Organism: uncultured Solibacteraceae bacterium; assembly: GCA_964515555.1. Taxonomy (GTDB): domain Bacteria; phylum Acidobacteriota; class Terriglobia; order Bryobacterales; family Bryobacteraceae; genus CAZEVY01. Next base: position 9,346 of record CAZEVY010000032.1, on the reverse strand, counting down.
TTGAAGAAGGTCGACGCCGCCAGGATGAGAATGGCCGCGTTGACGAACAGCGCGCCATTCAACGCCACCACGGAGTCGATCAGGTTGAACTTGCAGGCGTGGCGCTTGTCTTCCGCACTGGCGCCGATGCGGCGGGTCTGCACGAGCGCCGAGTGCAGGTACAGGTTGTGCGGCATCACGGTCGCGCCGAGAATTCCGATCGCGACGTAGAGGCTCTGGTCGTTGAGGCGCGGGATGAGGCCGTTCGCCATCTCGGCGATGACCGGCTTCGCCAGCCAGATCTCGATGAAGAAGCACACGCCGATGGTGCCGACCAGCGCCAGGATCATGGCCTCGATGAGCCGTATGCCGAAGCGCGTGAACCACAGGATCAGCAGGGTGTCGGCGGCGGTGAGGATCACGCCAGCGATGAGAGGGAGACCGAACAGCAGTTGAAGCGCGATCGCCGCGCCGAGCACCTCGGCGAGGTCGCAGGCGGCGATGGCGATCTCGCAGAGAAACCACAATGCGTATGCGACCGGCCGCGGATACGTCTCGCGGCAGGCCTGGGCGAGGTCGCGTCCCCCCACGATTCCGAGGCGCGCGCTCAGCGTCTGGAGCAGGATCGCCATGGCGTTGGAGACCACCAGCACCCACAGAAGGTCGTAGCCGAAGCGCGCGCCGCCCTCGAGGTCGGTGGCCCAGTTGCCGGGGTCCATGTAGCCGACGCTGACCAGGTATGCGGGACCCGCGAAGGCGAACAGCCGCCGCCAGAACGACAGGTGGCGCGTCGGCACGCTGGCGTGGACTTCGGGGAGAGATCGCATGCCGCCGGGGAGCGAGGTAATCATCAGTTATCCGAAAGGTATTAACTACAGTTTACTGCAAGGCGGGGAAGGACGCAGCAGCGTGCGGGCGGCCCCCCGCGCCGCATGGATTCTTTCGCCACCGCAATCGGAAGGCGCGTGGCGGGAACTACCGCTTCCCCGCCATCTCCGCCAGTGAAGCGCCCGTCGACGACTCCACCTCGGCGTGCAGGCTGCGTCCGTGGGCGTCCATCGTCACGATCGCGAGGAAATCGCGCACGCGCAGCCGCCACATGGCCTCGGGAATCCCGAACTCCAGGAGCTCGACACCGCTCACCTTCTCCACCGCGCGCGCGTAATACTGCGCCGCGCCGCCGATTCCGTTCAGATACACCGCGCCGCATTCCTTCAAGGCCGCCAGCGTCTTCGCTCCCATGCCGCCCTTGCCGACCACGGCGCGAACGCCGTATCGACGAATAATCTCGGCCTGATAGGGCTCCTCGCGCATGCTGGTGGTGGGGCCGGCGGCCTTGGTGACCCAACCGTCGCCCTGCTTGAGCATCACCGGGCCGCAGTGATAGAGCACCGCGCCGTGCAGATCGACCGGCGGCGGATTCTTCATGAGGTGCGCGTGGACGGCGTCGCGGCCGGTGAAGACCTCGCCGGTGATCAGCACGACATCGCCGACACGCAAGGCGCGCATCGCCTCCTCGGTCAGCGGCGGCGTCAGCACGATCTCGCGGCCGGTCAGCGGGAATCCCTCGGTCGCCGCCATGCGCGCGACGGGACGATCGGGGTCGCGGTAGAGCCACTGGGTGATCGCGCCGCTCGAAGCGTCGAGGCGTACGCCGAGACGGCGGAAGGCCCAGCAGTCGTAGGCCACCGATACGAAGAAGCTCGCCGGGAGGCGATTGGCCGCGCAGATCTTGCAGCCAATGAGCGACGCCTGGCCTCCGAATCCCATGGCGCCAACGCCGATGCGATTGGCTTCCTCCATGATGTCCGCTTCGAGCCTGGCGAGATCCGGATGCGGATTCACGTCGTCGAGCGTGCGGAACAACTGGTTCTTGGCGAGCACGTAGCCGTGCGCCCGGTCGCTGCCGATGCACACGCCCACCGCGCCGGGCGCGCAGCCCTGTCCCTGCGCCTGCCACACGGCGTGCAGGATGCACTTGCGGACCCCTTCTAGATTGCGGTCGGCGCGGCCCAGGTGTTCGAGCTCCATCGGCAGCGAATACTGGATGTTCTTGTTCTCGCACCCGCCACCCTTGAGGATCAGCTTGACCTCGATTTCGTCCTGCTCCCATTGTTCGAAGTGCAGCACCGGGGTCTCCTCGCCGAGGTTATCGCCGGAGTTTTTCCCGGTCAGCGAGTCGACCGAGTTGGGACGGAGCTTGCCGCGGCGCGTGGCCTCGGCGACGGCCTCGCGAATGGCGCGCGCGATGGCGAGCTGATTCACGCCGACGGGCGTGTGGATGACAAAGGTCGGCATGCCGGTGTCCTGGCAGATGGGTCCTTCATCATCCTTCGCCATGTCGATGTTCGAGGCGATGATGGATAGCGCCTGCGACGACTGCGTGCCGGGCGTCTCCGCCGCTACCGCGACGCCCATGGCGGCGCGCACGTCCGGCGGCAGGTTCGTCGATGTTTGCGTGATGAGTTCGAGAAGACTGCCGGAAAGGAATTGCATGATCGCTCCCGTTCCATGGTAGCCCGGCAATCAGCGCGGCGTCGCGATATCGAGCGCCACAAGCGGCGGCGCCTCGCGCTCCTCGTAGATGAAGGGCAGGCGGCGCCGGCGGCGCACCAGCAGCGCTGTCCAGGTGAACAACAACGAGCAGACGGCCGCGAACGTAACGGCGTCGCGCATCGCCCGAAGCTCCCAGTGCACGACCCAATACGACCCGATCATGAAGAGCGCCCAGTAGACGCCGAGCATCACCTTCAGATTCGCCTTGCCCGGCAGGTACGAGCACGTGAACGGGATCTTGTTGAAGCGCGCCAGCAAAAGCTCGATCAGCAGCATCCCGATCGCCAGGACGAACAGCGCCTGCCGAGCCGCGGCGAGCCATCCCCACATCGGCGCGTAGACGGCGAGGGACAGCGCGGCGACGGGCACGACGCCGAGAGTCAGCATGGCCTTCTGGACGGCCGACACATACTCGCCGGGGTCGGCGCGCTCCGTCATCCGGAAGATCCAGTTGGCGCGCAGTTCGATGGGAAGCGAGAACGCCGCGCGCAGGCCCACAAGAAGAAAGAACAGCACGATCAAGGGCGGGGAAAGCAGCTCCTGGTTGGGCCGGTCGAGCGCGCGCGCCGTTCGCGCCGCCGTCTGTATGCTGTCGAAGACGTAGGCGAGGCCGATGCCGCCGTAGAGCGCCAGCACCATCCGATGCTGCCGGCTGCGCGCCATTGTCCGCTGGACGAAGTGAAACAGCGCGCGCTCGAGCGGACGCCGAAGCAACGGCGCGGCCCACCCGGTCACCCAGGCAGGCCGGCGCGGTACGCGCCCCATGGTCATGTCGGCCTGCTCGACGGTCTTGCGCATGTAGCGCGCGTAGCCGAGTGCGTAGGTCGCTGCGACCACCACAAGCGTCACCGCGAAGGCGATTGCGCCGATGGCGGCCAGGCGTGTGAATACGGGCCAGTCGCTGCCGCGAAGGAATTGTTGAATCCCGAGGAACCACATCGAGGGAGTCGCCATCATCGGCCAGGTGGGATTCGCCAGCGCCGCCGGATGGGCCGCGCGAGGCGCCAGGAAGAAACTCGCGATGACCAGAAAGAACGCGCCGACTTGCAGATGGCTTGAAATCCGGCGAAACAGCCCGTGCCCGAAAACCTGAATCGTCACTCCCTGCACGCCCATCAGCAGGAAGAACACGAAGGCGCCGGCCCCGAGCGTCGTCACCCAGTGGACGGCGATGTTCCGGAGCGCGCCGGGGATTCCCGAATCGGGGTGCGTGGTCAGGATCGGCAGGATCAGCCCGGAAAACGCGTTCAGCATCAGGACGGCGCCGCCGAGGACGGCCACGAGCGACGCGGTCTTCGCGGCGAAGATCGTCCTCATCGGAATGGGCAGCGACGAGAGCGCCAGACAGTCGCGCCGGTCGGGAAAGAGGTTGTCCCACAGAAACACGGCGATGACGCCGGCGGCCGCCATCGTCAGTGCGAGGAGCACCTCCTGGTCGCTCCAGGAGCGTTGCAGGCGCTCGGGGAATGTCAGGTCGACGCCGCTGTCGGCGCGCTTCACTCCGATGAGCGCCCCTGCGAGTACGGCGACGCCGCCGAGCACCGCGGCAATCTGCACCAGCGCCTGGCGGATGTCGCCCTGGGCGGCGATCAACTCGTTGTCGACGAAGCGTAAGGAGAAGTGCCGGAACAGGACGCGAAACTCGCGGCGGCGACTCACGCCTTCATGGCCTCGATGAACTGGCGTGTCATGGCCTCGGTATCCTGCTCGACGACCAGCTCGGCGAAGATCTCCTCGAGCGTCGGCAGCGCCATCAGATCGCGCAGGTGGGTGATGGAATCGTTGGCGACCACCTTGCCGCGGTGCAGGATCACCACGGTGGTGCACACCTTCTCGACCACCTCCAGCGCGTGCGAGCTGAACAGCACCACCTTGCCGGCATCGGCGAGCGCGCGGATGAGGCTGCGCAGGACGATGGCCGAGTTGACGTCGAGGCCGGAGAAGGGCTCGTCGAGGATGACGATCTCGGGGTCGTGCATGAGCGCCGCCGAGATGAGCACCTTCTGCCGCATTCCTTTTGAGTAGGACGAGATCGGCGTGAAGCGGTCGCCCCAGAGCGAGAACAGGCGGAGGAACTGCTCGATCTTGCGCCTCAGCGACGCCTCGGGAATCGCGCGCAGCTGGCCGACCAGTTCCAGATACTCGGAACCCGTGAGATGCGGATAGAGGTACGGCTCCTCGGGCACGTAGCCGAGCAGCTTTTTGTAGTCGAGCATCCAGTCGCGGATGGCGCGACCGCGATAGAGGATCTCGCCGCCGCTCGGCTCGATCAGGCCGGTGACCATCTTGACGGTGGTCGATTTGCCGGAGCCGTTCGGCCCCAGGTATCCGGTGACCTCGCCGGGCCGCGCCGTGAAGGTCACGTCCTGGACGGCCGGGATCGCCGAATAGTACTTGGTCAAGGCGCGCAGTTCGACCATTGGCGTATTGGACACCGGAGCCGGCGCGAAGGTTCCCGTCGAAGCCAGGGATGGTCACTCGTCGCGAAGCGATTCGAGCGGGCGGCGGCGCAGGACCCCGCGCGAGGCCAGCCATCCGGCGGCCGAGGCGATGACGGCTGTGGCGGATACGGCCGCCGCCGCGGGACCCATCGCGAACGCAATCGCCGGCTGGTGCAGCGCCGCCGAGAGCATCAGGCTCGCGAAGGCCGCGCCCAGCGCCGTCCCGATCACGCCGGCGGCCAGGCCAAATGCGCCGAACTCGACCAGCGCGGCGTGGAGCAGCCATCGGCGATGCGCGCCGAGCGCCTTGAGAGTCGCGATTTCGCGGGCCCGCGCGTCGCGTGAGGCGGCGACCACGGCGGCCAGGATCGCGGCGCCTGCCGCCACCACCAGCCACCCGAGCGCGCGCACCAGTGTCATGGCGCGTCCGGCGATGCCGCGGATGGCGTCCTCGATCTCACCGAGACTCGCCAGGCCGACGCCCGGGAATCGCGCGGCGATGGCGCGGCGGGCCTCCTCGACGCGGCCGCCGTTGAGCCGGATGGTGGCGTGGTGAATGAGGTTCATCCCGGAGAGCGCGCCGCAATGCAAGGTCGCACCGCGCAGGAAGTTCTCCGAGGTGGACATCGACCGCAGGGCAGTGACGCGCGCGCGGATCGTCCCGGTGCGTGCCTGGAACTCCACCGCGTCGCCGCTGCTCGCGTCCATCTCGGCGGCGCGAAGCGTGGAGAGCACGAGGCCGCCCGGCGGGACGGAACTCTCGCACGTCACGGGGATCGACCGGTCGACGCGGGCGCCGGCGGCCGTGGCGACACGCATCCAGGCGATCGGGCTGGAATGCACCGCGGTGCGCGGCTCGATCTCGCCGAGCAGCTTGCGGAGCCCTTCGACCTGTTCGGCGGCCGCGTAGAAGGCGACCAGGTCGGCGCCGGGCCACGGGAGCGAACGCGCGACGGCCGCGCCGGTCGCCCGCTGGCCGAACCAGGCCGCCGACAGCATCATGACTCCGATCGAGAGCGCGACCAGCGTCGCCTCCGGGTGGTGCTCGGGCGATCGCACGCCGCGCAGGCCGTGACGCCACGCCGGCCGGCGCGTGGGAATTCGTGCGGCCAGCCGCGGAACAACTCGCGCCGAGGTCCACAGCAGAGAGACTCCAGCCGTCAATCCGAACAGGAAGACCGCTGCGATTCGCCACGATTCCGTGAGCCACGCGGCGGCGGCGCCTGCCACGACCGCCGGTGCGATGGCGGCCAGAATCGCGCGGCCGCCCGCGCGCATCGCCGGAGGATCTCGGCGCAGTATGGCCGACGGGCGGTAACGCGGCAAGACGGACAGCGCCGGGATCGTCATCGCCAGTGAGAGCAGGACGGCGAGCGCCACGGACTCTCCGGCGATGCTCCACTGCCATTGAAACCGGGCGCTCGCGGGCAGGTCGCGCCGCAGCGACTCCACTCCAAGACGATGCACCAGGCCGCCAAGAGGAAGTCCGGCGACCCCGCCGGCGAGCGCGAGCATCGCGGTCTCGATGGCGTAGATCGCCGCGACGCTGCTGTGGCGAGCGCCGAGAATCTTCAGGATCGCCACGTCGTCGCGGCGGCGCTCCAGGTGCAGGCGCGTCGTCACGGCCACCGCGACGCTGCCCAGCACCAGCGCCAGCCAGCCGGTGAGGTGCAGGAAGGTGACGGCGGCCTCGAGTCCGCCGGCGACCACCGGCTCGGGGTGGCGATAGTCGACCATGTCGCCGTGCGGCAGAATCTCCGCCACGCGCCGGCGCAGTGCGTCGACATCGGCGCCGGGCGGCAGCGCAAACACCAGCGCGTGGGTCATGACGTTGCCGGCGCGGGCGATGCCGGTGCGCTCGAAAGCCTCGTGCGAGAGAATCACGCGTGGGAACGGCGTGGGCGCGTGCGCCCAGCGGTCCGGCTCGCGCCTCACGACGGCGGCCGCGCGGAACCGCGCGTCGCGGATGCGGAACCAGTCGCCGGGCCGGAGGCCGAGGCGCTCGAGCAGATCGGGCGACACCGCGGCGGCATCGGGCGCGAGGACCCCGCGCAGCTCACCGCCTGTGTCGAGATCGAAGCCGCCGTACAGGGGGTACACGCGCGGGTCGACGACTTTGACCACGATCGCGGCCGGATCGGCGGCGCGGTCCGAGGAAGCCGCGACGATCGACCAGGCCAGGGTCGCGACCCGCACGCCGGCGCGCGCCAGCCCCTCGACTGCGGCGCGCTCGTCGTCGTTTAGTGGATCGTTGACGTTGACCGCGAGGTCGCCGCCGATCCACTGGCGTGCGTCGCCGCGTATCTGCGAAGCGAAGGCCGCCGAGAGGCCGCGCACTCCGCAGGTGGCTCCGGCGCCGAGCGCCACCATAGCCAGTGCGGCCGCGGCGCGTCCCGGCGAGGCGCGCAGATCGCGCCAGGCGATGCGAATCGCGGCGCCGGCGAATCGCGTGTTACTCGCCCCTCTGCTTGCGAATCTCGGCGACGATAGCGGCGGTGAACCGCGCGACGAAATCGCGGCCGGAGTTGACGAGATTCTCTCGCGTCATGTAATCCTCGGCGATGTCGGGCCGCACGCCGATGTTTTCCACGAATGGCGCGGTGGGGTGATCGTCGGTGACGATCGGGTTCTTGCGGTTCATCATCGACACCGTGACGCGCGGGGATCCCTCGCTGTACGATCCGCCGAAGAAAGTCAAGACGCTCCCGCCGGCGCCCATCGTGCGATAGCCGAGGATGGGCCCCCGAGCGTTGTCCTGGATGACGGCCGGGAAGAAATCGCCGCCGGAGGCCGAGAACTCATCGGTGAGGACGATCAGCGGCTTGGTGTAGGCGCCGAAGGCGGGAACCAGATCGAGCGACGTGGCGCTGAGCGGCAGCGGGCCTGTCATGCCGCGATTCTCGCGTAAGGCCGATTCGATGTCGGCCAGAATGATGGTGTACTGGTCGATGATTCCCTGGGGCGCGTTGCTGAGGCGCGCCGAAGCGAGCGAACTCGCAATGGTCGCGTGCCAGGTTGCCGTCGCGCGAATCTCGAAGCCGAGTGTGCGGAACGGGGCCGGCATGACGAGCTGGAGCAGCGACTGGCAGAAGGAGACCAGGCCGCCGGGATTCCGCATGTCGTCGATTACCAGGCCGTCGACATTCTGCTGGAAGAAGATCATCTCGTTGCGGAACTGCGCGACGGCCGCCGCCGTGTCGGGCGGAGAAAAGCTCGGAATGCGGATGAATCCGATGCGAAATCCTTCGGACTGGTAGACGCCGGACAGAAAGAAATCGGTCGAGAGGAGCCCGAGCCGAATGGTGAAGCCGGGGGGCGGCGCCCAAACGGGGTTGCGGCCGCCGATGCCAAGCACGCCGAAAAAGTCCGCCTCGACGCGGGCGTTGCCGAGAATCCGCAGCGGCGTCATGTAATCGGGTTCCGGATCGGGCCGGCCGTCACCGGCCGCGGCCGTGCGTGCCGAGAAGAACGGCGACGGAAACTTGCCGAGCGTCAGCAGCGGCGTGCCGATCTTGTTCCAGGGGATTTGGTAGGTCTCGAGCTCGCCGGTAGACGCGCGCCGGATCAGCAGCGTCGCCCGGTCGCCGACCTCGTGCGCGCGCGGTACGCGCGACTGGGAGCGCGAGACGATTCTTGCGGCGGCGGTGCGCCGGGTACTGCGAGGATTGGCGGAGGCGGCGTACTTGGAGAAGCGCGCGATCCACTCCTCGGCGGGGACGCCGTCGAGCTCCACCAGCTCGTCGCCGATCTGAAAGGGAAAGGCGGCCGTGGGAAGCTGCGCGCGGTTGATGGAGTCGATCAGCACGGCCCCGTCGTATATGTCGACGGCGAGGGGCAGCGAGGCCGAAAAGATGCTCGGAAATGAAAACGTCACGTGCGCATCGTCGAGGCGGGAGAGGTACTCGATGACGATGTCGAGATAATCGAGGTCGTCTCCGGACTCGCGGACGCGCTGGAGCCAGGGTCCGATGTCGAGCAGATTGTGGTCGCGGGCGATGCGCTTCCACTCGTAGGGCCCATAATGCTTGGCGTAGAGTGTTGCGATCTGCTGGAAGTCGGCCAGCTTTTGCTCGACGGTGAGGTCGGCTCGCGCAGAAACGGCGAGCAGGAGCAGGGCGAAAAATCGTTTAATCACGGAAATCTCCCCAATGCCTGACGGTACTCGCGTCCCCATGGGACGGGCGCCGGCGAGCGCCGGCGTCACAAGAAAGTTTACCGCCCGCGGGCGACGACTGTCGGCTTGGGAGGCTCGGCGGCGGGAGGGGCTTCCTCGCGAATCAGACCGAGCGTCTTGCGCAGCTCGCGGTCGACTTTCTGGCGAATGTCGGGGTTGTCGCGCAGAAACTGGCGGGCGTTCTCGCGGCCCTGGC
>CAZEVY010000031.1:0-48178 GCA_964515555.1 uncultured Solibacteraceae bacterium | reverse complement strand
CGGTCTACCGGTCGCTGTTTCCGAAGTCGTTCCCCGGCGAAGCCAATCCGTACACGATCGGCAACATCACGAAGGCGATCGCGGCGTTCCAGCGCACGATCGTCTCGACCCGCGCGCCATACGACCGCTACGCCGCCGGCGACCGCGAGGCGATTTCGGACTCCGCGCGGCGCGGCAGCGAGCTGTTCTTTTCGAAAGATCGCGCCGGCTGTTTCCAGTGCCACGAGACCTGGACCTTCGGCGCCGAGCCCATCGTCGAGGGCGGCCCCGAACCGCACGTCTGGTTCCGCCTCACCGGACTCTACGATCCGCGCGACGCCAAGGCGTTCCCACCGGGCGCGACGGGCCTGCACCAGTTCACCGGTTCGCCGCGCGACATCGGGCGATTCCGCACGCCTCCGCTGCGCAACGCCGCCGTCACCGCGCCCTACATGCACGACGGCAGCATCGCGACGCTCGAGGAAGTGGTCGACCACTACGCCGCCGGGGGCCGCGCGCGCGGCGCGCCGAAACATTCCTTCATCCGCGCGTTTCCGCTTACGGCAGAAGAGAAACGCGACCTGGTGGAGTTCCTCAAGGCGCTCACGGATGAGGAGATGCTGGGTGATCCCCGCTGGACCGACCCCTGGCCACGCCAGCTACACTCGAAACCATGACCAAAGCTGCAGCCCTGGCGTTTTTCCTCGTCCTCGCCGCGTTCCCGCAGAGCCGGACAGTCACCGACGAGGAGGTCCGCCGCGTGCATCGCTCGGCGCTTCTCATCGACACACACAACGATGTCACCAGCGAGACCCTGCGCGGACTCGACATCGGACCGCGCCGCCAGCGCGGCCACACCGATCTCGCGCGGCTCCGTGAGGGCGGTGTCGGCGCGGTGTTCTTCGCCGCCTACGTCAGCGGGACCTACGTGACGGGAAACCGCTCGGCGAACCGCGCGCTGGAGATGATCGACACCATCCGCAACGACATCGTCGCGCGTTACCCCAACGATTTCGCCCTCGCCACCACCGCCGACGGCATCGAGGCCGCGCACCGCGCCGGCAAGATCGCCGCGCTCATCGGCATCGAGGGCGGCCACGCCATCGAGGACAGCCTGCGGCTGCTGCGGTCGTTCCACGCGCTCGGCGTGCGCTACATGACGCTGACGCACTCGAACACCAACAACTGGGCGGACTCCTCCGGCGACATCACGCGCGCCGACGTGAAGCACCACAACGGCCTCAACGAGCTCGGCCGCCGCGTCATCGGCGAGATGAACCGGCTCGGCATGATGGTCGACATCTCGCACGTCGCCGACCGCACCTTCTGGGACGCTCTCGAAGTCAGCAAGGCGCCGCCGTTCGCCTCGCACTCCTCCTGCCGCGCGATCTCCAACATCGCGCGCAACATGACCGACGAGATGATCGTGGCGCTGGCGAAGAAGGGCGGCGTCGTGCAGATCAACTTCGGCTGCCAGTTCCTCTCGCAGAAGTCAGCCGACGCCTCGCCGTTCTCCAACTCCGAGGTGATGCGCAAGCTGCGCGCCGAGGTCGATGCCGCGGTCGCGGATCCGGCGGCGCGCCGCGAGCTGCTCCGCAAGCGCATGGACGAGATGGACATCAAGCTGGTCCCGGCCACGCTGGCTGACGCCGTGGCGCACATCGACCACGTCGTGAAAATCGCCGGCATCGACGCCGTCGGCATCGGCAGCGACTACGACGGCGTCGGCTGCGTGCCCACGGGACTGGAGGACGTCTCGAAGTTCCCCAATCTCACCCGCTCGCTGCTGGAAAAGGGCTACACCGCCGACCAGATCCGCAAGATCTACGGAGGGAACCTGCTGCGTGTCATGCGCGCAGCCGAGCGTGTCGCGGTACCATAACTCTACTGGAGGGGACATGCCATCCCGACGCAGTTTTCTGATGACCGCCGCCGCGGCGCCCGCCGCTTTCGGCGCCTCGACCCGCTCCTACGCCGAGATCGAGAAGCTTATCGCCCGCGGCGACGTGAAAGGCAAGCTCACGCGCGATGAAGTACCCACGCCCGCGCTGCTGCTCGACCTCGACCTGTTCGAGTCGAACGTGAAGAAGATGTTCGATCACGTGAAGGGGCGCGGCCGGGCTATTCGGCCGCACGGCAAGACGCACAAGTGCCCCGAAGTGGCGAAGTACCTGGCGCGAAACGGCGCCTCGGGCAACTGCGCGGCGAAGCTCAGCGAGGCCGAGGTCTTCGCGCTGCACGGCGTGACCAACCTGCTGGTCACCACCGCCGTCGTCGGCAAGCACAAGATCGAACGCGCCGTGCGGCTCGCGCAGAAGCGTCCCGAAACGATATTCGTGGTGGACAACGCGCAAAACGCCACGGACCTCAACGACGCCGCGCGCGCGGCGAAAATCAAGATGAACGTCGCCATCGATCTATTGCTCGGGCGTACCGGCATTCAGATCGGGCCGCCGGCGGTGGCGCTGGCCGAGGCCATCGCGGGCCTCTCGAATCTTAAGTTCGCGGGACTTCAGTCCTACTCGGGCGGGGCCTCGCACACGGTCGGCTGGGAGAATCGCGCGCGGGTCTCGCGGCAGGCGATGGAGCCTGCGGTGGCCGTGCGCCGCGAGATCGAGAAGAAGGGCATAGCGGTGCCGCTGCTGACTGGCGGGTCGACCGGCACCTACAACATCGACACCGAGATCGACGGCATCGACGAGCTTCAGCCGGGCAGCTTCATGTTCATGGACGTCGACTACAACCTCATCGGCGGCAAAGGCGGAAGCGACAAGTACACCGACTTCGGCAACGCCTTGACGGTGTGGACCACGGTGGTCAGCAAGCCGAGCGACAACGTCGCCATCGTCGACGGCGGCTATAAGGCGTTCGCCACCGACCGCAAGTTCGGGCCGGAGCCGAAGTCGCTCGCCGGGGCGGCCTACGCCTTCAACGGCGACGAGCACGGCAAGCTGACGCTGCGCGAGAGCGCGGCGCTCAAGGTCGGCGACCGCGTGGAGTTCATCAATCCGCACTGCGACCCGACGGTGAATCTCTACGACCATATGTTCTGCCTGCGCGGCGACAACGTCGAGGCCATCTGGAAGATCGCCGCACGCGGCATGAGTCAGTAGGGCGTGGACCGCCCGATTGCGGCGGCGAGTTCCCGGATCAGCGCCGCGCCGTCGCCTCGATAAGCGCTCCCGTGCTGGCAGGCGAGTAGCGAGGGCTGAAGTCCCGCCAGGCGCTCCAGGATGGTGGAAGTGCTGGTCGCGTGCGCGTAATAGTCCATCATGCCGCGCATTCCTTCGCTGGCCGTGAGGATCTCCGACTCCGTCACGGCGGGCATGTCCGCGCCCGCTTGCGTGAACAGATCCCCGCACAACAGCACCTTGGCGGAAAGGTCGAACAAGACGCCGCAGTCCCAGCCATGGGGAACGTGCGGCGTGTAGAGCCATTTCAAGCGCCGGCTGCCGATGGAGAACTCTTCCCCATCGCGGAACCCGCGCGCCGGCCGCGTGGCGAAGTCATTGAGGGAGGTCAGCACGCCGATCTCGGCGCCGAACGGCGTGGCTTCCGGCGCCACCGTCAATAAGTCGTTCAAGGCGCCGAATTCGTCGCCTTCGAAGTGCGATCCGCCGATCCACCGCAGCTTTTCGACGGGCATCACCGACCCGATGGCCTCCACCGTGAGCGGAAATAACTTGCGGTACCCGGCGTGGAAGAGCAGGGGTTCGTCGTCGGCGATCAGGTACGAATTGAACGTGAATCCCCCGGGGATGACCGGCAGGGGAGTACAGATGCGGTAGATGCCGGCCGCGACCTCGTCAACACGCGTGCCGGCTTCCCGATTTGTGATCATTGCATCTCCTCGTCGACCCGCCGGCTGACCGCGTCCGCGGGCCGCACCGAGTCCAAGCGAGTCTACCATTCCCGTGAAGGTTCGGGAACCGGGTGCCGGACCTGAGACGCCGGCAGCGCCGGCCCTCGCGCTCTAGGCGTCCCGCAGCGCGACGTGGGGGGCGATGCGCATCGCGCGCAGAGCCGGGACGGCGCCGGCAGCGGCCGCCACAAGCACAAGGAACAGAGCCGATCCCGCGAAGATCAGGGGATCGTAAGGGCTGACGCCCACCAGAAAGCCCGAGGCCAGGCGGCCCGCGATCGCCGCTCCGGCCATGCCCGCCGCAACGCCCATGGCCGCAAGACCGAGTGCTTCGCGAAGCACGCGGGCCATGACCTCCGACGGCCCGGCGCCCAGCGCCTGACGAATCCCGTACTCCTGTGTGCGCAGGCTCACCGCGAACGAGAGCACGCCGTAGATGCCGACCGCCGCCAGCAACAGCGTCACCGCGCCCACCACCGTCAGCAGCGTCGCCGCGACACGCCGCGCGTATTCCGATCCACTGACGATGTCGCGGTAGGAGGAGACCCGGGTGGCGCCCGCCGACGGCTCCACCTCGCCGGCCTTGCGCGCGATGGCGGCGGCCAGTCCCGCGCCCGGACCCGAGGCGCGCACAAAGAATCCCAGCCAGAACTCCCCGCCGTTGGCCTGCCGCCACGGTTTGTAGACGTGCGCGGCCGGCGCCTCGGTGAGGCTGGCGTACTTGCTGTCGCGCGCCAGGCCCACCACCGTCTGCCACCGGCCGAAGAGCTTGAGGCGGCGGCCCACGGGGCTGGCGCCGCCGTAATAGCGCCGGGCGAACTCCTGGTTCACGATCACGACCGGCGCCTTCTCGCGGTCGTCCTCGGCGGTGAATCCGCGCCCCTCGAGCACGGGGATGCCGAGGGCCGCCAGGTACCCGGTCGAGATGTTGCTGTTGTTCAGGCGCATGGTCTCGCCGGGCGCCGGGACATAGCCTTCCACTTCCATCGGCGCCACGGGCGGCTTGCCGAACTCGAGCGGAACGTAGTTCGAGTAGGCGACCTCGGTCACGCCGGGAACGGACTTCAGCCTATCTTCCATGCGCAGACAGAACTGCCGGCGCTCTTCCGCGTTCCGGCAGAAAGTGGCGACATAGTACTTGGCCATGTAGACGTTCGCGGTGCTCATTCCCGGTGCGATGGCGCCGGCGTTGTGAAAACTGCGGACCAGCAGGCCGGTCCCGGCCAGGGCGATCGACGCCAGGGCCACCTCGGCGGCCACCAGCGCGCGCCGCGCGCGGAGGAGTCCGCTTCCGGCGGTCATGCCCCGGCCACCCTTGAGCGTTTCGTTGAGGTTGGAGCGGAGCGCGAACAGGACCGGCGCGACTCCCGTCACCACCGCCGCGCCCACCGCCAGGAAGACCACAAAGGCCAGCGCGCCGAGCGTCAATTCACGGCCGACTTCCACGGGCAGCTCGCTCGGGGGCAGCAGCCACACCAGCGCCTGCTGCATCCACAACGTCATCAGAATCCCGAGTCCGGCCCCCGCCGCCGAGAGCACCAGGCTTTCGGTGAGCAGTTGCCGTGTGAGCCGACCGCCGCCCGCTCCCATCACGAGCCGGATGCCGAACTCGCGCTGCCGCGACGCCGCGCGCGCCAGTTGCAGGTTGGCGACATTGGACCCGACGATCAACAGCACGACCACACAGGCGAACATCAGAATTCGAAGCGGTTCGAGGAGCACGGCGTTGGCTCCGTGATGGCTTCGCCACAGAGGCATGACCTCGGCGCGCACGCCCTGATTCGTCGCGGGATTCTCCTCGGCGATGCGCCGCGCGCAGGCGGAGGCCTCCTGCTGCGCCTGCTCAATGGTGGCGCCGGGCTTCAAGCGCCCCGTGATCCACATCTGGCGCTCGGTGCGCGCATTCAGCAGGGCTTCGCGCTGCCCGTTCAGCTCCGGACCGAGGCTCACCGGGATCCACATCTCCTGGCCCAATCCCGGAACCGAGCCCCGGAAGCGCGCGGGCGCGACGCCGACGATCGTGAAGTCGCGCCGGTTCACGCGAAGCGTGCGGCCGAGAGCCGACCGGCTCCCTCCGAAATCCCGCATCCACAGGCGATGGCTGATGACGGCGACCCTCGGGCCGCCCGGCGCGTCTCCGTTCTCATCGCCCTGGAAGAAGCGTCCCAGAGCGGGTTCCACGTCGAGCACGTCGAAGTAGCCGCGGGAAACGAACTCGCCCCACACCAGGCGCGTGCTCTCGTCGGGTCCCACCTGGAAGGGATTCATGAGCGATGCGCCGAGACCGGAGACGAGGGTCATGCGGTCGCGGTAGTCGCGATAGTCGCGGTAGGACGTCGTACTGTAGTTGCCGTTGGGAAGCAGGATTTCGAGCGCCACCAGGCGACCGCTCGCGCGCGCGCCGGGGACCGGCTCGAGCAGCAGAGCTTCGGTCCAACTGAAGACGGTGGCGGCGGCGGCGATTCCCACCGCCAGGGTGACGATGGCCGCGATGGACAGTCCGGGGTTGCCGGTCAGGAGCCGGACTCCGAATCGGATGTCCTCCTGGAAGGTCCGTAGCATGCCTTAACGTCTCGCACGTTATGTGCCACGGAAACTGGTGATCTCACTGCGCCGTGTCGCCCGCAACTGGCCGCTTCCGAACGGCGGTGTTCGATTCCGGGAGGAGAGCGAGCCTGAGTCGGCTCCGGTGTCGGGTAATGCTACAGAAGCGCGGTTCCCGTGTGGATCGCAGCCAATCCCTCGTCCAGTGTCGCCAGGTACCCGCCGTGCTTCCCCGCCAAATGCACCAGGTATGCGTCCGTAACGTTCCGGTGTCCGACGATTCCCTTGGTTGGCATCTCCAGATAGCTGATATCGTCCGGCCAGAATTCGTGCCGCGGAAGAGACGAGATGGACTTGAGCAGCTGCCTTGCCGATTCCGCAGTGGCCTCCACGCCGGTGCGCAGGTGGAACCGGAATAGCGCCCCTTGCGTGATGGGGCAGGTTGCAAACCGGCCCCCCTTGCGGAACCACGCGGCGGCGCGCGCGTTTAGGACATGCTCGGGCGTAGCCAGCGCGATGAGAACGTTGGAGTCGAGCAGGTAGACCTTACTCTTCGTCATCGAGCGCCTTGACGTCTTCGCTAGTCACCGGCCGGGTGCAACGGAACGTCGGGAAACCGTAGTCGCTCATTCTGATGGAAGCGCCCTTGCCCGCCCGGGACGATTGAAGAATCAGGTCGCCGACCACCCGTCCGAGGCTGCGATTCCGGTCCCGCGCGATCGCCTTGGCGAGGTAGTAGGCCTCGTCGGGAATATCGAGCGTCGTTCGCACAGCCGCATCATAGCACAAACGCACAAGCAGCCGGCGATGCCTGGCTCCGTGCGCCCGGCTACTCGTATCGCAACGCCAGAAGCGGGTCGATGCGGCTGGCGCGCGCCGCCGGAACCAGCCCCGACAGGCCGGCGACGGCGATCAGCACGACCAGCGTCGTGCCCGCGATCCAGGGATCGTTCGGCTGGATGCCGTAGAGTTGAGCCCCGACGAAGCGTCCCAGACCCAGCGCCGCCGGCAATCCGACCGCGAGTCCGATCGCCAGCAGCACCACCACCTCGCGCATCACCAACCAGATCACCGCCGAGGCGCGCGCACCCAGCGCCATCCGCACTCCCAGCTCGCGCGTGCGCCGCGCCACCACGAACGCCATCACGCCGTAGAGCCCGATCACTGCCAGGAGCGTCGCCAGGAATCCGAATCCCGCCGAGAGCATCCCGATGAGGCGGTCGGTCATCAGCGTCTGATCGAGCTCGGCCGCCAGCGTCTTCATCTGGTAGACGGGCAGCGCCGCGTCGAGACGGCGGACCTCGCCTCGCACGGCCGCGTAGGCCTGCGGCGACGGCAGCGTCGTGCGCACATAGAAGGCCGCCCCGCCGTTGCCCCATTTCGGCAGAAACACCTGGCGCCGCACGCCTTCGCGCGGGCCTTCATAGAGCGAATCCTCCACCATGCCGACGATCTCGATGTCGAGCTTGGAGTTGGGCCCGCCGCCCCAGCCGACGCGCCGACCGATCGGACTCTTATCCTTGAAAAAATGCCGCGCGAACTTGCGGTTGACGATGGCAACGCGCGAATTCTCGCGAATGTCGCGGCGCTCGAAGTCGCGCCCCTCGAGGAGCGCGATGCCCATAGCCTGGAAGTAGCCGGGCGAGAGCGCGTTCATGAACGCCTGCATGTCCTCGCCGTCCTTGGCCTTGTGCCCTTCCACCGACATGGTGCTGTCCCATTCGTCGCCGGAGAGCAGCGAGACCGACGCAAGCCCCGCCGCCCGCACGCCGGGCAGTCCGCGCACCTTGTCGAGCAGCTCGTTATAGAGATGCACCACGCGCGGCGCATCGTAGCCGTTGAGCGCCGGCGACAACTGGAACGTGACGAGGTTGTCGATGTCGCGGAAGCCGGTGTCGGCGGTCTTGAGGTTCTGAAGACTGCGGACGAACAGCCCGGCGCCGAACAGCAACAGAAAGCTCAGCGTCACCTGCGCGACCACCAGTCCCTTGCGCAGGAAAAGTGACCCCGATCCGGCGATCGCCCCGGCCGAGTCCTTGAGCGTCGTCCAGGGGTCGGGGCGGCTGGCGCGCAGCGCGGGGACGAGTCCGAAGATAAGTCCGGTGAGGATCGTCAGGCCGAGGGTGAACAGTAGAATCCGCGCGTCGGGCTCGGAGCGAATCAGCAGCGGACTCCCCTCCGAGGGGACCAGGGCCAGCAGCGCGCGCGTCTTGGCAACGGCGACGGCTACGCCCGCCGCGCCGCCGATCGCCGACAGTACCATGCTCTCTACCAGAAGCTGGCGGATCAACTGGCCGCGCGAGGCGCCCATCGACAGCCGCACGGCGATCTCCTTCTGGCGGGCGAAGGCGCGGGCGATGAGAAGATTCGCCACGTTGGCGCAGGCAATCAGCAGCACAAGGCCCACCATGCACATCAGCACGATCAGCGCGGTGGAAAAATCGTTGCGGATGCCCGAGTAGCCCATGGCGGCCTTTTCGACGTGAACAGTCCCGCGCAGGAATTGCTGGCGCCCGTAGGCGTTCCAGTTCTTGGCGGCGGGCAGCGTCGCTTCGTACTCGCGGATCTGCGTGAACAACACCTGCATCGGGGCGCGCGCCGACTCGACCGTGAAGCCGGGCTTGAGTCGCGCGAAGACCTGCACCCAGCGCGCGCGTCGGTCGCCACTGTACAGCCAGGTCCACTCGGGGACCATGACGGGCTTCATCTGGATCGGCACGCGGATCTGCGGGGCGCGGGCGGGGTCGAGTCCGGCGAAACCGGCCGCCGACACCCCGACGATCGTCATCGGGTAGTTGTTGACCAGAATCTTCCTGCCGACTACGCCTCGGTCGCGGTTGAAGCGCGCGGTCCAGTAGTCGTAGTCGAGGACGACGACGGGGTGGCCGCTGTAGACCTGGTCGTCCTCGCGGGAGTTGAAGACGCGGCCGAGGGCGGGCTTGACGCCCAGCATCGTGAAGTAATTGCCGGAGACCATTTCGGCGGCGACCCGTTCGGTGTTGTTGCCGACGCTGAGGGAGGCGCTGACCAGGCGGCGGCACAGCACTTCGGAGAAAGGCGCGGCCTTCTGCTGGAAGTCCTGGTAGATGGGATAGGAGTGCATGCGCGGTCCCATGTTGCTGCCGTTATGCGCGCCGCGCTGGAACAGCATGACCAGCTGCTCGGGGTGCTTCACCGGCAGCTCGCGCAGCATGATCTGGTCCATGAGCGTGAAGATGGCGGTATTGGCGCCGATGCCGAGGGCGAGCGAGACAATCGCCACCGAGGCGAAGAGCGGGCTGCGGGCCATGGTACGGAGGGCGTATCGAACGTCGGGGAACACGTGGCGCATGAGGTGTGGACGGTCGACGGCGCGGGCGGTTAGCAGGAAGCGCATCATGTATGTGCATCCGCGCCGGAATGTCGGGGGGAAAGGGTCGTCACGAAGGTGAATACGCTCCACCTCGCCGGGGGTTGCTTGAAAGTCTGCTGAAAACCGCTCCCTGGCGGTCGCGGCTCGGAATCGGCGCTCTACTTCCGCACCCCGGATTCCATCGCCACCGCACGTGGGAACAGGATGTTGTTCTCCAGGTGAATGTGGACGTGCAGGTCGCGCTCCAGCTCGGTGAGGCCGTCGTAGAGCGCCCGCCACATCGCGCAGGCATCCCCCGGCAGGCTGTAGTGGCCGGTGAGGCGGCGCATCTCGGCCAGGGCGCTGCCGGCCGAGTCGTGCTCCTGCTCCATGACGAAGATCGGGTTGCGGACGCTTCCGTACGGCGGGAGCGCCGGCCGGCGGCCCGCAACCAGCGCCTCCTCGGCGCGGGCGACGAACGGGAACAGGATCATCTCCTCCTTGCCCATGTGCGACTCCAGCTCCGCCTGGAGACGGGCGAAGACGCTCGCGAGCGGACGAAGCATGTCGCCGTGACGGGGCCCGTGCGCCTCCAACACCTTCACCAGCCGCGAGCCCAGCAGCGGAAGCTCGCGGCGCAGATAGACGTGGTGCGTCGAGACGATGTGTTCGATCAGGTCCCTGAGCGGCGCCGTCGCCCAGTCGCACGCGGCGCCATCGCCGGCAGCGGCCGACTCGGCTGTACCGACCTCGGCGAGCAGGGCGCCGGAGTCGATGCCCTTCTCGCGGCAGACGTCGTCGAGCGCGCGCCGGCCGCCGCAGCAGTAGTCGATGCCGCGCTCTTCGAGCACGCGCACGGCGGCGAGCGATCGAGAGGCTAGTTCGCCGACGGTGACTTCGATCGTCTGAATCATTGTGGTTCTCCTTGTCTGGTCAGGCCGCCGCCGGCTGGTAGACGCAGCGCGGATCGGACGCCATGAAATTGCCGGTCAACGCAAGGGCGCGCGAGCGCGAGCCCCCGCAGAGGTTTCGATAGCCGCACTCCCCGCACTTGCCCTCCAGGGCGCTCGAATCGCGAATCACCTGGAAGAGCCGCGAATTGCGATAAGCGTCGGCCAGACGGCGCGTGCGCACGTTGCCCGCCGACAGCTCCAGGAAGCCGCTCGGGAAGATCTCGCCGGTGTGCGAGACGAAGACCAGCCCCTTGCCGTCGTTGATGCCGGCGTGGCGCTGGATCGCCGATCCGCCCGCAGCAGGCGCTGCGGCGCCCGAGAGCTTGCTCTGCTGGGCGTGATAGCGCCGGTAGTGCGGCGCCTCGGTCGTCTTGACGTCGAAGGGCGCCTCCCGGCTGGTGCGATACAGAAACTCGAAGACGCGCTCGTATTCCTCGGCGGTGAGGTCGTCGTCGAGCTGCGCGCGCCCAGTGACCACCAGGAAAAACACGCTCCACAGCCGCGAGCACGCATCGCCGACCAGCCCCGCAATCTCACCGAGACGCGCGATATTGTGCCGCGCTACCGTCGTATTGACCTGCGTCTCCAGGCCGATGCGCCGGGCGAACGTCAGCGCGGCGGCCGTGCGGGCGAAGGAGCCGTCGACGCCCCGAAACGAGTCGTGCGAGGCGCGGTCGGGCCCGTCGAGGCTTACGGCCATGCGCGCGACACCCGAGTCCTTGAAGCGCGCGATGGCGGCGCGTGTCAGCAGCGGCGTGGCGCTGGGGGTGACGGTGGTCCGCAGGCCGAGCGAGACGCTGCGGTCGATGATGTTGTAAAGGTCAGGCCGCTTCAGCGGGTCGCCGCCGGTGATGACCACCAGCGGATCACCGAACTCGCGAACCTGGTCGAGCACCCCGTAGGCTTCGGCGGTCGAGAGCTCGGCATCGTCGCGGTCGGGCCGGGCGGATGCGCGGCAGTGTCGGCAGGCGAGGTCGCAGGCCTGGGTCAGTTCCCAGATCACCAACATCGGGGCTTCGGAAAAGTCTCGCATCGCAGCCCTAGCATAGGGCTGCTCACCCGGCGCGCGATATGACTGAAGTCACAGTCGCCGTGCCAGACTGGAAGGGTCATGCGCCCGCTGGAGATGCTGAAGGCGATCGAAGTTTTCTCGGAGATGTCCGACATAGAACTGGAGGGTCTGCGCGCCGTCGCCCGGGAATACGGCCCCGGAGATGTTCTGTTTCTCGAAGGCCAGCCCTGCCAGGGCCTGTGGATCATCGGCGAAGGTGCGGCGAACGTGATCAAGACTACGCCGCAGGGGCGGCAGTTGGTAATCGCGACACAAGAGGCGCCGTCGACGGTCGCCGAGGTGCCGGTCTTCGACGGCGGACCGTACCCGGCCAGCCTGATCGCGGTGAAGAAGACGTCGGCGCTGCTGATCCCGAAGGCCGATTTCCTTCAGGTGTGCCGGGCGAATCCGGCCTTGACGCTGCGATTCCTCAAGGTGTTCGGGCGTCGGCTGCGGCAACTGGTCTCGCTCGCCGAGCGCGTGACGTTCGGGACCATCCGCCAAAGGCTGGCACAGGATTTGCTCGATCGAGCGAAGTTCGCGGGCGCGGCGGCGTTCGCCAACGAGGAGACGCAGGAAGCGCTCGCCGCGCGCCTCGGCACAGTGCGCGAGGTGGTCTCGCGCAACCTGAGCCGGTTTCAGTCCGAGGGGCTCGTGCGAATCGACCGGCGCATGGTGGAGATTCTCGACGAGTCGAGGCTGCGCAACGAGGCCGAGACCGAGATGTAACATCCGCATGTGACCTTGGTCACCGACGCCGGAGCGCCACGGTGCGACACTCGGTCAGGCATGAACCTCAAAGCCTGGACTCGCCGAGCGGGCGCCGACCGCTCGCAAGCTCTTCGGCGCGCAGTGCAGATCGGCTTCCTTTTTCTGAACTTGTGGATCGGGGCGCAGTTCTACCTGTTCGTGCGCTACTTCGAGCGCGGCGGGGTGCGCGTCGAGCGGCCGCCGGGAGTCGAGGGCTGGCTGCCCATCGCGGGGCTGATGAACACGTCGTATTTCCTGCAAACCGGCCGCATGCCGGAGATTCACGCCTCGGCCATGATTCTGCTGGTGACCTTTTTCACGATCTCGCTGGTGTTCCGCAAGGCGTTCTGCGGATGGCTGTGCCCGGTCGGGACGCTCTCGGAGTACCTGTGGAAGGCGGGACGCAGCACCTTCCGGCGCGTGTTCTTCCCGCCGCGATGGCTCGACATTCCGCTGCGCGGCCTGAAGTACGCGCTGCTGGCGCTGTTCCTGTGGGCGGTCGGCGCCATGCCGGCGGAGAGCATCCGCGTATTCCTTCAGCAACCCTACGGACTGATGGCCGACGTCAAAATGCTCGACTTCTTCCGCTACATGAGCGTGCTGGCGGCGGTGGTAATCGGGGTGCTCGCGATAGGGTCCCTGTTCGTGCCGAACCTGTGGTGCCGCTACCTGTGCCCCTACGGGGCGCTGATGGGACTGGCGGCGCTGCTCAGCCCGCTGCGCATCCGGCGAAAAGCGGAGCTGTGCATCGACTGCGCCAAGTGCGCCAGGGCGTGCCCGGCGAATCTGCCGGTCGACCGGCTGGTGCAGATTCGATCGGCCGAGTGCCTGGGCTGCCTGGAGTGCGTGGCGGTGTGCCCCTCGGAAGGCGCGCTAACGATGGCGGCGGGAAGGCAGCGGGCAGTGGCATCGTGGGCGTTCGCCTGCGGCGTGGCCGCGGTATTCGTGTGCGCGGTAGGAGTTGCGATGGCGACGGGTCACTGGCGAAGCGGGATTTCGGATTCCGTGTATCAGCGGTTGATACCGGTGGCTCGAATGCTCGGCCACCCGTGAAGGTCGGTCAGCGCCGCAGGCCGAGCGGCAGCAGATTCTCGCGGTCGAAGGTCAGCCCGAGGAAGATGACGCACATCTCGTCCTCGGTGCCCTCGCCCCAACGGACGGTCCTCAAGGGATTATTGGGGTTCTTCGGGTTATTCTCCGAGTTGTCGTGCGTGCACGAGAAACGCAGCAGGGAAAACGACGGCGCCGCGACCGGTTCCGTGAAGAAATAGCTCCCCTGCCAGTTGAAGTCCCAGTTGTCGATGTAGATCAGCGGGCGCGGATCCTCGCGCGGCGGGATCACCTCGGCCTTGATCTCGCGGCCCAGCAGGTGCATGTGCGGGAAGATCGAGACGATGTGCGCGTCCAGCAGCGGCGGGATCGCCATCATGCCTTCGGTGGTGTGACGTTCGGCCCCGGCGGGGATTTCCAGGTTGACGCGGCCCCGCAGGTCGAGCGGCACCAGCGGTACGAAGAACAGCCGCCGCTCGACTGCCGTCTTCGAGAAGTAGAGTCCCACGCGCGTCTTGTCGGTGCCGTTGCGGCCCACCGTGTAATAGTGAACCTGCATCACGACCTTGGCCGTCGCCGGCAGGTGCATGCCGACTCCGTCGGGCAGGTGGCGCGGGCGCGTGCCGGGCGCCCAGCCGCCGAGCGTGACGCCGTTGGCGAGCAGGGCGCTGATCGAATTGCCGCCCGTGGGCGTGCCGGGGCCGCCGAAGCAGGTGTAGCCCGGCTCCTCGTCCCGCGCGTCGAGCTGCTCGGCGACGCCGCTGGAATCGAGAAACAGAATAATGTGGTGGACGATCTTGCGGTCGCCCGGCAGCACGTCCACCGCGCTGACGAACTTATCGGCGTCGATTCCCGTCGGCAACACGAAGCAGCGGTACATGTCGCGGCCGCGCGGCGGCGAGTACTCGAGCGGCATCTCCAGCGTCAGGTCGGGACCGCCGAGCACCCATTCGCCGGGTGGCGCCTCGGGTTTCTCGGGAAGGTCCGCCTCGTCGCCACGGGGGGCGCCGTTGCCGGCCCATTCGAGGATCTGTGTGCGCTCTTCATCCGTGAGACCGTAGCTGTCGCGGAAGTCGCCGAAGCCGGGGACGGGTTTCCAGGGCGGCATGATGCGGCCACGCACCACGCGCTCGATGTCTGCCGCCCAGTTGGAAGCGTCGTCGTAAGTGCTGAGCGCGAACGGGGCGATATCGTTCGGCCGGTGGCACTGCTGGCACTTGGCCTGGAAGATGCGGGAGATCTCGCGTGTGTAGGTGACCTCGGCGCGTACCGCCACCAGTCCCATCAACGCCAACCACACCGGGCGCATGGTTTTCATTATCCCTCAAACGCCCGCGGCGCGTAGTGATCCAACGGTGCGGGTGCGCGCCGGCGCCGTCAGCCGGCGAGCGCCGTCGCCAGCTTTCGCACACCCTCGCGTATCTCGCGCGGTGGCGTGACCGCGTAGCCGAGCAGGAGTCCGCCGCGCTCCATCGGTTCGATGGCGCTCCGCGAAAGCGCGCTCACCTCGATGCCATGCCCGTGCGCCTGAAGCGCCGCCTGCTGATCGTCGACTCCCTTCGGCAGCCAGCCGACCACGGTGAGGCCGGCCTCCTGGGGTTCGACATCGAGCACCCCCGCCAGGTGCTTGCGCGCCTCCTCGACCAGCAGGGATTGCCGCTCGGCGTATATGCCGCGCATCCTGCGAATGTGCCGCGCGAGGTGGCCCTCGCGGATGAATTCCGCTACCGCCGCCTGCTCGATGGTCGGCGCGTGAAAGCTGATCATGCGGCGCGCCGCGATGAACACGTCCACCAGGTCGGGCGGGACCACCAGGTATCCCAGCCGCAGCGACGGCACCATCACCTTGCTGAACGATCCCAGGTACACGACCAGCCCTTCGCGGTCCAGCCCCTGAATCGCCGCCAGGGGACGGCCCGAGAAACGGTATTCGCTGTCGTAGTCGTCCTCGACGATCCAGGCGCGCGCGCGCGAGGCCCAGTCGAGCAGCGCCAGCCGCCTCGGCAGGCTCATCACCGGCCCGAGCGGCCACTGGTGCGACGGAGTCACATACGCCAGCCGCGCCGATTCCATTCGCCGCACGCCCTCGCCGACATCGAGTCCCTCGCGGTCCACCGGGACCGGAACGATGCGCGCGCCCGCGGAATGAAACGCGCCCCGCGCGCCGTAATACCCGGGGCTCTCCATCCAGACGGCGTCTCCCGGGTCGAGCAGCAGCCGGCCCAGCATGTCCAGTCCCTGCTGCGTCCCCTCGACGACGATCACCTGCTCGGCCTCGCAGCGCACGCCGCGCGCTTCGCGCAGGTAAGCGGCGACGGCCTTTCGCAGCGGCGGATAGCCGGCGTGGTGCCCGTAGGCAAGGTGGTCGCGACGCGCACGCCGCCACGCGCGCGATACCAGCTTCGCCCACAGCTCCAGCGGGAATTCCTCCAGCGCTGGAACGCCGCTGCGGAAGGCGCCCGGACGCACCGGACCGGCGGTCGGCCCGGGATGGCCGAGGCGCATGAGCGCACCGCGGCGGGAGACGCTGCGCGCCGGCGCCGGGGGCTGCAACCTCTCCAGCGGCTGCGCGCGCACGCTGAGGATGTCGTCGGGCAGGTGCGCGGCTACATAGGTGCCGGAGCCGACCTTTCCCTCGAGATACCCTTCCGCCAGTAACTGCTCGAAGGCGCTCATGACGGTGTTGCGCGAGACGCCGAGCTGCGCGGCCAGCTCGCGCGTCGAGGGCAGGCGCGCCCCGGCCCGCAGCCGGCGGCTGAGGATCGCATCGCGCAGCTCCTCGTAGAGCTGCCGGTGGAGCGTGCGCGAACTCGCGCGGCTCAATCCGCGCAGACCCAGCTCGACCAGCGTCGCGCGGGGGGAGGAGGGCTGGATAAGTGGCACCATAGAAACTCGATCAAGTGGCATCTATCGTAAACCGGAAACTATCGTGATGCTTGTAACGATACACAAGTCACAGATAATTGGTACTTCACACTATCATGGTTTGGACCTTTTGGCAATGCCGCTTTGCCACTAGACTCGCTCCATGTGCACCACACGACTGGGAGGAGAAGCGAGAAGAATCCTGATGGTTCTGAGTGCGGCCGCGGCCGCGGCGGCAGGCCAGGAGCCGGCCGCTGTTTCCGGAAGCCCGGCGGACATCCTGGAGATGAACAACCGGGCGGCGCGACTGCACCAGTCGGGCGACTACGTGCGCGCCGAGGCCCTGTACCGCACGGCGATCGGACTGTCGAGCGGCTCGGCGGCGTCAGCCGGCCTCTGGCACAACCTCGGCGAACTGCTGAAGTCGACCGGCCGCTTCGCGGAGTCCGGCCAGGCCCTCGATCGCGCGCTCGACATCAAGCGAAAGACCGGCGGCCCCGCCGACGTGGCGCTGACGACCACCAGCCTCGCGGACCTTGAGCGCCGCCGCGACCGGCCCGATTCGGCCGAGCGGCTGGCACGGCAGGCGCTGTCTCTTCTGGAGAAGCATCCCGAGGCGTCTGCCCAGCGCGCACAGGCGCGCAACGTGCTCGGACTGGCGCTTCAGGCGCTGGGGAAGTTCGCCGACGCCGAGGAGTCCTTGCGGCTGTCGGCGGCCGACTGGGAAACGCACCACGGCCCAGGGCATCCCGACATCGCCGTGGCATGGAACAACCTCGGCGCTCTTTACAAGGCGCAGGGCCGGTACATCGACGCGATCCGGCTTACCAAGCTGGCGGTTGCGATCTGGGAGAAGTCGATCGGCCCGGACCATCCGCGCCTGTCGGCGGCGCTGACCAACCTCGCTGACCAGTATCTTCAGTTAGGCGAGTACGCCAAGGCGGAGACGGCCTCGCGGCGCGCCGTGGCGATCGTCGAGGGACGCTACGGTCCGGCCAGTCCGCTGCTGGTGCAGCCGCTGGTCGCCCTCGCCGAGATCCTGCGGAAGCGCGAATCGCCCGGCGAGGCGAGGGCGATCTATCTGCGATGTCTGGAGATCGTGGCCGGACAAGAGAACCGCTCCGACGAAGCCACGGTCCGCAACAGCCTCGGCGTGCTCGCCTACGAGCAGGGCGACTACGAGGAGGCGGGCGAGCAACTGCGCCGCGCGGCTCTGCTGTTCGAGCAGCGCCTCGGCGCCGGACACGTCGAGGCGTCGATTCCCAGAGCGAATCTGGCCGCGGTGTACGCCGCCCAGAAACGCTACGCCGACGCCGAGCCGCTGCTGTCGCGCGCCGTCGACGTGAGGCGCCAGGCGCTCGGCGAGGACCATCCTCTGACGGCGGCGGCCATGGCCCATCACGGGGAGGTGCTGCGAATGCTCGGACGCAGGCGCGAGGGCGAGCGGGTGATGGCGCGGGCTAAGGAGATTCTCTCGCGTCACGCCGAGGACAACCTCCGGCACCACACGCTGAATCTGCCGGAAGCGCTCGGACTGCGTCCCGGACCGAGATAGGACGGTTTCGCCGGCGCTCAGGCGTTGGCGGGAGCGACCTTGCGGCGGGCGGCCTTCTTCTTCTCGGCCGGCGGCTGACGGTCGCTCTTCTTGAGGTTGGGCAGGACGATGGGGGCGACGAATTTCTTTTCGCCGTGGTCGTCGAACTTGATCACGATCTGCTCGTCGTTGCAGGAGACCACGGTTCCGAAGCCGAACTTACCGTGCTCGACTTGCGCGCCTGTGGCGTATGCGGGCTTGTTGGCCATAAGGGAATTGCCCTTTCAATATAACAAAACCTGGGAGATATGTCGAACAGACGCGGCGGTGAGGCTTCCCGGCGCGATCCCGGGGGGCGGGCCTGGATGCCCGTGTCGAAGCCCACTGATTCTACTGAGCCGCGCGCGTGAGCGAGGGGTCTGCCAAGGTACAAGTTGCATTTGCTGAGCCGCGAGCGTGAGCGAGCGGTTGTTTGGGACTTTCGACCCGGGCTGCTAGGCGCCCTTCGGCTTCCAGGCGATGCAGTCGATCTCGACTTTCATCGGCGGCGCCGCGAAGCGGCAGGCCACCGTGGTGCGCGCCGGCTTGGTCTCGCCGAAAAACTCCGCGTAGACCTCGTTCATGGCGGCGAAGTCGGCGCCGTCGGCCAGGAACACCGAGCACTTCACGACGTCGGCGGGAGTCGCCCCGCAGCCGGCCAGGATGCGCCGGATATTCTCGAGCACGATGCGGGTCTCGTGGCGGATGTCGCCGAAGGAGAACTGGTTGGTGTCGGGGTCGATGGGCCCCTGCCCGGCGACGAAGATGAAATCGCCGGCGCGAACGGCGGGGGAATACGGACCCCGCGGAACCGGAACACCCGGCGGCGCGATGCGCTCGATCATTGCGGCTTCCTCCGGCGTGGCCGCCGATGCGGCGGTCCACCGTCAGGACCCTGGGGACGAGGCCGCCGTCCGCCTCCGCCTCCACCACCACCGCGACGGCGTCTCACCGGCTCCTGCACCGGCGGCGGGGGCGATGGGTCGAGGAAGCTCGGCTGGCCGGGCACGATCGGCTGCGGCTCGTACTCTTCCTCCTCCTCGTCCGGGTAGTCGCTTTCGGGGTCGACCTCGTGATCGACCGGCGGCGCCTCGACATCCTCCCGCGCCCTTTGGTCGCGGCTCGGCATGGAGTGGTCGCGGCTCGGAATCGGGACCGGGGCGGGTTCCACCGCGCCCTCCCCCTCGGCCGACGGGTAGAATTCACCGCCGAGAAAGACCATGAGGCCCTTCTCCTCGTCGGGTTCGATTCGGAGCACAGTCTTGTCCTGCGCGAAATTGAAGAACTCGGCGACCTCCTGGAAGCCGTAGGCCTTGGGGTCGAACTCCGGCGCCTCTTCCGACATCCACAGGGCGAGCTGTTCGGCAGTCTGCCCCTCCTCCATGTCGAGCCGGTGATTCTCGAGAATATCGCGCAGCTTCGAAAGCGCGCCTTCCGGCGCCAGCGCCGCCTTCTCGGGAACGGCCGACTCGGCCTTGCGCTCGATCACCAGCCGCCCGCCGGTCCCGGTCACGTTGACGTAGTCGGCCACCTTCAGCTTCTCGATGAAGTCGGAGAAGCTGTAGGCGCCGTAGGCCTTCTCGTTGAAGCTGGGATCCAGTTGCAGCATGGTGGACTTCAGCAGTCCGAGCTGGGGCTGCACGTTGCGCCGCTCCAGCACCTGGAGCGCGCGCTCCACCAGCGGGATCACCTGGGCCAGGTCGAGCGGCGCGGGCCGGCGCTGCTGCTGGCGCGGCGGCTGCGGCGGCTCCTGGCGGTCGCGCGGCCGCCGCTCGCGTTCCGGCTCCTTCACGCTGAAGTCGATCATCGACTCGTAGCTGATGAACTCGTGGCAGTTCTGCTGGAGGATGGTGCTCGTGAAGGCCTTGCCGCCGACGATGAAGACGGTCTTGCCGTACTCCTTGAGCTTGTTGACCAGCGAGATGAAATCGCTGTCGCCGCTGACGATCGCGAAGGCGTTGACGTGCTTGTGCGTGAAGGCCATCTCGAGGGCGTCCAGCGCCAGGTTGATGTCGGCGCCGTTCTTGTCGCCGCGCGGCGAAGGCAGCCGCTGCACCATCTGCACGGCGTTCTCGGCCATGTGCCGCGTGGCCGCGTCCTGGCGCGCCCAGTTGGCGTAGGCGAATTTGGCGACCAGGTCGCCGCGCTCCTTGAGCGCGTCCAGCACGTGCCCGACGCGGAATTCGCGCCGCAGCGTCGATTTCACGCCGATTTCGATGTTGTCGTAGTCGACAAATACGGCGATGTTCAGTTTTTCCTGCATATCTTCCTCTGACTTTGATTCGCGGCGGCCGGCCATCCCTCAGACCGCCAGCGGCGCCGCCGCGCGGATAAACTCGACGATGGACTCCAGCGATGCGCCGGGCTGAAACACGGCCGCTACGCCGTCGCTCTTCAGCCGGGCGGCGTCCTCGTCGGGTATGATACCGCCGACCACCACCATCACGTCGGTCATCTCCCGTTCCCGAAGGAGCTCCAGGATCCTCGGCACGATGGCGTTGTGCGCCCCGGAGAGAATCGACAGGCCGATCACCTGGACGTCTTCCTGCAAGGCGGCGCTCACAATCATCTCCGGGGTCTGCCGCAAGCCGGTATAAACGACTTCCATGCCGGCGTCGCGCAGCGCCCGGGCGATCACCTTGGCTCCGCGGTCGTGTCCGTCGAGCCCCGGTTTGGCGACCAGGACCCGGATGCGGCGATCCATTCTCGTCTGTAGGATCTCTTTCTATTCGGCGGGGCCGCCGCGCCACCTGATCCGGATCGTCGTGCGAACAATACCGCGACGTTTCCAGGTCGGCCCGGCGCGGGCCGCGGGATTCCGGCGAAGCCCAACCCCCGTCAAGCCGTATTATAGCCCGCCCGTGCGGTGCGTGTGAACTGCGCGGAATCCGCGCGGCCGGCTCGCGAACGCCCGAGGCGCGGACCTCGCTCGCGGCGTAAGGCGCTTGGCGGCCCCTCCTACGGCTCCCGTGCTGCGATTCCCATAGGTCGATTCACCCGCTAAAGTCGTCCCGGCGAATGCCGATCAACAATAGACTGTCAGAGACGCAGCGGAGCCTGGTCCGGCCGCGCGCCCGAACTTCCTCCTCGGGAAACCGGCCGGACCGGCTTTTTTTCGGCGAAGGGGGGCCCGATGAACTATTACGTGGTCCGCACCATCGACCACACCATGTATCACGAGAGCCGGCTGTTTCTCATGATGCTGATGATGGTGATCGCCATCTACTTCATCTGGTCCCGCCGCGACCACCGTTACATCGTAATCTTTCTCAGTGGCGCGATTTTCCAGACAGTCTTCGAACTCTGCAACCTCTACATGGGCTTTCGGGCTCCGGTGTACACCATTACCGTGCTGGGAGCGAAGCTGCGCGATATACATGCGGCCGTGTTCCAGGGTCTGACGCAAGGACCGGTTCTGGCTGTGCTGGGCCTGTGGTTCACCGACCTGGTGACCAGCCACCGGCGGCGGCGTGAGACCAGAGAAGCCTTCGTGATGGTGTGCGCGGTAGTGCTCGGGACTTCGGTCGTGGTCGGCTTCAACGCCCAGGGAATGCCGGTGACTTCGGTGAGGCCGCTGTTCGGCTCCTACGCGGTCGGCATGACGCTGATGTTTCTGGGCGCCTCAGCCGAACTGGCGCAGCTTCGCGACAGCGGCCGCCGGCTGCTGGGGTGGTTCTTCGTGGGCCTGGTCCTGTACTCGTTGCTGCACCAGATGCCCCTTTACCTCACCGGCGCGCGCTTCTTCATCGGAGATAACGCCGCGCAGCCGAACGGGGCCTGGCAGGCCGGACTGCTGCTGTGGACACACCTGATCGACGCCAGCGCCGGAAAGCTGCACTACTTCGCGATCCCGATGTGTCTCGGCCTGGCCGACCGGGAGGACGCCGGGGAAACGGCGCACGTGAGAGAACACTACGTCGCCGCCGCGTAGCTAAAGGGCGCGGAAGCTCGCCTCGATCCTCCCCTTCATCAGTGTTTGTGTTCGGCCGCCGCTGTATCGGCCGGCTTCAATCGAAATCGGAGATAGATGCTCGCGCCCCAAGGACGATCTCCGTAATAGGGCTTGATGGCGGCCGGCGTCCAATAGGCGCTCAGGTTTCCGCCCAGGCCGACCTCCACGTTTTTTAACGACCCAATGTTCCTCGTATAGCCCGCTGTTAAAGCTCGAATCCGAAAGGTGCTCCCGGCGGTTTCGGCGAGGTGATGTTCGAGGTCGTGGTCATTGGCGAAAAGCTCGTCCTTATCCACCAGCTCCGCCCGCGCGGTGAGAAGATCTTCTCGGGTGAGCGGGTAGAGCGTTTCGATGAGATAGGAATTCGTGTTTCTCCCGGACGCCGTATTGTGGTTCCTGCCCCAGATCAGGCTCGTCGACCATGCGTTCCCGCCGCCGGACGGCCGCGTGTAGTGAACCGAGGCGGTGGTTCTCACCACGTCGCCGCCGTGCGCGCCTTCTTGTTCCCCGGTCGTGTGGCGCTCCGGTTCCCGAAGAAATCCGCCGGAGAACTGCGCCATCCAGTTCCTCGTGGGGAAGACGGAAAGCCGGCCGGAATAGGAGTTCATCGGACCCCAGTCGATGTTCCAGCGGCCCTCGTTCGGCTCCGTGCCATAAAACCCGCTCGCCTCCAGGCGGAGCCACTTGCGCTGGAAGGCCAGAGTGGCGACGTTGTTGGCGATGTGAGTGGAGTCCTGGAGGTGATGGGCGAGTGTGGCTTGCGGGAGTTCGAACGCGGAGGCGCGATGCGGAAACGCGACCGGGCCCAACGCAGGATCCCCGACCGGGGCGTAGTAGGCGTGCAGGAAGGTGTCCTCGCCGAGCGGATGAGCGTAATGGACGCCGAGACCCATGAAGAAATCGTGCGGGTGCTGGGCGTCGACGAGTGGACTTCCGTAGGCTGTTTCGCCGGTCTGAAAGAGAAGCGGGTACCTCTGCTTCGTTACTGTCGCCGGGTCGAGACTGAACATCGATTGAACCATCAGGCTTCCGCGTCCGAGGCCGCGTTCGGCGGAGATCATTCCCCAATTGGCCGAATAGAATTTGTCGCGACCGCGCGGTCCGCTTTGTTGTGTCTCCACCAGGTAGGCCTGGCCCATGACCATCAGGTTCCACGAGCCAAGGCGAGGCATGAGCATCGGCATCGGCCAGCTTCGGGGGTTCGCGCTTGTTCCCGACGCGAGGTTCATCAGATACAGGCCGGCGCTATTTGAGCCCGAAGCCGCTCCATGGCCGTGCATCTGGGTATGATCCTCCGCTGGAACGCAGTTCATTGCCACGCACAGGCAAGCGAGACGTTGGGCCACTCGCATCCAGTTCATCGAGGCTTCTCCACTTCTCCGGGATCTCTCCCGGCGTCACAACAAACGAACCTCGCGGGACGCAGCGGTTCCGGCGCGCCGCGAGGGGCGGCGTGGGCGGTGGGAGGGGACTGGATTCGGAAAACCGTGGAGAGGAGGACGGGGCGGCCGGGTAAGTTGAACTGTCCCCAAAGGTCGAGCGCTCGATCCGCCCGAAGGCCGGAGATCCGCATCCTGAGCCGGCAGCGGCGAGCCGGCAGCCTCCCCACGCCTACTTAGTCTAATGTGCTCTTAAGCGGGAGCGGGCGCGAGCCGCGATTCAATGAAAGGGAGGGGCTTCCGTCGCCACCACGTCGCCGGCCTCCAGACCCGCGCGCACGGCCACCTCGGTGTTGCTGGCGAGGCCAAGGTCGAGGTCGCGCCGGCGCCATCCGGAATCCGACTTGACCCACGCGAACGGCGTGCCGTCGCCGTCGTAGAAGACGGCCTGGCGCGGGATCACCCCCGCCGACTGCTCCTCGCCGACGACCACGTCGGCGCTCACCGACAGCCCGGGAATCACGCGGGGATCGGTGCGCTCCAGCGTCAGCCGCACGGGCACGACGCGCAGGTACGTCGGGCGCATGCCGCCGCGGGCCGCCGGGCGGATAGTCGAGATCTGCGCGGGCAGCTCCAGGCCGTCGAAGGCCTCGAAGCGGACCACCGCGCGCGCGCCCAGACGCAGTTCGTCGAGATCGGCCTGGTTGGCGTCGGCGTCGACCGCCACACCTTCGACTCCGGCGATCTGGAGGAAGAACTGGCCCGGCCCGACGGTGTCGCCCGGCTCGATATCGGTGAAATCACCGCCGCGGAAGACGTTGGCGCGCACCAGCATGCCGCCGATCGGCGCGCGGATCACGAGCTTGTCGAGATTGGCCTCGACGCGCTTCTCTTCCATGCGGGCCTCTTCGAGATCGAGCTCGCGGATGCGCGCGTCGGCGTTTTGCGAGGTGTCGACCAAGGGCC
Source organism: uncultured Solibacteraceae bacterium (assembly GCA_964515555.1). Classification (GTDB taxonomy): domain Bacteria; phylum Acidobacteriota; class Terriglobia; order Bryobacterales; family Bryobacteraceae; genus CAZEVY01. The sequence continues at coordinate 23,923 of CAZEVY010000031.1, read as the reverse complement.
GTTCGCGAACCAGGGCGTCGTAGGCGAGGCGCGCCTCCTCGTTCGCCAGCCGGAAGCGCTCCACCTGCATCGCGGATCGCACGGGCGCTGTTTGAAGGTCGAGCGCGCTTTTCTCCATGGCGGCGCGGGCGGCGCGAATCTTCTGCTCGTGCGCGTTGCGCACCACGTTGAGCTGCGCCACCAGGCTGCGGAGCGTGGTTTCGCTCTGTATCCGTGCGGCCACGAAATCGTCGAGGCGATTGCGCATGTTGAGCGTATCGAAGGAAGCCACCACATCGCCCTTGGCGACGCGCGCGCCCGGCGGCGCCATGGCGGCGATCGTCAGGCCAAAGTCGCCCGGGCCGGACCCGCGGCTTCCCGGAAGGCTCGGCGCGCGCAGAAAGGCGGCCTGCGACGGGGCGGTGCTGCCCGTCAGCCGCAGGCTGCGATGGACGACGCCGGGCTTTACCGTGGCGGTCGCGATTCGCCGCGGCGCTATCCCCGGACTCTGCCACTGGCGGACGCCGACGGCGGCCGCCGCGACGGCCATGAGCACAACGGCGGCAATCCACCCGGTTCCCCGGGGGTTCGGCTCGGGTCGATGAAGATGCAGCTGCCGGCGTGCTTCCGGCCGCGCCGCAGTCTGTTGATCGGGAAACAGTAGCATGAGCCCTTTACTGTGAGGCGGTGCAATTCAACTTCCAGGTTACCGTATGTCCGCGGCGCCACGAAGCGGCTCCAGAGTCGCATGGTGGCAGGGGCTGGAGGCCCTGCGCGGCCCAGGAGGGCCGCCCCACCGGGTTATTTCACCCACCCCGCGTCGATTCGCGCCGCCCTGCCGTCATTGAACCGCGCACAACGCAGCCGCGGCGCGTGATTTGCGACACCCTCTTCGAGCCAGCCTCAGCGCCGCGGCGCTGTGCGCTAAGATCCGGTATTCCGATGTCCTCCTCCCCCCCGAGCCGCCGGCTGTACATTCTCGTCACGCTGTTCGCCGTCGCTCTGGTGGCGCTGCCGTTCTTCTTCTGGTACGACACCTGGTTCGGGCGGCGTCTCACCGACGAGCGCATCGAGGAATACCTCGCCGATCGCGAGAAGCCCCGGCGCGCGCAGCAGGCGCTGGCGCAGATCGGCGAGCGCCTGACGCGGGGCGACGCCTCGGTGGCGCGCTGGTATCCGCGCGTGATCGCGCTGGCCTCGCACTCCTCCGTCGAGATGCGCAACACCGCCGCCTGGATCATGGGACAGGACCCGCGCCACGAGCCGTTTCATCGCGCGCTCGCCGGCCTGTTAACCGATCCCGCTCCGATGGTACGGCGCAACGCGGCGCTGGCCCTGGCGGCTTTCCAGGATCCGGCGGGGGCCGCCGAACTGCGCGCGATGCTGCGCCCGCACACGATCGCCGCGCCGTCGGCGGGTCCGGTGAAGTATCGCCTCAAGCCCGGCGACTACATGAATCCGGGGACGCTGGTCGCGCGCGTCGGCGCCCGCGAGGTGCGGGCGGAGCTGCCGGGCGAGGTCCGCGAATTGTCGCGGCGCGACGGCCAGGAGGTCGCGGCGGGCGCGCCGCTGGTCGAAGTCGCCGCCGACGAGAATCATGCCTGGGAGGCGCTGCGCGCGCTTTATGTGATCGGCACGCGCGCGGATGCCGAAGACGTCGGGCGGTTCCTGCGCGGGGGACCGGCGGGGTCGGAGAAGCTGCGGCAGCAGGCTCAGCTCACGATGCGGCGGATCGAGGCGAAGTAGTCGGGACAACGTACACGCCTTCGGAGCCGCGAGCGTGAAGCGAGCGGTCCGGCAACGCACACGCGTTGTCGATATCTGTGCCATAGAATGGGGCTATGATTCGGCTTTGGTTCACACTGCTGGTGTGGGCCGTCACGCAGGAATCGTTCGCCTACCGCAGGATCGATCTTCCCCTCCACTTCGAGCCGAATCTAGGCCAGGCCGATCCCGCCGTGAGGTTCGTGGCCCGCGTCCCAGGCGGCGCCCTCCTCCTGGCCGCCGACCGTGCCGTGCTCAGCTCCGAATCCGGGCAGGTGACGCTGCGGCCTTTCGGCGCCAATCCGCGCGCGGCCGTCGAGGGAGTGGACCGCACCGCTGGCCGCAGCCATTACCTGGTCGGCGACCCCGGCCGCTGGCGCACCGACATTCCCAACTACGCACGCGTCCGGTATCGCGAGGTCTATCCGGGAATCGACCTGATCTACTACGGCAACGGCCGCATGCTGGAGCACGACTGGGTGGTGCGGCCCGGCGCAGACCCCTCCCGCATCCGGGTCCGCTACGAGGGCGCGCGCGCGCTACGCCTAGACGAACGCGGCGACCTGATCGTCGAAACGGAAGCCGGGGCCGTGCGCCAGCGGCGTCCCGTGGTGCACCAGGGCGCGCGGCGGATCAAGGGTAGCTACCGCCTCAGCGGCCGCTTCGAGGCCGCCTTCACGCTCGGCGGCTACGACCGGTCGCGCGAGTTGACGATCGACCCGGTGGTGGAGTTCTCGACCTTCCTCGGCGGATCGGGAGACGATTTGCTCCTTGCGATGGCGGTCGACCAGGCGGGCAACATCTACCTGACCGGCGGAACCGGGTCGACGAACTTTCCGTTGCAGTCGCCTGTGACCACCACCAATCGGGGCGGCGATGTTTTCGTCACCAAGATCGATCCGACCGGCGGTGGGCTGATCTTCTCAACCTATTTGGGCGGAGCCGTTCAAGACACCGCCCGCGGCATCGCGGTGGACTCGGGCGGCAACATCTACCTCACGGGAGACACGCAGTCGGCCGACTATCCGCTGCGGAACGCGATCCAGACCTCCGTTCGAGGGCGGGAGATCTTCGTCACCAAGCTGAACGCGGCCGGCAACAGCCTGGTCTACTCGACGGTCCTCGGCGGCGGCGGCGCCGACATAGGCTTCGCCATCGCCCTCGACGGCGCGGGTGCGGCCTATGTCGCCGGGCAGACGGCGGGCGACGGCTTCGCGACACGCACGCCGATCCAGGCTGCATACGGCGGCGGCTCGACTGACGCATTCGTCGCGAAGCTTGCCGCGGACGGCTCGGCCCTCGCGTACGGTACATTTCTCGGGGGAAACGGCGGCGACATCGCCTACGCGATCGCCGTCGACGCCGCTGGACGGGCGCACGTGGCGGGCCTCACCGGGTCCAATGCGTTCCCGGTGGTGAATCCCTTTCGTCCGACGAGGGAGGGAATGTTCGACGCCTTCGTCTGCCGGCTGAATGCGGCGGGGACGGCGTTGCAGTTCTCCACCTACCTGGGTGGCGAGTTGAACGACCAGGCCAACGCGATCGCGCTCGACGCGGCGGGCAACGTCCATGTGGCGGGAATGACCGCGTCCGAGAACTTTCCGACGACGCCGGGAGCGCTCTTCGGGTTCGGGGGCGACGATCCCTTCGTGACCAAACTGAACCCGCAGGGAAGCGCGCTCATCTACTCCACCTACCTGCCTGGGGACGGCATCGACGGCGCGCGCGCCCTGGCGGTCGATGGATCGGGGAACGCCTGGGTGGCGGGCTACACGGCGTCGGACAACTTCCCGGTGATGGGGCCGCTTCAGCCGCGCCGCAGCGGCCGGGATGCTTTCATCGCGCAACTGTCCGACACCGGCGCCATCCGTTTCTCCACCTTCTATGGCGCCGAGGGCGACGACGACGCCTACGCGATAGCGCTGGACTCGCGCGGCCGCGCGCACGTCGCCGGCACCACGGCGTCGACCGGATTCCCGGTGACCGCGGCTCTGCAACAACGATACGGCGGCGGTGCGCGCGACACGTTTCTGCTGCGGCTCGGCTTGGATGGGGCCGCGCCGCTCGCGATGGTCTCGGCGGCGAGCTTCAAGGGCGAGCCGCTGGCGCCGGAATCGATCGTCGCCGCGTATGGGGGCGGGCTGGCGCCGGGCATCGAAGTGGCGCAATCGGCGGCGCTGCCGGAGACGCTGGCGGGCGTCACGGTGCGGGTGGTGGACAGCGCAGGGTCGGAGCGCACGGCGAAGCTGTTCTTCGTCTCGGCGGGGCAGATCAACTTCGTCATGCCGGCGGGAACCGCCGACGGGGCCGCCACCGTCAGCGTCTACCAGGGCGAGGCGCTGGTGGCGCGCGGGACGGTGCGCATCGAGCGGGTGGCGCCGGCGATCTTCACGGCCAATTCGGACGGCCGCGGCGTCGCGGCGGCGATCGCGCTGCGGATTCGGGGCGGCGGCCAGACGACCTCGCTGGTGTTTCAGTGCGCGGCGGCGGGCGCGTGCACGGGCATGCCGATCGAGCCGGAGAGCGGCGCCGACCAGGTCTTCCTGCTGTTGTTCGGCACCGGGATTCGCAACGTGAGCGCGCAGTCGGCGGTGCGGGCCACCATCGGCGGCGTGAACGTGGAGGTGCTGGCGGCGGTGCCGCAGGGCGAGTTCGCGGGCCTCGACCAGGTGAATCTTCGGCTTCCGGCGGCGCTGGCGGGGCGGGGCGAGGTCGACGTGGTGCTGACGGTCGACGGGCGGCAGGCGAACGTGGTGCGGGTGACGATCGGCGGTACGGCGACGCAGCCGCCGGCGCCTTCGGGCAGCCATCTGCCTCTGGCGACGGGGATGGCGTGGAACTACAAGGTGACGTTCCCGTCGAACGTGCAGCTTCCGTATCAGCCGGTCTTCGAGGAGCAGGGGCTGCTTTGCTCGAGTCTCCATTGCGGCTTCGTGAGCTGGAATGCGGGAATCATCGAGTTTCAAATGGCGGTCGGTGAGCGCTTCGCCGATCCGGCGGGCGGCGATTCTTATCGACTCACGGCCACGGGGCTGGCAAACGCCTTCTTCTTCGCCAACACGCAGGAGCGGCTCGATATCCGTGTGCGCAACCGCAATGGCGGCGATCAACTGGAGGTGGTCGGGATGCTGGCGTTTCGCAGCTATCGGCCTTTGGCGCGGCTGCTCGCGGCCGACCTCTCGTCGACCCAGAGCGTCACCGTTCCGGCCGGAACCTATCCCGACGCGGTCCGCACCACCGTCACGCTGAACGGCGGGTCGAGCGTCGGCAACCAGAACTTCACCACGGAAGTGTGGCTCGCCCCCGGCGTAGGCATCGTGCGCGCCGTCATGCGCGACGAAGTGAACCGGATCCTGTACACCATGGAGCTGACCGCTTTCGGCGCCTCAGCGATCCCACCCCCGTCCGCCGGGCCGTTCACGATTTCCAGGCTGAACGTGAACGCCCTCTCCTCGACGTCGTTCGAGGCGTTCGTCGACTACAACGATCCGAGCCGGTCGGCGTGCACGGAACGGGTCACCTGGAACGGCACGGTGAACAACACGATTCCGATCGAGGCGCGCAACGCGATCGGGGGGGGCTGCCTGGCAAATGGGACGGCCGGGAGTTTGCGGCACACGTTCACGTTCACGGCGGGCCAGCTTCCGACGGCGACGGACCTGCCGATCCGCGTGACGATCACCAACGCGCGCGGGGACAGGAGCAACGAGATTTCCGGCACGTTCCGGCTTCCTGCGCCACCGCCGCCGACGCCGCGCCTGGACACGCTGAGCCCGGCGGTGGAGCGCGCGGGACAGACGATCGCCTCGTTCACGGCGACGGGGCAGGACCTGGCATCGGTGACGGCGCTGGAGTTCTCGCCAGCGACGGGGATCACGGTGTCGGGGCTGCAAGCGGCGGCGGCGAGCGTGAAGGCGCAAGTGGCGATCGTGGGCGGCGCCAAGACGGGCGTTCGAGCGCTGACCGTCAATTCGCCCGGCGGGCGGTCGAATGTCCTGCCCTTCTACGTCGCCGCGGCCACGCCGCCCGCGCCCGGCAGGCCGGAGATCCACTTCCTCAACCGCCGCACGTTCCGGCCCGGCGAGACGGTGGACCTGCTCATCTTTGGCGTCAACCTCGCGGGCGTGACGTCGTTCGAGTTCACCGGCGGCACGTTCAATGTAGCCGACATCCGCGCCACGGACAACATGCTGACGGCGCGGATGACGGTGGCCTCGGCGTCGTCGCCGTTGTTCTACACGCTGGCGCTGGTATCGCCGGCGGGCAAATCGCCGACGTATCTGTTCGACGTGAATCCGGCTCCGGCGGGGACCTTCCGAATCTCGAATCTCCGCGTGGGAACGATCACGTCGACTTCGAACAGCACCCGGATTCCCATCACGTTCGACTACGACGACTCGACCGGCGCCGCCACCGGCGGACTGATCCGGGTCAACTACAGCATCGAACGGGTTTCGTCGCACGGATTCACGCTCGACCAGCCGCAGAGCGTGACGGGATCGGCCTCGCGCGGAACGATGACGATGGTAATCACCACCAGCGCCCGCCTCGTCAGCGGACAAACCTTGATCTTCGACGTCACCGTCAATAACACGCGCGAGGTGGAGAGCAACTTCCTGGCGGGCGAATTCCGGACGCCGTAGCGGCTAGCCGGGCCACCTCAACTCAAAGCCCTGCGCGATCAGCTTCGCCTGAAACTCGGCCAGCAGCCTCGCGTCGTTGCGCACGTGGCGCGGCGGATGTCCGGTCGCGATCGAGTGCGCCGCCGCCGCTCCGGCCGCTTCGCCGATGTTCCACTCGACCGGATGCAGCCGGTAGCAGCCGTTGGTGATGTGCGTCACCCCGAGGTTCTTCGCCGCCGCCAGCAGATTCTCGACGCGGCGCGGGATGAGCGCACCGAACGGAATCTGAAACGGCAGCGACGCGACGTCGATGTAGTTGTCGCCGCCGGAGCTGGGGTGCAGATCGATGCGGTAGCTTCCCACGCCGACCGAATCGGCGAATTGCTCGGCTTCCGGCTTGCCGCGCGCGTCGGCGCCGACGTGCTGTTCCACCACGGTGAACTCGGCGCGAATGCGGCGCGACTCACGGATGTAGGGATACATCGCGAGTCCGTCTTCGGTGCCCACGATGTCGCGCCGAAGCCGTAGCCCGCGCCAGCCCGCGCCGCCGTCCGGCCTCGGCGCCTCGGTCTGCATCCAGTAGAGCAGCGAGAGGCTCAGGTTCTTCGCGCGCCGAAGGTGCAGCGCCGCATCCGCCTCCTTCCCGCCGTAGAGATTGCCGAGCCAGTAGTCGTTCTGCGGCCAGTTCACCAGCGTGATGTCGGACGGGTAGGCGCCCGGCGCGTGATTGCGCCGGTTGGCGATACGGCGATAGATGAACAGGTTCAATCGCCCGGGAGTCGGCCCAACGGCCGTGGGATCGAAGAACGCGTCGCGCGGTTTCAAGGTGACCGGATGGGTCATCGACCAGCTCAGGAGCTTACCGGTCCAGGGCGGGCGGAGCTTGGGGACGTAGTCGCGCCAGAAGGCGTACTCGACCGGGCGGTCGATGGTGTGGTCCTCGCCGGGCAGGTGGTCGACGGCGAAGCACACGGTGAACGACTGGTGATTGTTCGGCTGCGCGACTTCCGGGGCGTGCGGCTCGCCGGTCTCGCGGCGCGACTCGAATCCTGTGACGTGCTCGACGCGCGCGAGCGGCAGCAGGTCGCCGCACTCGGTGGCGTCGAGGAAGTACTTCGCCGCGACTTGAACGTGGTCGCCGGATTCCAGACTTCGCACGGCGACGCCGCGGACTCGGTCGCGCTCGATCTCGGCGGCCGTGGGCTTGTGGCAGAGCAGCAGCGTCAGCCGCCCGCCGCTTTGATAAGGCGCGAGCATCGACTCCAGCACGGCCAGCGACACGCGCGGCTCGTGCGTGAGCCTCGACACGCTGCCGTCGCCGGGGTTGAGATTCGCGCGCGACCGCGCCGCATCGGTGAGCGGATAGTGCCGCCGGTAGTAGTCGCGCACGCCCTCTCGATACGCCCGATAGGCGCGCGTCGCGCCGTGCGTCTCGATCCACTGGTGCTCGTCGGGCGGGACCGCCTGCGAGGTGAGCTGCCCGCCGATCCAGCCGGTCTCCTCGGTCAGCACGACGCGCATGCCGTTGCGCAGCGCCGCCAACGCCGCCGCGTATCCGCCGACGCCGCCTCCGATCACGGCGACATCGCAGGAGATTTCCCGAACCCGCGGCAGGGGATGCGCCGTCGCCCGTGTCGCCAGCAGCGAGGACGCGCCGAGAAAGGATCTCCGGGAGAGCACGGGTCTACCGCACGTGCGTGTCTTCGAGGTAGGTGTAGCCGCTCAAACCGTCCTCGTAGAATCGCACCATGCGGCCCGCCTCCTCGTAGCCGATGCGGCCCTCGCGCACGGCCTTTTCGACGTCGCTGCGGAAGTGGTCGAGCAGCTTGGTGGTGTTGAACTGCACGTATTCGAGGACCTCGTGGACGGTGTCGCCGCGCACCACGGTGTCGAGAATCACGTTGCCCTCTTCGTTCAGGCTGACGTGCACGGCGTGGGTGTCGCCGAACAGATTGTGGAGGTCGCCGAGAATCTCCTGGTAGGCGCCCACCAGGAAGGCGCCGAGAAAATACGGCTCGCCGTTGAACGGGTGCAGGCGCAACGTGCGCTTCACGTCGCGCCGGTCGATGAACTGGTCGACCTTGCCGTCGGAGTCGCAGGAGATGTCGCCCAGCACCGAGTGCCGCGAGGGCGGCTCGTTCAGGCGGTGAATCGGCATGATCGGAAACAGCTGCTTGACGGCCCAACTGTCGGGCATGCTCTGGAACAGCGAGAAGTTGCAGAAGTAAGTGTCCGAGAGCATCGAGTCGAGTCCCTCGAGCTCCTCGGGGACGAAATCGAGCTCGCGCGAGAGGCGATGGATGCGCCGGCAGATGCCCCAGTAGAGGGTTTCGGCCATGCTGCGCTGCTCGAGCGGCAGGTAGCCGAGGCTGAACAGGTTGAGGGCGCTGTCGAGCGCCTGCTGGGCGTCGTGAAAGGCCTCCAGCAGGTTCTTGGTGCTCAGCCCGCGATAGGTCTCGAGCAGATCGGCGACGGGCTGCTCGGCCTCGGCGGGCAGCTCCTGCGGCACGTCCTGCTCGCCCAGGTCGCTGACGCCGAGCACGTTGAAGATCAGCGCGCTGTGATAGGCGGCGATGGCGCGCCCGCTCTCGGTGACGATGGTGGGATGCTCCACTTCGGCCTCGTCGCAGACGTTCTGTATGTGGTAGACGATGTCGTTGGCGTACTCCTGAAGCGTGTAATTCACGCTCGATTCGAAGTCGGTCTGCGAGCCGTCGTAGTCGATGCCGAGTCCGCCGCCGACGTCGAGATATTTCAGCCCCGCGCCGGCGCGCTTCAACTCGATGTAGATGCGCACGGCCTCGGTGACCGCCGCCTTCACCTGCCGGATATTGGTGATCTGGCTCCCGAGATGGAAGTGCAGCAGCTCGATGGAGTCCTCCATGCCGAGCGAGCGCAACTGTTCCAGCGCCCGCAGCGCCTCGCTCACCGTGAGTCCGAACTTCGAGCGGTAGCCGCCCGAGGTCTTCCATCGGCCCGATCCGCGCGCCGCCAGCTTCAGCCGCAGCCCGATCCTCGGCCGTACGCCGTGTTTGGCCGCCTGGGTGAGGATGAGATCGAGCTCCGTGTACTTCTCCACCACCGGGATGATGAAGTGCCCGATGCGGGCCGCCTGCACGACGATCTCGATGTATTCGTCGTCCTTGAATCCGTTGCAGACGATGGGCGTGCCCGGCTCGGCAACGCCGAGCACCGCCAGCAGTTCCGGCTTCGAGCCCGCCTCCAGTCCGAACCCGAGCGGCTTGCCGAAGCGGAAGACTTCCTCGACCACCTGGCACTGCTGGTTCACCTTGATGGGGTACACGCAGAAGTAGCCGCCCTGGTATCCGTGCTCCTGCATCGAGCCGCGGAACGCCTGGTGAATCTCGCCGAGGCGGTGACTGAGGATCTCACCGAAGCGGACCAGGATCGGCGGCGAAATGCCGCGCAACACCAGCGTGTCGACCAGCTCCTTGAGGTCGATGAAGCGCGTCGGCTCCTTGGTGGGATGCACGCAGACGTGTCCGCGCGCCGACACCGAGAAGTAGCCCTTGCCCCAGCGCGCCACGTCGTACAGCTCGGAGGCGTCGCCGGCGGTCCAGTGTTCGCGCGGCTCCCAGGCGCGAGGGTCTTCTATCAGCTTCAAACTCAACTCAGGTTTCTCCGAACCTCAAGTGTCCACCGAAAGCGGACAAAGGGCAAGTATAATTTTCCCTAACCACTTGCAAGCCCGCTTGCTACTTCTGACGCTCGCCGCCGGGACCGCGTTGCACGCCGAGCGCGCGATTCTCGAATGCGTCGCCGACGGATGGGCCGCGCGCGATGGCCGCTTTCACGGCGCCACCGCAACGCTCGAAGCCGGCGCGGGTAAATCGGCGTCGATGGATTTCCGCATTTCGCTGATCGCCGGCTGGCGGATCTCGAAGGCGACGTTGCTGCTGCACGTCGCCTCGGGGAAGGCGCCGGATCGGCTCGGCGCCGGTGTGGCGGTCGCGGCGTGGCGGGAGAGCGACGCGCGGATGGCGCGCGCTCCGAGCGGTCGGACGGCGCCGGTGACGAGTATGGAGCAGGGCTGGATCGGCGCGGAGATCGACGCGGCGCTGGTGCAGGAGATGGCCGACGGGAAGGCGCACGGGCTGCGCATCGCGTCGAACGGCGCGGTAGCGTTCCATGCGCGCGAGTCGCTGGGGACGGCGCCTTACCTGATCGTGGAGGGAGAGCGGAGGTGATGAGCGGAATCCTGTCGGGAAGGAGGGCCCTGGTTTCGGGCTGCGATAGACTGAAGTTGTGACGAGAGCACGGCGAACGAGTCCTGTGAAAAAGAACGGAGCCGCAACCGGACCGGCGGAGTCCGAGCTGGGCCGCGTCCTCCGGAAAATCGCCGAGCAGTACGCCGCCTCGGGCGGAAAGCGCCTGAACCGCCGCGAGTTGGAGCGAGAGGTTGCCGAGCGGCGCGGTCTCCGATAAACGCCGACCGCCGGTTCGAACGTTTCTCGATAGCGGCGTCCTGATCGCAGCCTACCAGGGGCGGTCGGATCTCCAGGAGCGAGCGCTGGCAATCCTCCGGGACGAAAATCGAATCTTCTTCAGCAGCCCGTTCGTGCGCCTCGAAGTATCGCCAAAGGCGTTGTTTAACAAGAGGCGATTGGAGTATCGTTTCTACCAGCAGTATTTCCGGCGAGCGGTCATGTTCGGCGACGTCCGATTGATTCTGGAGCGCGCCAGCCGCGAGTCGGCTCGATCCGGCGTGGGGGCGATGGACGCTCTACACCTTGCGGCGGCGCGCTTTCTGAACGCCGATGAGTTCATCACCATCGAGAATCCGAGGAAGTCGATCTACCGTTCGTCGCTGGTCAGGGTTGTATACCTGTTCGGCTGAACAGGTCTGGAGGGAGAGCGTAGGCGATGAGCGGAATCCTGTCGGGAAAGTCCGCCCTGGTCACGGGCGCCAGCAAAGGCGTCGGCAAGGGAATCGCCCTCGAGCTGGCGCGCGAGGGCTGCGACGTGGTGGTGAACTACCACTCGGACGCCGCCGGCGCCGCGGCCACGGTCGCCGAAATCGAGGCGTTGGGACGACGCGCCTGGGCGGTGGCGGCCAATGTCGGCGAGTCGCGCGAGGTCGACCGCCTGTTCGCCGAGGCGCTGGCTCACGCCGGCCGGCTCGACGTTCTGGTCAACAACGCCGGCGTGCAGACCTGGAAAGCGCTGATCGATCTCGAAGAACGCGAGTGGGACCGCGTGATCGCCACCAACCTGAAGGGCTGCTTCCTGTCGACGCAGCGCGCGGCGCGGCACATGAAGGAGCGCGGCGGCGGCGCGATCGTGAACATCGGGTCGGGCTGCAACAAGGTGGCCTTCCCGAAGCTGGTCGATTACACGGCGAGCAAAGGCGGCATCGAGATGTTCACCAAGGTCGCGGCCTGCGAGCTGGGGCCGTACGGCATTCGGGTCAACTGCGTGGCGCCGGGGGCGGTCGAGATCGAGCGTACGAAGCTCGAGGCGGGCGACTACGCGGGCACGTGGGCCGGCGTCACGCCGCTGGGGCGGGTCGGCACGCCCGCCGATATCGGCCGCGCCGTGGTGTTCTTCGCGGGCTCGGCTAGCGAGTTCGTCACCGGGCAGACGCTGTGGGTCGACGGCGGCCTGTTTTCGAAGCCGCACTGGCCGTATGCATGACGGCCCGGGCTGCGCCTACTTGGTCTCGAGCAGCCAGGCGCAGTCCTCCAGTCGGCTCTCGCCGCCGTCGTTGACCGCGAATCGAACCGCTCGCCCGTCGCGCCGGCTCCACAGGGACGCTCCCGCATAAGCGCCGTCGCGCCGCAGCGCGTAGAAGTTGATGGAAACCCGCGCCAGGCGCGTGCGGTCGTCGTCGAAGTTGCGCGCGATGCGTTTCAGGCAGTCGAGGCAGGCGTCCTTGGGCGGCATCCCGCGCCGCATGTTCTCGACTACCGTGTGAGCGCCCGCGACCCGGATGTTCTCCTCGCCGCGGCCCGTCGACCCGGCGCCGCCGACATCCTGATCGACGTAGAGGCCGGCCCCGATGATGGGCGAATCGCCGACGCGCCCGGGAATCTTCCAGGCCAGGCCACTGGTGGTGGTGACGCCGGACATCTCGCCGCGCGCGTTCAGCCCCAGGCAGTTGATGGTGCCCGTGGGCGGATTCGCGGCGACCGACGCGGCCCACGCCAGCGTGGCTTCGTCGGCCCGCGGGAACCACTGGCGCAGCTCGGCCGACGGCTTCCCAGGAGGCGCGTCGACGCCGTCGGACCAGTTCGAGTGGCCGTTGCGATCCTTCAGCGCCCGTTTCCATACCAGCCAGGCGAGGCGCGATTTCTCGGTCAACAGATTCTCCTCGGCGAAACCGTGAGCCTTGGCGAAACGCAACGCGCCCTCGCCGACCAGCATGATGTGGTCGGTCTGCTCCATCACCAGGCGCGCGATCTTCGACGGCGTCTTGATGCCGCGGATGGCGGCCACCGAGCCGGCGCGCCGCGTCGGCCCGTGCATGACCGAAGCGTCCAGCTCGACGACGCCCTCTTCATTGGGCAGGCCGCCGTAGCCGACCGAGGTATCCTCCGGGTCCTCTTCGTTGATGTTGACCCCGGCGATCACCGCCTCCAGCGTGTCGGCGCCGGCGTTCATGATCCCGGTGGCGCGGGCGCAGGCGCGGGCGCCGTTGCCGCTGGCGATGGCGATGGTCCTCCCGGTCGCCGAAGGAATCTGCGCGGCCGCCGCGGCGGCCGTCCCCAACATCCACTCGCGTCTTCGCATGACGCCAGTGTAACCGGTGGGCTGGCTCTCCGCGAGCCGCCTCTATCCGGCCGCGAGTTCCCGCACGAACGCCACGTCGCCATCGAGAAAGTCGTACTCGGGCAGCTTGCGCCGCTCCGCCCACTCGATTTCGGCGAAGGCGAGGTTACGCTCCTGGCCGGTGTACTCCGGCACCCGAAAGAAAATCAGCTCGATCGGCGGACGGCCCGGATACTGGTACGGATATCGCGCGATTTCCTGGCCGATCTCGGCGTCGATGCCCAGCTCCTCGGCCAGCTCGCGGCCCAGCGCCGCGCGCGGCTCCTCGCCCGGCTCGACCTTGCCGCCCGGGAACTCCCACTTCCCTCCATACGACTCATCGAGACGCCGCCGCCCGATCAATACGCGGCCGTCACGCTCGATGACAGCCGCCACCACGGTGATTGCCCGCGCGCCCATGGGGAGTACAATCTCAAGATACATGTACAGCGAGCGCCTGCTCGATCACTTCCGCGATCCGCGCAACACCGGCGAGCTGGCGCCACCGGCGGTCACGGTGGAAGTCTCGAATCCGGCCTGCGGCGACATCCTGCGGCTCTCCGCGCGGTTCGAGGGCGACCGCGTGGCCGAGTCGCGATTCCTCACCCGGGGATGCACGGCTTCCATCGCCGCGGGTTCGGCGCTTACCGAGTGGATGGCGGGGCGCACGCGCGCCGACCTGGCCGCCATCGTGCCGAACGACATCGAGACCGCCGTGGGCGGACTGGCGCCGGAATCGAAGCACGCGGCGGTGCTGTGCGTGGACGCCGTGAAGGCGCTGCTGGCCACGCAGTCCGGCATGCGGCCCACTGAACAACCGTCTCCGGTGCGTCGCCTTGGGGAGTGACGCGCCTTCGCGCGAGCGGCCCTCGCCGATTCGCTCCTACGCGCTCCGGATCGGCGGAAGCCTCGCGCTGCTGGCGGTGCTGGCGGCGGTGCTCGACGTCTCCGTCATCGTCGATCACCTGCGGCGCACACCGGCCTGGGTCTTTGCAGCCGTGCTGGCGCCATTCCTGGCGATACACTGCGCCGGCGCGGTCAAGCTGCATCTGCTGCTGAACATCCAGCCGACGGGCCTGGCCTATCGCGAGACTCTGCGCTGCTACTTCTGGGGACTGCTCGGCAACCTGGCGCTGCCCTCCTCCATCGGCGGCGACGCCGTGGTCGCGGCCACCGCCATTCGCAAGAGCTCCAGCCGCGGCCGCGTACTGTTCGGCGTGCTGTTGCACCGGCTGATCGACATGGCGGCGCTTCTGGCGCTGGCGATCTCCGGCGCGGTGCTGGTGTGGGGCCGCATCGATTCGCCGGCCCGGATGCTGCTGCTGCGCGTCAGCGCCGTCCTGGCCGCGGGCGCTCTTCTGACGGGCCTGCTGGTGTTGCTGGTCTACGGCCGGCGGCTCTCGTTCCGCGCGCGGCGGCGCCTGGTGAAGGCGCGGCGGCTGTCACGCGCCGCTGTGCGGAAGCCGGGCCGGATCGGGGCCAGCGCCGCGATCGCGCTCGCCGGGCAGGCCGGCTTCATCCTGCTGAACTACTGGCTGGCGCGGCGCGCCGGATTGCCGGTCGCCGCCGCCGTATGGTTCTTCGCGTGGCCGCTGGCGAAGCTCTCCTCGGCTCTGCCGTTCACGCAGGGAGGTGTGGGCGCGCGCGAGTTCGCTCTGGCCGGATTGCTCGCGCCCTTCGGCGTCGCGGCCGAGCACGCCGTCGCCGTGAGCCTGCTGTGGCAGTGCGTGGTGATCCTCGGGGGTCTCTCGGCGGGGCTGGCCGCGCTGGTTTTCGGCCGATTCGAAGCGCCGGAACTGAACCAACCTCAGTAGGAGATCGCCAACTCCGCCGCCAGGTCGCCCGCCGGAAGCCGGATGCCGATGTAGAAGGCGCCGAACAGGGCGTAGACAGCGCTCACCTCGTCGAAGCGCATCTCGTAGATGAGCCGCTTGAACGAGAGCGGATCGTCGCTGAACAGGTCGACGCCCCACTCCCAGTCGTCGAATCCGATCGACCCCGAGATGATCTGCTTGACGACGCCGGCGTACTTGCGACCGATCATGCCGTGCTCGTGCATCATGCGGGCGCGTTCGGCGAAGGGCACCTGGTACCAGTTGCGCGTCTCGCCGCGGCGCCGGTCCATCGGATAAAAGCACAGGTAGCGGCTGGAGGGGATCTGCGGCCACAAGCGCGGCTCCATGGCCTTGCGCGACCGCGCCAGCTCCTCGTCGATCCCGCGCTGCCAGGCCTCGCTGCCCGGCTCCAGCCCCTGCTCGGCGAGCGACTGGTGGAGCTTCCCGGTCGACTCGTAGAGTCCCAGCTCGACCACGGAAAGGTACGACGCCGACGGTTCCAGGAACTCCGCCAGGCGCATGTTCGCCATGGCGCGCTCCACCTGATGGAGCTCGTCGGGCGATCGGCGGAAGTGGAGAAACAGCAGGTCGCCCTTGTGGCCCAGCATCGCGAAGGCGGCCGAGTTGGCGCCCTCCAGCATCCGCAGCAGTCCCGCCGCCTCCGCGACGATCTCGTCGCGCGCGCCCGGGGACAGGCTGGCCCAGGCCGGGCGCCGCAGGCGCGTCATCTGGTGGAGCGCCCAGGCTCCTTCGAGCGTGAGGGGAACGATCGGCGCGGCGTCGGTCATTTCCTCAGTGTAGCGGAGACCGTACAATCGACTATTGGATTACGACGCGCTGCTGGTGGTCTCCTTCGGCGGGCCGGAAAAGCCCGACGACGTTCTGCCCTTTCTCGACAATGTCCTGCGTGGCAAACGGGTGCCGCGCGAGCGGATGCTGGAGGTCGCCGAAAACTATCGGCGCTTCGGCGGCCGCAGTCCGATCAACGGCCAGGTGCGCGCGCTGATCGAGGCGCTCGAGCGCGAGCTGGCCGTGCGCGGCGTCGCGCTGCCGGTGTACTGGGGCAATCGCAACTGGCATCCGATGCTCGTCGATACGGTCGCGCGCATGCGCGGCGATGGCGTGCGGCGCGTGCTGGCGTTCGTCACCTCGGCCTGGAGCTCGTATTCGAGCTGCCGGCAGTACGTCGAGAACATCGAGGAGGCCCGCGGCGGGGGGCCGCCGGCGATCGACAAGATCCCGCCCTTCGGCGCCGACGTGCGTTTCACCGCCATCCAGCGCGAGCTGACGGCCGGCGCCCTGGAATCCCTTCCCCAGGACCGGCGGTCCGGCGCGCTGGTGCTGTTTACCGCGCACAGCATCCCCGACGCGATGGCCCAGGGATGCCGCTACGAGGCCGAGTTGCGCGCGGCGGCGGAGGGCATCGCCTCGGCGCTGGGCGTGGACCGCTGGCGCCTGGTCTATCAGAGCCGCAGCGGCCCGCCGCAACAGCCCTGGCTCGGGCCCGACATCGGCGACGCGCTGCGCCAGGCGCGCCCGCGCGACGTGGTGGTCGTGCCGCTCGGGTTTCTCTCCGACCACATGGAAGTGATCTACGACCTCGACGTCCAGGCGCGTGCGGTCTGCGAGGAGATCGGCGCCGCCATGGTACGCGCGCCCACGGCCGGCTCGCATCCGCGCTTTCCCGCGTTCGTGTGCGACCTCATCGTCGAGCGGCTGGCCGCGCCGCCCGAGCCCTGTCCGGCCGGCTGCTGTCCGGCGGCTTCGCGGTAAAACCGGTATCAGACCTACCCGGTGCTGCGAAATCAGAACCGGCCTTAGTGCATTCGCTTGCGGGCTTTTCGCTGGACCGTCGCGATGCGGTGCACGCCCTCGCGCAGATGGCGCGGCACGGTTCCGCTCAGAAAGCGCGGGGCGATCTGGCGCGGAGGCGCGGCGCCGGAGCGTTCGAATACGGCGATGATCTCGTCGTCGCCGTGGCCGGGCAGCGGTTCGATGACGACCACTTCGTCGTCGTCATAAGCGTCTCCCGGTTGCCAGTGCTGGAGCTTCACCGAACCCGCTCCCCGCTCACCATCTTAACAGGCTCACACGGCGGCCAGCGCCTTGGCCGCGTCGATCTTGCCGTGTCCGTATTGCGGCGTCCAGGCAAGCGGGCCCGTATGTACGTCTTTTCGCGCGGAACTCGCCAGGATCTGCCGGGCCTGCGCCGGTGTCAGCGAGCTCCGTTTCTGGAGCATCAACGCGACCAGGCCGGCCACCATGGGAGAAGCCATGCTGGTCCCCTCGATCGTCAGCACGCGTCCGGCGGTGAGCGCGCGCTCGTCGTCGCTCTCCGAATCCGATCCCGCCGCCAGGGCCGCGGTGATGTACTGGCCCGGCGCGGCGATATCGGGTTTCTCCCTCCCGTCGCGCGTGGGACCCAGGCTGCTGAACGAGCTGACGCGACCGGGAACCGCCGAACGGTCCCTCATGCGCCCGTCGTCGGCGTCCCACTCGTTCTTGGTGACATAGCTGGCGACGGCGATCGAGCTCTTGCCCGTCGCCGCGAGCCCTACCGTGCGCGCCGATTCCACGAAGGCCGACGGGCGGAACCCGGCGAATCCCGAGTTGTGAAACCAGGCGTCCAGCCGGCCCGCCGCCGCCTGCCGGCACACGAACCGGATTTCCCAGTTTCTTGTCTGGGAAGCCGTCGGCCGCCGCAAAAACTCGATCTCGATCTGGACTTGAACCAGGTTGTTAAACGCGAAATTCCGTCGCGACAGGTCGACGGAAAGCGTCCGGTTCGAGAATCTCTGACCGGCCGCGCCGACCGCCGGAAACGCGAACGGCTGGCCTCCCGGCCGGACGATGGATCCCTCGAACACGTCCTGCGCGTCGTACCAGGCCGTCAGGGCGACGAACGGACGCCCGTCATCCTGAGGCAGCAGGTCGAACCGCGCCCCGCGCGCCTGGTTGCCTGCGAATCGTCCGCCCAGGTGAATCGAGTCGGTGGCCTCGTTGCCCGCCGAGACGACGATGATTCGCCCCGGTCCGCTGACCGTGTCGTGGAAGCGCTCCTCGGCGTCGGTGCCGTCGTGCGCGCCAAAGTGATGTCCCAGGCTCATGTTGACGACGCAGGGCCGCGCGCCCGCCTTGCGGAAGATGAACGCCACCGCGTCGTCGGTGTTCTCGAAGTCGGTTTTCACCAGGATGAACCGCGCCCCCGGCGCCACTCCCTCGCGCCCGCCGAAGGGCGATCCTCCGGCGATCGACGCCACGTGCGTGCCGTGCCCGTCCGCATCGGCTCCGGGATTGGAGCCGTTCGCCCAACCCTGCTCGAGCTGCGCGGTGTTGAACTCGCGGTCGGTCTCCTGGTCGAGCAGCGCGTCCACCCGCAGCCGCCCCTGCGCGTCGCGGAACATCGGATGCGACAGGTCGAATCCCGAGTCGACGATGCCGAGGACGACCCCGTTGCCGTTCTCCTGCACCAGCCGCGCACCGCCGGCGCCGAGCACCTGCGCTTCCGGCAGCGCCGCCTCCAGGTGCGGTTTGCTCTTCTTCTTGGTCTGGAGACGAACAAGCTCCTTCATGCCGAGCAGGTTCCGCGCGCGATCTGGACTGATGGTCGCCGAGTAGAATCCGCCGGCGAGGTGCCGCGCCCGCTCGCCGCCCGCGAGCTTCTCGAAACGGCGTTCGAGAGGCTTCGCCGCGGTCGCTTCGACGATCACCGGCGTCAGGCCGGAGTCTTCGGCCTCCGGAGCGGCCGGGCCTCGCCGCCGCCGCAACGCCGCCGCCCGGCGCGGCGGCCCGTCTTGGTAGCCGATCTGCGACATCAGCGAAACCGACGCCTTGGGATGGAGCGAATACGTGGATATTTTCACGCTGCGATACTAACATAATCGCTATGAAACGAAGAGCATTCCTGGCGGCCGTTCCCGGAGCCCTGGCGGCCGCGCAATCGCCTGCGCCCGAGGCGCTCCCCAAACGGCCCAAGGTCCCCGGAACCCTCTCGCTGCGCGCGCGGCGGCGCGCCGCCGTGGGCGCATCCGTCACCGAGCAGGTCCTGCGATGGGAGGCCGCGCAAACCGCGATCGTCATCTGCGACATGTGGGACACGCACACCTGCGGCCTCTCGGCACAGCGCGTTGCCGTGATGGCCCCGCGCATGAACCAGGTGGTGAGCGCCGCGCGAAGTCTCGGCGTCATGATCATCCACTCGCCGAGTGACACCATGAAGTATTACGAGGGCACGCCCTGGCGGCGGCGCATGCAGCAGGCGCCGACGACCGAGTCGCCGGTCCCGATCCTCCGCAGTTGTCCGCGCGAGCCCGAGGAGGCGCTCGGCTTCCCCATCGACGACAGCGGCGGCGGCTGCGACGACCCCATCGTCACCAAGTGGACGGGGCCGTATCCCTGGACCCGGCAGCATCCGGCCATCGATATCCTTGGCTTCGACGGCGTCACAGAGAGCGGCCAGGAACTCTTCAACTTCTGCAGGCTGGAAGGCATCACGAATATCGCGTTGATGGGAGTCCACACCAACATCTGCATCCTGAACCGCTCGTTCGGCGCGCGGCAGATGACGAAGCTCGGATTCAACGTCGTGCTGGCGCGCGACCTCACCGACGCCATGTACGACCCGCGCAAGCGCCCCTTCGTCAGCCACACGCGCGGCACCGAGCTGGTGGTCGAACACATCGAGGCGAACTGGTGCCCCTCGATTCTGGGCGACGATCTGACGCGCGCGGTCCCGGGCAGCGATCACGGCCCGGGCGGCCCGGCGCTCTGACGGGCGCGGCCGCGAGCGCCCTCGCGGTAAACTGGTATCAGCACCTACCCGATGCTGCAAATCAAAACCGACCTTCCCGAGGACGTCAACCCCCAGGAAACCACCGAATGGATTGAGGCCCTCGACCAGATCATCGACGAAGTCGGCCCTGAGCGCGCCCGCTTCCTTCTCCAGAAAGTGCTCGACCGGGCCGGGATGCACGGCCTGACCGGCCGCGCCTCGTTGACGACTCCCTACATCAATTCGATTCCAGTGGAAGAGGAGCTTCCCTACCCCGGCGACCGCGAGATCGAGCGCCGCATCAAGAGCGTCATCCGCTGGAACGCGCTCAACATGGTGGTCGGCGCCAACAAGAAGGACGAGGGCATCGGCGGGCATATCTCGACCTACGCGTCGCTGGCGACGCTGGTCGAAGTCGGCTTCAACCACTTCTTCCGCGCCCGCATCGGCGACCAGCCCGGCGACCTGGTGTATTTCCAGGGCCACGCCTCGCCCGGCGTCTACGCGCGCGCCTTTCTCGAGGGCCGCCTCTCGGCGAAGCACCTCGAAAACTTCCGGCACGAATTGCGGGACCATCCCGGCCTGTCGTCCTATCCGCATCCCTGGCTGATGCCCGGCTTCTGGCAGTTCCCGACGGTCTCCATGGGCCTCGGCCCCATCAACTCCATCTACCAGGCGCGCTTTCTGCGGTACCTGGAGAATCGCCAGCTTCTGCCGGCGACCGACCGGAAGGTCTGGACCTTCGTCGGCGACGGCGAAAGCGACGAGCCCGAGTCGCTCGGCTCCATCACGCTGGCCTCGCGCGAGAAGCTCGACAACCTGATCTGGGTGGTCAACTGCAACCTGATCCGGCTGGACGGTCCGGTGCGCGGCAACGGCAAGATCATTCAGGAGCTGGAAGCGATTTTCCGCGGCGCCGGGTGGAACGTCATCAAGGTGCTGTGGGGCGACGACTGGGATCGCCTGCTCGCCAAGGATCAGACCGGCCTGCTCATCCGGCGCATGGGCGAGTGCGTCGACGGCGAGTACCAGAATTTCAAGGCGCACGGCGGCGCGTACGTGCGCAAGCATTTCTTCGGCAAGTACCCGGAGCTGCTCGAGCTGGTGGCTGACATGACCGACGAGCAGCTCGCGCGACTGCGCCGCGGCGGGCACGACCCGCGCAAGGTCTACAACGCCTACCGCCGCGCGATGGAAACCACCGGGCAGCCGACCGTCATCCTCGCCAAGACCGTCAAGGGCTACGGACTCGGCGAGGCCGGCGAGGGCCGCAACATCAGCCACCAGCAGAAAAAGATGAACGAGCAGGAGGTGGAGTACTTCCGCCGCCGGTTCGACATCCCCGACGAGGCCGCCAAGACCGGGCTCTACCGCCCCGCCGACGACAGCGTCGAGATGCGCTATCTGCACCAGCGACGCCAGGCGCTCGGCGGTTATCTGCCGTCGCGCAACACCGCGCCGCCGTCGATCGAAGCTCCGCCGCTGGATCTGTTCGCCGACGTGCTGGCGGGCTCACAGGGAAGGCCCGCGATGACGACTTCGGGCTTCGTACAAGTGCTGCGCGCGCTCCTGAAGCACCCGAAGCTCGGAGACCTGATCGTGCCCATCGTGCCCGACGAGGCGCGAACGTTCGGCATGGAGGCGCTGTTCCGGCAGTGCGGCATCTACGCCAGCCAGGGACAGCTCTACACGCCGGTCGACAGCCAGTTGTTCCTGTACTACAAGGAAGCCAAGGACGGACAGATTCTCGAGGAAGGCATCACCGAGGCGGGATCGATGGCGTCGTTCACCGCCGCCGGCACCGCCTACGCCAACTACGGCGTGCCGATGATTCCGTTCTTCATCTACTATTCGATGTTCGGCTTCCAGCGCGTCGGCGACCTGGCGTGGGCTTTCGCCGATTCGCGCGGCAAGGGCTTCCTGCTGGGCGGTACGGCGGGCCGCACCACGCTGGCGGGCGAGGGCCTGCAGCATCAGGACGGCCACAGCCCTGTGCTGGCGTCGACGATTCCCACACTCGCCACCTATGACCCGGCGTTCGCCTACGAGCTCGCGGTGATCGTGCAGGACGGCATTCGCCGCATGTACCAGGAGGGCGAGCACCTCTTCTACTACATCACCGTCTACAACGAGTTCTACCCGCAGCCGCCGATGCCGGAAGGCTCGGCCGAGGGGATTCTCAAGGGCATCTACCGGTACCAGGCCGCGCCGAACGGGCGCGCGTCGGTGCAGTTGTTCGGCAGCGGTCCGATTCTCAACGAGGCCCTGGCGGCGCAGTCGATTCTCGCCGAGCGCTACGGCGTCGCCGCCGACGTCTGGAGCGTGACCAGCTACAACCAGCTTCGGCGCGAGGCGCTGGCGGCCGACCGCTGGAACCGGCTGCACCCCGGGGAAACTCCGCGCGTGCCGTACATCGTTCAGGCGCTGGCCGGGGCGGATGGTCCGATCGTCGCCGCCACCGACTACATGAAGATCGTGCCGGACCAGTTGGCCCCGTGGCTGGCGGGTCGGCTGGTGACGCTCGGGACCGACGGCTTCGGGCGAAGTGAGAATCGCGAGCACCTTCGGCGGCACTTCGAAGTGAACGCGGCGTCGATCGTGGTGGCGGCGCTCTCGCGGCTCGACCCGGCGCGGGCCCGCGCCGCCATTCAGGACCTCGGCCTCGACCCGGAGAAGATCGACCCGGCCGTCGCATAATGGTGGGGCGGCTCTCCAGCGCCGCGCGGGGCCTCCAGGCCCCGCCAACAAAACCATGACTCGCGACCAGGCCTTCACACTCCTCTCGGAGTTCACCAAGACCGACAGCCTCCGCCGTCACGCTCTCGCCGTCGAGACCTGCATGGCGGCCTACGCACGCAAGCTCGGCGCCGACGAGCAGACCTGGCGCGTCACCGCCCTCCTGCACGACTTCGACTGGGAAATCCACCCCACGCTCGACGAGCACCCGATGAAGGGCGAGCCGATCCTGGCCGCTCGCGGCGTCAGCGGCGAGGTCCGCCGCGCGATCCTCTCGCATGCGAGCTACACGGGCGTCGCGCGCGAATCGGCGATGGAGCGCGCCCTGTTCGCCTGCGACGAGCTGGCCGGGTTTCTCACGGCGATTTCGTATGTGAAGCCGGGCCGCTCGATCCACGAGGTGGACGTGGCGGGCGTGAAGAAAAAGATGAAGGACAAGGCCTTCGCGCGCTCGGTGAATCGCGACGACATCGTCAACGGGGCGGCGGAGTTGGGCGTGGCGCTTGAGGAGCACATCGCGTTCTGCATCGACGCCATGCGCGCCAACGCGGCCGAGCTGGGCCTCGCGGGTACTTCCGCCTGACCGCCTACCGAGTCGCGGGCGAAGGCATGGATATCCGGCGATTCTGCGTCGCGTTATCCGATCAAGTGGGGGTTTCGGTGAAGCCGAACGCCGAATCCAGGGTGATTCCGAATGGACTTCCGGGATGATCCCGAAAACCATCGGAGTGTCGCGACGCCGGCATCTCGATTGTGCGAGAGGTATTCGGCTTCGTCAAGCAGGCGCACAGGGGAAAGGGGCGGCAGTCCTTGTCTCCGCCTCAGCATAAAGTGGCGGGAGCGCGAAAAGCGTTCTGAATCGAATCCTGTCTCATTTCCCCAACGCCGTCAACGCAGGCTTACAGTGGGCGGGTCCGATCCAGCACGAGTTCAAGTTGTAATAATGGAGAGCGATGTACCGCCTTGCAGCCACGGCCATTCTTTCGTGCGTGGCCGTCGCTCAGAATACATCGGTCCCAGAGATCGTCCGCGCCGCGGAATCGCCTTACGATCTAGCGCGGTACATCGACTCACACCTGGGATTCGAGTGGGCGCCGTTGTGGAAAGCGCTCGGGGTCCATGGCTCCTTGCTCCACTGCGAGAAGTCTAGCGACTGCTCCACTGAATTGATCACGGTTCTCGGTCCGCGGCAGACGATCCTGGTGATCGACACACCTTGGAACACGCAAGTCTATGTCCGCTACTTTGGAAGCGAAGACGAAGGCTGGCGTCGCACGGGAGCGTATTGGACTTTCATCAAGAATTACCCGCGGCGGCACTCTATGACGAGTGTGGGTGGCAAGCCGTTTCTGCGGGTGGCTTCGCAAGGCGTCTCCGGCAGTGATATCTCGAGTGAAGTGGAGATATGGTTCGATCTGACTCAACCGGATTTCGAGCCCGTATTTGGG
>CAZEVY010000030.1:0-49154 GCA_964515555.1 uncultured Solibacteraceae bacterium | reverse complement strand
ACTACCGTAGCATCGCCCGGCGCATCGGCGCCGACGTCGCCGTATTCGCCACCGCGAGGAAGCTGGCGACGCTGATCTCCCGTTTGCTGCGGTGGGGGCAGCAGTATGTCGACGAAGGCGCCGACGCGTTCGAGCAGCGCTACCAGCAGATCCGAATCAAAGCTCTAACCGCGAAGGCCGAGCAACTCGGCTACAAACTACTGCCGAAAGCCGCTTGCTTAGAAGGCCTTCCACTCCAGGCCGGGAGAGAAGTCACAGGCTAGTTGTCAGTGAAGGCGGGTGTAGGGTTCCCGCTACGGTCGATAGCTCGGCGTGATCCAGCCAGTTCAGGCCGCACGGCGGACAGTTATCGATAACGATGTTCCCTCCGCCCGCGTACGGGTGCGTGTCCATACGCCGGCCGCAACGGGGACAGTCGAGCGGCCGCGCCAGCTCGCGGGCGTCGACCCGCCGCCCGGGACGCGCCGGCGAACCGCTTCGCAGCTTCTCGACCAGAATCACAAAGTCGTCGACCCCGATCAGCATGCCGCGGCAGCGCTCGCAGTACCGGATACGCTCGCGCTCCACCGAGGCGTCGACCAGCGCCGCCCGGCAGACCGGACAGGAAAACCCGGCCGGCGTGCCGAGCACCCGCACGCCGTCGGCGTTCTCCCCGGGAAAGTGCAGGTGGCCGCAGTAGTCGCAGGCGAAGACGTCCTTGCCGTCGTCCAGGCGCATGACGCCGCCGCAGTTCGGACAGTTCACCCCCCTCCATCGGCAGTTTGCCCCCGCCGGTACAGGTACAATCGAGCCGTCAAGTGCTGGCGGATGCTCGCCGCCCTCGCACTCCACGCTAGACACGGCGTCAGAGGACATTTCGCATCCGCTCCGTTACGGCCGCGGAACTGCGGAGCCGCGTCAGCCAGCGGTCATCCGCAACAATTGCGACGCCATGTTTAATCGATATATATCGACATTGTTTCACAGCGTAACGGGAGGTATCATGTATAATCCTATCGACACTAGACTGCATTTCGGCAGAGGTGAGGAATGCGTTACTCCGGAAGGGGTGGAGCGGACGGTTCGCGATTCGTCCGGTTCACACTCGCTCTCGGTCTCACCGCCTCCGCCCTGGCACAGCCGGACCCGGTCGCGAAACCGCCTTCCGGCCCGTGCACGATCCTGAGCGAGACCGCCAGGAATCAGGAGTGGCTCGACGACCTGATCGCCCCCACGCACGTTTCCGAGGCGGAGATCGCGATCGGGCAGCGCCACTATGAGAATCTCTACGCGTGTCTTTCCGATCTCCAGGCGCTGTCGAAGCTGATGGGGCGATCGTCGCCCGGAATGCTGGCGAACCTCAAGCCCCTGGTGGAGTGGCGCCTCATCTTCACGGGGTCGGCCGCCCGCACGACTCTCCCGAGGCGCACAGTGCTGGACACCGCCGCCCGCGACGCACTCGTGGGATACCTCCACAACGAGCGCAGCCTCGTCGATCTTGAAACCAGCCCGGAACCCGCGGTGAAACGCCTGCGGGACGCCGGCGTTCCGGCGCCGAAGGGCTTCGTGTACGTGAAGTACTTCGCGGACCGCGAGCGCCTGCCGGAGTCGCTGAAGCGCGCTTTCGCCGACGAGGCGACGGCCGGAGTCACCCTTCCCGGGGGAAGGTACGTCGCGATCCTGAAGGCTCGCTCCGGGAGCGCCGCGCCGGGCGGCATCGAGGAGCGCGCCATTCCGAAGGTGCTGTCGCATGAGCTCGTGCACGCGTATATCAATGCCAGGTTTTCCGCAACCAGCAGGATATTTCCGCGATGGTTTCAGGAGGGCGTGGCGATTTACCTGAGCGGCACCGGCGGTTCCGACAATGAAGTCCGCGTGTTTCCCGACGGGTCGCGCGAGATTCGGAGAACGGGACCGACCATGGAGTATCGCCAGTTCGGAGTCGCGTTCGAATTTCTGGCGGACCGGCTCGGACAGAAGGAATTAGACGGCTTTATTGCCACGGCGATCGCCAACGAGGACGCGGGCGTCCTGTTGCGGCGGGCAGGCGCCGCCACAGACGAGGCCCTTTTCGCCATGGCGGATCGATGGCGCTTTCGGCAGGGTCTCTGGAAGACGGCCTATCTGGTCGCGTTTTTGCTCGTCCTCGGCGGCATCGGCCGGTTCATATGGTCGAGGATCCCCGACCGCGGGCCCGTGCCGGTCCCGGAGCCCCCGCCCCTTCCACCGCAGCCCCCGCCCCCGGAGATGAGCTTCGAGCCGGAGGAACTCGTCCGCTACTTCCACACGCTGGCGGGCCATAGCCACGAACCATCGGCGCGAGACCTGCATCTGGCGCGCCGCCTGCTGAAGACGCATGGCGAGGAAGGCGCCATGGCGCTCATCCGCGACGCCGTCGATCTGATCGAGAGGTTCGGGCTGACGCTGACGTCCTTCAGCGAACTGGGCCTGCTTCGTCCCGAGGTCGCGTTTTTCAGTCCATCGAGCGGGGAAGTGACGCCCGGGACGCCCGTGGTCCTGAGCTGGCTGGTGCATCGAGCGGCGGAAGTGCGCATCGACGGCCGCGCGGCGTCGGCGACCGGGAGCTGGAGGGCGACTCCCGAGGCCACGACGAACTACACGCTCCAGGCGGCGAACCCATTCGGAGATGTCTCGGTCACGGTCACCGTGGTCGTGGCCGATGGTGTCGGCCGCGCGGCCGTGGGCGGCCCCGCTGAGTAGCGCCTCTCACACCCGCCGCGACCGGACGAACTCGTACACCACCGCGCCCGCGACGTCGCGCAGCCGGAAGCTGACGCGCGATTCCCCGCGCTGGCGCGCCGTCTCCACTTCGAGGAACCCGCCGCGCATGCGGTGGAAGCGGTGAAACTTGCGGTCCTCGCCCGGCGATCCGCTGGCGTGCGAGTCGCTGGCGGCGCCCACCGAGAATTCGTCGAGCTGCGTCTCCGGGTGCACCGAGTGATACTGCCAGTGCCGGTCCCCGTTGATCGTGACGAAACTCTCGGCCACGTTGGCGCGCACCCACTCGCGAAACTCGCGGCCTTCGTGCGCGAAGACGGCGTTGGAATGATTGTCGCGCTTGTTGGGACGGTCCGGTCCCACGATCGGCGTCGGCGTGACGAGAATCTTCCAGTCGGCGTCGCTCGCCAGCAGCGACTGTTTCAGCCAGGCTTTCTGAGCCGCGCCCCAGATCGACTTCTCCGGCCCGTCCGGCATCGTGTTCGGCGACCGGAAGTCGCGCCCCTCCACCAGCCAGACCTGCAACGTCCGGCCCCAGCGAAACGTCCGATAGGTCCGCTCGCCCATGGGGACCTGCTCGCGGAACACGCGCAGGCCTTCGTCGAAGGTCAGCTTCACCCCGGGAGGCTCAGGCTTGCCGCGCCAGACATCGTCGGAGACGGTGTCGTGATCGTCCTTGGCCCAGTAGCCGGCGACGCCCGCCAGCGTCCGCTGGAGACGCGGCATGCTGAACATGCGCTGCCAGTGATAGCGCGCCAGGGCGACGTTTTCGGCGCGCGGGTCGTCGGAGTCGTAATAGACGATGTCGCCCGCGCTGACGAGGAATCGCGGATCGAGGTTCAGCATCGACTCATAGATGCGGAAGCCGGCCGGGTCGTCCAGCTCCGAGTACTTCTGGCAGGTCGTCATGGTGAAGCGGATGGACGATGCATCGCCGGGCGGCGGCGCGGTGCGGAACCTGCCGCGAATCGGCTCGTGCTTTCGGCCGGAGCGGTCTTCGGTCTCGGCGGCGTAGTGATACACGGTGTCGGGCCGGAGGCCGGTCAGCCGGAACTGGTGCGTGTAGTCGTTGGCCGCGGCGGCCTCCTCCCATCGCGTCCGCTGCGCGCCGTCCAGGTTTTCGCGAGTCGAGAAGACGAAGCGCACGCGACCCGGCGCGCCCGGCGCCGAGCCGTGCAGATCCTCGACGCGGACATCGGCGGCAAGCGGCCGCGGGCGTCCCTGCCGCACCAGGCCGTCGTCGCGGCGCGCCCGCGCCGCCGTCATTCGCATCCAGGCGATCGCCGACGACGGCGTGACTTCGCCGACTTTCACGCCGGTCGCCTGCCGCGAGTCGGGCTGCCCGAAGGCGCGCGGGCCGGGCAGCAGGTACGCGCCGGCCAGCGGAAGGAAATCGCGCCGCCGCATCGCTCTCCTCACGCCTTGATATCGTCGCGCGCGAAGTCCCACTCCACGGCGCCGCGACGCTGGATCGCCAGGTTCACCATGTGCGCGCAGGCGGCCGCGCGATGTCCCACGGCGGCGTCCTCCCAGTGCGGGCGGCGCGACCGGATGGAATCGAGCCAGGCGCCGAGGTGCGTCACCGTGGCGTCCTGCCCCTCGGTGCGGAACGTCTGCGTCCCCGCGATGAGGCCGGGGCGCCGCGTCGCGGTCAGCTCGGACTGGCGTACCTTGGGGTCGCGCCAGTAGGCCTCTTCGAGCCGCTTGGGCCAGCTCTCGACGATCCAGCGATTGTCCTCCGAAACATTCTCGGGATAGAATGTCAACTCGCCGCCGAGCGCCAGGCTGCCCTCGGTTCCGAGAATCTGAAAGCTCCCCTCGGCCGACATCTGGTTGTTGAACGTCGAGCTCAGGTTCACCGCGAAGCCTTCCGGGTATTCGAGCACCGCGTTCAACGTGTCGGGCACGTCGCGGCTCTCCTTCCAGCGGTACAACTGCCCGAGCGCGACCACCTTGGACGGCGCCTTGGCGTCCATCAGAAAGTGAATCGTCGTGCACAGGTGGACGAACAGGTCTGTCGCGATGCCGCCCGAGTAGTCCTCGTAACAGCGCCAGCGGAAGAATCGCTCCAGACTGAACGGGCGCTTGGGCGCGGCGCCGAGGAACATCTCCCAGTTGACGGTCTGGGGCGACGCGTCCGGCGGAATCGGGTAGATCCACGCGCCCGAGGCGGTGTTGCGGTTATAGGCGGCGCGAATCAGCGTGATCCTGCCGAGCTTGCCGGCCTTGATGATCTCCTTCGCCTTGGCCTGCGAGACGGAACTGCACCCCTGGCTGCCGACCTGCACGATGCGCTTCTTCTCGGCCGCCGCCTTGACGATCTCGACGCCCTCCGAGGAGCGGAACGTCAGCGGCTTCTCGCAGTAGACGTCCTTGCCGGCGGCGATGGCGTCAAGCACCATGCGCCGGTGCCAGTGGTCGGGCGTGACGATGAGCACGGCGTCGATCGAGGGGTCGGCGAGCGTCTCGCGATAGTCGCGGTGATGCTTGAGTCCCGCGCCGACGCGCTCGGTGGTGCGCTCGACGCGGCCGCGATAGGCGTCGGCGACGGAGGCGATTTCGGCGGCGGGCAATTGAAGGAGCGCCTGCATCAGCTCGTGCGATCGCGCGCCCGCGCCGATAACACCGACGCGGATGCGGTCGTTGGCCGATGGCCGGCGGTCGCTTGTCGAAGGCCGCTGGCCTTGCGCGAGCGCCGCGCCGGCAGCGGAAGCGTGGAGGAAACTGCGTCGTGTGACTGGCATGGTCGGTACCTCGGGTTTCAGTCTACCGAACCGCGTGCTTACGCGCGCGGCTCAGCAACGGCATCCGAGCGGCGACCGAAGGGAGCGGTCCTTTAAACCACCGGAGGGCGCGGCGGAGCGCCGGTGGCGTCTTCGAGCGCGGCGCCGACCCGCAGGATCAACTCCTCGCGAAACGCAGGCCCGACGATCTGCGCCCCTATCGGCAGACCCGAAGACGCGACGCCGCAGGGAATCGACAGCGCCGGCAGTCCCAGCGGGTTGATGCCGCGCACGAAGCGCGTCGACGCCAGCCGCACGTCCTCCTTCACGCCGCCCAGCTCCAGTTCCGTCTGTCCGATTCGGGGCGCGGGCGCGGGCGTGCACGGAATCAGCAGGCAGTCGGCGTGCCGCCAGACTTCCGCGAACTCGCGCTGCTGCACGCGACGCAGGCGCTGCGCGTTGATGTAGTCGGTCGCCGGGATCAGACGGCCCTGGTCAAGCAGGGCCAGCACGTCGGCGCCGATCTCGGCGCGACGATGCAGGAATCGCTCCATGGTCGCCGAGGCTTCCGCCAGCAGGATGACGCGCGACACCGTGTTGATGGCGGCGATATCCGGCACGCGGACCTCCACGACCTCGGCGCCCAGCGCTCCCGCCGTGCGCACCAGCGCGCGGACGGCCCGCTCGACCTCGGGGTCCAGCCGCTCGTAATAGAAGTTTGACGGCACGCCGACGCGCAGGCCGCGGATGGCGACTCCCTCCGGCGGCAGATAGTCGTGCGGCGGCACGCCGCTCGAGGAATCGTCGCGAGGGTCGTGGCCGGCGATGGCCCCCAGCACGACGGCGGCGTCGCGCACCGAGCGGGTGAGCGGGCCCATGTGGTCGAGCGTGAAATCGAGCGGGAGGACGCCGTAGCGGCTGACGCGCCCGGTGGTCGGCTTCAGCCCGACCGTCCCGCAGAACGCGGCGGGAATGCGGATCGACCCGCCGGTGTCGCTGCCCATCGCCAGGAAACACATCTCCGAGGCGACCGCGGCGCCAGAGCCGCCGCTCGATCCGCCGGGAACGCAGTCCGTGTTCCAGGGATTCCGCACAGCGCCGAAGTGCGGGTTGTTCGACGTGATTCCATAGGCCAGCTCGTGCATGTTGAGCTTGCCGAGCATCACCGTGCCGGCGGCTTCGAGCTTTTCGACGACGGCGGCGTCGTGGTCCGGCACGTAATCGGCGAAGAACTTCGAGCCGCACGTGGTGCGCACGCCCTGCGTGCAGAAGACATCCTTGACGGCGACGGGGATGCCGTGCAGGGGACCGCGCGCCTGCCCGCGGTCGCGCTCCTGGTCCATGGCGCGCGCGCGGCGAAGCGCGGCGTCGGCGGTGACCGTGATGAAGGCGTTCAGCTTCGGCTGGAGTCGCTCGATGGACGCCAGGCACTGGCGTGTCAACTCTACCGACGAGATGCGCCCGGCGTCGAGCAGCCCGGCGGCTTCGAGGATCGTCACGCGTCCTCCCGGGCGACCAGCAGGACGTAGGCGGGCTCGGTCTCGTGCGGCGCCGTATGGGCGATGGGCCGGAAGGCGGCCTCCAGCGCGTCGAGCGGCGGCTGAATGCGCGCGATCTGCTCTTGGGGAATGTCGGGCGCGAGCGCCTCGGCGATGGCCTTCCAGTTACGCATGGGAGGCCATTGTACAACGGCGGTGGAAAGGCTCCGCGCGGAAGGTCAGCCTTTGTCCATCTCGCGCATCAGCTCGTCGCGAATCCCATCGCCGCCGGGCGCTCGCAGATCCTTCTCCAGCCTCCGCAGCGCCAGGCCGACCACGTCGCGATGGTGGAGCTTGGAGCCCAGCCGGTCGTCGCCGCTCAGCCGGAGCCACAACTCGTGGAGGCGGTCGACGTCGGCGGGCCACAGCCGCGGCGGGTGCGGACCGAGGTTCACGTACACGGACGGCCGGTCCGGGTCAATGATCTCCAGTGAAAACGCGTGCCGCGGCTCCGGCAGCTTCTCCCACGCCAGGCCGATGCGCCGCGCCAGCTCCTCCGACGTCATGCGAGCCGAGACGCCCGTCACCAGCCGCGAGGCTTGCAGCTTGGCGGCCGTCTGTACCAGCGCGTCGAACGGGTCGACCGCCGGCACCACGAGCAGCTCGACCGGCTTTCCTTCCTTTTCGGCCAGCGTCACCACGTGACTGAACAGCTCGCGCTCATAGTTGGTGAACAACTGGTTCTCGCCGAGCCCGTACTCGCCGGCGCCGGTCGAAACGTTGCGAATGGTCATGACGACCATGTCGTGGCGGCGCAGATTGGTCTTCTGGAGGACTTTCTGAAGGTGGAACATGCGGCGATAGTCGCGCACCGCAATCACGATGCTGCCCGGCCGCGCGTGCAGCGTGCCGCTGTCGGGCTGCTGCTGGTACTCGAGATTGAACTCCTCCAGGCCGTGCTCGGCCTTGCGGTGCCGCCGCTGGTTAACGCGCTCGGAGAAGGTGAACATCGCCAGCAGCAACAA
Organism: uncultured Solibacteraceae bacterium; assembly: GCA_964515555.1. Classification (GTDB taxonomy): domain Bacteria; phylum Acidobacteriota; class Terriglobia; order Bryobacterales; family Bryobacteraceae; genus CAZEVY01. The sequence continues at coordinate 41,210 of CAZEVY010000030.1, read as the reverse complement.
CGTGAACGAGACTCCGTAGATGGTCGCCACCTGCTTGGTGAGCAGGTTCGCGACCGCCACCAGGAACAGCACCAGCGTCGTCAGCGCGAGGCCGACCGGAATCTCGCGTCCGCCGATGGTGAAGTTGAGCGGCGTTTTGTACTCCTGATCGTGCCGCTGGAAGCGCAGCGCCAGAACGCCGAGCCCTTTCATCGTGAAGCTCCAGACGACGCCGAACGCGTAGGCTTCGCTGAGCAGCAGCACGTTGCCGCGGCTGCCGACGATGGTCACCACCTGGAGCAGCGCGATCAGGGTGATGATCCGCGAGGTGGTGCCGAAGCGCTTGTTCGGCTTGCGGAACCAGTCCAGGAGCACGCCGTCCTCGGCCACGCGGTTCAAGACGCCGTTGCCGCCGATGATCGACGTATTCACCGCGCCGGAGAGAATCAGCACGCCCACGATCACCACGAAGATGTGGAAGGCGAGGCGGAGCAGGTAGGGCCCGGCCAGGCTCATCGCCAGGCCGCCGATGAGGTTGTCGTAGTAGTTCTTGCGAACCTCGTCGGGAATGATCATCACCGCGAACAGCGTGATTATTCCCGTACCGACCAGCGCGTACGTGCAGACCAGGTTGGCGGTGCGCCTCAGGTTCTTCAGCTTCGGATAGGCGATCTCGCGGTAGATCTGCGCCAGCGTCTCGAAGCCGCTCATCGCCAGCAGCGAGTGGCCGAAGGCGATGATGATGGCGGCGGCGGCCAGGCTCGGCCAGATGGTCCCTTCCAGCCACCCCAGCGACACGGGCGTGAAGCGCAGGTTCGCGGGCGTCGGCGCCGGCGGCAGCTCGAAGTTGCCCCGCAGCACCAGCGTCAGCGGACACCAGACCAGCAGCACGACGATCATGATGGTCGTGATCTGCATGATGCGCAGCGCCTTGCCGCTCGATTCGTGAATGCCCTTGACGTTGAACCACCAGAAATAACCCGTCACCGCCACGCCGAAGACGACCGCGAAGGAACTCGGGTCGATCCGGTAATCCTGTTGCAGCAGATGCATGAGCTCGTTGAACAGGTGGCCGAGGTACTGGCCCGCGCTGACCGAGCTGATCGGCCCGGTGAGGATATAGTCGACCACCAGCGCGGAGACCGAGATTTTCGCCATCAGCGGTCCCATGCTGTCGCGCACCACGACGTAGACGCCGCCGCGCACGAACATCCCGCAGCTCTCCATGTAGATGGATCGCACGGCGAAGGCGAACAGCATCACCGCCAGCACGAACCATGGGGCCGACTTGCCGATGGCCTGCTCGGCCGCGCCGCCGACGTAGAACACCGTCGACGCCAGGTCGCTGAGCACCACCGCGGCGCCGCGCCAGAAGGAGATGAACGAGAGCGCTACCGTCGTCGCTACGACTACTTTGGCTGTAGAGGCGAGGCGTTGTTGGGGGGAAGATTCGGAATCGGGGCTCATGGTGGAGGGCGAACCCTCCAACCGCATATTCTACGATCAAGGGGATGACCTTCGCCACTGCCGCCGGCGCGCTCGCCGTCCGCGCGGTCGAACGGCTCCGCCGCGAGGGCCACGCCGCCTACCTGGCGGGCGGCTGCGTGCGCGACCTCCTGCTGGGCCGCGAGGCGAAGGACTACGACGTCGCCACCAGCGCGCCGCCGGACGCCGTGCTGGCTCTGTTCCCCGGATCGGGCGCCGTCGGCGCTCACTTTGGGGTCGTGCTGGTGCGCGACGAAAGCGCGCAGGTGGAAGTGGCGACCTTTCGCACCGACCACTCCTATCGCGACGGACGCCGGCCCGAGCGCGTCGAGCTGATCGCCGATCCGCGGCTGGATGCGATGCGCCGCGACTTCACCATCAACGCCATGATGCTCGATCCGGAGACCGGCGAGGTGCTCGACTTCGCCGGAGGCCGCGACGACCTGGCGGGCCGCGTCGTGCGCGCGGTCGGCGATCCCGAGGCGCGTTTCCGCGAGGATCACCTGCGCATGCTGCGCGCCGTGCGCTTCGCCGCGCGGCTCGGTTTTTCCATCGAGTCCGCGACGCAGGCGGCGATCGCGAAGCTGCGCGCGTCGATTCTGGCGATCTCGGCCGAGCGCGTGCGCGACGAGATCACGAGGATTCTGACCGAGGGCGGCGCGCGCCGCGGCTTCGGGTTGCTCGACGAGACCGGGCTGCTGGGCGAGATTCTCCCCGAGGTCGCGGCGATGAAGGGCGTCGCGCAGCCCCCGGAGTTTCATCCCGAGGGCGACGTCTGGATTCACACGCGCATGATGCTGGAGGGCCTGCGCGATCCCACGGTCACGCTGGCGCTCGGCGTGTTGCTGCACGACGTCGGCAAGCCGCCGACATTTCGCGTCGCCGACCGCATCCGCTTCGACAATCACGCGGCGGTGGGCGCGGAAATGGCCGCGCGCATTCTGGCGCGCCTTCGGTATTCGGGCGACGAGACGCGGCAAGTGGTCGCGCTGGTCGCAAATCACCTGAAATTCAAGGACGTACCGAAGATGCGCGCGAGCACGCTGAAACGCTTCCTGCGCATGGAGCGCTTCGAGGAACACCTGGAGCTGCACCGCCTCGACTGCGTCTCCAGCCACGGCTGGCTCGACAACTACCACTTTGCGCAGCGCAAGCTCGCCGAGCTTCCCGCCGAGGTGCTGCGCCCGCCGCGCCTGGTCACCGGCGCCGACCTGATCGCCGCGGGCTACACGCCCGGCCCAGCGTTCGCGCGCATGCTGGAGGCGGTGGAGACGGCGCAACTGGAAGGCGAGATCGCGACCAAGGCGGAGGCGCTGGCGTGGCTTGGCAGACGCGACAAGGCTGCTACCCTGGAGTGAAATGAAAAAGTTCCTCATCGGCCTGGCCTGCGGCATCCTTCTGGCCGGCCTGGCGCTGGTGGTGATGGTCTTCTCGTTCATCCGAATGGGCGAGCGACGCCCGTCGGTCGCCGACGGTTCGACCCTGGTGCTCCAGCTCGGCGGCGATCTGCCCGAGATCGCGCCTGTCGAGATTCCGCTGCCGATGTTCGCGGGCGCGGCGCCGATGACGGTGGTCGAAGTCTGGGACCTGCTCCGCAAGGCGGCCGCCGATTCGCGCGTGCGCGCCGTGGTGCTCGAGCCGCTGCCGCTCAACGCCGGCTGGGGCAAGATGCAGGAACTGCGCGAGGCGCTGGTGCGATTCAAGCGGTCGGGCAAGCCGCTGGTGGCGTTCCTGCGCAGCCCCGGTCTGCGCCAGTACTACCTGGCAAGCGCCGCCGACAAGGTCTACGTCACGGGCGAAGACATTCTCGACCTGAAGGGCATGCGCGCCGAGCTCATCTACCTGAAGAAGACTCTGGACAAGCTCGGCGTGGAATTCGAGGTGGAACACGCCGGCAAGTACAAGGACGCCGCCGACATGTTCACGCGCACGTCGATGTCGCCCGAGACCAGCGAAGTCATGAACTCGGTGCTGGACGGCATCTACGACCACGTCGTGCGAACCGTCGCCGAGGCGCGCGGCCTCAAGCCCGAGCAGGTGCGCGCCGCCTTCGACGACGGGCCGCTCCTGGCGGAGCAGGCGCGCGAGAAGAAGCTCGTCGACGGGCTGATTCATCGCGAGGAGGTCTTCGAACAGCTCCGGCAGAAGCTCGGACAGGGCGAGATTCGCAAGCTCTCGCAGCGCGACTACGCCAAGGTCCCCGCCGCCGATGTCGGACTCGAAGGGCGGGCGTCGATCGCGCTGCTGACGGCGCAGGGCGTGATCCTGCGCGGGACGGGTGAATCGGGATCGGGCGCCGATGAGAGCATCGTCTCGGAGCCGTTCATCCGGCTTATCCGCCAGGTGGGCGACGACACGGCGGTGCGCGGCGTCGTGCTGCGGGTGGATTCGCCGGGCGGCGACGCGGTGGCGTCGGAGGACATTCTGCACGAGATGCGGCGGCTGAGCAAGAGGAAGCCGCTCGTTATTTCGATGTCCGACACGGCGGCCAGCGGCGGCTACTACATCGCCATGACCGGCGATCCCGTGATCGCCTACCCGGCGACGTTCACCGGCTCGATCGGCGTCATCTACGGGAAACTGAACCTGCGCGGGCTCTACGAGAAACTGGGCGTGCAGAAGGAAATCATCGCGCGCGGCCGGTACGCCGACATCGACAGCGACTACAAGCCGCTGGGCGAGGCCGGCCGCAAGAAGCTGCGCGAGGGCATCAACAAGGTGTACGAGTCGTTTCTCGACCGCGTCGCCGAGGGGCGGCGGCGCAAGCGCGCCGAGATCGAGCCGCTCGCCGAGGGCCGCGTGTGGCTGGGATCGCAGGCGCGGGAGCGCGGGCTGATCGACGAGGTGGGGGGACTGGACCGCGCGATCGAGATGGTGAAGCGGAAGGCGAGCATCGGCGCGCAGGACAAGGTGCGGCTGGTTGTGTATCCGCCGAAGCGGACCATCTTCGATCTGCTGTGGTCGCGACAGCCGGAGGCGTCGCTGGAGTCGCGCATCCGCAAGCTGACCGGGGGACTGGATCTCAACTTGTGGCGGCAGGGCGGTATGATGCGGATCATGCCGTATTCGATCGAGCTACGGTAGTGCGGCCGCCACGGCGTACCGCGCCGGGGCTTCATCGATTCGCCACCGGCGTCAGCATCCTCTCCTTGCGGTAGATCAAGGTCGACGTGTTGTAGCTGGCGACCTCGAAGCCGTGGCCGTGCGTGATGGCGTCGGTCGGGCAGGCCTCCACACAATAGCCGCAGAAGATGCAGCGGTTGTAGTCGATGTTGTAGACCTTCGCGTAGCGCTCGCCGCCGCTGATGCGCGTCTGGGCCGTGTTCTCGGCGGCTTCAATATAGATGCAGTTGGACGGGCATGCCGCCGCGCACAGGAAGCAGGCGACGCATTTCTCCAGGCCGTTCTCGTCGCGCTGGAGGACGTGAATGCCCCGGTAGCGCTCCTGTACCTTGGGCGGAACGTCCGGGTAGTCCTCGGTGATGGTCGGCGAGAGCATCTCGCGCAACGTCGTGCTCATGCCCTTGGCGATCGCGGCCGCCGAGGTGAATGCTTCGTGGATCATTGTCGGTTTCTCTCTCCGCCCGGGAGGATCAATTCTTCGACCCTCAACCCGCTTTCCAGTCGGGCACGCGCTCGCCGAGCTGGAACGTGGCCGCCCCCAGCTTTTCGCCGAGTTCCTCCAGATCGACCCGCGAGAATCCCGCCGACGCCCAGCTCACGGCGCCGTCCGGCTCCACCAGGAACATCGACGGCACGTACGAAATCCGAAACCCGTTGCTGGCCGGGTAGAGCCGCCGCTCCTCGTCGAGCAGCGCCGGGAACGAGACGCCGAACTCGCTGAGAAACTCGCGCGTGTCGCGGGCGCCGTCCTGCGAGATCGCCACGAAGCGGGCGCCGGCGCCCTCGCGGTGCAGCCGGTCGAGAAACGGAAACGTGAACTGGCAGACCGGACAGGTCGACTTGAAGAACGCCAGCAGTGCCCGGCCGCCCGCCACCAGGCTCTCCAGGGTGTAGTCCCGCCCGTCGAGACCGCGCAGAGTGAACGCGGGCGCTCGCTCGCCGGCTTCGAGCATCGCCTGGTCTTTCCGCGCCGCCATAGGATCAGTCTACCAGCGCCTCACCGGGCGCGATAAATCACCGTCCCGGCACACACCGAGTAGCGCGCGGCCCAACATTCCAACGAGCCAGCGCCTCATGAAACGGCGCCGGCCGGCGTCAGGGTTTCGCCGGGGCCGCCGGCGGCGGCGTCAGCCGCACCACGACGTTGGTCTTGGTGCTGGCTCCCTTGCTGTCGGTCACCGTCAGCTCGAAGGCGTACTCGCCCGGCGTCGCGCCGAGCGTGGCGCGCGTGCGCACCGACGTCGGGTCGAGCACCGTCGCCGTGCCGCCGACCGAAACCCAGGCGTAGGTGATCGCGTCGCCGTCCGGATCGATCGAGGCCGAGCCGTCCAGCACCACGTCGCGGAAGGCCGTCGAGAAGCCCTGGCCCGCGCTCGCCACAGGAGGCCGGTTCGGCGCCGGCGGCGAATTCACCGTGATCGTCAGCGTCTGCGTGACCCGCTGGCCGAGCCGGCCGAGCGCCGTCAGCGTCAGCGTGGTATCGCCGGACGGCCGCAGCAGCAGTTGACCGCTGGTCGGGCGGTCGCCGATCTCGGTGGAGATCTGCACGGCGGTGGCGTTCTCCGTCACCCAGCTGATCGTGGTCACCTGTCCGGCGACCACTGGGTTCGCCGAGGCGATGAACGTCACGATTCGGACGCGCGGCTCCACGACGACGGATGCCGTCGAGATCACCTGGCCGAACTGGTTCTTCGCCGTAAGTGTGTATGTTGTCGTCGTGGCGGGCGTCACCTGGCGGTTGCCCGAGAGCGGCACCGTGCCGACACCGTTGTCGATGGTGACTTCGGTGGCCTCCTCGGTGACCCACGTGAGCGTCGCCGGCGATCCGGCGACCACGGCGTCAGGCGAGGCGCGGAAGCTCACGATGACAGGCTTCTCGCCGTCGCGCACCGATACCGTAACCGTCGCGCGTGTCTCGCCGAAGGCGTTGCGCGCGATGAGCGTGTAGGCGGTGGTCTGCGTGGGGGTCACGTCGACGCAGCCGCTGGGACGCACCGTGCCGATGCCGGGCGTGATCTCCGCCGTCGTGGCGTCGAAAGTATCCCAGCACAGAGTCGAGCTCTCGCCGAGTATGACGATGGGCGCGCTGGCGGTGAAGCGCGAGATGCGAACACCCGGCCGCCCGACGGTGACCGTCGCGATGGCCGTGGCGTCGCCGGCGCGGTTGCGCGCGGTCAGCGTATAGGTGGTGGTCTCGGTGGGCGATACGGTACGCGTTCCACGCACCCGGTCGACGGCGCCGACGCCGCCGCTGATAGTTACTTCATCAGCGTTCTCGACTTCCCAGGAGAGCTCCGAGCTCTGGCCCGAGTTGATGGAGTTGGGCGTGGCCGCGAAGCGGTTGATGCGCACGCGCGTGATGTCGCGCGTGGTGATGGTGACGCCGTCGAGCGCCTGCGCGCCCTGGCTGTCGCGCACCAGCAGGCGGAATCCGTAGGACTGTCCTTCCACCGCCGTGAACGTGGTCACCGCGGCCGCCGGCGCGCTGAGCGCGGCGGTCGGACCGGCGGTCTGGGTCCACTGATAGGTGATCGGGTCGCCGTCGGGATCGAATGACGCCGAGCCGTCGAGGCGGACCTGACCGGCGTTGATGCCGATCTGGTCGGGGCCGGCGTCGGCCACAGGGGCGTCGTTACCCGTGCGGATGCGGCGCGTGAGCACTTCGTATCGGATGCGCGGCACGTCGACCGGCACCGGCGAGTCGAGGCCCTTGAATTCGCGCGGCGACAGGAAATTGCCGAACTGGATGCCGAAGACCACGCGACCGTTGTTGTCGCGCGTGATCAGCGTTTCGTTGAAGCCGCCCTCGACGGTGAAGGCGAAGCGGTTGTTCACCGGGAACAACAGGCGCAGCGTTCCGCCCGGCTTGTCGTCGCCCGAGCGCGTCTTGACGTAGCCGAGGTTGCCCTCGAACCAGAAGTTCTTGTGCAGGCCGAGCGCGGCCGATCCGCCGACCTGGTCGGCGATGCGCAGGTAAGTTTCGTCGAGGAAGTTGCGGCTGGGGACGACGCGGTTCACGACCGCGTTGTTGATGAAGCCCTTGGAGCCGAAGAGTCCGACGCGCCCGTACTTATGCAGGTAGTCGAAGGTCAGCGATCCCTGGCCGAGCGTGCCGCTGTTCTGGAAGCGGTTGAAGCTGACCGTCTTGAAACTGGTGAACAGTCCGAGCTGGACGTCCTTGAAGCGGTTCACGAGGCCGAGGTCGAACTGTCCTTCCTTCTGCTCGCGGAAGTACATGTATTCGGCCTGCGCCTGGACGGCGGAATGCGACCCGAACGGCGAGAAGAAGCGTCCACGGCCGGAGAACGTCAGGTCGCCTTCGGAGTCGGGACCAGCGTTGAGATTGAGGATCGAGAAGCGGCTTCCGGGCGCTCCCGGGCGGCTCGCGGCTTCCGCGGCGGCGGCGGCGCGAGAAGGCGGCGCCCCTACCACTCCGGCGGCGCCGGCTCCGGGCGTTCCCGCCGGACCCTGCGGACCGGCCGGACCCTGTACCGGGGCGGCGGCCTGCTGCACGGGGGCAGGCATCGGCCGCGCCTTGAGTCCTTCCAGATCGCGGCGCAGAGCCGCGTTCTCATTGCGAAGGTCGCGCAAGGCGGCCAGAATCTCGTCGAGTTTGTCGAGGCGCTTGAGGATGTTGTCGCAGCACTCTTCCTGTTTCTTGGCCATCTGCTCGATGCCGCGGATGGCGTCGCGCACACCGCCGGCGCTCACCAGGCGTCCCTGCCCGTCGCGGACCGTGAGCACCACGCGGCGGTTGATGAAACGCCCTTCCTTGGTCTTGTTGTCGACCTTGGGATCGCGCTTGCCCTTGGACTCGGCGACCACCTGGCCGGGCCGCGCGCCGTATTTCTCCAGAAACGCTTTGACGGCGTTGGATCGCGACGCCGACAGCTTGTCGTTGTAGGCGTCGGAGCCGACGAAATCGGTATGACCCTGGATGGTCACACGGTAGTCGGGGTTCTGGTTGAGGAGCTCGGCGAGGCGGAGCAGGCTCGGGTAGCCGTCGGAGAGGATCGAGGAGTCGAACTCGAAGTTGATCTCCTCCCAGTCGTCCTTGGTCGCCGTCGTGACCAGCCCCTGGGCGAACAGAACCGGCGCGGCAACCAGCAGCGCCATCGAAATCATCAGCATTTTCCGGAACATCGGGACGTCCTCCTGGCCTCTACCAATGTAGCTCACTGCGTTGCTACTTAGAATAACACATCCGGGTGGTGTATAAACCATTTCCAGCAACTAATGTTTCGCTCCGGCGCGCCCCCCCGGCGTACTGATTCCGGCGGGATACCGGGTCGCCGGCGGGAAAATTTACCGGCGGGGTGGGCCGATTTTGCCGGAAGCAAGAGTAGGAATGACCCGCCGGCCACCCAACCTGTTGATTCCCCGAATCCATCGGCGGCTGGCAGGGCAATTGCCCTACCAAACGGCGAGAGGCGGAGGCGAAAGATGAAACTTGCAGTGCATCTTAAGACGCTTTTGACTGTGAGAACGCTCTTGATGGCGCTGGGTCTCTTGGCGCTCGCGGGTTGCGAAGACCGGTCGGTCGACGCCGCCACGGCGGGCAAGGCGGCCGGGACGTCCGTCGACGGCGAGAAGCTCCGTCCGACCTTTCAGGTGGCCGCGGGCACGCCGATCGCGGTGCGGCTGGATCACGCCGTCTCGACGGCGAGCCATAAGGCCGGCGACGCGTTCACGGCGACGCTCGAGGAGGCCGTAAAGGTCGGCGACACGCAAGTACTGGCGCGCGGCGCGCGCGTCCGGGGCCGTGTGGTAACGGCGGCGCCATCGGGTCGGCTGAAGGGACGCGCGGTGCTGGCGCTCTCGCTGACGGCGATCGAGAACGGGCCGGAGACGTACGCGCTGCAGACCAGCGAGCACCGGCGCGTGAGCCGGTCGCACAAGCGGCGCAACCTGACATTGATCGGCGGAGGAGCAGGAGGAGGAGCGACCATCGGCGCGATCGCCGGTGGAGGCGCGGGCGCAGCCATCGGAGCGGGCGCGGGCGCAGCGGCGGGAGCGACGGGGGCCCTTCTGACGGGTCGCATGCATGTGGCGGCGCCCGCCGAGTCGGTGGTGAAGTTCACGCTGAAGAACCCGGTCTTCGTGCGGCTGACCGGCGCGGAGCGGGCCAAGGCGTGAGGAAACCTTTCGGGACGATGTGGGTTTGGTCGAAGAGGGAGGCACAACATGACCAGGAGGATGCAGCATTTCAGTCTGGCGATCGCTCTGGGATTCGCCTCGACGGTGGCGGGCTCGGAGATTCCCGCGGGGACCAGTTTTCTGGTTGAGTTGACGAAGAAGATCGAAGCGCGCAAGGCGAAGCCGGGCAAGAAGGTGGAAGCCCGCACGCTGGAGTCGCTGAGGGGCGCCGACGGGAGCTTCCTCCCCGCCGGCGCGAAGCTGACGGGTCGCGTGACGCACGCCACTCGCGACGAGCTGATCCTGCGCTTCGAGCGCATCGAGACGCGCCGCGGGATGCGCCCGCTGGTCGCCACGGTGACCGGCGTGGAGAGCGGAAAGCACGTCAAGCGGAGCGTGTCGGAGGAAGGCGAGATTGAGGTATCGAGCGGCCGCGCGAAGAAGGCCGCCATCGGAGCCGCAGTCCTTGGCGGCATAGGCGCAGCAGTAGGCGCCTCGCAAGCCGGCGGCAAAGGCGCCGCGATCGGGGCGGGATCGGGCGCCGCCGCCGGCGTTGTGTTCGGAGCGGCCGCCAGCGGCCGCGAACTGGTGCTGCACGAGGGCTCACGACTGGAGCTGTTGTTGAATCGCCCGCTGGTCCACTGAGATCGCTGACGGCCCTTCGGGGCCGCGCGGGCCAGCTACAATGGTGACGGAGCCCGCCGGACAGGCAGCCGCCCGGAAACGGGAGGAAAGTCCGGTCTCCATAGGGCAGCGTGCCGGCTAACGGCCGGGGGGATTCGCTCAAAGCGGATTTCACGGATAGCGCCACAGAAAATATACCGCCGCGGCTTCACGGCCGAGGTAAGGGTGAAAAGGTGCGGTAAGAGCGCACCGCGGGCGAAGTAATTCGTCCGGCAGGGCAAGCCCCACGTGGAGCAAGACCAAATAGGGGAGCAGGAGTCGCCCGCTCCGCGAAGACTCCCGGGTAGGTCGCTGGAGCCGTTCAGTAATGGACGGCCTAGAGGAATGGCTGCCGCCCGCAAGGGTACAGAAACCGGCTTATCGTCCGGCGGGCTTCACTGACCGTATCGCGCCCGGCGCCGGTACCGGCGCCGCCGGGAGGGTCGACCGCGTTATCCCAGCAACTGTTTCGCGATGGTCTGCTTCTGCATGTTGCTGGTTCCCTCGTATATCCTGCCGATTTTTGCGTCGCGATAGAGCTTTTCCACCGGATAATCCTTCGTGAATCCGACGCCGCCGAAGACTTCCACGGCCCGGCTGGCGACCGTTTCGGCGATTTGCGAGGAAAACAGCTTCGCCATGGCCGCCTGCGTCAGGAAGGGCTGGCCGGACTCGCGGAGGCGCGCGGCATTGTAGGTCAGCACGCGCGAGGCCTCCACGTCGACCGCCATCTCGGCCAGCGTGAACTGGACGCCCTGGAACTCCGCGATCGGCCGGCCGAACTGCTTCCGCTCGCGCGCGTAAGCCAGCGCGTGCGAGAGCGCTCCCTGCGCCAGTCCGGTCATCTGGGCGCCGATGCCGATGCGTCCCTCGTTGAGCGTCTCGATGGCGATCTTGTAGCCCTTGCCGACCTCGCCCATGACGCTGTCGGCCGCCACCCGGCAATCCTCGAAGATCAGCTCGCAGGTTGACGACGCGCGGATGCCGAGTTTGTCTTCCTTGCGGCCGACCTGGAAGCCCGGCGAATCGCGCTCCACCAGAAAGCAGGTGATGCCGCGGTACCCGGCTTCCGGGTTGGCGTTGGCGAAGACGAGATACAGGCCGGCTTCGGCGGCGTTGGTGATCCAGAGCTTGCGGCCGTTGAGCACCCAGCCTGCGCCGTCGCGGGAGGCGCGCGTGGTCATGGCAAAGGCATCGGAGCCCGACCCGGCTTCCGAGAGCGCGTAGCTCGCCACGGTGTCGCGCGCCAGGCGCGGCAGCCAGCGGCGCTTCTGTTCGTCGCTCGCCCAGCGCAGGACGGCGTTGTTGACCAGGGTGTTCTGTACGTCGACGATCACCGCCGACGAGGGGTCCACGGCCGCCAGCTCCTCGATCGCGATGACCGACTGGAAGAATGTCCCGCCCTGGCCGCCGTATTCCTCGGGGATTTCGATGCCCATGAGTCCGAGGTCGAAGAACTGCCGGAGAATGGCGGGGCGGAAGACGCCTTCTTCGTCCATGGCGCGCACGTGCGGCGCGATCTCCTCACGGGCGAAACGGCGGACGGTGGACTGGAAGAGGCGCTCGTCCTCGGCGAGCGCCGTGAGCGGACGGGCGGGTTGTTCCACGGCGGCGGTAGTCATGGCGATAACAGTGTATCCCGAACGCGCGCTGTGACAAGAACCGCTCCCTCGCGGTCGCGGCTCCGTAACGTGCGGCCTTTCGGACTCCTGCCACGGGACTAGCGGGGGAGGCGCGAGGACCAGTGCAGCAGCACGTGAATCGGCGGCTGCGCCGCCTCGACCGCGGCCGCCAACGCGAAGCGCTGGCCGTCGGCCGAGGGCGCGTAGAAGGAGCGGTTCGGCGCGACCATCTCGACGGGGGCCTCGAACAGCACCTGGCGCGCGCCGGGGGCGATGGATCCTCCCTCAAAGCCGATGGCGACGGCGTGCAGCCGGCGGTCGGCCGAAAGGTAGTACAGTTCGCGGCCGTCGCCCCGCCAGCGGGGCTGGTAGCCGCCGCCGGTCGAGATTTGCCGGCGGTTCCTGCGGCGGGCCCGCGGGTCCTCGGCCGAGCCGCCGAGAGCGGTCACGTAGACTTCGTAGGCGCCGGTCTCATCCGAGGTGTAGGCCAGCCATTGACCGTCCGGTGAGAATTGCGGGTGATTTTCGTTAAATTCAGTTTGTAATAGTGGAATCGGCTTGCGGTCTCCGGTAATCGGCAGGAGCCAGACGTCGTATTTTGTCGACGGATTCAGGTCCTGAAAGGCCAGCAGCCGGCCGTCGCGCGACCATGACATGGCGAACTTCACGCCGCCCGAGCCGTGAATGAGTCCGCCCTCGCCCGCCCCGCGCGCTTTCAGATACAGGTCGAGGCGGCCCTCCCGGTCCGACGTATAGGCGATGCTGGCGCCGTCGGGCGACCAGACCGGATACCAGTCGTTGGCGGGACCGCTGGTGAGCGGGGCGCGGGCGCCGGTGACGGCGTCGACCAGCACGATGTCGTTGGCGCCGTCGCGGCGGTTCATCATATCGACGGCGATGGCGGTGCCGTCGGGCGAGAGGGCGACCTGATCGAACTCGGCGGTCTCGCCCAGCGCGGCGAGGCGCCGGCCGGCGCGGTCCACCCAGACGACCTGCCGCATCTGGGTGCTGTCGCTGCGGTACACCAGCAGGCCGCGATCGCTCGCCGAAAACGCCGCGCCGCTGTTGAGGTTGTTGCCGACGCGCTCGATGATGGGCGCGGGATCGCCGCCGGCGGCGAGGCTCGCGGCGTCGAACGGCTGCGCCATCAGCGTGCGCTCGCGGATGTAGAGCAGGTGGCCCAGGCTACCGGAGCCGGACGGCACGAACACCGCGCTCGAGCTGGCCGGCAGAATCCGCCGCGTGTCGCGCGATTCGAGAGAGCCGACGTACACGCCGGAATGCTCCACCTCGGCGCCGCGCGCGAAATACACGAAGTGTTCGCCGTCCGGGAGGAAGGACGGCCAGCGGTGCGAGGTCTCGCGGCGGACCGCCGCAGGCTGCGTCACGGGCGTCGAGCCACTGCCGCCGGAGGAGACGCGATGCAGTCCGCCGGCCAGGTTGGGGGCGAAGACGATGACGCCGTTGCGGCTCCAGGTTCCGCCGCGGCCCTGGGGCGCATCGGCGAGGGTCTGGGGCGGCCCGCCGGAGGCCTCGATGCGCTTCAGCTTTCCGCCGGCGAAGAAGCCGAGGTCGCGGCTGTCGGGCGACCAGAAGGGATAGGATCCGCCGTCGGTGCCTTCGAGGGCGTAGGCCTTGGGCGAATCGAGCGGACGGATCCAGATTTGCTGCTTGCCGCCGGTGGTGGTGGCGGTAAACGCCAGACGCCGTCCGTCGGGCGCGACGGCGACCGGTCCGCCGACCGTGAGCGGCGAGAAGCTGGCGTTTTCCGGCGGCCAAAGACTGAAGTGCATGGTGGACGCCGGAGGGGCCGCGCGGCCCCACAACATCCACGCCAGGACGGCGCCGAAAATCGCGAGCACGGCGGTGACCGCGAGCCACACCATGCGTTCGGTGTTCCAGCCGAGCGGTGCGCCGGCGCGCTGCCGCTGGTCGGCGATCCACTGGAGCTGCACCATGAGGTCGTGCGCGGTCTGCCAGCGATCGTCGGGCTGCTTGGCGAGGCAGGTCTGCACCACGTGATCGAGCGCCGGCGGCGGGGCGGCGCCGGAGCCCTTCAGATTCCACAGCGGCGGCGCCTCGCGCTCCAGGATGGCGGCGATGACCTCGGCGCCGCTGGCGCCGGGAAAGGCCTTGGCGCCGGAAGCCATCTCGTAGATCATGGAGCCGAGCGAGAACAGGTCGCTGCGGGCGTCGGCGTCCTTGCCCTGGAGCTGCTCGGGCGCCATGTAATTGAGGGTGCCGACGATCATGCCCTCGTCGGTGAGACTGGTGGGCGGTTTCGAGACCAGGAACGCGGAGGCGAGGTCGGTCTCCTCCTTGAGCTTGGCGAGGCCGAAATCCATGAGCTTGGCGCCGGCCGGAGTGAGCATGACGTTGGCGGGCTTCAGGTCGCGATGTATGACGCCCCGGCGGTGCGCGGTGTCGAGCGCCTCGGCGATCTCGATGGAGTAGCGCAGCACTTCGGCGGTGGGGAGCGGCCCGCGGTCGAGACGCTGGGAGAGCAGCTCGCCCTCCATGTACTCCATCACCAGGTAGTCGACTTCGCCGTCGAGTCCGATGTCGTAGATCTGGCAAATGTGCGGATGATTGAGGCTGGCCACGGTGCGGGCCTCGCGCTCGAAGCGGCGACGGCGGTCGGGTTTCGCCATCAGGCTCGCGGGCAGGACCTTGATGGCGACGGTGCGGGCCAGACGGGTGTCGCGGCCGAGGTAGACTTCCCCCATGCCGCCGGCGCTTAGGAGGTTGACGATCTCGTAGGGCCCGAGTCGCGTACCCTGGGCGAGGCGCATGGCTCCTCCATTATGATGCGGCGGCCCTCATTTCACCACGCCCCGCTCGGACGATTCGATAAAGGCGATCAGCTCCTCGACCTCGGCGATGCCGGCCAGCTCCTCGCGCATGCGCGCGAGGGCCTGAGTCGCGTTCAGCCCCGATTTGCTCCACAGACGGAAGGCCTTGTGCAGCGCCTCAACGGAGGCCGCCGTAAAGCCGCGCCGCTCGAGTCCGGTCTTGTTGGCGCCGAACACTGACGCCTCGCGCGGCGCCACGGTCATCGAGAACGGCGCCACGTCGCGCGTGATCACGGTGTAGCCGCCGATCATGGCGTGGCGGCCGACCCGGCAGAACTGGTGCACACCGCTGAAGGCTCCGATCACCGCCCAGTCGCCCACCGTCACGTGCCCGCCGAGGGTCGCACCGTTGGCCAGCACCACGCGATCGCCGACGCCGACGTCGTGCGCCACGTGGACGTAGGCCATCGCCAGGTTGTCGTCGCCGATGCGCGTGACCAGGCCTCCGCCTTCGGTGCCGCGGTGGATGGTCACGAATTCGCGAATCCGGTTGCGATGGCCGATGCGCGTCTCGGCGCGCTCGCCGCGATACTTCAAATCCTGGGAAGCCACGCCCACGGTCGAGTAGGGAAAGAAGACGTTGTCTTCGCCGATCCAGGTGGGGCCCTCGACATAGACGTGGGCCATCAAGCGCGTGCGCGCGCCGATCTCGACCTCGGCGCCAACGATGGAGAACGGCCCGATTTCGGCGGTCTCGTGAATGCGGGCGGCGGCGTCGACGATCGCCGTGGGATGGATCGGCATGCGGCGGCGCTCAGCGGGCGGGCGCGTCGGCCTTGTCGGCCAGCGCGCACATCAGCCGGGCCTCGGCGACTTCGACGCCGTTGACGCTGGCGGTGCCGAACATCTTCGCGGTGGTCTCGCGCAGGCGCTCCACCTTCATCTCGATGCGAAGCTGATCGCCGGGGACGACCGGCCGGCGGAACTTCGCGGACTCGACCATGGTCAGCAGGACCAGCTTCTTGTGGCGGTCCGGGATGCGCTGGAGGACGAGGACGCCGGCCACCTGCGCCATGGCCTCGATGATGAGCACGCCCGGCATCACCGGGTAATCGGGAAAATGGCCCGCGAAAAACGGCTCGTTGGCGGTGACGTTCTTGATGCCGACGATGCGCTCGGGCTCGCTCTCGACGATCCGGTCCACCAGCAGCATCGGATAGCGGTGAGGAAGGAATTCGCGGATTGCGACGACGTCGAGTTCGGCCATGAGGGAAGCGGCTATTATAGCAGGCGATGCACGCGCTCTTCGATTTCGCGCGACGCCGTGAAGCGGCGATCGTCTCCTTCATTCGCGAACTGGTGGAGTGCGAATCGCCGAGCGACGACCCGGGCGCCGTCGGCCGCCTGGTGGACCTGATCGCCTCGCGGCTCGAAGGACTGGCCACGGTGCGCACCTTTCGCGGCGGGAGTTTCGGAAAGCACCTCCGGTGCGAGTTCCGGCTGCCGGGATCGGGCAAACGGGACGGCCGCCTGCTGGCATTGGGTCACACCGACACCGTGTGGCCGGTAGGGACACTGGCGCGCATGCCGTTTCGCAACGGCGCGGGACGGTTGTGGGGTCCCGGGGTGCTCGACATGAAGTCGGGCATCGCCTTCTTCGTTTACGCCATGCGGGCGTTGATCGAGCTCGACCGCCCGGTGCGCCGCAGAGTCGTGCTGCTGCTCAATTCCGACGAGGAGGTCGGAAGTCCTTCCTCGCGCGCCCTCACCGAGCGCGAGGCGAAGCACAGCGAGGCCGTGCTGGTGCTCGAACCGGGCACGGGACTCGACGGCCGCCTGAAGACCGCTCGCAAGGGAGTCGGCGGCTTTGTGGTGGAAGTCGCGGGGCGCGCCGCGCACTCCGGAGTCGACTTCGGGGCGGGCGCGAGCGCCATCCACGAACTGGCCCGGCAGGTGGAGCGCATCGCCGCCTTCACGCGGCTGGATCGCGGCGTCACGGTGAACGTCGGACTGATCTCGGGAGGCAGCCGTACCAACGTGGTCGCCGAACGCGCGCGCGCCGAGGCCGACATTCGCGTTCCCCGCCTGCGGGATGTCGCGCCGCTGGAGAGGAAGTTCCGCTCGCTGCGGCCCTTCGACCGCCGCTGCACGATCGCCGTCTCGGGCGGGCTGAACCGTCCCCCGATGGAGCGCTCAGCGGGCGTCGTCCGGCTCTACCGGCTCGCCCAAAAGCTCGGGCGCGAGATGGGCGTCGAGATCGCGGAGTCATCGACCGGAGGCGGCTCGGACGGCAACTTCACGGCGGCGCTGGGCGTTCCGACGCTGGACGGGCTGGGGGGCGTCGGCGAGGGAGCGCACGCGATGAACGAGAGCATCCTCGTGGATCGGATCGCGGACCGGACGGCGCTGCTGGCCCGGCTGGTGGAATCGATATAACGGCGCCCGGTTCCTGCTATACACTGGAGAATCTCTATGAAGCGATTCTACGGCTGGTGGATCGTCGCCGCGTGCTTTCTCACGTTCGGCATCTCGACCGGGTTCCCTTACTACAACATCGCCTTCTTCTTCGACTACTTCCAGAAGGACCATGGATGGTCGATCAGTTTCATCACGCTGGGCGCGCCGGTCGCCGTGCTGCTCACCATTTGGGCCGGACCCATCATCGTGCCGCGCGTCAGCCCGCGCAAGCTGATCATCGTCGGCACGGGTTGCACGTTCGTGGCCTTCCAGTGGTTCGCGCGATTGAGCGGCGCGCAGTGGGAATACTACGCCGTCTGGTGCCTGTACATGATCGGATACTTCCTTTCGGGACCGATCGCGCACCAGATCATCATTTCGAACTGGTTCAAGGAAAAGCGCGGGCGCGCCATGGGGATCACCTATGTCGGCGTGGCCGTGGTGGGCTCGATCGGCAACAAGCTGGGACCGTATCTCGCCAAGCAGATGTCCTACACCGACGCGCTTCAGTACATGGGATTCCTGCTGCTCGCGGCCTGGCCGATCGCGCTGTTCGTGCTGAAGGACAGGCCCGCCGATGTCGGCCAGTTCCCGGACGGGAAGGCGGAGCCGGCCGTTGCCACTGCCGCCGCCGTACCGGTCGCCGCGGCCGCGCCGAGCACATTCCGCCAACTGCTGGAGCTGGCGCCGTTCTGGCTGCTGCTGGTCGGCAGCGCCGCCTCGATCGGTTCCATCGCCGCGGTGAACTTCCACATGAAGTTCGTCTTCCAGGCGCAGGGCTTCACTGACCAAGCGGCGCGCGACGCAATCTGGAGTACGGCCAGTTTCTGGGTCCTGTGGTCGAGTATCGCCGGGCGGCTGCTGGCCGGATACCTGGCCGACAAGCTCCCGCGGAAATACGTGATGCTGGTGACGTATGTCGTGGTGGCGGTCGCCATTCCGACGCTGTTCCTGGTGAAGCCGGAGTCGACCGGCGCGGTCTACCTGTTCGCGCTGATCTTCGGCTTCGCGATGGGCGCCGACTACATGCTGATTCCGCTGATGGCGGCGGACCAGTTCGGCCTGTCGACGCTGCCGCGGGCGATGTCGGCGATTCTGCCGACGGATACCATCGCGCAGTTCTGGGTGCCGAATCTGGTGGCGCGCCTGCGCGATTATCTCGGCGGCGACTACGTGACGGCGATGCTGGCGGTATTCGGCCTGGCGTTCGCCGGGGCGGTGGCGATCGGGCTGCTGCCGCGTCACGCCAAGGGCGCCAGGAAATAGGCCGGTCGCGGCGGCGCCCGCTGCGAAATCAGGGTCGGCGCACCGCGATCTGAACGGGCGGGCTGGAGATCCCGCCGATGGTTACCACAACCGGCACCTGGTCGCCCGGTTCCACTCCAGCCGGAACAGTCACATTCACTTGATACAGTCCCGTGAATCCCGGCGTAAGCCCAGCGAAGGCGACTTGCGCCGTCACGCCGCCGATGGTGACGGCCACCTCCGCGGTCGTTCTTCGCAAGGCGTCGGAAGGGGTGGGAGTGCCGGCGACGGCCGGCGGAATCACAGCGCCGAGTCCGGTGCAGTAGAGCACCATCGCGTCACCGGCCTTGGCGGGGTTGGCGCGGTCGGCGAGCACTTGCTCGGTCGGCGTGGGAATCACGTAGGCGTGCCCTTGCCCGCGGCCCATGAGGTCGATCGTGAATACGGCGGGCTCGGCCGGCTGAACCGCTACCGCCTCGGGGACGGAAACGCGACTACCCTTTCGCACGACCAACTGATGCGCGGTCCCCGGTGGAATGTCAAACGGTACGACCGCGTTCACCTGCCCGTCGCTGACAAACACGAGTGGCAGGACGCGGCCGCCGAGCAGCACCACAGTGTCGCCCAGACGCTGCGGCAAAGGAAGCGATTCGGCGACCACGACGCCATCGGCCAGCCGGGCGCCGAAGACGGAGACGATCTCACCCGGCGACGGGGCCGCCGCCGGAGAGAAACTGGCGGCCGACACCACGCCGTTCGCGTTCACCGTGGGGACTCCCTCGTTGTTGGCGACGGCGCCGGAAACTTCGGCGACTCCCGACACACCGCCGTCGGCCGTCACGGCGGAGACCGTCAGCCGGATATCGGGGGTCCGCCGGTTGCGGGGAGTCCACGTGCCGGACCATCGGCCATTGTCCCGCGAGAGCAGCGAGAGCGGAGGATCTCCGTTGGAGAACGACGCCACCACGGAGCCGCTGCGCATCGGCTCGCCGCAGTCGTCCACGGTGACGACTTCGATCGGCGCCGGCCACGCGAGGGTCGCGGCGAAGCTTGCGCCGAGGGTGGCGAGCACGGGGAGGAGCCGTGTCGGTGCGCACCCGCCGGCGGATGGCGCCGTCGAAAGGAGCGGAGCCGCGCCGCCGGCGGCAGCCGGCAACTGGGCCACGACCACCAGGAGAACGTCGACGACGCGGCTGGTGTTGTCGCGGGGAAACTGAATCGTGACCGCTCCGCGGTAGACGCCCGCGGGCAGTCCGGCGAGGGCGGGCTGCACCGCCAGGTTCACGGGCTGGCCGGGATTGACGGTCCCCGCCGCGGGGGAAACAGTAAAGAAGTTGCGTCCCGTCGAGGATGCGGCGGCATTAAACGGACTCGGCTGCGTGCCGACGTTGGCGATGCGCGTGGACTGCGCCGGTGTGTTGGTGGAGTTGACCAGCCCCACCAGCACCAGTCCGGCGGGTTCGACGATCGGCCCGGGGTTTACGTTGGCGGCGACGACGTTGAAGATCACCGACAGGAACTGCGGCGAGTTGGGCGCGCCCGGCGCCTCGACGCGAAGCTCGGCGTAGTAGTCCCCGGCCGCTAGTCCGGCCTGATCCACTCGAACGTCCAGGGTCGCGGCCGCGTTCGCCGCGACCGGCGCCGATGCGGGGTTCACCGAGATCCAGCCCGGCCCTCCGCCGAAGGTCGTAGCCGTTACGGTGTAGGTGAGCGCTCCCGGCGTGCCGTTCAGGATCGAAAAGGATCGGGGTGGCGGCGTCCCGCCGCCCTGGACCACCGAGAACGTGAAACCGGCCTGGGAGACCACCAGCCCCGTAACGGTAATCGGGATGGTCGCGACATTGCTCATAGCGCCGGCGATCTCAACCGTCAGCGAGTAGGAACCGCGTGTGATGTCTCCGGGGAGCACAAAGACGATCCGGTTGACTCCAATTGCCTGCGACAGGCCTGCGAACAGTACAGGGACGCTTCGACCGCCCACGCGAACGATCGCCGGGTTCAACAGCGGTGTGTTGGGCGGCGGTGCGACGCCGGTGGGAACGACGGGATTGGCCGGTCCGAAACCGGTACCGGAGAGCGACACGGTCTCGCCGGGACTGGGCGCGTTCTGGGCGGAGATCAGCGATCCGTTCGCTCGCTGGATGCGGCCGAGCTCGCCGTCGCGGCCGGAGCCGAACGTGAAGATCGCCGGCGAGACGGCGTCGATTCGGATCGGGAAAGGAGCCGAGGCCTGGCCCTGCCGCTCGACGACGAGGTTGGCCTGTCCCACGGGGAGGTCGACCGGGAGCTGCGCGTTGATGGGTCCATTGTTGGAGAGCACGTGACAGGCACGGCCGCCGGCGGTTACCGTCAGGCCGGCGGTGCTTCCCGTGCCGAAGTTCTGTCCGAAAATGTTGACGAGGGCGCCCGGCGAAAAGCCCCTGCGGTCGGAGGCGTTGTTGGCGACGAAGGTAATCGAGGGCTGCGCGCCGACGCGGGAAGCAAGTGCAAGGCAGAAAGCACCGAGAGCGAACCACCGCGAGGGGCCAGTCCTCATGCTCGTCTCCAGTCTACTGAATCGACCGCCCTCCGGCTCGAATACAATTACAGCATCGATATGACCGCCACTCGCCTCACCGTCGCCCTGTTTGTCGTCTGCGCGCTTCCCGCCGCCGACACGGGGAAGAAGTCGCGCGCCGTGGAATCCATCGAGTCGCGGCGAGCCGAGTTGACCCGCCTCAGCGACGAGATCTGGCGATACGCCGAGACCGCGCTGCGCGAAACGCGATCCTCCAAGGCCCTCGCCGACGCCGCCGAGCGCGCCGGCTTCCGGGTGGAGCGCGGGGTCGCGGGAATGCCGACCGCCTTCGTCGCGACATACGGCCAGGGCAAGCCGGTCATCGCGATTCTCGCCGAGTTCGACGCGCTGCCCGGCATCTCGCAGAAGGCCACGACCACACGAGAAGCGCTCGAAGCCGGGGCCGCCGGGCACGGGTGCGGGCACAACCTGTTCGGCACGGCGTCGATGGCCGCTGCGGTCGCGGTGAAGGATCTTATCGCCGCGGGACAGCTCCAGGGCACGTTGAGGCTCTACGGCACGCCCGCCGAGGAATCCGTCTACGGCAAAAACTTCGTGATCCGCGCGGGACTCTTCCGCGACGTCGACTTCGCGCTGGCGTGGCACCCCGACAGCAAGACCAAGGCCGACATGCAGAGCACGCAGGCGCTGGTCGACTACGCCGTCGAGTTCCGCGGCAAGACGGCGCACGCGGCGCTCGATCCGTGGAACGGGCGGTCGGCGGTCGACGGGATGGAGGCCTTCACGCACGGCGTGAACCTGCTGCGCGAGCACGTGCGCCCGAGCGTGCGTCTGCACTATACGTTGCAGCGCGGCGGCGACGTCCCCAACGTCGTGCCGGACTTCGCGCGCGTTTGGGGGTGGGCGCGCGACTCGACGCGGACGGGCGTCGAGGTGGTGCTGGCGCGGCTTCGCGAGATCGCCGACGGCGCCGGGAAGATCGCGGGAGTCGACGCGAAGTTCACAATTCAGACGGGATGCTGGGAGCGCATGGTGCTCGCCGAAGGCGCGAAGCTGCTGGACGCGAACCTGCGGTGGATCGGACCGATCGCGTATACGCCCGAGGAGCAGAGTTTCGCGCGCGCGATTCAGCGCGCAACCGGCGTCGCCGAATCGGGGCTCAACGGCACGATCCTGCCGCTCGAAGAGACGCGGCCCGATCCGCCCGGCGGATCGAGCGACGTCGGCGACGTGAGCTGGGTGGCGCCGACGCTGCATTTTTCGGTGACGACGGCGCCGGCCGACGCGCCCTGGCACGCCTGGCCGGTGGTCGCCTGCGGCGGCATGTCGATCGGCCACAAGGGCATGATGCTGGCGGCGAAGACTCTCGCGGCGTCGGCGGTGGATTTGTTCGAGGACGCCGCGGCGCGCCAGCGGATCGCCGCGGAGTTCGTCAAAAAGAAGGGCGCGGTGGCCTATCGCGGCTATATCGGCGACAACCCTGTGCCACTGCCGAAGGAGTGATCGCATGACACGACGACAGCTTCTGGCTGCCGCCTCGGCCGCCGCGCTCCCGGCGCAGGCGCGCCGTCCCAACATCGTCGTCATTCTCTCCGACGACCAGGGCTCGCGCGATCTAGGGTGTCTCGGCGCCCGCGACCTGAAGACGCCGCACATCGACGCGCTGGCGGCGTCGGGGACGCGCTTCAGCAACTGGTACTCGAATGCGCCGGTCTGTGCGCCGTCGCGCGCGGCGCTGATGACGGGACGCTACCCGGTCCGCGCGCAGGTGCCGACGAACGGGCCGAGCCTGCCGCCGTCACAGCGCACCATCGCGTCGCTGCTCAAGGAATCGGGCTACGCCACGGCGCTCACGGGCAAGTGGCACCTGGGACCCAACGCCGAGTCGTGTCCCAACGCGCACGGCTTCGACTACTTCTACGGCTTCCATATCGGCGTGGTCGATTTCTACTCGCACCGCTACTACTGGGGCGAGCCCAAGCGCGTCAACTTCCACGACCTGTGGCGCAATCGCACCGAGATTTTCGAGGACGGCCAGTATCTCACCGAGCGCATCGCGGCCGAGTCGCGGGGCTTCATCGAAAGGAACCGCGAGCGGCCGTTCTTCCTTTACGCCGCCTTCAACGCGCCGCACTATCCGATGCACGCGCCGGAGAAGTACGTCGCACGATTTCCGGGACTCGGGCAGGAACGGCGGATGTACGCGGCGATGCTGGCGGCGCTCGACGACGGAGTCGGCGAGATTCGCAAGACGCTGCGGCGGAACAATCTTCTCGAAAACACGCTGATCTTCTACATCGCCGACAACGGCGCCACCACCGAGGCGCGCGCCGGGCTGAACGACCAGCCGGCGACTGCGGGCGACAACTCGCCCTATCGCGGCTTCAAGTTCAGCCTCTTCGACGGCGGGATGCACGTGCCCGGCATCATGTCGTGGCCGGGGGTGATTCCCTCAGGGCGCGTGTCGGACGAGATCGTCATGACGATGGATATTCTGCCGACGGCGCTGGCGGCGGCGGGGGCGCGGTTGCCGGCCGGATATGCGGTCGACGGACGGGACATTCTCGGTGTCGCGCGAGGCGCGGGGCGGTCGCCGCACGAGGCGATTTTCTGGGACCAGGGCGGGCAGCTGGCGGCGCGACGCGGCAAGTGGAAGCTGGTGCTGAACGGCGTGCCGTGGGACCGGTCGATCGACGCACGCAAGCCGCTGGAAGGCGAGGACGCGGTGTTTCTCTCGGATCTGGAGGCCGACCCCGGCGAGTCGCGGAACTTGCGGCGGGCGAATCCGGGCGTGGTCGACGAGTTGACCGGGATGATTCATCGCTGGCGCGAGGACGTGCGGAGGAATTGAGGGCGGCCTAATACCGCTCCCGCGCCCGCCGGCACTCCTCGATCCAAGCTGCTTTCTGCGACGCCGGC
Organism: uncultured Solibacteraceae bacterium; assembly: GCA_964515555.1. Taxonomy (GTDB): domain Bacteria; phylum Acidobacteriota; class Terriglobia; order Bryobacterales; family Bryobacteraceae; genus CAZEVY01. The sequence continues at coordinate 17,271 of CAZEVY010000030.1, read as the reverse complement.
ATGGCGGCCTCGGGCAGCGCCTCGACGCGCCGAATGTACTCGTCGACCCACTGGCGGAGGAATCGCAACGCCTCCGGGTCGCGCTTCGGAGTCTCGCCGACGTAGAACGCGCCGGTGTGCGCGAATCGCACCGTTGCCTCGGCCTTCTCGAAGCAGCGCACGGCCAGCCACGACCCCTCGGTCACGGCGACGCGGAGCGAAGCCCGGAGGTTGTTGGCGCGCGGGACGGGAATCGTCTCGGCGACGCGGCTGTCCACCACGATTTCGACGCGATCGAGCGCGGCCCTGCTGAGGGCTTGGATGCGTACTTCGACGCGACGGGCGGACCCCGGGAGAACGGCGCCGGGACGTCGGCCGTCGACGTCGACGAACAGCATCGGGCCGTTCGTGACGAAGTTGCGTCCGGCCTTCTGGCCCGCGAGCCACGCGTCCGCCGAAAAGTCCCGGCCGAGATACACGTAAGAGCGGTTCTGGCCGAGCGGGCTGCGCAACACTCCGTTGGCCGATCCCGCCGAGGCGGCGATGCGGTAGCCGCTCGAGAGCCACGTGTAGTAGAGATCGAGGACGTAGCGCGCGAAGCCGTCGTCGCCGGGATAATTCGCCTGGTCGCGCGGGCGGCCCCAGGCTTCGTTCGCCATCAGCGTCTCTTCCTGGAAGTGGTTGTTCAGCAGGCCGATGGAGTCCGGCGGAACCAGGGCGGCGATCACGGGCGCGGCCCACCAGATGATCTTTTCCTGGTCGATGTAGGCGCCGCGGTCGCGCGCCTCGCGCCAGACTGCAGTAGGCGGCGGATTCTCGAACTTCGCCGGGTAGAGCGCAATCGGCGTCTTGTGATGAAAGAAGAGCGCCGCGCCCCAGGGCCGCTCGTCCTCGGAGTTATCGATGGAGTAAGCGCGTCGGCCGGCGTGGCGCAGCAAGGGCGCGTCCCAGCGGTCGACGTTGGAAAACTCGCGCCACCGGGTGATGGCCGGCGCGAACCAGATATCGGCGGCTTCGAGGAGACCGGGCATCTCGTCCGGCGCGCGATGCACGTGCAGGTCGCCCGGCCACCAGCCGCGCGCGGCGGCGTCGATCCAGCGGCGCAGCCTGACCTCGACGCGCGGCGTACGGCCCGCCTCGACGGCCGTCTCCTCGACGCGGTACTCCGCGCCACGGTCGACCACCAGGGTCCACTTCCCGTCCGGCAGGGCGATTCGCAGGCTGCGCGGGAGGACGACGCCGAGCTCCGGGAATCGCGGATGTGCGGCCTGAGCCTTCGCGCCGTCCACCTCGACCGCGCGCCATTTGCCGGCCGTGTCGCGCAGGCGCAGGCGGGCGGCGGCCGGGCGGCCGTTCTCGTCCATCACGTGGACCTCGATCGGGTGCGCGGCCAGCAGGGTCAAAACAAGAACGGGATGAATCGCTTTGTCCTCCGGCAGTAATCATCGTAGCCGGGAAGCGCGTCGGCCAGCATGCGCTCCTCGCCGATGGCGCGGACCACCACGTAGGGCGTCATCACGGCGACTCCGGCGACCAGCCACGAGTTCAGCGCCAGCTCGAAACCGCACAGCAGGAGCAAATCGCCCGAATAAATCGGGTGGCGGACGTAGCGGTACAGGCCGCGGTCGACGACGCCGTGGGATTTGCGCACTTCGCTCGACTCCAGGTCGGTCCAACTGTCGCCCAGTGCGAGACGCGCGCTCACGGCGACCGCCAGGCCGATGGTGAACAGCACCGCGCCGGCGGCCCTTAGCGAACCGGCGTCGGAGGAGATCGGAAGTATATCCGGAAGGAAGGTCTGCGCGAGCAATCCGCCGAGGATCGCGACTTTCACCGCCTTGGCCGCCAGCACGCCGATCGAGGTCTCGCGCGGCGCGCGCGGGCGGCCGCGTTTCATGGCCTCCCAGAGCAGCTTGTGCGCCACCAGACCGAGCAGCAGGTAGAGGCGCAGCGCGTCCATGCCGGCCATCAGCGGTGCGATTCTCCCGCCGCGGCGTTCTCTTCGTCCGAGTACTCTTCGGCGCGAACGCTCGCGGTCGCCTCCATGCCGATGCGGCCGAGGCGCATGGCGATGGCGTCGCTTACCATTCCGATCAGCAGCACCAGCAGCGCGCTCAGGAACGCCAGCAGCGCCGAGGCCGAGATGTTGGGCTGGTGCGTCAGGTCGATCGACGTCTTGACGGCGCCGTAGACAAGGCACGCGAAGACGATGGGAAGGAAGACGCGCAGCGGCCGGAATAACATGATGGTCCGCAGCATGAGCATAAAGAAGGTCCCGGCGTCCCAGGGCACGATCTTGGACTTGCCCTTGCGCTCGCGGTAGTCGATCGGCAGATAGGCGACGGCGTACTTGTCGCAGTGCAAGGCGAGTGTGATGGTGGTGGTCCAACTGAACTGGTCGGGCAGGATCGGAAAGTACTGACGGGCGATGTTGCGGCGGAAGACGCGCAGGCCGCTGTTCAGGTCGGGGATGCGGGAGCCGGTGAGGTAGTTGGCCAGGCGCGTAAGCACCCACTTGGCGGGACGGCGCACCAGCGGAATCCGGACGTTATTCCCCGTACGCGCGCCGACCACCATATCAGCGCGATCGAGCATTTCGAGCATGGCGGGCAGGTAGGACGCGGGATAGGTACCGTCGGCGTCAATAATGGCGACGTTGTCGAAGCGGGCGGCGATGATGCCGGTCTTGAGCCCGGCGCCATAGCCGCGGTTGCTGCGATGCCGGACGACACGCGCCCCGGCTGCGGCGGCGGCCTGGGCGGTGCGGTCGGCGGAGCCGTCGTCGACCACCAGGATTTCCGTCTCGATCCCGTGCCGCTCCAGCAGGTTGCGGACTTCGGCGATGACGCCGCCGATGCCGTCCTGTTCGTTGTAGGCGGGAATGACGACGCTGAGCGACCGGGTCATTGTCCTTTATTGTTGCATGCGGGTCCCGGCGGGCCGAAACTTCCGGCGCGCGGAAGCCATCAATAAAAATGTGGGGTTATGAATGGCGTCCCACCCGATCCGGCTTCCCGACGAGGCGCTCCCCCGGCTCCTCGGCCCCCTCCTTCCCCCGATGACCCTGATGGCCGCCGCCATGGGACTCTGGCGGATCGCGGCTGACCTGAACTGGACCGGGGAATTCGGAATCCGCGAAGGCTTCCTCTCGCACTGGCAGGTGTGGGCGGGGATCGCCGTGGCGCTGGGGTCTCTCTCGCGAACGATCAAGCGCTCCGGCGGCGTCCTCCCGTCATTCCGTACGGCGCTCCGCCTTCCCGCTCGACGAGCACTTCCATCACCGACGAGTAGAACTCGTTACTCAGCGACCGGACATCCCGTTCGGCCTTTTCCGGAAACGCCAGGTGATCCAGCTCGTGCAGCAGCACCGCCAGAACCGCCGACTGAAAGTGCAGCTCCGCCATCCCCTCGCCGATCCCTTCGACGGCGAGCGACGACAGCGGCTGCGGCCGCCACTCGCGGATTCCTTGCCAGGCGAGATCGATCTCACCGACATCGCTCCCCAGGTCCGCCTTCAGCCGGCGGGTCAGGCGGGACTCGGCGCCCGGCGGATGATGATGCCCCAGGCAGTCGCATGGATTCCGCGGCCGGAGCAGGACCACCACCATCGCCGGCAGCCGCTTCAGGGTCTCCCGGTAAGGGTTGAGGGTCGCCTCCGAGAGCGACGCCAGCGTGTGCGCGTAGACGTCGGAGATCTCCTCGGCGACGGCATGATGACCACGCGGATAACTGAGCAGCAGGATCGGCCTGTCGACGCCTCCGCGCACGAGCAACTGATCGCGGCCTCGCAGGCGCGCCAGCGCGCGCGCGAAGATTCCAGGAGAGTGCGCCCGGCGGCGTGATCGAAGCATGGCCCGCTTCTGTTATTCTCACAAATAGGGGCGGCCCTCTTCATGCCATTCAGCGAGCGCGACTACGCTCCCGGTTCCTACCGCTTCGGCGCATTCCCGAGCGCGGTCAAGTGGTTGCTGATCAGCAACACGGCGGTCTTTATCGCCTACTTCATCGCCGTGCAGTCGGGCAACGGTTCGCTGTTCCATTACTTCGGGCTGACGCCGATTCACGTGCTCCAGTTGTGGGGTCTTCCGCAACTGCTGACGTACATGTTTCTGCACGATCCGCTGGGCTTCACGCACATCCTGTTCAACATGCTCACGCTGTGGATGTTCGGGGCCGATCTGGAGCGCGCCTGGGGATCGCGGCGCTTCCTCCAGTACTACTTCGTATGCGGCGTGGGCGCCGGGATTTGCGCGGTGGTCGGCAACTTGATCGTGGGCGACATCCGCTCGCGGACGATCGGAGCGTCGGGGGCGATTTACGGTCTGCTGCTGGCCTACGGCGTCATGTGGCCGACGCGAACGGTGCTGTTCAGCTTCCTGTTTCCGATCCAGGCGCGCTACTTCGTCATGATCATGGGGGCCATCGCGCTGCTGATGACCTGGGGGGCGAGCGGCAGCGGCGTCAGCCACGTCGCGCACCTCGGCGGGATGATTTTCGGATACCTGTTCCTGAAGTCGCGCATGCTGCGGGTGGACCTGATCGGGACGCTCCGGCAGCAGTATCGCGACTGGAAACTTCAGCGTGCGCGCCGCAAGTTCCAGGTCTACATGAAGAAGCACCGGCATCGCCACGACCCTTGGGTGAATTGAGCGGCCTGGTTCGGAACCGCTCGCTCACGCGCGCGGCTCGGCAACGATTTCCGCGCGCCGCTCGGCAACGCATCCGACCCGCAACTTAGCGGCGCTGGGGAACGTCCTTTTGATATAGTCATCATCAGAGGGCGATTCCATGCGAAATAAGTGTTTCCTCGCGGCCGGGATGCTTGCCGTTTTCGGACTCGCGCTGGGGCAGCAGGGTCCGAAGACGCAGTCGTCGGAGACGGTGGCACGTCCCAAGAAAAAGGACGGCTCGGTCCCGGAGGCGGAGCAGCCCAAGATCCCCTCGAAGTTCGGCAAGAAGCCCGGTGAGACGCCCCTGCCCGACAGCATCCCGACGTTCCGCGCCGACGTCAACACGGTTACGGTCGACGTGGCGGTGCTCAACAACCGGGGACAGTTTATTCCCAACATCGGCAAAGAGTACTTCCGGATCCTCGAGGACAACGTCCCGCAGCAGGTTTCCGGCTACTCGATGGGCGAAGCGCCCATGACCGTCTGCCTGGTGATCGAGTTCAGCAACCGATTCCAGCAGTACTGGGGCGAGACCTGGTACCAGACCCTCACTGCGGCTTACGGCTTCCTTGAAACCCTCAAGCCCGAGGACTACGTCGCCGTGATCGCCTACGACATGCGGCCCGAGATCCTCTCCGACTTTTCGACCGACCGCCGCGCGGCCATGGAGGCCATGCAGCGGCTCCGGATCGCCGCCTATTCGGAAGCGAATCTGTATGACGCGCTGACCGACGCCGCCGACCGCATGTCGTCCATCGAGGGACGCAAGGCGATCGTACTGATCTCTTCGGGGATCGACACCTTCAGCAAGCTGACGTTCGACAAGACGCGCCGGTCGCTCCAAACGTCGGGCGTGCCGATCTACGCCATCGGCCTGATGCAGGCGCTGCGCGAGTGGTACGATTCGCACGGCTACATGGGCTCCATCGAGCGGCTCGACTTTCTCCAGGCCGACAATCAGCTACGCACCTTCACCAAGGAGACCGGCGGGCAGGCGTGGTTCCCACGCTTCTATGGGGAGTTCCCCGGAATTTTCCGAGCCATCTCGGAGTCGCTGCGCAACCAGTACTCTCTGACCTACTCGCCTTCCAATCAAACGCGCGACGGCAAGTTCCGCAAGATCAAGGTTGAGCTGATCGATCCCAACACCAGCCAGCAGTTGAAGATCGTCGACGAGAAGAAGAAGCCCATCAAGTACTCGATCATCGCCAAGGCCGGCTATGAAGCGCCGCGCCAGGTCGAGTAGCGCTCGGGCCGCAAAGTCAAGAAATAAATCTGATCTGTTTGCAGTCCGATACGGACGCGTTGACACGGGAGTTTCATCTCTGTTAACTTCACGCATCCACGATGAAGTCATCCCGCACTCCAACAACGCCTCGCGTTCTTCTCATCGAGGACAACCGCCTGGGCCTGGCGGCGCGAAGAACGGTTCTCGAAGAGCTCGGCTACCGGGTCACGGCGACCGCGAGTCCTCAGGAGGCGCTTGACGCCCTGGACGACGCGCGTTTCGACCTGGTGGTCACCGATTACAAGCTGCCTTCGATGACCGGCAAGGACTTCATCGCGAAGGTGCGCGAATCGCAGGCCACGGTCCCGGTGATTCTGATCTCCGGCTTCGTCGATTCTCTGGGCCTGACCGAAAAGAACACCGGCGCCGACTACGTGCTCCAGAAGGGCGCCAACGAGGTGAGCCTGATGGTGCGCGCCGCGCGTAACCTGCTTCGCCGCGCCCTCAAGAAGCCGCCGCGGACGCAGGGCGGAGCCTCCCCTTCGCGGCGCCAGAAGGGCTGACCCGGAGGCCGGCGGCATGGCGGGCGTCGAGATCACCTGGCTCGGCCACGGGACGTTTCAACTGCGGCTCGATTCCGGCGAGGTCTGCCTGATCGACCCGTGGGTGGACGGCAACCCGTCGTATCCGGCGGGTCACAAGATCGCGCGGCTGGACTACATCCTGGTCACGCATGGACATTTCGACCACATCCACGACGTGGTTCCCCTGGCGAAGAAGTTCTCGCCCCAGGTGATCGCGATCTACGAGACGTGCGCGTGGCTGGAGTCGAAGGGCGTCAAGAACACGTCGGCGATGAACAAGGGCGGGACCCAGCAGGCCGGGCCTCTGGCCGTCACCATGACGCACGCGATCCACAGCTGCGGCATCCTCGACGACGGCAAGATCGTCTACGGCGGCGAGGCCTGCGGCTACGTCCTGCGATTCCCGGACGGCCGCGTCCTCTACTTCGCCGGCGACACGGCTGTCTTCTCCGACATGGCGCTCATCGCCGAGCTGTATCGCCCCGAGCTGGCCTTTCTACCCATCGGCGACCTGTTCACGATGGACCCGAAGCAGGCGGCGCTGGCGTGCCGGCTGCTGAAGCCGCGGCGCGTGATCCCGATGCACTTCGGCACCTTCCCGCCGCTCACCGGGAGACCCGAGGCCGTTGCCGCGCTCGACACCTCGGGCGCGGAAGTCTGGGCACTCACGCCCGGGGTTCCCGTATCCTGGTAGTCGTGGACGCGCTCCGCGAGCGCACGCGACGCATCGCCGCCTGGTTTCTCGGACCCAAGGCCGAGAACGCCGCCCTCGAAGAGGAGATGATCCTCTTCATCCTGCGCGACTACTTCCACTGGCGCCGCAACTACCAGCCCTCGGACGAGATCCTCGTGACGCAGCAGATGCGGCGCGACTCGGTGGACTTCTCCGACGCGCTGCTCCAACAGCTCGCCGAGATGCTGGCCCGGCTGAAGCGGCACTTTCCGTTCTACAGCCCGCGCTACATCGCCCACATGCTCTCAGATCAGACCATCCCGGCGATGCTCGGCTACTTCGCCGGCATGCTCTACAACCCGAACAACGTGACGCCGGAGTCGTCGCCGGTGACGCTGGAGTGGGAGCTGGGGGTGGCCGCCGACATCCTGCACCTGGCGGGGTACGAGGCCCCACCGCCGGAGGGCGCGCCGCATCGCGACACGCGGCGCGAGTTCGGATGGGCGCATATCACCAGCGGCGGGACCATCGCCAACGTCGAGGCGCTGTGGGTGGCGCGCAACGTGCGCTACTTTCCCCTGGCGGCGCGGCGCGTGGCGCGGCAACACGAATTGCCGTTGACCGTGAAGCTGGCGGCCGACCCGGCGCATAACGCGCTGCTTGCCGAGCTGAGCGAGACCGAAGTCCTCGGCATGCGGCCGAACGAAGCCGTCTTCCTGCTTCCCCGGCTGGTCGCCGCCGTGCGCGAGCGGTTCTCGTTATCGACGGCGGAGGAGGCCACCACACGGACCTGGGAACTCATTGGGGCGACGGGCGTCAGCGTCGCCCACAACGGCGCGCGCGCCTTCGCCGATCACCCGCCGTGCGTGTTCGTCTCCTCGGCGGCCCACTATTCGCTGACCAAGGCCGCCGATGTGCTCGGCATCGGCCGCGACGGCCTGGTGTACGTCGACGTCGACCGCCGCTTCCGCATCGACCTGCGCGACCTGGAGGCGAAGATCCGGCGCGCGCTCGACGAGGGCCGCATGCCGCTCGCCGTCATCGCCATCGCGGGCACCACCGAGGAGGGCGCGGTCGACGCGATCCACGAGATCGAGGCGCTGCGGCGGCGGCTGGAAGCGGATCGCGGAGCGAGCTTCTGGCTGCATGTCGACGCCGCCTGGGGCGGATACCTGCGGTCGCTGTTCGTCACTCCCGGCGACAACGCCTCGGATTGTGACATCGCGCACGACGCAGCGGGGCGCGAGCATGGGCCGCCATCAGGGAGCGCGCCCCGCGCTGTGCGCTCAGGCGACATCGCCGCTCGCCTCGCCGAGGTGCAGGCGTTCGCCTCGCGCGAGCTGTTGATCGAGCGCGGCGTCTACAAGCGCATCATTCCCGTGCGCTGGGGCCATCACGACACGGCGGCCGCGTTCCTTGCGTTTCCGCGCGCCGAATCGATCGCGATCGATCCGCACAAGCTCGGATACGTGCCGTATCCGTGCGGCGTGGTCGCGTTCCGAAACGATCGCGTCCGCCATTTTTTGGCGCAGGAGGCGCTCTACCTCGACGAGACCGAAGCAGGCGTACCGGCCTACGGCTATCAGCCGCCGCGAACCATCGGTCCCTACATCCTGGAAGGCTCGAAGCCCGGGGCGGCGGCGGCGGCCTGCTGGCTCTCGCATCGGATGATTCCGCCGAACCGCGAGGGTTACGGCGAGGTCCTCCGCGCCTCGCTGCTGGCGGCGCGCGAGTTGTTCGAGCGGCTGAATCACTTCGACCACGCCGCGCGCGCCAACGGGGTCGACGCGCCGTTCGAGTTTCTTTCGGTGACACCGCAGCCGCCCGACACCAACGTGGTCTGTTTTCTCGTGAAGCGCAAAGGCGACTCGTCGCTGGCGCGCATGAACGCGATCGCCGCAGCCCTCTACGAGCGCTTCACTATCTCGGGCGACGGCGGCGCCGCGCACGATTACAGCTATCTTCAGCCGTTCTTCCTCTCGCACACGCGCTTTCGCACGCCGCACTACTCGGCGCACTCGGTGAGCGACCTGCTGGCCCGCGCCGGCGTGGACGCGCACGACTACGGTTCGCATGGCGTCTTTGTGCTGCGCGCGACAGTGATGTCGCCGTACATCGTGCTGGCGGCGGAGTCCGGCGCGCGGCAGTCGTATCTCGCCGAGTTCATCGACGAGCTGGCGCGCGCGACCGAGGCGGTGATGCGCGACTTGTCACTTTGATCCTGTTATATTGCTCCCTATGCGCGTGGCCGTCTTCGGACTCGGCTTCATGGGGTCGACGCACATCAAGGCGCTCCAAAACGTCCCCCAGGCCGAGCTCTTCGCCGTCGTCAGCGACGACCCGGTGAAGCTCGGCGGCGACCTCAGCGCCATCGCCGGCAACCTCGGCGGCGAGTCGCAGAACTACGACTTCTCGAAAGTCCGCAAATACCGGCGCATCGAGGACGCCCTCGCCGACCGCGAGATTGACGCCGTCGACCTGTGTCTTCCGACCTATCTGCACGCGCCCACGGCAGTCGCGGCGCTCGAAGCCGGCAAGCACGTCCTGGTGGAAAAGCCCATGGCGCTCGACGAGGTCGAGGCCGCGCGCATGATCGACACCGCGCGCGACTGTGGACGCGTGCTCATGGTCGCGCAGGTGCTTCGATTCTGGCCCGACTACGTAGCGCTCGCCGATCTCCACCGCTCGGGCGCGCTCGGCACGATCCGCTCGGCGATGTTCCGCCGCCGATGCGCCGCGCCCGCCTGGGGCAAGTGGCTTCCCGACGCGTCGAAGAGCGGGGGCGGCGTGTTCGACCTGCTGATCCACGACGTCGACTTCTGCGTCCACGTGTTCGGCGCCCCGCGCGGCGTCTCGGCGGTGGGACACGAGGATCTCGCCGCGGGCCTCGACGTCATCCACGCGTTGCTGCTCTACGACGGCATGGGGCCGGTGGCGATCACGGGCGGATGGCATCATCCGAAGTCGTATCCGTTCTCGATGGAGTACACCGTCAGTGGCGATCGCGCGACGCTCGAGTTTTCCTCGGCGGGCCGGCGCGTGACGCTCTACAAGTCGGACGGTGCGACGGAGGAGCCCGAGCTTTCGGGGGTCGACGGATTCCACGGAGAGCTGGCGTACTTCGTCGAGTGCGCGTCGGCGAAACGGACGCCGACGCTATGTCCACCGGAGCAGTCGGCAGCCGCGGTGCGAATCACGCGGCTGATGCTCGAATCGCGTAAGAGACAAGGAGCGTTCATTCCATGCCCATGATGAGGGACCTCGAGATCGGCGTGATGTTCTGGGCGGGCCGCGACCCGATGGAAACCGTGCGTGAGGTGAAGACGCTGGGCGTGCGCTGCGGCCAGCTTGGCGTTGCGGGGCAGGTCCCAATGAACGACGCCGCGGAGACGTCCTGGAAAGCCGCGTTGGACGCCGAGAACTTCACGCTGGTCACGGTCTTCGCCGCATACAACGGCGAGAGCTACGCGGACATCCCGACTGTCCAACGCACAGTCGGCTTCATCCCGCCGGCGACTCGGGCGGAACGCGAGGCGCGGACGATCGAGCTCTCCGACTTCGCCGCTAAGCTCGGCGTGGGCAGCATCGCCTGCCACATCGGGTACGTGCCGGAGGACACCTCGCACCCCGATTATGTCGCGGTGCGCGAGATGGTCCGCCGCATCTGCGACCACGCCGCGCGGCATCATCAGACCTTCGCACTGGAGACGGGACAGGAACCCGCGCACACCCTGCTGCACTTCATCAGGGACTGCGCGCGCGACAACCTCAAGATCAACTTCGACCCGGCCAACATGATTCTTTACGGCACCGGCGACCCGATCGAAGCGCTCGGCATTCTCGCAGCGCACGTCGTTTCCGTGCACGCCAAGGACGGCGATTGGCCGCCGAAGGGCGTCGCCGGCGCGCTGGGGACGGAACGGCCTCTCGGGCAGGGATCGGTGGGGATGGAACGCTTCGTCGCGAAGCTGCGTGAGATCGGCTACCGGAACCCGATGAACATCGAGCGCGAGGTGGAGGATTTCTCCCAGCGCCTGGCGGATATTCGCATGGGCGTGCAGTTGCTCGAGCGGATTCGAGGATAGAGCCCTCAAAACGGAAGGGGCGCACGCGGCGCCCCTTCGTCGTGTCGATCGGGTTTTACCCTGTGTTTGTGACTTCCTGGTCCCCTTCGCATCGGGGCGAAATCAGGATACCACATGAGATCGCGCACAACGCAGCGGGGCGCGAGCGTTCCTGGTGGCAAAGAGCGCGCCCCGCGCTGTGCGCTCAGGATACCAGATGAGATCGCGCACAACGCAGCGGGGCGTGAGCGTTCCTGGCGGCAAAGAGCGCGCCCCGCGCTGCGCGCTCAGGGTACCAGGCCTCGGGTCCATCGCACCGACGCCAGTGCGAGCAGGTACATCGACCCGCCCACCAGCATGGTCTCGCGCAATCCCAGGTAGATCGCCAGAAAGATCGCCGCGGCCGACCCCAGCACGCTCGCCGCCGCGTTCAGCGACCAGGCCCACTTCACCGCCGGCTGGTGCCACGCCTCGAGCCGCGCCAGGCCGCTCGGAAACGGCATCCCCATCAGGAATCCGACCGGCGCGATAAGCGCGATGGAGGCCGCCACGCGCTGCCACAGGGGCCACGCCACCGCCCCTTCGGCCAGCGGCTGAATCGCCGCCGCCAGTCCGGCCACCAGGAAGAACACCACCGCCAGGACGCGCATGAGCCGGCCGTCCTCGAACGCCACCAGGCGCCGGCTGAAGAAACTCCCCAGGCCGCTGGAAACCAGCATCGAGAAAATAATCACGGTGAGAGCGTATACCGGGTGGCCGAGAAACAGGACGAACTTTTGAATCAACGAGACTTGAATTAGAATATATCCCGCGCCGATAAACACAAAATACGCCAGGAATCTCCGCATTCCGGGCCGTCGGGGCAACCGGCTCCCGAGCACCAGGGGAGGCAGAGCCAGCACCACGGCGGTCGCCGCCACGCTCACCCCCATCACGCCGAACAGCATCGGTACGGCGCGATTGATCTTGTAGTCGGCCGCGGCGCGCGAAAAGCTCGTTAGAAACGAGAACACGTCGCGGGGCTGCACGGTGTAAAAGAAGAACGGGCGGTTATCGCCGACCGGCGATACATCGTACGGATACTTGTCGAGGAACGCGTTAGGATCGCGGCTCCGCAGCAGATCGGCGAAGGCGCTTCCCGAGAGGTCGCCGGGCAGGTAGACGCCCGTCATGCCGCCTTTTTCGAAGGCCAGACGCGCGCCCATGACGTCGTCGGGCGTGAAGGGCGACCGCGAGAAGAGCACCGTGTCGCGCGATCCCCACTGGGCGATCAGCTCCGGACTTTCGCGCGCCACCATCACGTGACGCCACGGCTCGCGGATTCCGCCGAGGAGCATGGCCTCCATTGCCAGCGTCACCAGGCGCAGCGACTCGCGCGGCGGCTCGAAGCCCCATCGCGTGAAAGCGAGCACGCCGTCGCGCGTCAGCCGCTCGAGGTACTCGGAGAACGCCTCGACCGTGTACAGGCTGTTCTCCGAAAGCGAGAACGCACCCGCCGCCGTCGCCGCCCAGGTGTCGACCAGCGTCGCCTGAATCACCTGGTACGACTCCCGGCTGCGGCGGATGAAGCTGCGCCCGTCGTCGACCACGAGGCGCACCTCGGGCCGGAAGTACAAGCGCTGGCTGAGGTGCGGAAACCGCTGCCGCATGATGGTCTCGGCGATGATCGGGTTGATCTCCACGCCCGTCACGTCGCGGCTGCCCGACGCCAGCGCGCGTGTCACGTCCCATCCGCCTCCCGGCCCGATGATCAGGGTCTTGGCGGCCGGCCGCAGGACGTACGGCAGACCGGGGCCCTGATACAACAGGTCGCGGCGCTCGTTATCCGTCAGCCGATCGACGTTGAAGTTCGCGATGCCGGTGGAGGCGTCGGCGTCGATGACGATCTGCCTTCGCGTCGGATCGCCGGGGTCGTTGGTCACCGCGATGCGCGAGAAGCTGTTCCATTTGACGAAGTGCTCGCCCGCCAGGCGCTGGTTCTTGGCGAACTTGATGTCGATCAGGTGCGACCGCGCGTTGTACACCAGCAGCACCATCATGCCGAGCGCCACGCCGACCGCCGCGATGCGCCCGCGCACCGATCCGCCCAGGCTGTACCAGAACGCCGCCGAGATGGCGTAGATCACCGCCGCCGCGATAATCGCACCCGGTCCGCCTGCGGCGTTCAGGATCGGGATCAGCAGCAGGCACCCGCCAGCCGCGCCCGCCAGGTCGCTGAAATACACGCGATCAACTCGCGCGATGGTTTCAGCGATCGCCAGCGACACCACGGCGCCGGCGATCAGAAACGGCAGCGAACTCACGCCGTAGAGCAGCAGGAGTCCGGCGCCCTCCGGCTCCTTCTCGCGCGAGAGTATCCACGCCAGCGAACCGAGTACCGTGAAGCTGTTCACCAGCGCCAGCAGTCCGACCGTGCGAAAAAGCGCGGCGCCACGCCCGGCATACAGATAGGAGATCACGCCGCCGCCACCCAGTCCGAACATCGCCACCGAGATCGCCAGGAATGCCATGTGGTAGTAGAAAACCACCGAGAAGATGCGCGTCAGGGCGAGTTCGAGCAGCAGCGTCCCCAGCGTAGTCAAGGCGACGCCGAAATAGATGAGGGGCCAGCGGATCCCCGCCGGATCGACGGCGGAACTAATGCGAGACAATCCTCTATCCTACCGTGACCGTATAATGTGAGGCAGGCATGCGTCCGGTTTGCGCGGGAATCCTGCTCGTAACGGCGTGGTGCGTGTTCGCGTGGACCGACGCTGACGACGCGTGGGTCGCCGGACGCCGCAGCTACTGGGCGTTTCAGAAACCGTCGCGCCCGAATCCGCCCGAATCCGCGGACCCTTGGGTGCGGACGCCGATCGACGCGTTTGTCCTCGACGCGCTGCGCGCGAAGGGACTGCGGCCGTCGCCTCCCGCTTCGCGCGAGCAGCTCCTGCGCCGGGTCACGCTCGACCTCACCGGACTCCCGCCCGCTCCCGGCGAGATCGACCTGTTCCTTCGCGACGCGTCGCCCAACGCCTACGAGAAGCTCGTCGAGCGCCTGCTCGCTTCGCCGCAGTACGGCGAGCGCTGGGCGCTGCGATGGCTCGACGTCGCGCGCTACGCCGACACCAACGGCTATGAGATCGACGCCGAACGCCCGCACGCCTGGCGCTACCGCGACTACGTCGTGCGCGCCTTCCACGGCGACAAGCCCTACGACCGATTCCTCATGGAGCAGATCGCCGGAGACGAGCTCTGGCCCGGCGACCGCGACGCGCTGATCGCCACCGGCTTCCACCGCGCCGGTCCAATTCACCTCGTCAGCGGCAACCAGGACGAGGAGATGAATCGCCAGGAAGTCCTCACCGAGATGACCGGCGGCGTCGGCGCCGTGTTCCTCGGCCTCACGGTCGGATGCGCGCGCTGCCACAACCACAAGTTCGATCCGATTCCGCAGTCGGACTACTATCGCCTTCAGGCGATCTTCGCGGCCACCGATCTCAAGGACCAGCCGATCGCGACCAAACAGGAGGTCGAAGCGCTCGAACAGGCGAAGAAAGCGTTCGACGCGCGCCTCAGGCCGATCAACGCGGAGATCGCCGAAATCGAGAAGCCCTACCGCGCGCGGCTGCGCGCCGAGAAGCTCGCCAAGGTCGAGCCGCGGTATCGCGCCGCGCTCGAAGTCCCGCGCGAGAAGCGCGACAAGGAGCAACAAACGCTCGCCAAGGAGGCCGAGGCGCAGATCAAGCTCTACTGGGACGAGGTGGTCAACGCGCTGACGCCCGCCGATCGCGAGCGTCGCGCAGCTCTCCGCCGCAAACTCCACGAGCTCGAATACGACCGGCCCGCTCCCCTGCCCCACGCCTACGCGGTCGCCAACATGGAAAAGGCGCCGGCTACGCATATCCTCAAGGTCGGCAGCCACAAACACAAGCTCGCCGAGGTTCCCGCCGGTTTTCCGCGCGTGGTCTCGTTTCAGGGAACGCCGCCGCCGGAAGGGCCGGCCGGCCGGCGCGCCGCGCTCGCGCGATGGCTGGCGTCCGCGGAGAATCCCCTGACCGCGCGCGTGATGGTGAATCGCATCTGGCAGTTCCGCATGGTGAGCGGCCTGGTGGCGACTCCGAACGATTTCGGGGTGCTCGGCCAGCGCCCGTCGAATCAGAAGCTACTCGACTGGCTCGCCGTCGAGTTCGTAGCGCGCGGATGGAGCGTCAAGGCGATCGACCGCACGATCGTGCTTTCGAGCGTCTACCGGCAGTCGGGCGCGGAGAACGCGGCGGCGGCGAAGGTCGACCCGGAGAACAAGCTTTACTGGCGCATGAACCGGCGGCGCCTGGAAGGCGAGACCATCCGCGACGCGGTGCTCGCGGTCGCCGGCACATTGAATCCGCGCATGGGAGGGCCGCCGGTGAAGGTCCCGATCGAGCCGGAGATTTACGACCTGATCTTCACCGAAGGGGAGCCCGACAATCTCTGGCCGGTCGACCGCGATCCGCGGGAGCACGTCCGCCGCAGCCTGTATCTGCTGAACAAACGCACCGTGCGGTCGCCGTTCCTGGCGAATTTCGACCAGCCGGACGCCATGACGTCGTGCCCGGTGCGGCCCGCGAGCACGCACGCCTTGCAGGCGCTCTCTCTGATGAACAGCGACCTGATGCGCGCGCAGTCGCGCGAGTTCGCGCGCCGACTCGAGCGGGAATGCGGCGGCTCGGGTGAGGACTGCCGGGTGCGGCGGGCGTATCGTCTCGCGCTGGCCCGCGCACCGCGTGCCAGCGAGTCGTCGATGGCGCGCGAGTTCTTCGCCGCCGGCGGGAAGCTCGAAGAATTCTGCCTGGCGCTGGTGAATCGTCATGAGTTCATCTACATTCCGTGAGCGCGCGGAGGTCCCGCGGGCTTTGGCGCGGCAACCGCTCCCTGACGGTCGCGGCTCAGTAACGGCGATCACCCGGCGCGACCTGCTCTCCCATGCCGCCAACGGCTTCGGCGCGCTGGCGCTTCAGTGGTTGCTCTCGCGCGAGGCGGCGGGCGCGGCGCGCGTCAACCCGCTGGCGGCGAAGCCACAACATTTTCCGGCGAAGGCCAAGTCGGTCATCTTTCTGTTCATGGTCGGCGCGCCCAGCCAGATCGACACCTTCGATCCCAAGCCGCTCCTGAAGAAACACGAAGGCGAGAAGCTGCCGGAGAGTTTCGGAAAGGTCGTCAGCCAGTTCACCGACGGGTCGACCCCGATTCTCTCGTCGCCGTGGGAGTTCCAGCGGCACGGGGCGAGTGGCGCGTGGGTCTCGTCGCTGTTTCCGAATCTCGCGCGGCACGTCGACGACATCTGCTTCGTGCGCAACTTCTACACCGAGAGCGTCGTGCACGCGCCCGCGATGTACCAGGTGCATTCGGGACGGATCCTGATGGGCTATCCGAGCATGGGATCGTGGGTGACGTACGGGCTCGGCAGTGAATCGTCGAACCTTCCGGCCTACGTCGTAATGCCGCAGCCGGAGGGCACGCCCGAAGGCGGCACGCCCTGCTGGAGCGCGGGATTTCTGCCCGCGGTTTATCAAGGGACGCTGTTCCGTCCGGGAGCGAATCCGATCCTGCATCTGAAGCCGCCGGCATCTTCCGACGCCGCGCGCGAACGCCGCACGCTCGATCTGCTCCAGCGCATGAACGACCTCGACACGCCCGTGGAAGACACGGAGCTGGCCGCGCGCATCAGCTCCTACGAGCTCGCCTTTCGCATGCAGGCGCACGCGCCCGGGGCGGTCGACCTGTCGCGCGAGAGCGAGGCGACGCGCCGCCTCTACGGACTCGACGGCAAGCACACCGCCGAATTCGGCACGCGGCTGCTGCTGGCGCGCCGGCTGGTGGAGCGCGGCGTGCGGTTCATCCAGATTTACTCGGGCGGCGGTCCGATCAGCATGCAGTGGGACGCGCACGAGGGCTTGTACGACAACCACACGAAGATGTGCGGCATCACGGATCTGCCGATCGCCGGCCTGCTCGAAGACCTCAAGCAGCGCGGGCTGCTCGACTCGACGCTGGTGGTCTGGGGCAGCGAGTTCGGGCGGCTACCGATGTCGCAGAGCGGCAACGGGCGCGA
>CAZEVY010000029.1:15125-49752 GCA_964515555.1 uncultured Solibacteraceae bacterium | reverse complement strand
GCCCATCTCGCCGTCGAGCTCGGCCTTGGTCACCAGCGCGGCGACTGAGTCCACCACCAGGACGTCGATGGAATTGGAGCTGATGAGCGTGCTGGTGATCTCCAGGGCCTGTTCGGCATAATCGGGCTGCGAGACGAGCAGGTTGTCGACGTCGACGCCCAGTTTGGCGGCGTAGATGGGGTCGAGCGCGTGCTCGACGTCGATGAAGGCGGCCACGCCGCCCTTGCGCTGCGCCTCGGCGATCACCTGGAGGGCGATGGTGGTCTTGCCTGAGGATTCCGGCCCGTAAATCTCGCTGATGCGCCCGCGCGGGAAGCCGCCGATGCCGAGCGCGGCGTCGACGGAAATGGCGCCGGTGGAGATGGAGGCGATCGGCAGGGTCTCGCGTGAGCCGAGCCGCAGGATGGATCCCTTGCCGAACTGCTTCTCGATCTGGCTGACCGTGGCGGCCAGGGCGCGCGACTTTTCTTTTTCGTCCATGGAGGCAGGGGTCCTGTTCCCGGGGGAGGGGAAAGGACAATTATAGCGGGTGCGGCGGGAACCCGGACGCCGTCGCGCGCGAGTGCGGCCCCGGCGTGCTCAGCGGACGCGACGCTCGCGCTCGCGCAGCGATGTGCCGAAGCCGCGCCCCAGCACGGTGACGCCGCTGGTGACCGTTCCCTTCACCCTCACGTCGGTCCCGCGCGGCGGCGCCGGGCCGTTCGCCAGCACGTGAATGGTACCCGTGCCGTCGTCGACCTGATAGTAGCCGGCCACGGGCACGCTGGCAGATCGGGTAACCACTCCGGAGACACGCACTTCCCGGTTGTGATAATAGCCCGGGTTGCCGTTGATCTTTCCAATCTTTACCGCGCAGCCGGAAAGCATCACCGCCAGCGCGGGGACAATCAGTCGTCTCATGTCCGGTTGGACGTGCTGAAGGGGCCATTCCGGTGCATCCGGTTGTGCGAAAGTTAACGGGATGCTCTACCTCGACGAAGACCAGGTCCGCGGCCTGCTGCCGATGTCCGAGGCGCTCCGGCTCATGCGCGAGGTCTTCGCCGACCTGGCCGCCGGGCGCGCGTCGAACCAGCCGCGGCGGCGTTTGCATCTCCCCTCCGGCGCGGCGCTGCACTCCATGGCCGGCGCCTGGGGCGCATACTTCGGGACGAAGATCTACTCCACCCACCCGCGCCACGGCTTCCATTTCCACTTCCTGCTCTACGACTCCGCTTCCGGCCGCGCGCTGGCGATGATGGAAGCCAACTGGCTCGGCCAGATCCGGACCGGCGCCGCCAGCGGCGTGGCGACCGATCTGCTCGCCCGGCGGGACGCGTCCACGGTGGGGATCGTCGGCAGTGGATTTCAGGCGCGCAGCCAACTGGAGGCCATCGCCGCCGTGCGGCCGATCGCCGAAGCCCGCGTATGGAGCCGCGACGAGGAGAAGCGGCGGCGCTTCGCCGCGGAATCGCCGGGAGGCGTGCGCGTGGTCGCTGCGGAGTCCGCCGAGGCCGCGGTGCGCGGCGCCGGCATTGTGGTCACGGCGACCAATGCCAAGGACCCGGTGGTGGAATCGGCCTGGATCGCCGACGGGGCGCACGTGAACGCCATGGGGTCGAACCAGGCGCGGCGGCGGGAGCTGCCGGGCGAGCTGATCGCGCGGGCGTCGCTGGTGGCCGTCGATTCCATCGAGCAGGCGAAGATCGAGTCGGGCGACCTGCTGATGGCGGTTCCGCCGGACGAGTGGCGGCCGCCGAAGTTCGTCGAGATCGCGGACGTGGCGGCGGGGCGCGCCGGGCGGCGCGGCGAGGGTGATGTGACGGTGTTCAAGTCCAACGGAATCGGCGTGGAGGACGTGGCGGCGGGTGCGTTCGTGTACGAGCAGGCGCTGGCGCGGGGGATCGGACGGCGCCTCAGTTCGGAGTGAACTTGAAGTCGCTGAGGAGAAGCTGGTCGCGGCCGGGGACGTAGAATCCCACCCGGCCGTTCGTGAAGCTGGCGCCGCCGAGCGTCGGACCGCTGCGTTCCCAGGTATCGAGCAGAGACCACTGTCCGCCGCGCTGGACGCTCGTGTTAATCGAATTAGCGGTCACGATCATCAACACGGAAATGGGCGCCTTGAAGTTGATCCCGTGGCGGAACTTCTTCTCGATCTTGCGGCCGTTGATCACCTCGAAGCGCTTGAACTCGTCGTTGTCGATCTCGAACAGGACGTGGTTGCGGTCGTCGCGGAAGGCCACCGTCCACTCCAGCCGCCGCCCGCGCTGCACCAGCACGGTGAACTGGTAGGCGCCGGCCTGTGAGGGCGGCCCCAACGTGAAGTCTCCGCCGCGCTTGATCAGCGCCGTGCCTTCCTTGGTCCAGCCCGTCACCTTTTCCCAGTCGGCGAGCTGATAGATCGGTTTCCGCTCGGCGGGCGACCGCAAGGGCGCGTCCGGCCGGCGCATGGCGATGGTAGCGGTGGCCGTGCGACCGGGCACGACGTGCACGCCGCCGGCCTCGTAAGTCTGATAGCCCGGGGCCGAGCCGGTGACCGTATAGAATCCCTCGGTGAGCTGCAACGTCGTCTCGGTGACGGCGCGGTCGGCCGGGTCGCCGTCTTTGCGCAGCCGCAGCGAGACGTTCACCCCCGGCGGGGTGACCTCGATGCGCAGTGTGCCGACCGTACTCTCGGTGGTGCCGACGATCTCGACGATCTTGCCGGGGGCGAACTGCTGATCGCTCTGGATCGGCTTGTAGCGGTCCTTCCGCACCCCGACCGTGTAGCGGCCCGGCTCGACGTTGGGATTCGAGTACGTTCCGTCGGCGCCGACGACGCCCACGCGATTGTTGTTCAGGAAGACCTCGGCGCCGGCGACGGCGTTGCGCACGTAGAGGGTCGCCTTCTGGGGCGCGATCGTCAGGCTGAAGTCGAGCCGGGCCTCCTCGCCCTTCTTGATCTCGATGGTCTGATCGGGCGGCGTGACGAAGCCTTCCTTTTCGACGCGGACGGTGTGTTTGCCCGGCGTCAGGAACGACATGTGACGGCCGCGCACCGTCGGGCGCGGATGACGCGCGCCGTCGATGTAGACCACCGCGTTCTCCTCGTTGATCGCCAGGCGGAGACTGCCGATATTCTGGTTGCTCGAGAGCGACGCGCGCAGCGTGGGGCTGCCGCCGGCGTCGAAGACGATGCGCTGCGGCTGCGGGCCGGCGCCGAGTGCGAGCTCGTGCGTGCCCGGCGTCAGTCCGGCCAGCGCGACGCCCTCGGGCGATGTGGTCCCGACCGCGGCGCCGTCGAGCGACACCGGCTCGCCGGGGACGCTGCCGTAAACGCGGGCCGTGGCGCCGACGCTGACGATCACGACGGCCTTGAGGCCCTGCGTCTGGAGCGGCGAGAGAAGCTTCGGAATCGCGCCTTCAGCCAGCTCGAACTGGAACTGCGCGCGGGAGATTCCGCCGGTGATCTGGATGGTGTGCTGGCCGGCGGGGATGGTCGCCAGATCGAGCGAGCCTCCCTGAAGCTGCCCGGCGCGCTGACCGTTCAAGGTGACGATCGCATCCGGGAGATCCGAGGACACCGATACCAGCGGCGGCAGCGCCGTCAGGTTCAGGACGATAGGATCGCGCGCGCCCGTGGCGCCTTCGGGGATGTCGAACTCCGCGGCCGCGGTCTCGTACCCGAACAGTTTCGCTTCCGCCTTATAATGACCCGGCGCCAGGTCGGTCTCGCAGGATCCCGTGCCGCACGACTGCTGATTCAGTGTGATGGTTGCGCCCGATTGCGAGGCGCGCACCACGACACGCTGTCCCCCCGCGGCCGGCGGCGGTGGCGGCGCCGCGCGCTGCCGTAACGCCAGCCAGGCCCCCAGACCGCCGACCAGAAGGATCGCGGCGGCGGCGGGGATCAGCCATGCCGGGCGCTTCGAGGGAGACTTCGGCGACTTGTCGACCTTCTTGGGCGGCGCGGGCGCCTCGGTCCGGGTGGATGCCTCTTCTTTCTTCTTCGCGTCGGCCTTTTTCGGCGCCGCCTCCGGCTTCTTGGCGGCCGGGGCGGGCTTCGGCGCCGGCGCGGGCTTCACTTCCGGCGGCGGCATAGGCGTGCGCACCGGCGACGGCGGCGGCACCGGCGTGACGACCGCCGACGTTTCGGCGCTGTCGAAGGACGCAGCGGGTTCTGTGACGACCTTGGTGGATGGCGCGGGAGGCGTCGGCGCCCCGGGCGCGGGCGTCAGCGGCATCGGGGTCGCGGGCGAATCCACGGGAGCGGGAGTGCCGGAAAGCGCACTCAGCACCTGGGCGCCCGCCTGCTGGACTTCGTCGTCGTTGGGGTACTTCTTCAGGATCGCTTGCAGGCGGTCGAAGACGGCCGATCGCTGCTCGGGATCGCGCGCGTCGCCCTCGAGTTTTTGCAGCTCGCGCAACTCGCGGCCGCGCGGCGAGGCGCTGGTCGCCTCGGCCAGCGCGCGGCGCAACGTGGTCTGCAACTGGATGAGGCGCGCTTCCTTCGGATAGGAGGCCAGTCCCTGCTCGACGGCGGCGAGCGCGCCCTGCAAATCGCCCTCCGCCTGAAGACCGCGCGACTTGGCGATACATCGCGAGAGGAAGTCCTCGCGCTTGCGGTCGCCGATCTGGCTGGAGAGGCCGAGCGCGGCCGAGTGATTCGGCTCCAGTTCCAGAAGCTCGTGAATGATTCTCTCGGCGGCCTGGGGATCCGTCTCCACCAGATTGCGCGCGTGGTCGAGCAGCGAATTCGTCAGGACGGTCCGGATGACGGTGTTGCGCGGATCGAGTGCGTAGGCTTCGCGCAGCGGCACCAGGCTCTCGTCGATCTGGCCTTTTTCGCTCAGGTCGCGCGCTTCGGAAAGCAACTGCTGCGCCTGCGCGGCGCGCTCCTGGTTGCGGCGGACCACCTTCTCGAGCTCGGTCAGTTCGGAGTCGCCGGAAAACTCGGCGAGCGCGTTCTCGATGGTTCGCGCGGCGCGCTCGTGGTCGCCGGCCTCCAGATGCCGGTCGACCTCCTCGACCCAGCGCCCCTTGGACTGCTCGCGCACGTGCTGGTCGCGCCGCTTCATCAGGCGCTCGATCTCGAAGCCGAGGCCGGGGTACTTTTCGTGAATCGACCGCAGAATCTGCCACTGGTCGAGGGCTTCGTTGAGCTGATTGCGTTCCTCGAAGAAGCGCGCCTTGGCGACGATGGATTCCACCAGGTCGCGCTTGTCGCGCACCAGCTTGATGGCGCGCTCGAAATGTGGCTCCGAGGGGAAGCGCTTGAGAACCGCCTCCAGGATGGCGACGCGCCGGTCGAGGTCCGGCTCTTCTTCCACCTTGCGATCGGTCTCGGCGATCAGCGCCGAGAGGTTCTGGCGCTGGCGCTCCTCGACGTCGAACTTGAGCGCCTGGAACAGCGCGTGATTCGGGTACTTCGTCAGGACGTTCTTGCAGAGCGTGAGGGCCGCGTCGAAGTTCTCCTCGCTGAGGCGGCGGCGCGCGTCCTCGTAGGAGTTCTCGATGGCGTCGTGCTCGGAGCGGACCTGGTTGAACAGGTTCTGATAGGAATTGCTGCGGCCGCTGTCGGCCTCGGGCATGTCCTTATCGAGCTTCACCAGGTATTCGAGCTTGCTGAGCGCCGAGGTGACCTCGCCCTTTTCCCAGGCGTTCAAGGCCGCCTGGTAGAGCTTGGCCTTCTCCTCGCGGGCGCGTTGCAGCTCCTGCTCCCGGCGGTTGACTTCGGCGAGCAGCCGCAGCGCGCCGGTCTCGTTGGGCTTGAGCTTGAGTACGTTGTCGAGCGCCTCGCGCGCCTGCCGGAAGGCGTGATTGTCGAGGTGCTGCTGGGCGAGCTGGATCCACTCGTCGATCTTGCGCTCGCGGCGCTGCTTTTCGACGAGCGACTTGAGCGCCAGTGCGTCGGGGTCATCCGGGTCGCGCTCGAGGGCCTCCTGGATCTTGCGAAGCGCGAGCGTATACTCCTGGGCTTCCACGAAGCGCCGCGCGCGCTCGAGCAGCTTCTGGATTTCGCCGCGCCGGACGGCCTGGTCGAGCTGGCGGCGGAGGAGGCTGATCTCCTGGTCCAGGTGACCCTCGCCTTCGAGCTCGGAGAGGATTTCGGCGGCGAAGGAATAGTCGCCTTCCTCGAAACTCTGGCGGGCGCGCTCCAGCCGAGGCTTGACCTTGGAGCTGTCGAAGTATTCGAGCGGCTCTCCGCGCAGCGCCTTTTGCAGGGCCTCGCAGAACTCGCGCAGGTTGAAGAAGCGATGATAGGGCTGCTTGGCCAGGACCTTGTGGACCACCTGGCTGATGCCGTACTTGACGTTCGGATTGAGGTCGGAGGCCGGCGGCGGAACGTGCCGCAGAATGGCGTCGATGATCTCGGGTTCGCTGTTTCCCTGGAACGGCCGGCGGCGCGTCAGGGTCTCGTAGCAGACCACGCCGAGCGCGAACTGGTCCGACAGCGGCGAGGGCTGCTGCATCTGAAGCTGCTCGGGGGCCATGTAGAACAGCGTCCCCTTGAGCGAGGTCTTGGAGCCGGTGGCGACCAGGTGAGCGACGCCGAAGTCGATGATCTTCACCGAGTCGTCGTCCATGACGAAGATGTTGCTGGGCTTGACGTCGCGGTGCACGAGACCCATTTCATGGACGGCGTGCAGGCCGCGCGCCGACTGCACGATGATCTCGACGATGCGCTCGACGGTGAGGCGAGGGCTGCCGTCCTTGATGAGCTTGTCCAGTGTGACGCCGGGCAGCAGCGGCATCACGAAGAACGGCTTGGTGACGCCCTCGTGATTGAACTCCCCGATGTCGTAGATGCCGATGACGTTGGGGTGGACCATCGTCGCCAGCACGCCCCACTCCTTGTAGAAGAGTTCGAGGGTGGTGGGGTTGTCGATGTCGAGAAGCGTCTTGAGCGCGACCTCGCGCTTCATCAGCGTGTCGAAGGCTTTATACACGACGCCCATGCCGCCGCGGCCTAGGACTTCGCGGAGCTCGTAGCGTTCCTGAAGATGGGTCCGCTTCGACACGGGGACAGGACCAGATCAATTGTACGACAGTACGTTTTGGACGGGAAGCCGAGGGTTGCGTGGCGGGTCGCAAGCCGCCTCCGCGTCCCGCTTGCCACAATGAGTAGCTATGCCAACCCACGAAGCGCGCGTCCGCGTCCGCTATGCCGAGACCGACCAGATGGGCGTGGTCTACCACGCCAACTACCTCATCTGGATGGAAGTCGGCCGCGTCGAGTATTGCCGCGCGAAAGGCATGCGGTACCGCGACCTGGAGGCGGCCGGCGTGCGACTCGCAGTCGTCGAGGCGCGCTGCCGGTACCTGGCGCCGGCGCTCTACGACGACGAAGTCGTCATTGCCACCTCGATCGCCGACGCCAATCCGCGCATGCTGCGCTTCCGGTACGAAATGCGCGAGGCGGCCACGGGTCGCGAACTGGCGGCCGGCGAGACGCGGCACGTGTTTCTCGGCCCGGATATGAAGCCGCGCAAGCTGCCGGCCGAGCACCGGGCGTTGTTTGGAATCGGGCCGGGGTAAGATAGCATCCATGTTCGTTCCCCTGACTCCGCTGCGGTGTCTCCACCGCGCCATGGACTTGTTCGGGTCGAAGACCGGAGTCGTCTCCGGCAGCCGCTCGTTCACCTATCGCGAATTCGGCGAGCGCGCCCAGAAGCTGGCGGGCGGGCTGACGAAGTTGGGAGTCGCGGCGGGCGACCGGGTCGCGTATCTCAGCTTCAACAACCACCAGTTGCTCGAGGGCTACTTCGGCGTGATCCAGGCGGGAGCCATCGTGATGCCGCTCAACGTGCGGCTCTCGCAGCAGGAGCTGACGGCCATCCTCAACCACGCCGGCGCCAAGGTCCTGCTGTTCGAGAACGACTTCGCGCCGCTGGTGGCCGAGCTGCGCAACGCCTGCCCGTGGATCGGGAAGTTCGTCACGCTGGACGCCAAGATCTCCGTCGCGGACCTGACCTACGAGGAGATCGTCGACAGCGGAACGCCGGAGCGCGCCGACATTTCCGCCGTCGACGAGAACGCCATCGCCGAGCTGTTCTACACCAGCGGCAGCACGGGCACGCCCAAGGGCGTGATGCTGAGCCATCGCACGCTTTACCTGCACTGCCTGGACGTCGCCGGACTGTTCAAGGACGTCGACACCATGGTCGACCTGCACACGATTCCGCTGTTTCACGCCAACGGCTGGGGCCGCCCGCAGACCTCGACGCTGATGGGCGTCCGGCAGGTGATGGTGCGGCGCTTCGAGCCGACGTCGGTCATGAAGCTGATCGTCGAGCACAAGGCGACGCACATGAGCCTGGTGCCCACCATGGCCAACGCGCTCCTCAACGCGCCCGACCTCGGCCAGTACGATCTCTCGAGCCTGCGCCAGGTGATGGTGGGCGGCGCGGCGGCGTCGCCGGAGCTGATCGCGCGCATGGAGAAGGCCTTCGGGTGCGACTGCGTGTCGGGCTACGGCCTCACCGAGACTGCGCCGGTGCTGACGACGGCCCGCCAGAAGGGGACGGTGGTCTATTCCTCCGATGCCGAGCGTCACCGGCGGCATTCGATGGCGGGCTGGCCGGTGGCGGGTGTGGAGGTGCGCGTCGTCGATCCGAACGGCGAGGATGTGGCGCGCGACATGACGGCGATCGGCGAGGTGGTGGCGCGCGGGGATCACATCATGGAGGGCTATTACAAGGAGCCGGAGCAGACGGCGGCCGTGATGTCGGGCGGCTGGTTCCATACCGGCGATATGGCGGTGTGGGACGAGGAGGGCTACCTCCATATCGTCGACCGCAAGAAGGAGATCATCATTTCGGGCGGCGAGAATATCTCGTCGATCGAGGTGGAAAAGGCGATCTTCGCGCACCCGGCGGTGTTCGAATGCGCGGTGGTGGCGGCGCCCGACGAGAAATGGGGCGAGGTCCCGGCGGCGATCGTGGTGCTGAAACCGGGCGCGTCGGCGACCGAGGCGGAGCTGATGTCGTTCCTCGGCGAGCGGCTGGGAAAGTTCAAGCTCCCCCGAGTGATCCGGTTTCAGACCGACGCGCTGCCCAAGACGGGCACCGGCAAGATCCGCAAGCTGGTGCTGAAAGAGCAGTTCTGGGGGGGCAAGGAGAAGCGCGTCCAGGGTTAACAGCCCGTTGCCGCACCTTGCGGAGCCGCGAGCGTGAGAGAGCGGTTCTCTGCCACGGCTGTTACCGCGTGTTAGAATAACCGGGAGAGGCCAGATTGGACCGAATCACCCGCAAGGATCTCAAAACAGACAAGTTCGCCGTTGAAGTCGGACACGCGGCGGAGTACCTGGGCTCGCACCGGCGTCAGATGCTGATCTACGGCGGCGCCGCCTTGGCGGCCATCGCCATCGGCGTGGCAGTCTATTTCTACCGCGGCGGCCAGCACGTCGAGCGGCAGAAGGAACTGGTGGAGGCGATGCGTATCCGCGACGCCTACATCGGCGAGAAGCCGCAGGGCGCCGACGTCACCCTGAAGTGGTTCCAGTCCACCGAGAAGCGAGACGAGGCCGCGCGCAAGGCGCTGGCCGAGATCGTCGCCAAGCACTCGGGCAGCGACGAGGCCGACATCGCGCAGTACACATTGGGCGCGCTGGCCTACGACGACGGGAAGATCGAGGAGGCCGAGCGCCGCTTCCGCGACGTGGTGGAGAACGGCTCGAAGGCGTACGCCTCCATGGCGCGCTTCTCATTGGCCCAGCTGGAGGATCTTCGCGGCAAGAAGGCCGAGGCCGAGCGGCACTTGCGATACCTGGTCGATAATCCGACATCGATGGTTTCCAAGGAGCAGGCCACCATCGCGCTCGCCGACGTGCTCGCCGCGAGCAAGCCGGATGAGGCGCGGAAGCTGCTGGAGCCGCTGCGGACGTCGTCCCGCCCGGCGATCAGCCGAACCGCCATCACGCACTTGGCCAAGCTCGGACAGGCCGCGCCGCCGCAGGCGCCCCTGACGCCCGGTCCTCCGCCGAAGAAATAGCGCGCCCGGGAAAATGACCGGGGACCTTGCCCGCCTACGGTTTCCCCTCGAAGCCAGCCGCGGCCGGCGTTATCCCGAGCCGGCGCATCCCTATCGCAACGACTTCCAGCGCGATCGCGACCGCATCGTCCACTCGCGGGCCTTCCGTCGGCTCGAAGACAAGACGCAGGTGTTCAGTCCGGATCTCTCCGATCACTTCCGGACTCGTCTGACGCACACGCTCGAAGTCACGCAGATCGCGCGCACGGCGGCGTCGGCGCTGGGTCTCAATGAAGATCTTGCCGAGGCGCTGGCGCTGGTGCACGACGCCGGTCATCCTCCCTTCGGCCATGCCGGCGAAGCCGAGCTCGACCGCCAGATGCGCCGCCACGGCGACCGCTTCGACCACAACCTGCACGCCCTGAGAATCGTCGAGAGCTTCGAGCAGCGCTACGCGCGATTCCCCGGGCTGAACCTGACGTTCGAGGTGCGCGAGGGGATCGTCAAGCACAGCCGCGACGTGGCGCCGGGCGACGGACTCGACGAGTATCTGCCGGGACTTCGCCCGCCGCTGGAGTCGCAACTGATCGACCTGTGCGACGAGATCGCCTACAACACAGCCGACGTCGATGACGGAATCTCGGCGGGGCTTTTCGCGATGGAGGACGCCGCGTCGTCGTCGCCGATGGTGGCGGCGATCTCCGAGGCGGTCCTGATGCAGTTTCCCGGCGCGCCGGAGCGTGTGCGCGTCCACGAAACGCTGCGGGCGCTGATCGACCGGCTGACGTCGGGCCTGGTGTCGGGGACGGCGTCGGCGGCGGAAGGTCTCGCATCGAGCGGGGAGGTGCGGCGGGCGCCCGCGCGGCTGGCGCGGTTCGACGAGGATGCGGGCGCGGCCTGCCGCCAGCTGAAGGCGTTCCTGCACGCGCGGCTCTACAGCTCCCCGGCGCTGGTGGCCGAGCGCGAGCGGTCGGTCGCGCTAGTCGCGGATCTGTTCGAGTTCTATATGAAAGACTTCGCGCGGCTGCCCGAGGCGTACCGGGAGCGTGCGTCGGGCGAACCTCCGCATCGCGTGGTGTGCGACTACATCGCGGGAATGACGGATGGCTTCTTCCGCCGCACGTGCGCGGCGATGCTGGGCGCGCCTTCCGAGCCGCGACCGCCTTCGTAACCGCGACTGCCTTCCGAGCCGCGACCGCAGGGAGCGGACTAGTCTAATTCGGCGTCGCCTGCACCAGCGCGATGCGGGGCTGCAAGGCGCCGGCGATATCGGCGGTGAAGAACACGTCGCCGGAATCGGTCAGGGCGATATCGTAGAAGTTGCCGCTGAGCCAATCCCCTTCGGAAGTCCGATCGCCGCCGCGGGCGACGATTCGATAGGTCCCGTCGGCGCGGCGCACCACCACGGCGACATCGGGCAGCCAGGGCATGATGGCGATATCGCCGTTGGAGGCTACGGCGAAGCGGTTGGAGAGAAATCCGTTCACGCGGCTGCCGAGGATGAGGTCGCCGGTGGCGGCCAGCCGCTGCCAGCGGGCCCCGTCGTAGCTGGCGATCACGTTGGGGTCTTCGTTGTGGTGGATGTGCACGTAAAACTTGTCGCCCGCGGCGAGTAGCGGCCCGAGGTTGTTAAACACCCGCCCGAAAGGCGTGGGTTCGCCGGTCTTGAGGATCCGCCGGAGCTGGCCGTCATCCCACAGGTACAGGCCCTGTCCGTCCGCGAGCTGCGCGTAGAACAGAATGCGCCCGCTTTCGTCGATGGCGGCCTGGTTCGCATTATTGAAGACGCCGCCACCCGGCAGCGCCTGGTTGCGCTGGATCACGGGGCGCACGGCGCCGATCGCGTCGACGAACAGCAGGCCGCCGGTGGAGTTCGACCAGTTGGTCGACACGACGGCCTGGCCGCGATTGTTCATCGCCATCGGATGGTTGAAGCAGCAGTTGAGCTGAAGGTCGCCGCCGGTGGTGAGGCGCGCGCGTGTGCCGTCGCGCAACAGGAGCGAGGCGCGGCCGCCGCGCTGTGTGTACAGCGTGTACCCCTGAGTGGTCGACGCCGAGAACAGCAGGTCGCCGTTAGAGCTCACGGCGACGGAATCGAGCGTAGTCAACTGGCTCCCGGCGACGGTGTCCCCTGGGGCGATCGCGGGCTGCACGGACCCCTTGTTGACGCGCATCATCAGGCCGCCGGTCGATCGCACGACGGGCGCGCCGGCGATGGTGTTGCCGCCCAGGTTGCGCCAGTCGAGCGCCAGCGGAGCCGCGATATCGAAGGCGCGGCCGGAATCGAGCGACGGGGCCACGCCCCCCGGTCCGACCACGGCCAGCCGCGACGCCGCGCCCTGTTGCGAGCCGAGTACCAGGACGTCGCCCTGCGTGCGCAGGAACGCCTGGCGAAACATGGCCCAGTCGCCCGGGTTGGTCCCGCCGCGCGCGACGAATTCGACGCGGCCCCCGCGAATGCGGAACAGCCCGTAGCCCTGCTCGGAATCGCCGACCCACATGGGACCATCGTTGCTTGCGTCGGTGAGCCAGTGGACGCCCCAGGGGTTGATCTCGTCGGGTTCGCGCTGATCCTTGGGGACTATGGTGGTCCAGGCGTTCGCGCTGTGGCGGAAGATTCCGTTGAAGTTGTCGCCGGCGATGCGCGCGTAGACGTCGCCCGAGGCAGTCATCACCGGGCCATCCCAATACCAGACGTTCCTGCCAAGCAGCGGCTCGTTTTGCGCGAATAGCTTGCGGAAGCGCTGCCCGTCCCAATCGAAAACCGCCTGACGGTTAGGCTTGTTGACCCAGAACAACAGGCGCCCGCCGGAGTAGCTCAAGAAGCTGACCCAGTCGTACGGTCCGAAGCCAGGAAGGTTATCGCTCCCGGAAGTGACGATCTGGCGGGTGCCATTCGATTTGCGGAGCACGATCTGTACTCCCTGCGGGGTTTGCGCGGTGAACAGCACGTCGCCGTTGTCGGGAAAGCTGCGCGACGGGATATCGAGATTGTTGTAGCAGCAGGTTGTGGTGTTGGAGAAGCCGTGCGGCACGATGCTCATCGCACCGCCGCGAAACAGCAGCAGCACGCCCGGATTGTCCGTCCAGCGGTTGACGGAAGCGAGCACCTCACCTCTGGTATTCACCGCGATATTCTCTATCGTGTTCACGGCGCCGGACGGGGAGTCGATCGGCTGCCCGGCCGTCAGCAGCACGCGCCACACTCCGTTTTCGTACGAGAGAATCGCCTGCGAGCCGTTCGACAGCACGCCGATGGCGGCCATGCGGTCGCCGCCGCCATAGGCGGCCAGCGTAATGTTCCGAAGCGTCACCGGGCGCGTGATGGTCTCGTTCGACACCAGTTGCGCGATCCGCCAGGAGGGACGCAGCCGCACGCCGACCTGCCCCTGCACGCTGACGTTGTAGCCCGGTCCGGCGTCGATGTGCGCCGTGACCGAGGTGTATCCCTCCGAGCGCGCCGTGACGAGGCCGTTATGGTCGACCGTCGCCACGCCAGGAAATGCGCTCGACCAGCGGTAGCGGACACCGGGAATCGGCCGCCCGGTGACGTCGTAGGCGACGGCGCGGAGCGTGCCACTCTGGCCGTTGTCGATATCGAGCAGCCGCGGTTGCATCTCGATACGGCCCGGCAACACGCGGATCGAGAGCGTGGTGACCACGCCGTCGACGGTGGCTTCGATGGGCGCGGTGCCGGGGAAGAGGCCCGTGACTCGGCCGTTCTCGTCGGCGTGCGCGATCGACGGGGCCAGCGATCGCCAGACGGGCTGTGGGTTGAAGACTACGCCGCCGAGCACCGTGGAGCCGGTGGCGCGCAGCGTGATCGCCGCTCCCACGGCCACGTAGTTTCGCGACGCACGAAGGTTGAGCGAGGCGAGAGGGTCGGCGGGCGATTGTGCGAGCAGCGAGGGGGCCGACAGCGCGAGAACGAAACAGAGCCGCGACCGTAAGGATGACCGCTTGCTAACGCGCGCGGCTCCGTAACTGAGCCGCGACCGTAAGGGAGCGGGGCTTCTGACGCCGTATTTAGAACAGCGGCGTCGCTTCATACACCACCAGGTTTTCGTTGACATCCGCGGCGAGGATGTAGATCCGCCGGTCGTCGCGCAGCAGAATCCGCTGGATGTTCAACAGATAGTCGCCCTGCTCGGTCGGCTCGAAGCCGAAGTGCACGTTGCGAAGCTCGCCCTGGGCGTCGCGGAAGAGAACTGCGCCGCCGCCGCCGTTGAAAGTCGCCTGAAAGGCCACCTCGCCGTTGCGGTTGACGTCGAAGGGTCCGACGCCGTTCATCAGGAGACCCATCGGGGTCATCTGCTCGCGCGCCGTCAGCGGCGTCCAGGAATCGCCGTTGAACTCGGCGAGCACGTTGCCCCCGCCGCGCAGGCCGAACGTAGTATAGAAGCGCCTGCCGGCCGACACCGCGGGACCGATGTTGACGATCGTCGCTCCGCCGACCTCGGTGACGTCGCGCGTCGCCGTCACCCGCCACTGTCCGGCTTCCCACAGGTAGAGCCGATTCACAGGCCCTTCGCCTTGCAGGTTGACATCCAGCATGATGCGGCCGTCTTCGTCGAGAGCGGCGTTGGCGAAAAACGAAACCGTCCCCTCGGGCGTCCGCGGCGGGGATGACGGGTCGAAGACCAGCGTCACGCGATTGCCGTCGGTCAGGAACAGGCGCTGGCCGCCGCCGGGACAGCAGGTTCCGGCCGTGTAGAGCCCCTGGCCGCGGTCGTTGGCGGAGGCGGCGTAGTTGACGTAGACGCCGCGCCCGTCCCCCACATCCCTGGGAAGGGCCTCCAGGCGCCCGCCGCGCAAGCGCACCGCCGTGCCATCGCTTAGCGAGCTGAAATACAGATCGCCGCCGGGCGTTTCGACCGGGTCCGACGATCCGATGAAGAACTCGCGGCTCGGCAGCCGGTCGCCGGTGACGACCACGCCGGTGAGTCCGAGGTCGCCCACCTCGAAGATGCTGCCGCCTCCGAAACCGCCCGTGTACAGGCGCAGCGGACCGGTTCGCGCGCCGCGGATGAGAGAACGCACGAAGACGCCGCCGGCCACGTCGACGCGGTCGCCCGTCTGGAACAGGACGGGATTGGCGAGGCCGGGTGCGAAGACCAGCATCGGGTTGTTGGGGGTTCGCGCGGCGGCGATAAGCTGCCCGGTCGACGTCAGGCCCGCCGACGAGAGATTGAGGACCGGCTCGCCGTTGGGCGCCAGGCGTCCGGTGAGGTAGAGCGGCGTGGTGGTGTCGCCCTGCCACAGGTAAGCGCCTTGTCCGCGTCCGAAGTTGCCGAGCAGCAGCACTCCGGCGCGCGTGTTCACCAGGCTCGCGCCGCAACAGCCCGCGGCTGGACCGGTCGTGATCCGGCCGTTCGCCAGGCGCACCGCATTGCCGTCGACGAAGAAAGCGAGGGAGCCGTCGGGAGAGGCCGACAGCGGGCCGACGCCACCGACTGCGATGCCGTTCAAGGCGTCGCCCGTGCCGATCACGCGCGTCACGCGGCCGAATCCGATGCGGGAGTATACCGCCGAGCCCGTCTGGCCGTTCGCCGAAAAGTAGACGTTGCCTGCGGGGTCGATTACCACCCCGCCGAAGTTAACGTTGGCGCCGAGCGAGAGGCCGGGCAGCGCGAGCTCGCTCGACCACACCAGCTCGATCAGACCCCGCGAGTACTTGAAGATGCCCTCGTATCTCCGGTTGTCCTCCGTGTTGTAGCCGGCGATGAAGGCCACGTCGCCCTCATCGTTGATGGCGTATGGATTGAAGCGGTCGCGCAGCCGCACGCTGCCGCCGACGTAGAGGCCGTCGTAGGCGATCACTTCGGGATCCTCGCCGCGCGCGCCGGTGGCGATGCCGCCGGGTCCGAAGTTCAATCCGAAGTTGAACACGGCGCGCCCGCGATTGTTTAGGATGGGCGTGCCGAAGCCGCCGTACACCGTTCCGGGGAGGAAGCCGGGAACTCCGGCGCGCGCGATCAGGTCGAGCCGCCCGTTGCCGTAGAGCGCGACGCCGTTGCTCAGGCCGTCGAGCGATACTTGCGCCACCACCTGGCCGCTGTCGTTCACCGAGATCGGGGTGTTGCTCGACATGGGACGAATCGTGAAGCCGGGCAGCGTGTCGGCGGAGCTCAGCAGCCGGCGCATGCGGAACGCCGAAGGGCTGACGATATCGATCACCGCGGCCCCGATCACGTTGGGCACCAGTTGAATCGGCGGGAAGCCGTAATTGATCTGCGCCCGTACCGTGACACGGCCGGTCGACACCGCCGTGAGAGCGCCGCTGCCGTCGATGCGCGCCATCTGCGTGCCGCCGCCGTTGGCCGAAGTCACGTTCCAGGAAAGGCCGAATGGATTGAACTGGATGGGTGCGCCCCGCGAGTCGAAGACAGCGGCGGAGAACTCCTGGCGGCCGCCGACCGCTACGCGTGTTTTTCGGGGGGTGACTTCAATTCGGGCGGGGAGCACCTGAATCTGCACCTGCGCGCGCAGGGCGCCGAGCGTCGCCGAAATCACCGGAGTGCCGATTCCCGTCCCGGTGACCATCCCGTTGGCGTCCACCTCCACGGCCGGGGCGCTGGGAGTTCCCACCGACCACGAGAATGTGTCGCCGGTGCGCGCCACGCCGTTCTGGTCGCGGGCCACGGCGGTGAGCTGCATCTGCGTTCCCGCGACCAGGTAGGATCGCGGCACGCCGATGTGGATGGTCCGGGCCGGACCCGGGGTCTGCGCGGCGGCGGGCGCCAGCAAGAGGCCGCCGAAGAAAGCGGATGAACACGCGGATGAACGCAGATAAGATCGCCAGACCATGCCCCATCTGCGTTTATCTGCGTTCATCTGCGGCTAAATCACTCTTCTCGTTGTGCCTTAGCCGAACACCTCGTCGACCGAAGTGAACCGGCCCTCGCCGGCGTACGGCACGTACTCGAACCGCCGGCCCGACGGGGTGTCGGTGATGCTCTTGGTCCAGTCGACGCCCAGAGCCGAATAAATGGTCGAGATGATATCCTCGACGTAGATCGCGCGATTCTTGCGCCAGCCGGGGTCGGTCACCTGGTCGCCGTTGCCGTCGGTGGCCCCGATGACGCGGCCGCCGCGGACGCCGCCTCCCAGCATCGCCACCGACATGGCGCTCTTGTGATGGTCGCGTCCGCCGCGCGCGTTGAGCGGTCCCGGCGTGCGCCCGAACTCGCCCATGATGACGATGAGCGTGCTGTCGAAGTCGCCGCTGGATTTCAAATCCTCGATGAGAGCGCCCAGGCCGCGGTCGAGCTCGTTGGCGGTGGTGTACATGTTCGGCGAGTAGTTGGGGTCGAACATGTTCTGGTGCATGTCCCAGTTGCCCTGGTTGACGGTGACGAACACCGTCCCGTTGCGCGCGCGGATGGCGTTGCGCGCCACCACCATCGACTGGCCGAAGCTGTTGGTGCCGTAGCGCGGGCCGTCATCGCCGGCCGACCGGAAGACGCTGGCGATCGCCGGATCGTACATCATGGCCTTGGCGGCCGAGTAGAACGAGGCGTGGTCGGTCACGGCCTTGTCGATGGCGACGGCGCGGGTCGCGGCGTCCAGGTCGTCGAGCAGCCGGTAGCGCTCCTCGAATCGGGCCTGGCTTTGCGCGCCGAAGAAGTTGTGCTCGATGGTGCTCAACCCTCCGGCGCTCGCCGAAGGCGCCGCCAGCGGCTCCATGCGTCCGCCGAGAAACGTCGCGCCCTGGCTGGCCCCTCCGTTCAGGGAAAGGAACGGCGGGAGTTTGCCGTCGCCGCCCTTCTCGGTGGCCACCACCGCGCCGATATGCGGCGTCTCCTGAATGAAGGCGGGATTGGACGGATGCGCTGTCTGCATGTAGAACTGGCCGCGCCCGTGTTCGGCTTCCCAGCTCGACACCGAGCGCATCACCAGCAGGTCGGAGGTGAAACGCGAGAGATTCGGGAACAGGCGCCGCGAAAGTCGAATGCCGCCGGCATAGTCCTGTATGTCGATGTCGGTGGGATTCCAGGAATTGTCCTTGGGGTCGAAAGTGTCGAGCTGGCTGGGCGCGCCGTTGAGGTTGATGAACAGGCAGGCGCGCGCGGTGTTGCGCGCCCTCGCGCCGCCGCTCGACACCTGGGCGTTTCCGCTCCGCACGATCGAATTCAGCGCGGCCCAGCCGGCGGCCGTGCTGAGCCACTCCCGCCTCGACGTTCGCGCGCAACTGGGACAGTGCTTCATGACTTCCTCCGCCTCAGCGGTTGAACAGGAATCCCACCGAATTCACCAGCGCCCACAGCACATCGGTGAGCCACTGCTCGCGGTTCCCCCCGGCCCCGCGCCGGCTCAGGGCGGCCGACAGCTCCGCGGCCGCCGGGTAGCGTCCGAGCGCCGCCAGATACAGGTGCTTCACGGCTTCCTCGTCGTTCGCCGTCGATCGCATCAGTTGTCCGACGCGGTTGGGCTGGATGTTGCCTCCACGCGTGCCGAAGATGCGGTTGTTGACGCCGGAATCGTTCATCAGGTACAGCACCTGGAGGACCGTGGAAGTGTTCCGCCGCGGCGTGCGCCACCAGTCGCCCCGCCCGAAGTTAGAGAGAAACGCCCGGATGCCCTGGTTGTCGTTGAACGGCTCCATGACATCGGGCAGTTGGGTGGCGAACAGCACCGGCTGCTCCCATTCGCTGACGAGCATGGGCGTGGGCGCGCCGGTGGCCAGAATTACGGCGTCGTAGATCTCCTCGGCGAGCAGGCGGCGCGGAATGTGGCGCGCGAAGAAGCGCGAGTACTCAGGCCGCCACTCGCCCTCGTAGTTTCCCGAAAGCTGATAGGCGGCCGATTGCGCCATCATTCGCAGAATCGGGCGGATGCGATAGCCGTTGTTGATGAACTCGTCGGCCAGTTGCTCGAGCAGCTCCGGATGCGAGGGCTGCAACGGCCAGGGCGCCGGCGGCGGATTGGCCGGATCGATGCGCCGCAGATCCCAGGCGTCGGGCGGATCGACGATGCCCTCGGTGAACATGTGCGCCCACAGATAATTCACGGCGACCCGCGCGAACTGGCGGTCGGCGGTGAGAATCCGCGCCAGCTCCAGGCGCCACTCGTCGCTTTGCGGTTCTTCGCCGGTGAAGAAATAGCGCGCCTCGAAGGGTCCGCCGAGTCGCGGCGGCCGCGGGCCGGGATTGTTCTGGTTGACGATGCCGTGGTAGGCGCCGGCCGGGCGGTCGTTGACGATGGTCCGGTTGGTGTTGTTGTTGGCATCCACCGGGATGGTCGTCATGGTCATCCGCGAGAAGAACGCCGAGAGGCGCATGAACTCCTCGCGCCTGCGCTCGGTGAGATAGAGATTGATCTGCTCGAGATGGCGCCGCCCGTCATGGCAACTGATGCACTCGGTCTTCACGCCGAGGAACCGCACGGTCACACGATCGGTGAGCGTGTCCCATGTGTCCTGGATCGGATCGCCCTGCTGGCTGGCGCGCACCAGAAAATTGACGGGAGCGGCCTGAAACGAGTCGCCGCTGGCGGAAATGAGCTCGGTGGCGAGATCGCGATAGGAGCGGTCGCGGGCCACGAAATCGCGCAGGTACGAATAGAACAGGTTGCGCCCGGGCACGCCGATCAGGTTGTAATAGCGTGCCGTGACCTCGAACATGTTCGAGAAGTAGAAGGTCCAGTAGTCGACGAAAGCTTCGGATTCGGTCAGCTGATTGATCGCGTTGTCGCGCTTATTCGGATCCGGGCTGCCGACGAACTCCTCGATCTGCTCGGGCGACGGGATGCGGCCGGTGAGGTCGAGCGAGACGCGGCGGAAAAACTCGGCGTCGGTCGATTCCGGCGCGGGCTGGACGCCGGCGGCGCTCATCTTGTCGAAGATGATATTGTCGATGAAGCCCCGCCGGACGACCGCGGAGTTTCGCGCGGGTTTCCTACCGGGACGGTTGGCGTAGGCCTGGGCGGCGCGCTGGAGTTCGATTCGCGAGAGGTCGAGTTGCCGCTTCGATTGAGGATAGGCCGCGCACCAGGGGTCGGCGGCGAGCGCCGTGTGCAGTATAACTACTAGCACCCCCAAAGACTTGGCGAGCATCCAGCCACCTCTCCTACGTCTCTTGAGCTTCAAGCTAACACTCCTGGTATTACGTGTCAATCGGAGAGCTTGGATGTCGTCACCGCTGGCGCCCAGCCGGGC
Source organism: uncultured Solibacteraceae bacterium (assembly GCA_964515555.1). Lineage (GTDB taxonomy): Bacteria > Acidobacteriota > Terriglobia > Bryobacterales > Bryobacteraceae > CAZEVY01. Next base: position 29,669 of record CAZEVY010000029.1, on the reverse strand, counting down.
GCGTGATACTCTTCACGGTCACGGCATGTTTGTAACGGCGTGGCTGCGCCGGCAGACGGTCCGCATGAGTCGGGCGGATGGTGCTCCGCAGCCGTCCGGGCACGCCGGATCTACCGGATATTGTGTTGTGTGGGTTTGAGTGGGAACAGCGGGAATTGGCTGCGGGGGCCTGCTGCAGAAGATGGTCGGGGAGCATTGTGTGCGGCGGTGCTCGCTTCCGAGGAACGAAGCGGCGAACACGACTGAGTCCGGCAGCCGTAGGCGCCGAGCAGACCTACAAGTGCTACAGCCCTGACGGTTTCCGAGGGTCTCTGACTTTCAACGACGTTCCGGTGCCTCGGAACGGTCACGCCCCGCAGAACCCGACATGGTTCTTGTGGAGCATCCCCGGTAGGAATCGTCCCGGCTGCCCCCCTCTCGGGTGAGGTGGCGGCAACTTAATGGATCCAGCCCTTTCAGGGCGCTGCCACGGCGACCGTCACGTCGGCGCGGCTCCTGGCCCCACCGATCTCCACAATCAGAGAGACCGCGTTCCCCGCCGGCGTCCTGGTCACCACCTCGATGTTAAGCTGATGCACGCCGGGGAACTCGGGCGACATGCCTGAAAACAACACCCGCTGCTCGACGCCGCCGAGCGTCACCTTGGGCTTCTCGATGGTGTCGCGCCGCACGAACCGGCCGCTCGCGTCGAAGGAGTTGGCGCCGGTGACGGCCGGGGGATTCGTCGGCCCGAGACCGGTGGCGAGGATCACCAGCCCCTCGCCGATTCTCACCGGACGGCTGGCGATGGCGCCGGCGAACGAATCCGCCGGATGCGCGACCGAGCCGTCGGCGTTGATGGCCACGGCGCGGCCGGGTCCGAAGTCGAAGGAGAAGATTCCCGGAGCGAAGCGCGCCACCGGGAGTCTCGCGGTGGCGCCGGCCACGCCGTCACGCGTCACCGTCACGTCGACGAAGCCGGAGGAGACATCGACCTCCCAGGGAATCTGGAAATTGATCTGCCGGTCGGAGACGAAGTAGAGTGGCGCCGCGGCCGTCGGGGCCGGGTTCGGTGGCGAGCCCGTGGACTCCAGGCCTGTGAAGGCGATCGTCCCATTGATGATGACTTCGACGCCCGCTAACGCCTTCGTCAGCGGACCGGCGGGGGCGAGCGTCAGCGGTACTCCGGTGAAGGCGCCGTAGAGCGCCGCTACACTACCGAGGCCGGCGGCGCCGCCGGAAGCCGCGCTGAGCAGGCCGTTGGGGCCGATCGTCAGCACGCCGCGGAGCAGGGCGTTGATGTCGAAGCTCTGTGTCGCCGGAGCACGGAAGAGCGGAGCGGCCAGGGTGCGCGGGTCCTCGCCCGAGAGCAGCGTCCGCAGCAGTCGCACCCCCAGCCTCAGCGGCGCCGAGAAGGTCGTACCGGCGCGCACGCGGAACGGGAATCGGAAGCCGCCGATTCCCGATGATCGCACCGTGCCGACGACGCGGTAGACCAGCTCCAGGACCCCGCCGATGGGCTGTGGCGTGAACAGCGACCCGATCGGGCGGACCGTTCCGCCCCTGCCCTGCGAGTCGGCTCCATCGATCTTGCAGGCGTGGACAAGGGGATCGGTGAGCGAGGGCACGCACGCGGGCGACGGATCGACAAATGCGCCCTGGACGAGGCCTTCAACGCGGACCATGAAGGTCGCGGCGTTGACGATGCCGCCGACCTTGCCTTCAAGCACCGACGCGGTCAGGTCGACGCCGCCGGCGGAGTTCCGCTCGGCGTTGAATGCGGTGAGGATGTCCTGAAGCTTGTTGACCAGGACGCGATCCTGGGCGTCGGTGTTGCCGCCGAGGAGAATGTCGCCGCTGAAATCGGCGCCGATATCGAGGAACCCGGACCCTGTGGGACAATTCGGATCGTCCGTCAGGCAGTTCGGGATGGTGTCCGTGCCGAACCGCGTGCCTTCCAGCCGCAAGCTGAAGTCGCCCCGCTGACCCAGCGGAAACCGCACGCCGGGGAAGCGGATAGTCTTATTGTCCGCGGAGAGCACGGGAGTCTGGAACGTGTCCTGGCCGGCGCCGCGGTCGACCACCAGCTTCACCTCCCCCAGCGTGCGCCGGCTCGCGTCCACGAACTGGTTCGTCAGCGGCGTGTTGAAGGTGAACGAAGCGTCCGGAATCACGGTCGACGGCGATACTCCCGGTTTGAGGACGACGCAGTAGAAATCGAAAGGCCCGATTCCCGCCTTCTGATCGTCAAGACCGGCGTCGACGGCGGAGCGGGATGCCTCGGCCTGTCGCGAGGCCATCCTGGCTTTCGAGGGCGGGGCGCCGAGGATGACTTCGTCGAAGGTGATAGTTGAAAACACCTTGCATCCCACTTCCTCCGGGGTCGGCGGGCGGCCGGTCATGTCGGTTACCCGGGACAGTGGTGTCCGGTCGGAGTTTCGGGCGAATGCTTCCGCGGCGTTGGTGATGAACAGCCCGGGGCTTCCGGAGAAGTCCACCTTCGCGATGACGATGAACGATTGGCCGACTCCAAGCTCGGCTTTCCGGCAAAGGTAATCTTCCGTAGGCGCCAGACTTTGAGGGTCGGGCGACCGTCTAAGGCAATTCACGGTGGGGTCGGGCGAGGTCATGCTCGTCGCCTGCATGCCAATTCCCAACTCGTCTGACAAGAGGACTTCGACGGCGGTCTCGCGGCCGACGTTAGTTACCGTGATCCGATACTCGACAGAGCCCGAGACGCCGAGCGCCTGGCTCGCCGGAGGTACGATGCGCTCCTTGACCACCCGGAGGGATGTGTCTCGAACGACGTCGCGGGTAAACTCTGAGCGCACCGGCGGATGATTGTCGGCGACCGCGATCGCGATATTGCGCACCTGCCTGACATCGCGCACGCGCGCCACGGCCAAGGCGATCCCGGTCTCCCCTGGCGCGATGTCCCCAAGCCGGCAGACGGAAACGAGGGTCAGGGCGATCGGGCGGCAGGGTCGCCGTCCCGCCAGGAAGACGTCGAATTCCAGCGTCTGGTCGAGGCCCTCGCCGATGTCGGCCACGATGACGTTCTTGAGTGTGTCGGGTCCGTTGTTCTCGACTCGAATCTCGAAGTAGACCAGGTCACCGATCGCGAAGTCGCCCTCCGCTTGCGCACCGAAGGCCCGCCTTCGAGTCAGAACGAGATCCACCTCCTTGGAGACCCTCATTGCCTCTGCGCCGCCAAACACCGCGATCAGGGCGAGCTGCGCGTCGAGCGCATCCGGACCCGTTCCGCCGGCGTGCGTCGATTGCGCGGCGCCGGGCGTCGTCGGCACCGAGGGAGTGGCGGAGCCCGCGGCGGCCGTCGTACCGTCCGGCCGCGCCTGCGCCTGGTTGTAGACTTCGCTGCCGGTCGTCTCCCTGTTGCTCATCGACTGGCCCGTCTTGACGTCGATGTCGTGGATGGTGTTGGAGGAAGTCGCGGTGGTTCCACCGGTCGGCGAGGAGCTGATCTGGAGATTGGAAAGCGAGTAGCGGACGAACTCGAGGGCGGAATTGAGAATCGCCTCCCCAGGCTCGGCGGCGGCATTGATCGCGGCCGTGGCCGCCGGCCTGCCGTTGGGCGTCTTGACCACCAGCACGTCGAGCCCCGCGTTCTGACGCGCATCGCCAATGTAGGTGACCAGGGGCGGATCGGCGGGATCGCTCCCCCGCGGGAGCGGCAGCGGCAGGCGGGCGAGAAACCCGTCGCTGCCCCCGCCCGGCGCTGTGCGCGTCGGAGCGTTCGGCGTCACCGGGAAATCCTGCGACAGCGTCACGCCGGTGACCCAGACGTTGCCGTTGGAGTCGAGCGAGACGCCGCGCGCGACTTCCGTCGCCGTGCCGCCGAGGAAAGTCAGGTAGCGGAGCGCCGACCCGTCGGCGCTGAACATCGCGACGAAGCCGTCAGTCGCGCCGCGGCGTTGCGGCTGATAAGCGCCGGTGGTGCCCACGAAAGTCGCCAGCGTGCTGCTGGTGAATCCCGTGACTATGGTCTCGCCGGTTGGGGCGAGTTCCATGTCGTGGGGGACGATGCTGCCGTTGGAGCCGAGCAGGGTCGAGAAAACCAGTTGCTCCGCCGAGCGGTTCAGCTTGAGCGCGAACACGTCGACATTCCCCGCAAAGTCCCGCTTGTAGGCCCCGGCGGTGGTCGGGAATCCCGCCTGCGCGGTTCCGGTGACGACCGCGTTACCCTCGCGATCCACGGCCATGCGGTAGGACTCATCGACGCCCGGCCCGCCGATGACGGTCGAGTACAGCAGGTTCGCGCCCGCCGGGTCGAGCTTGACGACGAAGATCTGCGGCCGGGTGGCGACCGGAGCATCGCTCTTGAAGACGCCTGGTGTTGTCGGGAACTCGGGCGAGTCGGTCGCGCCGGAGACGTAGATGTTGCCCGCGGCGTCGACCGCCACACCGCGGGCCTGCTCGCGTCCCACGCCCCCGAGATAGGTCGCCCACAACAGGGACTTGCCGTCCGGGGCGAACTTGGCGATGAAGGCGTCGGTCGCGCCGCCTCCGGGACGCGGCTGGCGTCCATTCGCCGTGTTCAGGTTTGTCGACGGCGTGCTGCCCACGATGATGACGCTCTGCGTCGAGTCGACCGCGACGGCGTCGGCCTGTTCGTTGGCGGCGCCGCCGAAGAAGCTGGCCCACTCGATGACGGGGTCGATGACGAGCGTCGCGGCGCGATCGTAGTCGGCCACCGCGAATCGGACCTCGCCGTTCTCGAACACGTAGCGCGAGTCGATCGCGTGCCGCTTGCCGCCGGCGAGCTGGTAGACCGACGGTCGGCGAATGCGGAGGCCGTCGAAATCGAGATCGCCCGCGGCGGTCAGCCCGGGTGTGCCGCCTTCGAAGCGCAGCCGGACGAGCGAGGGATCGGCGCCGGCGGCGACCACCACGTCGAACTCGACGCCTTCGTCCGTGAAGTAGTACTCGATGCTGATGCCCTCATAGACTCCGTGCACCGCGACACGCGCATAGTGAGGGACATTCGTACGCCAGGCCGCGCGGTCCGATCCGGCGATGTAGTTGCTTCGCGAGGCGAGTGGATCGCGGCCCGCGGCACGGGCGTCCGCTCTCGCGCCGGCGAACACTGCGCGCACGCCATCGGCCTGGAAGGCCCCGCGTTCGACGACGAACCGGTAGCGTGCTCCGCGCGCCACGAACACTCCGCCGGCGTCCGGCTCGAAGACTGGCGGGATCGAGGCCCCCTGCACGGCGAAGAACGACACGGCGACGGCGGAAACGGCGGTTCGTCTCATGACGGAGGGTAGACACGGCGGGCGGCGCAACCGCACAAGAGATTTCCGTGTGTAACGCGGGGGGCTGAAGTGTCTGATCCAATACAATGTCCAGATGGCTTCCGATCCGCCGGGCGAAGCCGCACTGGTCGACGCCTTCCGAACGACCCGCGACAACCGGCATTTCGAAGCCCTCTACCGGGCGACGCGCCGTCAGATCTTCAGCGTCTGCCTGCGAATCCTGCGGAATCCGGCGGGCGCGGAAGACGCCACGCACGAGGCCTTCGTGAAAGCGTACGAACGATTCGGGAGCCTCGAGGGCGACAACTTCGCCGCCTGGGTGTCGCGTATCGCGACCAACTACTGCCTGAATCGTCTCCGCGCCGAGTCGACCGCCGCGCGCCTGGCGGCCGAGGCGGCCGCCGCTCCGCGGGAAGCCGGCGCCGAGCGCGCCGCCATCGCGGCCGAGGAGGTGGAGATGGCGCGCGACGTACTGCGATCGCTGAGTCCCGAACAACGGCGGGTGCTGTTGCTCCGTCACATGGAAGAACTCAGCCACGAGCAGATCGAATCGATCACCGGGTACGACGCCGGCGAGATCCGGTCGCACCTCCAGAACGGTAAGCGCAATTTCCGGATACGATGGCTTCAGCGGACGGGCGAAAAATGAACGGCGAGCGCGAAGTCGACGAGGCCCTGCGCGGCCTGGCGGCGAGCCGCGGCGAGTGTCCGCCCATGGAGCGGCTGATGGCGTGCGAATCGGGCGAACTTTCGGGCGAGGAGCTCCAGCAGGTCGACCGGCACATCGAGCTTTGCGGGGTCTGTCAGAGCCTGCTGGACCGGCCCGGCACGTCCGCCGTCGGTCCCGCCGCCGCATCCGATGACTTCACCTGGAGGCGCGCCGAGATGGGTCTCGACCGCCGCGCCGCGCCCTGGCGCTCGCGGCCCACGGCGTGGCGGCGATACGCGGGGGCGGTCGCGGCGGCGCTGGTCGTCGCCGTCGCACCTGCGATCTGGTTTGCGATGCGCGACCGTACGGCGCCGGGCGCCCCGGGGGAGGTCTCGCCGGTCGAGCGCGGAAGCGCGATCCGGCCGGTGCAGCCCGCCGGGCGAGTCGATCGCGTCGAGGAGTTTCGATGGGAGGCGACGCCGGCGCACGCAAGTTTCCGCGTGGTCGTGATGCAGGGCGAGACGCTGCTGTGGGAAGCGCCGTCGGCCGCGCCACGGCTACGGCCGGCCGCGGATACGTCGCGTCGCTTCACGCCGGGCGCGGTGTATCGCTGGAAGGTGCAGGGACTCGACGACCGGAGTCAGGTTCTGGACGAATCCGGGTGGGTGGTGTTCGAATTGACCCGGTGATTCCGTGCGCGGCGGTAGAAGAGCGCCGCCGCGGCCAGCGCCACCAGGCCCGCGACCGCCAGCGCGACCGTCCAGTCGCGCGGGAACGCGACCACGCCCGCGCCGTCGCCTATCAGGATGTAGGGCGCCCAGTAGTAAGGATGCCGGTATCGCGGCTCCGCGGACATGGAGAGCTTCGCCTGTCGCAGCGCCTCCTCCTTGCTCGCGCCGGCCTTCAGGTACCCATAGAAGCGCGACATGAACTCCGCCGACGCCTCGTCGTTCACGTTCCACAGGCTGGCGACGATCGACTCCGCCCCGGCGTAGGCGAACGCGCGCGCGAGGCCGACCATGCCTTCGCCGGTGAGCAGCCGACCGAGCGCACTCTGGCACGCCGAGAGCGTGACGAGGCTGGCGCGCAGCGGCAGCCGGTAGACTTCGCGGACCTGGAGGATGCCGTCTTCGGCGGCGCCGTCGGTTCCGAAGACGAGGCCCGACCGCGCCGACGACTCGGAGTCGAGAATCCCGTGCGTCGCCAGATGAATCACCGAGTAACGCGAGAGGTCGCGCCGCTTAAAATTGCTCTCGGTGGCGTCGTCCCCGAGGAGCACGGTGGAGTTCAGGCGGCCGAACAGCGACGAGATCGCGCGCACTTCGCGCCGCGTGTTCGGGAGCGATTCCAGGTTGCCGGCTTCCATGAGCGCGCCGCTTCGCTCGACGGCGCGCCGCCCGCCGCGGCTCGGGTCGGCGAGCGCCAGCAAGGGGCCGCCCGCGGCCGTGCCGGCCCGATTTCTCGCTTCGACGAGCATCGACGCGGAGGGGCTGTAGGAAACGCGAAAGCGCTGGACGACGCCGGGCAGGGCCTCGAAGGGAAAGTAGTAGAGCAGGCCCGAGGGGACGATCACCAGCGACCGGACCGCGCCGCCGCCGGCGGCCGGACCCAGCAGCACGCTCGCGAGATCGTCCATGGCCGGGACGGCGGGGCCGGGCCGGAGCAATTGCGCGTAGGCGGCCCGGAGAGTGCGTTCGAGCTCCGCGCGTGGTGGCAGCGAAAAATGCTGCAAGCGGTCCGCCGACGCCGCCCAGGCGTGCGAACCCTCGTCCCCGAGGAAGTACTCGATCGTCAGCTCGCCGGGCCGCAGCGCCTTGCGCAGTGCAGCATAGTCGACCGGTTGCGGATAGCGTATCTCGCGAAAGCGCGGATTCTCATTCCGGATTCGCAGATTCCACGCCTCGAGCCGCTTTTCGCTGTCCGCCAGCGCGCCCCGAATCTCCGGCGTGTTCTCCCCCCGGCGGATTCGCGCCTGGAGACCGGAAATCTCCGCAAGCAGCGCGCCTTCCGAACGGAGCAGCCCAGCCGGCAGCGTTTCGTGCACCGCGGCGCGCGACTCGGCCAGCGAATCCAGGAAGGACCGCGCGCGGGCGCGCTCGGCGATAGCGAAGGCCCGCTCCACGCGATCCGCGTCCGGGGTTTCGTTCAGGGTGAAGGCGATGTACTCCTCGTAGACCTTGACTTTGTCCTCGAAGAAATCCGCCTTGAAGGCGTCCAGCCTCAGGCGGCTGCGCATCGACTCGATTTCGCCGAGCGCGGCGCGATACGACTCGCCGGCGCGGTCCTTCTGCTTGCGGGCGCGATACATGCGCGCGAGTTCGTGATGGCCCTGCCAGACGCGCTTGCCGTCGCCGGTCGCCCGCGCCCGCTCGATGGCGAGGTTCAGGTACTTCTCGGCTTCGTCGAAACGCCGCAGCCCCGCCAGCGACTGCCCCATGCTCTTGTGGAGATTCGGCGTCGGCTGCTGACCGGGAATCTGGGCCGCACGCCGCTCCACCTCGCGAAACACCCGCAAGGCGTCCTCGAAGCGCCCCTGGTCGCGGTAAACGACCCCCTTATTCTCGAGAAAGATCATGGCGTTGCGCGCGTCCTTGGATCTGTCGAAGCGGCGCACAGATTCGTCGAAGCGCTCGATGGCGCCCGCCGCGTCCTTATCGTGACGCCAGGCGACGAGCCCCAGCTCACCGATCGCCCAGGCTTCGATGCGGGCGCTCCCCAGTTCCACGGCCGCCCGGCGCGCTTCCTCGAACGTCTTGCGAGCCTCTTCCATCCGGTTCAGCTCGAACTCGGAGATGCCGATGGAGGCCAGCGTATTGGCGCGCTCCTGCGGATCGGGCTTCTGCTGAAGCACGAGGCGGAACCAAACGAGCGCTTCGGAATACTGGTGGAGGCTCACGTGTGTCTGGCCGAGCAGGACCAGGCTGCCGCGGACCAGCCCGGCATCGCCGGATTTCCGTGCCAGCGCGACGGCCTCTTCGATGAGCGGCATGGCCTCGGCGGCGTCGCCGCGATAGATGGCGAGCAACGCGCGCAGGCGGTGCAGGCGGGAGCCGTTGGCCGGGTCATTCTCGCTCGCCTTCCACAGTCCCTCAGCGCGGTCGAGCAGCGCCGCGGCCTCGACGTAACGGGCGAGGGAGACTTGTGACTGCGCCGCGCTGAGCAGGACGCGAAGGCGCAGACCTTCGTCCTTCAGGGCCTCCAGGTGCGCCAGCGCCCGCTGAAAATGACCCGCGGCCGGTTCGTGCTTGTGCTGCGCGACATAGGAGAGCCCGGCGCCATGCTCGGCTTCCGCCATCCGGCGCCGGTCGCCCGAGGCCGTGGCCAGTTCGATCCAGCGCCGGGCGGCGTCCTGTGCATCGGCGTAGCGGGTCAGCGTGTGCAGCAGGCGTTGCTCGGTCGCGACGGCCCGCAGGGCGTCGGACGGGGAGAGTCTCTTCGGATCGGCGGCGCGGACCAGCTCGAGCGCGCGTTCGTTGGCGCCGGAGGCGCTCAACCGCTCGACCGCGGGCCAGTCGATGGATGCCGCGGCGGCCACCCCGACGATTAACTCCAGCAGCAGGGCGATTCGACTCACCTCCCGCGCATACAAGAGTATCACTGGGGCGGCGGATCGGCGCTTTGGGTATTCCTCCGCCAGGGTGTCCTTAGTTCGTGCGCGAGGGTCCGGCTCACGAAACATTCCCTGCACTGACTCCCAGTACAAGGCGCGCAACGGCGCAACGTTGGGATTGCTACGACGTTAAAGGTGTAAAAGTAACCCTTAGCCTGAGGACCTGGAGGTCGTTGTCGGCTACCGTCTTCCGGAGGGGATTATAAATGGGGTGGTTGCGGGGGTAGGATTTGAACCTACGACCTTTGGGTTATGAGCCCAACGAGCTACCAGACTGCTCCACCCCGCGAAACCATCCTAACGCAGCCATCGCGCGCGGTCAAGGGAGTTTGCCGCGTGGGAGTTTGCCGCACGGCTCCCGATTCGCGGCGGGAACGCAGCCGTTCCAGCGCCGCCTGACTCTCTCGTCCACGGCATGCCGGAGATTCGTGTGGAGACGGAGCGCCTACTCTTCGTGAATCTGCGTCGCCAGGTAGTTCTCGATCCCGACTTCCTTGATCATGAACAACTGCGCTTCCAGGAAATCGACGTGCTCCTCTTCGTCGATCAGAATCTTCTCGAACAGCTCGCGCGAGGCGTTGTCGGCCACCGAGACGCAGTGCGCGATGGCTTTGTTGAGCCGTGGCAGCGCCTCCAGCTCGAGCGCCAGGTCGTTCTCGATCTGCGCCTTGACGCTCTGACCGATTCGCAGCGGGAACAGTTCGGACATATTGGGAGTGGCGTCCAGGAACAGGATGCGCTCCATGACCGCTTCGGCGTGCCTCATCTCCTCGATGGACTCCTTGCGGGTGTACTTGTAGAGGCGCTGGTATCCCCAGTTATTCATCATCTCGGCGTGCAGGAAATACTGGTTGATCGCGGTAAGCTCCGCCTTCAGCACTTCGTTGAGGAACTCGATGACTTTCTTGTCGCCCTTCATTATTGGAATTATAGCGCGCGCCGCGGCGCCAGGCGCCCGGGTGGTAGCGCGCTGATTTCCTTTTGGCGCACTACCGTCCGGGTAGAGCGCCAATTTCGCGGAGTACCGCGACCGGGAATCGCTCCGCGCGCGCGCCTCGGTTACACTGGACTTACGATGAGCGCGCCGCCCGCCGTGGATAAGACCCGTGTGTTGATTGTCGACGACGAGGAGCACCAGCGCCAGGGCCTGGCAAACATGGTCGGCGGCTGGGGTTTCTCCACCGCCACCGCTGCCGACGGACAGGAGGCGCTCGACAAGCTCAACGACTATCCGGCGCACGTGATCCTCACCGACCTGATGATGCCGCGCATGGACGGCAACGAGCTCCTTCGCCGGCTGGCCGCGCAGGAGCGCCGCGTCCCGGTGATCGTCATCACCGCCTTCGGCAACATCGAAACGGCCGTGGCGACCGTGCACGACCTCGGCGCCTTCTGGTTCCTCGAAAAGCCCATTCAGCCGCGCGCGCTGCGCGTGCTGCTCGATCGCGCCGCCGTGCAGAGCCGGCTGGCCGAAGACAAAGAGCGGCTCCAGCGCCAGTTGAGCTACCAGGGACTCACCGGCGAGCTGGTCGGCGGAGCGGCCAGCATGCGCCAGGTTTTCTCGCTGATACGCCAGGTGGCGCCGAGCCGCGCCGTCGTGATGATCACCGGCGAGAGCGGCACGGGAAAAGAGCTCGTGGCCCGCGCGATTCACCAGTTGAGTCCACGCAGCTCGGGGCCCTTTTTCGCCGTCAATTGCGCGGCGCTTCCCGAGGCGCTGATGGAGAGCGAGTTGTTCGGGCACGAGAAGGGCGCCTTCACGGGCGCCGTGGAACGCCGCGCCGGCTGCTTTGAGCTGGCCCAGAGCGGATCGCTGCTTCTCGACGAACTCGCCGAAATGCCCATCGCCACGCAGGCCAAGCTTCTGCGAGTGCTCGAGGACTCCCGCGTGCGGCGCCTGGGAGGCAAAAGCGAGATCCAGGTGGACGTGCGTGTCATCGCCTCCACCAACCGTCCGCTGGAGGAGGCCATCCAGCGCGGCCAGCTTCGCGAGGACCTGTACTATCGGCTGAACGTCTTCCAGATCGCGCTGCCGCCGCTGCGCGACCGGCTCGACGACCTGCCGCTGCTCGCCGATGCGCTCATCTCCGACCTCAACGAGAAGCACGGCTGCCGCGTCAGCGGCCTGCAAGCGGAGGTGCTGGACCGCTTTCACCGCCACGGATGGCCGGGCAATGTGCGCGAGCTACGCAACGTGCTGGAACGCGCGGTCATCATGGCGGGCGAGGGCGACGTCGCTCCCATGCACCTGCCGCCCGGCTTCGGGGGCGCGCCGGCGGCGGCCGCCAATCATGCCGGCGATCTTCCGCAGGTCCAGGTCAAGTTCGGCGCCACCGTCGACGAGGCGGAGAAGGCGCTCATCCTGATGACGCTGGCGCAGACCAAGAACAACAAGACGCGCGCCGCGGAGATTCTGGGCATCAGCCTCAAGACGCTGTTCAACAAACTCAAGGAGTACGGCGCGGCGGAGCAGAGCGCGGAATGTCACTGAAGAACCGGCTGCGGATATCGATCGTCACTCTGGTGACGCTCATGGTATTCGCGCAGTGCGTCGTCAGCCTCAACATCACCGCCGAAGCCAGTTTCCGCGACGCGCTCAAGCGGGCCGTCTCCATCGCCAACCAGGTCCGCATCATCGTGCTCCAGAGGGTCAACGAGCAGACCGCGAACGCCTATCCGATGCCCTCGAACCTGGAGGAGAGCAAGGCGCTGTGGGAGAAGATCCTGCGCGAGGACCCCGCGCTTCCGGGACTGCTCACCACCAGCGGAGCCAACTGGCTCCCGTTGGTCGAGATTCTCATCTGCGACGAGAACGGCGTGATCCTCACCGCGTCCCAGGACCGGCAGTCGCGCACCACCTACAAGTCGCTGCCGGATTTCGCGGATTGGAACCTGCGCAATCTGTGGGACCGGATGTTCGAGGTGCTCTTCCGTCCCAAGGAGTACGTGACCGTGGTGCCGCTGGGCGTGGAAGGCGCGCCCCGGCCGCTGTTCACCATACGGGTGATTCTGGACTCGGTACTGCTGCGCAACGAGATTCTGGGGCTGGTCCGGAGCCTCGGGCTGCTGTCTGTGCTGTCGATGGCCGGTGCGATGGTGCTGGCGGTGATGTTCTCCAACGTCGTGCTGCGCGCCATCGACCGCATCGGCCATCGAATCGATCTGATCAGCACCGGCAAGTTCACCGACGCCGCCGCCATGTCGCGCGAGGCCAGAGAGTTCGCCGTCGTGCAGTCCAAACTCGACGTCCTCAGCCAGCAGTTCCGCGGTGCGCGCGAGGACGTGTCGCAACTACGGGGCAACATCGAGCAGATGCTCGACCGGCTGGAGCAGGCCGTGCTGCTGTTCGATCCCGAGCGCCGCCTGGTGCTCGCCAGCCGCCCGGCCGAGCGGCTCCTGGGGCGGACGCTGGCAGGCATGGCCGGTCACACGCTCGACGAGCTGCTGCCGGCGACGACCTCGGTGGGAGCGGCGGTCGACGAGACGCTGCGGCGCGGACAGCCGCTGCGCAACTGGCCCACGCTTCTCGAGCGCGACGACGGCGTGCACTGGCGCCTGCTGCTCAACGTCGAGCTGCTGACGACGGTGCCCGGCGAGAGCATCGGCACGCTGGTGACCATGCAGGACGCCGAAACGCGCAGCCAGCTCAGCTCCCAGCTCGACGTCTCGACGCGCCTGGCGGCCATCAGCCGCCTGACCGGCGGAGTGGCGCACGAGATCAAGAACCCGCTCAATGCCATGGCGTTGCACCTGGAGATCCTGCGGTCCAAGCTCCCGGAAACGTCGGGGGTGGAGGGCGAGCTCGACGTCATCGGACGCGAGATCGCGAGGCTCGACCGCGTGGTCAAGACGTTCCTCGATTTCACGCGGCCCGTGGAGCTGGCAATGGGCGAAGTCGACTTATTGGATCTCGGAGCCGAGATCTCGACGCTGGTCGCTCCGGACGCACGGCGCAACAACGTACTGGTCGACTGGAAGGTGGAGGTCGACCGCGCGGTGGTGCGCGGCGACCGCGATCTGCTGAAGCAGGCCATCCTCAACGTGGTCGTCAACGGCATCGAGGCCATGCCCAAGGGTGGGCGCCTGCGGATGCGAGTCGAGCGTGAGGGTCCGGAGGCCGTGGTGCTGATTTCCGACGAAGGCCTGGGAATTCCAGCGCAACTCCGCAACAAGGTATTCAACCTCTACTTCAGCACCAAGGAAAAAGGCACCGGAATCGGGCTGGCGATGACGTTCCGGGTCGTGCAGCTTCACAACGCGACCATCGACTTCCACAGCGAGACCGGGCGCGGCACGACCTTCACGATGCGCTTCCCGGCAGTGGGCGACGAACCGCCGCGGCAGCCGGAGCCCTCCCATGAAGCGGTCGAGGAGCGCGTATGAGCACGGCGCGCGCCCCGGCGCTGCTCCTGGCGATCCTGCTGGCCGCCCCGTCGTGCTCCTGGTTCCGTCGAAAGGCGAAGACACCCGCGCCTCCAGCGCCGGCGCCGCCGGTGGCCGCCAAGCCGGCGCCCGAGCCGCCGCAGTTGCCCGTCCCGCCGCCGGTCGAGCAGAGCACCGCGGGCACGCCGCCTGCGTCGACGGTGATTACTCCCACGCCGCCGCCCGGCAAGCCGCCGGTGCAGGAGAAGAAGACCGCGGCCTCAAAGCCGGCGGCGCGGCCGCATCCGCCCTCGACCGTGGAGCTGCCTCCGGCGGAGCCGCACACGGCGCCGCCGCAGCTCATGCAGATTCTGACGCCCGCCGAACAGCGCTTCTACAGCGCCCGTGTCAACGAGAGCCTGCGCCGCGCGCGACGGAATCTGGACGCGGCGATGCGGCGGAAGCTGACCGCCGACCAGCAACGGATCGCCGAGCGCATACGGGTCTTCCTGGCGCAGGCCGACGAAGCGCGCGCGCGCGACCTGGTGACGGCGCACAGTCTCGCCACTCGCGCCGATGTCCTGGCGCAGGAGTTGGTGAAGGGCGCGCGCTAGGCGGCCGCTCGAACGCCAGACCGCTCGCCTACGCTCGCGGCTCGGTAACAAGACCGC
>CAZEVY010000029.1:0-15025 GCA_964515555.1 uncultured Solibacteraceae bacterium | reverse complement strand
AGACCGCTCGCTCACGCTCGCGGCTCAGAAAGGTAATACGTTCTAGATCTCGCCCTTCTTGTAGCGGTCGACGATGTAGTCGCAGGCGCGCACGGTGATCGCCATCATCGTAAGGGTCGGATTCTGGCAGGCGCTCGACACCCAGCAGGCGCCGTCGGTGACGAAGATGTTCCTCACGTCGTGCGACTGGCAGTAGCCGTTGACGACGCCTTTCTTCGGGTCGGCGCTCATGCGCGCCGTGCCGATCTCGTGAATGCAGAAGCCGGGCACCGAGGGACGCCCCGTGGTCCGCACGTTGCTCGCTCCGGCGGCAGCCAGCATCTCGGCGCCCTGGGTGCGGGCGTCCTCGAACAGTTTCAGCTCGTTGTCGCCCCACTGCATCTGCACCTTGAGCACGGGAATGCCCCAGGCGTCAACGCGGTCCCGGTCGATCTCGACGAAGTTCTCGAAGCGCGGCAGGCACTCAGCCCAGACTCCGAGATTGACGTTCCAGCGGCCTTTCTCCCGGACGGCTTTCTTGAACTCGACGCCGAAGCCGGGCGAGTCGAAAGCGAATGACGGCGCGCTGCCGCCCTGATACCCGTAGCCCCGGATGAATCCGTTGGTGGTCGTCGTCGAGCCGAGATTGCGGAAGCGCGGGATGTAGATTCCATTGGGCCGGCGCGGCGGACCGGACCAGGGGTTCGCGCGCAGCATCGGCAACTCGCCCGAGGCGCCGCCGCCGTAGATGTGATCCATCAGGTAGTGGCCGAGAGCCCCGCTCGAATTGGCGAGTCCGCCGGAGGCCGAGTTGAGCAGCAGCCGCGTCGACTCCAGCGTGGAGGCGCACAACACGATCACCTTGGCGCGCGCCTCGCGCGGACGCCGGGTGGTGCGCTCGATGTAGGCGATTCCCGACGCCTTGCCGCCGTCCATGGTGATGTGGCTCGCGACTGCGTCGGTGATGAGCGTCATGTGTCCGGTGGCTGCGGCGGCGCGGACCGTCGTGAAGGGGCTGCTGAAGTAGGAGTAGGTCGAGCAGCCCTGCTCGCACGGACCGCAGTAGTGGCAGGCCTGGCGGCCGTTGAGCGCCTTGGTGAGGATCGCGACGCGGCCGATGGTGACGGTGCGCTGCATTTTCTTCGCGACGGCGTCGCGCAGGAGATGCTCGCCGCAGGTCATCGCCATGGGCGGCTGGAAGACGCTGTCGGGAAGCTGCGCGAGGCGCTCCTGCTGGCCGCTGATGCCGACGAAGCGCTCGACGCGCTCGTAGTAGGGCTCGAGGTCGGCGTAGGAGACCGGCCAATCCTCCCCGAAGCCGTCGCGCGAAGCGGCTTTGAAATCGAGATCGCTCATGCGGTAGCTCTGGCGGCCCCAGGAGAGGGAGCGTCCGCCGAGCACGCGCATGCGGATCCAGTGGAACGGCTTGCCATCGGGAGTGGTGTAAGGGTTCTCGATGTCGTCGACGAACCACTGCTGGTTGGATTCGCGGCAGGCGTAGCAGAGGCCCTGGATCGGGCGGCGCTCGCGGATCTTAGGAGAGTTGCCGCGATAGGGAAGCTGATAGGGCTCGACGTGCTCGGTGAAGTCGCGCGGCGTGATGCGAGGGCCGGCCTCGAGAATGGCGACGCTCATGCCGGCCTCGGCGAGCTGCTTGGCGGCCCATCCGCCGGTGGCGCCGGAGCCGACCACAATCGCGTCGAAGGCGTTCTTACCGGGAGTCGATATCTGGAGCATGAGCGGGTTCCTCAGTGCGCGGAGTGGTCGCCGGACTTCTCGCAGCCGGGAAGCGCGGGGACGCGCCCGCCCTTGTTCAGCTCGTCGATCCCGGCCTTCGAGCTGTAATAGCCCTGAACGGTGAGTCCCTTCATCATTCGGAAGAAGGCCGCTCCTTGCGCGAGTTCGGGCGCGGAGGACGTGTCGAGCTCCGTTAGGATCGCTGTACGCTCGGCGGCCGTCAGATCGGCGAAGGGCCGCTTGTGGCGGCGAATCGAATGGCCGTCGAGCCAGCCAATACCCTCGAGAAAACTCGTGCGGCGCTGGGCGGGGCCGTCGCGCAGGATCAGGTCGATGTACTCGTTGACTCGCACGGCGGCGGCGCCAGGCGTGTCGGTGGCAGGGATGATGAGGTCGGCGAGGGCCAACACGGTGCGGTCCTGGTGGTCGTCGAGGAAGGTAGGCTTCCAGACGGGCGTGCGTGCCGTTTGCGCGGCCGAGGGGACGGCGCCGGCGCCGGCGAGGGCGCCAAGGAGAACGTCGCGTCGGTTCATGGTTTCTTCAGGATACTGCGGGAGTAGGCGGCCCAGGGTTGGCTTCGTTTTTCACTTTTTACAATTGGCCGCGGGGTTCGGGCCGGCGGGCGGCGGACCCTGGTCCACCGAACGATGGTACCGCCCGGGATGCGAAGACATGGTCGCGGCCAGACGGATATCGTTGACGGGCTGGAAGATAGGCAGCGGCGCGAACTGTGACTGGCCGGATCAGTAAGGGTCGTAACGGGAGTGGGGGCGGATCTCCTCGGCGACGATTTCGCGCCAGGAGGCGAGGGCCGACGCGCAGGCGAGGAGATCGGAGACGGGTCCGGGGTCGCACTTGAGATCGGGGAAGGCCAGCAGGAGTACGGCGATGTCGCGCCAATCGGTTCCCGCCTTCGGCTTACCGCGGCGGGCGTGGTAGGCAAGTACCTTGTCGGCGACCAGTTCGGCGGGGGCCAGCACGGCGACACCGGATTTCCGGACGGACTTCGGTAGGTTGTCCACCTGGCGGATATCGGCGAGATGTCGATTTCCCCCTTTCCGCGACTGGAAGACGCGAAAGGCGCGGCTGTCGAGCTTGCGCACGCGCACGGCGATGTGAAAGCGCTCTTGCAGGTCGTAGCACAGCTCGGCGGCGAGGCCGGCGGCGCGAGTCGAAAGCAGGTCGACGTCCTCGGTCATGCGTTTCTCGCGGACGAAAGCGTTGACGGCCTGCGCCCCGAAGAGAACGACGTCCTTGCGGCCGCGCAGGAATTCGAGGATCGCACTGTGAACCGTGGAGATGGGCAGCGGTTCGTTCACGGCGAACTCGTGGAAGCCGAGCATGTCAGCGCCGAACATATCGAAACCCTCAATGCGTCACGGGTCCCATCGACGGGTCGGCGACCTGAAGGTCGAGCACCAGCGTGCGGAGTACTTCCTTCCAGACCTTCTCGAGACCGGAGGCGCGGTCGGCCCAATAGTTCATGGTGATGAGCAGGTGCACCTGGGGGCCGCGCACGATGGCGACGCGGAATTTGGCGGCGCGGTGGTAGTCCTTGTCGACATGGCGGCGCTCCAGCCAGGCGATCTGAAGGTCGGTGCGATCCTCGTGGAATATGGCCGAGACTTCGCCGGGATGGTCGGCATCCTTGGCGCAGTTGAGGAGCAGTTCGTCGAGCGAAAGCCCATCGACGACGGCGGCGGGCACCGGAAAGAGGCTGACGCCAAGGTCGCAGGACTCGACCGAGGGCTTGCGGTCGTGGAGCATCAGGGAGCCGTCCTTGTGCTCGACGATCCAGTGGGCGGGGAAATCGAATCGCGCGGCGCCGCGGTCGAGTACGCAAATGGCGTAGCCGGGCCGGCTTTTCCAGGTATGCTTCTCGTGGAGCTGAAGCCTGGTAACGCTCACGGTGCTTTTATTATCGCCGATGGCGCGCGGCGACGGGCGCCGCGAGAGCCCTTCGATCGGCTATGCGACCACTTCGCGGATCAATTCGCCGTGAACGTCGGTGAGCCGCATGTCGCGCCCGTTGAAGCGATAGGTGAGGCGCGTGTGGTCGAGCCCCATCAGGTGCAGAATGGTCGCGTGAAGATCGTAGACCGACTTGCGATTCTCCACCGCCTTATAGCCGTAATCGTCGGTGGCGCCGACGATGGCGCCTCCGCGGGTGCCGCCGCCGGCGAGCCAGATCGTGAAGCCGTAGGGGTTGTGGTCACGCCCGTCCATGCGCTGCGAGATGGGCATGCGGCCGAACTCGCCGTGCCAGATCACCAGCGTCGAATCAAACAGCCCGCGGCCCTTCAGGTCGCGGATCAGCGCCGCCATCGGCTTATCGGTCTCGGCGGCGTGCAGGCCGTGGTTGGCGCGAATGTCCCAATGCGCGTCCCAGCTCTCCTGGAAATTTCCGCCGCCCGAATAGATCTGCACGAAGCGCACGCCGCGCTCCACCAGCCGCCGCGCCATGAGCGCCTGGCGGCCGAAGTACTGCGTCGGCTCCTCGTCCACCCCGTACATGCTCCGGGTCGCTGGCGACTCCTTGGCGATGTCGACGGCCTCGGTGGCGTCCACCTGCATGCGATACGCCAGCTCGTAGGAGGCGATGCGCGCCGAAAGCTCCGAGTCGGCGGCGTTCTCGGCGAGGTGACGCTCATTCATTCTGCCGAGCAAGTCGAGCCATCGACGCTGGCGCTCGCGCGAGATCTCCTTCGGCGGCCGCAGGTCGACGACGGGGTCGCCGGAGGAGCGGAATTGCGTGCCCTGGTAGGCCGCGGGCATGTAGCCGTTGCCCCAGTTCGGCGATCCGCCGATGGGCCCGCCGCGGTTGTCGGTAAACACGATGAACGACGGAAGGTTGCGGTTCGCCGTGCCCAGTCCGTAGGTGATCCAGCTTCCCATGCTCGGATGGCCGGCGAGCACCGTGCCGGTGTTCATCTGGTAGAGTGCCGGGCCGTGGTCGTTGCTCAGGCAGTGCATCGAGCGGATGACGGCCAGGTCGTCGGCCAGCGCGCCCACGTGCGGGAACAGTTCCGAGACGTCGAGTCCGTTGGAGCCGTACTTGCGGAAGCTCCACGGCGACGGCATGAGTCCGCCCGGATGTCCCTGCGAGACGGTCACGTTGCCGACGCCCGTCATGGCCTCGCCCTGGCGCCGGGCGAGCAGCGGCTTGGGATCGAAGCTGTCCATCTGGCTCACGCCGCCGTAACAGAAGATGGAGATGATCGCCTTGGCCTTGGCGGCGAAATGCGGCACGGCGGCCGAGGCCTCGCGCGCCAGCATGTCGTTGAAGGCGACGCCGGCGATGCCGCCGCCAAGGGTCCTCAGGAGTTCGCGTCGTGTGGTGATCATGGAATATAGGCGAATTCGTTCAGGTTGAACAGCGTCTGACAGAAGTCTTCCAGTCCGGTCGGCGACGACCGGATGAAATCGATCGACTCGGCGCGTTCGGCAGCCGAGGGAGGCCGCGCCAAGGCCAGATGAAACGCCCGAGCGACCTGCGCGGCGGCGTCGCCGCCGGCCTCGCGCTTCACGCGCTCCGCGAACGCCCGGGCCTGCATCAGGACCGAGGCGTTGTTCATCAGCAGCAGCGCCTGCGGCGCGGTGGTCGACTGATTGCGCCGATCGCAGGATGCGATCATGTCGGGCTGGTCGAAGGCCTCGAACATCGGATATCGAATGCTGCGCTTGGCGAAGACGTAGACGCTGCGCCGCCACGTAGAGGGGTCGTCGTCGGGGCGCCCGTTCCAGGTGCGGCGCGAGCTGGACTGGAACAGCGACGGGTCGATGTAGGGCAGCACCGGCTCGCCGCCGACGGTGCGATCGAGCGTGCCGGCGACGGTCATCATGGCGTCGCGCAAAGCTTCGGCTTCCAGGCGCCGCCGCGGCATGCGCCACAGCCAGCGATTGACGGGGTCCAGCGCCAGGGCCGAGGCGTCGTCGCGCGGCGACATGCGGTATGCGCTCGAGTTCATGATGACGCGGTGCATCGCCTTGACGCTCCAGCCGGAGCGCTGGAACTCGAGGGCCAGCCAGTCGAGCAGCTCGGGATGGGTCGGGGCCTGTCCGGTCTTGCCGAAATTGCTGGGCGTCGCGACTATGCCGCGTCCGAAATGATGCTGCCAGATGCGATTCGCCATCACGCGCGCGGTCAGCGGATTCTCCTTCGACGCCGCCCATTCGGCAAAGCCGCGGCGCCGCCAGCTCGATTTCGCGCCGGCGGGCGGATCGGGGAACGGGACCTCGCCGGACGCCGCCGCCGACAGCACCCCGGGCTTCATCACCTCGCCCTTCGACGACGGGTCGCCGCGCAGCAACAGGTGCGATGGAGCGGGCTCCCGCCCGCGCTCGCCGATCGACATGGAGCTGGGATAGGGACGGGGCCGGCGCTTCTCGAGCGCGCGGTGCTCGGCGACCAGCTTCGCGCGCCGCGCCTTGTCCTCTTCGCTCATGATGGCGAGGATTTCCTCGTCGGTGATCTGCATGGTCGCGCGAATCTGCTGGGCGTTAAGGCGCTGACCCTCGGTGCGTTGTTCGGCGGGCGTGCGCCAGGCCTCCTGCATGTACTCGGGGAGCTTCGAGAGCTTCTCGTCGAAGATACGGTCGCGATACGGCTTCTCGATCGCGGTGCGCTCCTTCTCGATGGGCGCCTGTGCGGCGGCGATCTCCTTCTGCGCGGCGTTGAAGGCGGCCACCGCCTCCGGCGGCACGAGCGGATGCTCGGCGGGCCGCGCTGGAAAGAACACCGCCTGGATGCGGTAGTAGTCGCGCGTCGGGATGGGATCGAACTTGTGGTCGTGGCAGCGGGCGCAGCCGACGGTCATGCCGAGGATCGCGAGCGAGGTCGTGGAGACCACATCGTCCAGCTCGTCCAGGCGCGTTCGCTCGTCGCGAATGTTGTTCTCGACGCCGAGGCGCAGGTAGCCGGTGGCGATCATGGCGTCGTCGCCGGTGGGGTCGATCTCGTCGCCCGCCAACTGTTCGCGCAGAAAGCGGTCGTAGGGCTTGTCGGCGTTGAAGGAGCGGATGACGTAGTCGCGGTAGCGCCAGGCGTTGAGGCGGTCGCGATCGAACTCGAAGCCGGCGGAATCGGCGTAGCGCACCAGGTCGAGCCAGTGGCGTCCCCAGCGCTCCCCGTAATGCGGCGACGCCAGGAGCCGCTCGATGAGCCTCGGCCAGGCGTCTTCGGAAGTGTCGCGCAGGAATTCATCGACCTGCTCGGGAGAGGGCGGCAGCCCCCACAGGTCGAGGTACGCGCGGCGGACGAGCGCGCGGCGGTTTGCCGGGGGCGCGGGACGAAGACCGTTGGCTTCGAGCTTCGCCAGGAGGAAGGCGTCGACCGGTCCGCGCACCCAGGCGCGCTCCTTCACCGCGGGCGGCGCCTGCACGATCGGCGCGACAAACGCCCAGTGCCGCGCGGCGGGAGCTTCGACCGGGGCGCGATCGTCCATGTTGGCGCCGGCGGCGATCCATCGACGGAGGGTGTCGATCTCGGCGTCGCTCAGTTTCGCCCCCGGCGGCATTTCCGGTTTCACCCGATGCGCCGCGAACAGGTAGAGGTTGCTCTTCTCGGGATCGCCGGGTACGATGGCGGCGCCGCGCTTGCCGCCTGAAAGCATCGCCGCGCGCGTCCGCATATCGAGGTCGGACTGCTTCATGGCCGCGCCATGGCAGGGCTGGCAGCTCGTGCGCAGGATGCGCGCCGCGTCGGCGGGGAGATCCTGCGCGGCGGCGAAGGCCGCGGCCGCGCCCGCGAGCAAGGCGAGTCGTGTCATATCCAGACCCTTTCGAGCGGCACACCGCGGCGGCATAGCGCGCACGACGCGGCGTCCATCGCATAGACTCCATCGAGTTTCGCGAGACGGAAGAAGGGCAGGGGCGCGAAGTCCGGCGAGCCCGGCGTCGGCTGATGGATGACCACCGCCACGCCCACCACCTCGCCGCCTTTGGACTCCACCAGAGCCTTGAGCTCCGTCAGCTTGCCGCCGGTCCGCAGGATGTCGTCGACGAGCAGCACTCTTTCGCCGGCGACGATGTCGAGGTACTGGCGGAAGCGCATCGGCGTGGATTCGTCGGCTCGCTCGCTCCAGTAAATCTGCCGGGCTTGCAAAGCCTCGCAGACGCCGTAGGCCACCGGAAGCCCACCCGTCGCCGGCGCGACGATGGAGAGCTGCGGGATGACGGCGCGCAACTCGGCGTTGGCCCTCACCAGTCGGCTCAAGGCGACGCTCAGCGTCCGCTGATGCTGGTAGTAGCGCATGGCCAGCGCCACTTGCAGGTACTCGCTTCCGTGCAGTCCGTTGGGATACTCGAAGTGCCCGTCGCGCAAGGCTCCGCTCGCTCGCAGCAGGGCCTCCACCTCTTCCTGCGTCGGCAGCAGGTGCATGGTCTCAGTGCGCTCCCCGGCCGCTGAGCACGCGTGGGATGGTGCGCAGCATGATCTTCCAGTCAAGCGCCAGCGACCAGTTGTCGATGTACTCCATGTCCTTCCGCATCCAGGACTCGAAATCCAGCGCGTCGCGGCCTTCCAGCGCCCACAGGCACGTCAGGCCGGGCCGCATGCGCAGCCGCCGGCGCTGCCACCTCTTGTATCGCTCGACTTCCTCGGGCACCGGGGGGCGCGGCCCGACCAGCGACATGTCGCCCTTGATGACGTTCCACAACTGCGGCCATTCGTCGATGGAGAGCTTGCGCAGGACGCGGCCCAGCCGGGTGCAGCGGGGATCGTCAGGCATCTTGAAGGCGATCTCGCGCTGGCTGCGGCCGGCGAGCGCGCCCTTCATCGACTCGGCGTTCTCGAACATCGAGCGGAACTTGTAGAAGACGAACCGCCGCCCGTTCAGCCCGCAGCGGACCTGCCGGAAGATCGCCGGTCCGCGGGAGGTGAGGCGGATGAGCGCAGCCACGGCCAGCATCGCCGGTGCCAGAAGCAACAGGGCCGAGGCCGCCAGCGCCACGTCGATCACGCGCTTCAGGAAGAGCAGCACCTCGTCGTGCGGCGCGGCGGCGAAGGTGAGCAGGGGCGTCTGCCGCAGGCGGTCGAGGTAGACCTCGCTATTGACGTGCGGGAAGAAGTCGACGGCGACGCGGGTGCGGACGCCGTCCTCGTCGCACAGCAGGAAAACGTCCTCCAGCTCGTTCAGGCGGTGGCTTTCGACGGCGAAGAGCACTTCGTCGACGACGGTGGTTTCGAGCAGGACCGGAAGCTGGGAGAGCGGATAGATGGGATAGGCTTTGGCGAGTCGCAGCTCGGTGGCGGGCGACTCCCGGGAGTCGTCGAGGAAGCCGGCCAGCCGGACACCCTGTCGCGCCGAGAGCTCCAGATCGGCGCCGAGGCGGCGGGCGCGGTCGCCGGCGCCGACGATGAGTACGTGGTGCAGGGCGCCGAACTCGCGTCGAATCCAGCCGGCGGCGGCGCCGGCGCGCCATCGGCAGAGACTCAGCAGCACGAAGCTATATAAGAAGAAGAGGCCCAGGAACGGACGGCTGAGGTCGAGTCGCAAGGCGTATTCGACCAGCACGAGTCCGACGGCGACCAGCACGCTCTGCTTCAGCGTGTCGCCGAGAATGATGCGTTTGGCCGAATCGAGCCGGTCGTATATGTTGAGCCAGTATCCGATGGCGGGCCACAGGATGGCGGCGGCGCCCACCAGGAGGGCTTTCTCCACGACGTCCAGGAAGAACAGGTTCGCCAGCGGCAGCCGCGCGCGCGTTTGGTAGGCGGCCTCAAAGGCGATGGTGACGAGCACGATGTCGGCCAGGGCGAACAGCAGCCGGACCTTACGGTGATGCCTGTGATACACGCGTTTGAACGTCAGAATACCACGCGGGTGAGGGTCAGGCCCGCAGGCGGGCGTCAGGTATCAGGGAAGACGCGCTTCGAAGATGAGCAGCCTTTCCTTGATCCTTTCAGGCCGGTTCAGTTGAAGAAGCCTGACCGTGATTCGCTCTGTCGGAGTCAGGGGCACGATGAGCGCTTGGTGGAGGTGGAAATGATCGTCCCAGAGATCTTGTCGGGGGTTGAAGACCGGACCGAGCATGCCTGTTTCCGGGTCGATGGAAGCGATATCGCTTCCCTTACGCTGGTTGCACAGCGTACAACTCAGGGAAAGTTTCCGATGTTGGTCTTGCCCCCATGCTTGACGGCCATGACATGATCGATTTCGTGTTTCGCGAGCGTGAGGTTCTCTGGTATGAGACAGTACTCGCATCGCCCCTTAGCGCGCCGCGGAACCTCCAGCCGGAGCGCGCGCGGAACGTCAGCCATCCGCAGCCGACGCGCCCAGTCTGAGGCTTGCCTTGGCCTTGGCAAGACGTACGAGGTGCTCGAGAAACTGATACCGCTCCCAGGCCTGCTGTCCAACCGCGTCGAGTTCCCCGTCTCGGCTCTTCTCCAACAGCTCTCTGATCTTCGCTCGGAGATTCTCGGACGGACGAAGATTGAGCATATCCTGTGGGCTCGGCAGACTCGCGAGAAACTCCAGTATTTCGGCGGCGCCGGGAAAACTGTTCAGCGTCTCCGCACTCCACTCCCGGAGACCCAGCTCAAGAATCTCGGGTACGCGGTCGCCCTGAATGCGCAAGCGCTCGGCGAGCGACTCGGGAAGGTCAAGCGTGATCGCCGACATCCTCAAGAAGTGTATCATCCGGCGCACCCACACTTCGGTAACGTTAACGATTTGATATGATGTGACAGCCCATGCCCCGCATCGCACGAAACGGCGCCACCATCGTCGACATCGCCCGCAAGCTGGGCGTCTCGGCCATGACCGTCTCGCGCGCCCTGACCGGCAGTCATGAGGTCAGCGACAAGACCCGCCAGCGCGTGCTGCGGTGCGCGCGTGAGCTCGGCTACCGGCCCAACCGGTGGGCGCGCAGCCTGGTCTCGCGCAAGTCGTCGATCGTCGGCGTAGTGGTGCCCGATATCGGCCATTCCTATTTCGCCGAGATTACGCACGGCATCGAGGAGGTGGTCGACAAGGCCGGCTACGACCTGCTGCTCTGTCATTCGGCAATGGACCCGGAGCGCGAAAAGTCGGAGATCGAGATGCTCGTGGAGAGCCAGGCCGAGGGACTGATTGTCGCCTCCGAGCAGCCCGAGAGGTCGCCTGCGATTTTCGAGCGCCTCCGCGTGGGCGGAATTCCATTCGTGCTGATCGACCGCTTCTTCGACGGCCGCCCGTACGCGGCGGTGCGCGTCGACGACCTGGCCGTGGGACGCGCCGCCACCGAGTGTCTCATCGGCCTGGGCCATCGCGACATCGGCTGCATCCAGGGTCCCCCGATCAGCGCCGCTCAACTGCGCTATCGCGGCTACCTGGAAGCGATGAAGAGCCACGACCTGCCGGTCCACAAGCACCGGACCGTCCGCGGGCGGTTCGACATCGAGAGCGGACGAGAGGCGATGACGAAACTCCTGGCCGCGCCATCGCGGCCAACCGCCGTCTTCGCCTCCAACGACCCGATGGCCATCGGCGCCATCTACGCCTGCCGCGACGCCGGCCTGCGAGTGCCCGGCGACATGTCGATCGTCGGCGCCGGGAATATCGAAGGCGCGCATCACCCGAACCCGTTTCTGACCACCATCGACTGGCCGCGGGAGGAGCTGGGCCGTGTCGCCGCGGCTTTCCTGATCGAGGCGATCAAGAACGGTAAGCCGGGCGAGGGCCCGGTGCGGGTTTTCGAGCCGTGCGTGCTGGAGCGCCAGTCGACCGCGTGGGTCGAGTAAGCAACAGCGGGGCCTGGAGGCCCCGCGCGGCGCTGGAGCGCCGCCCCACCGTGATAGTCTGCTGTTGATGACACTTCGGAGCGTGCTCGCAGCGCTTCTCGTGTCCGCCGCGAGCGCACAGTCGCCGGAAGCGCCGGTCGATTTCGAGAAGTCGGTTCGCCCGATTCTGCGAACCCAGTGCGTCGCCTGTCATAGCGCCGCCAATCGCACCAGCGGCCTCGCGCTCGACTCGCGCGCCGACGCTTTCGCCGGCGGCAATCGAGGCGCGGCGATACAGCCGGGCGCCTCCACCAAGAGCCTGCTGGTGGCCGCCCTGGAACAACAGGGCGACCTGAAGATGCCGCCCGGCAAACGCCTGCCCGACGGGCAGATCGCCGCCATCCGCGACTGGATCGATCGCGGCGCCGCCTGGCCCGCCGATGCGTCGCCCGCGAAGCGCCGCGGCTGGGACCACTGGGCGTTCCAGGCGCCCAGGCGCGCCGATCCTCCTGCCGTGTCGCAGCCCGCGTGGGCGAGGAACGCCATCGACCGGTTCATTCTCGCGCGCCTCGATCGCGAGGGCGTGCGTCCGTCGCCCGAGGCCGACCGCTACACCCTGCTGCGCCGCGTCAGCCTCGACCTGACCGGGCTGCCGCCGTCGCCCGCCGAGATCGAGGCCTTCCTCGCCGACGCATCGCCGGGCGCCTACGAGCGCGTCGTCGATCGGCTGCTGGCGTCTCCGCACCATGCCGAGCGCTGGGCGCGCCACTGGCTCGACGTCGCGCGCTACTCGGATTCCGACGGCTACACGATCGACGACCCGCGGCCCATCTGGAAATACCGCGACTGGGTGATCGCCGCGCTCCATCGCGATCAGCCCTTCGACCAGTTCGTCGTCGAGCAGATCGCCGGCGACCTGATTCCGAACGCCACCGTCGACCAACTGGTCGCCACCGGATTCCACCGCAACACGGCCAGCAACTACGAGGGCGGCATCGACTTCGAGCAGTACCGCAACGAGGCCGTGGCCGACCGCGTCGCCACCACGGGCGCGGCATTTCTCGGCCTGACGCTCGGCTGCGCGCGCTGCCACGACCACAAATACGACCCGGTGACGCAGCGCGAGTTCTACCAGATCTTCGCGTACTTCAATAACACCGACGAGATCGCCACCGAGGCCGAGCGTTACGACTTCAATCGCCCCATCCTCAAGGTACCGAGTCCTCAGGAAGACCTCGACCACCGCGTATGGAAGTCGGAGTTTGGGGGAGTAAACCGCGAATTCGCCACGTACGTCCGCGCGCTCGCCGCCAAACCCGCCGCCGCCGGCGATCCGCCGAAGCATCGCGACCCGGATCTCACTCGGCTGCTCGCGAAGTATCGCGGCGTGCGCCGCCGCGAGCCGCCCATCACCTCGACGCTCATCATGCGCGAGCTCGCCGAGCCGCGGCCCGCTTACATTCATCTCGGGGGCGAGTTCACGCGACGCGGGGCAACGGTCGCGCCCGCAACGCCGGCGTTTCTCGCGCCGCCGCTCACGGGCGGCACGCGACTCGACTTCGCCAGATGGCTGGTCGATCCCCGGAATCCGCTGACGGCCCGGGTCACCGTGAATCGTATGTGGCAGGCGTATTTCGGTAAGGGCCTGGTCGACACCGAGAGCGATTTCGGGCTGATGGGCGCGAAGCCCACGCATCCCGAGCTGCTCGACTGGCTCGCCACCGAGTTCATCGCGCGCGGATGGAGCCAGAAGGAGATGCACCGCCTGATCGTGACGTCGGCGGCGTATCGGCAGTCGTCGAAGCAGCGGCCGGAGCTCGACGAGCGCGATCCCTACAACAATCTGCTCGCGCGCCAGTCGCGCCTGCGCGTCGAAGCGGAAATCGCGCGCGACTGCGGCCTGACCGCGAGCGGCCTGCTGAATCCGGCCACGGGCGGCCCCAGCGTCTACCCGCCTATCCCGCAGGGTGCGCTCGCGGTGACGCAGGTGCGCAAGCTGTGGCCGACGTCGTTCGGCGCGAACCGCTATCGGCGCGGCCTCTACACGTTCTCCTACCGCTCGAATCTGCATCCGGGTCTGGGGATGTTCGACGCGCCGGACGGCACGGCGTCGTGCACGCGGCGCGTGCGCTCCAACAGCCCTCTGCAAGCCCTCACGCTGCTGAACGACACGGCCTTCGTCGAGTTCGCGCGGGCGCTTGGCGACCGCATGCTCGGCGCAAGCGCCGCCGACAGCGGCCGCATCGAGCGCGGATTCCTGTTGGCGATCGGCCGCAAGCCGCGCGACGACGAGTTCGAGCGCCTCGCGCGCTTCCTGGCGCTGCAACGCGACGCCTACCGCTCCGACCCCGCTTCGGCGCGCGCACTGCTCGGCGGCGACGGCGACTCGCGGGCGATTCAGGAGGCCGAGGAGGGCGCGAAGGGGCGTCCAGGCGGGCCGCAGTCGGCGGGCGGGCGCATCGCCGGCGAGCGCGCGATGGCGGAGGCGGCGGCGGAGTTGAAAGCCGGAAGAGCCAAGGCCGCGCAGCGAGCGGCGGAAATCAGCGGGCTCGATCCGGTAACGCTCGCCGAACGCGCGGCGTGGACTGCGGCGGCACGCGTCCTGCTCAACCTGGACGATTTCGTGACAAGGAACTGAATGAACGCCGAAGATCGAGCATTGCGCGACGTTACGCGGCGGCATTTTTTCAGCCGCTGCGCCGTCGGCCTGGGACAGGTCGCGCTGGCCGATCTGCTGACGGGTGGGCGCGTGCTGGCGTCGACTCCGCGCGATGCCATGGCTCCCCGCGTGCCGCACTTCCCCGCGCGCGCCAAGAGCGTCATCTACCTCTTTATGGCGGGCGGTCCGAGCCAGTTCGAGCTGTTCGAGCACAAACCCAAGCTGCGGCAATACGACGGCCAGCCGATCCCGCAATCGCTGGTCGCGGGCAAGCGCTTCGCGTTCATGGATTCCTTCGCCGCCGAGCCGATGCGGGTGCTCGGCCCGCGCCGCGAGTTCCGGCAGCACGGCGCGAGCGGCGCCTGGATCTCCGATCTCATGCCGCACCTGGGCGGCATGGCCGACGACGTGGCGTTCGTCTCCGGGATCAACACCGATAATTTCAATCACGGCCCGGCGAAGTGTTTCGTCAACACCGGGTCGACGCGCTTCGGACGTCCTTCCATGGGATCCTGGGCGACCTACGGGATCGGCAGCGAGTCGCGGGACCTTCCGGGATTCGTCGTGCTGCAATCGGGACCACGCGGCCCTCGCGGCGGCGCGGCGCTGTGGTCGAGCGGCTTCCTTCCGACCGCGCACCAGGGCGTGCCGTTCCGCTCGGGCGGCGATCCGATCCTCGATCTATCGAGTCCCGCGGGCGTCTCGGCGGCGGCGCAGCGGCAGACGATCGAGGCCATCCGCGACATCAACACCGGCGCGCTTTCCGCCACCGGCGACCCTGAGATCGCGACGCGAATCGGCGCCTACGAGATGGCCTACCGGATGCAGTCGAGCGGGCCGGATCTGATCGACCTGGCGCGCGAGAGTCCGGCAACGCTGAGGATGTACGGCGCCGAGCCGGGCCGCGCCTCGTACGCCAACAACTGCCTGCTGGCGCGGCGCCTTGTCGA
>CAZEVY010000028.1:0-49826 GCA_964515555.1 uncultured Solibacteraceae bacterium | reverse complement strand
CTCGAGTTCCAGGCGAACTACGTGTTCTCGAAGGTGCTGAGCGATTCGACGGGAACCAACCAGGTCCGCTTCGAGCCGTTCCTGGACTTCGGCAACGTGTCGCTGGAGCGAGCGCGCGCCGATTCCGACATCACGCACGTCATCAAGAGCAACTTCATATATGAGCTGCCGATCGGGCCGGGCAAGCGGTTGAACTACGCGCCGGCAGGGCGCTTCCTCAGCGGCTGGCGGGTCAGCGGCCTGGTCAACAAGTACTCGGGCACGCCGTTCTCGGTGATCTCGGGACGCGGAACGCTCAATCGCGGGTCGCGCTCGTTCGGCAACACGGCCTACTCGCTGCTGACCAAGCCGCAGATCGACGAGCTGCTCGAATTCCGGATGACGGGCAACGGCCCGTACTTCGTGGCGGCGTCGGCGATCGGCCCGGACGGCCGCGCGGTGGCCGCCGACGGACGCCCGCAGTTCAACGGGCAGGCCTTCTCGCATCCGGTGGCGGGCGTGGTCGGGAACCTGCAACGGCGCATGTTCAGCGGACCGTGGGTGTTCGACATGGACCTGGGGCTGCGCAAGACGACCAAGCTCACCGAGCGCCACTCGGTGGACATACACGCCTACGCGCTGAGCGTGTTGAATCACCCGACGTTCGCCATCGGCGACCAGGCCCTGGATTCGGTGTCGTTCGGCAGGATCGAGAACACCGCGACGTCGCCGCGGAATTTCCAGTTCGGGTTGACGTGGAAGTTTTGAGGGCTTGACAGCCAGCGAACAAACGGCGAAACTATCGGGGTGCACCAGGAGCACCTCTTCGAGCCGGTAATCGACGCGCCGCCGGGACTGGTCGGCATTGCGCGGATGGCGGCATCAGGGCCGGTGCGCGAGGCGAAGCGCGAGGTGACGTACTTCGAGCTGTCGGCGCGCAAGCTGATCAACCGCTGCGACTCGCCTCGGGTCCCGTTCCGATGGACGATCAATCCGTATCGCGGCTGCGAGTTCGGGTGCGTGTATTGCTACGCGCGCTACACGCACGAGTTCATGGAGCTGCGGGAGCCGGCCGATTTCGAGGATCGGGTGTTCGCCAAGGCGTGGAGCGAGCGGGCGTTCCGTCGAGAGCTGGCGCGCGTGCCGCACGAGGAGACGATCGCGATCGGGACGGCCACGGACCCGTATCAGCCGGCCGAGCGGCGCTACGGGATCACGCGCGGCATCCTCGAAGTGCTGCGCGGCGAGCGGGGCCGGAAGATCGGCATCACGACCAAGTCCGACCTGGTGGCGCGCGATGCGGAGCTGCTGGCCGGAATCGCGCGGGAGAACAGGGTGACGGTGCACATGACGATCACGACGCTTGACGCGTCGCTGGCCCGGCTGATCGAGCCGCGCGCGCCTCGTCCCGACTTGCGGCTCGGCGCGGTGGCGGAGTTGTCGCGGGCGGGAGTGCGGACGGGGATATCGGCGAGTCCGGTCCTGCCGCTCATCAACGACACGGAGGAGTCGCTCGACCGGCTGGCGCGGGCGGCGGCGGGAGCGGGAGCGAGATCGCTGTGGGGACAGGTCGTATTCCTGCGGGAGCCGGCGAAGACGGTGTTCCTCGGCTTTCTGCGCGAGGAATTCCCGCACCTGGAGCGGCGGTATCGCGAGCGATTCGCTCGGTCGGCGTATCTGACGGGCGAGTATCCCAAAATGATCGGCGAGCGCGTGCGGCGCATTCGCGAGCGCTACGGGCTGTAGGGGATCAGCTCGATTCCCATGGCCGCGAGAGTGCGCTTCAGCTCCGGCGCGCAGAGCATCTCCAGTTCGACGGCGCGCTGCTGCGTGTAGACCGACCGCCGCGTCAACTCCTGGTCGACGTAGGCCGGATGGCAGACGATCTCGACGGTCCCGGCGCCGCCGATGGCGTCGAACAGCGCTCCGGCGGCCGCCGCCAGCGGCCCGGCGTTCAGATCCGCGCCGAGGCTGGGGGACGACAGGCCGCGAGCGCGGAGCTCTCGCGTCATCGCGCTATCGAGCGTGCGGACCGGAAGGGAGCACTCGCGGGCGATCTCGCAGTACACGTCGAAGATCGCGGGAATCGAGTGCACGTGATGATGGGTATCGAGGTGCGTGGGCGCGAGGCCGCAGTCGCGGAAGGCCGCGATCTGAGTGCGCCACTCGCGCGCGAGGGCGTCGGGGTCGACGGGGCCGATTTGCGCGGGAAATCGCGGGAACGCCGGGGCGCCGGTCAGGGGCTGGCCGTCGGTCGCCTGGAGATGGACGCCGCAGCGCCCGCTCAGTTTGTCGCGAAAGGCCGCGAGGCGGTGGCGCGCCTCCGGGTCGCACACCATCGCCGAGGTGGACGTGACGGCGCCGTGCTCCATGGCATGGAGGATGCCGGAGCAGACGCCGTCCGTCAGTCCGAAATCGTCGGCGTTGACGATCAGCCGCCTGGTCACCCCCCGCTGGGACGCGGGCAGGGCGACGGACAACCGGCGGGTTCCTCCAGAGGCTGGGGTCGCGGGCACGGCGATGGACAACCGGCCGGCGCCTTCAACGGCTCCGCCTCGGGCCGTGGGCAGGGCGACGGACAACCGGCCGGCGCTTTCAACGGCTCAGCCTCGGGACGCGGGCAGGGCGACGGGCAACCGGGCGGGCCCGAAGAGTATCTGGGGGATTCCATGGGGCGGCTCCTTGATCTACCAGGTCGGCCCGAACCTCTCGAAGTACCACTCCGCGTCATGAGCGCGCGCCGACTGCAACGCGGCGCGGCGGCTGGTGGCGTCGCCCTCGGCGAGGCAGCCGAGGGCCCGCGGAAACGCGGCATGGGTCCGCAACGCCTCGACCACGCGGGCCACGCGGTCGGCGTTGAAATGCACGAACGACATTCGAAGCTTGTTGTGAATGGGCCAGGTCCATTCGGCGCGATACGGGCGCTTTTCGCGGAAAAGGTGCAGCGCGGCGACGCGCGGCGCGACCCAGCATTCGTAGCCGAGCAGCCACAGCCGCACGCTCATTTCGTTATCGATCTGTCCCCAGCGGATCATGCCTTCGTCGAATCCGCCGGTGGCCTCGAAGACGTCACGGCGCATGGCGGTGCTGCACCAGGGCAGGAGCGGCGCGACGAAGGGATTGTCGCCGGGGGCGGGCAGCCATTTCTCGCTGGGGTCGGGACCTTCCAGGCGGAGGCCGTAGCCGCGGCTCTCGGGGTGCTCCATATCGGCGATGGCGGGGGCGCAACCGCCGGCCTTGGGGTCGGCGAGGACCTCGAGGATGTGCGCGGCCCAGCCTTCCGGCATCTCGATATGGGCGTCGGAGAAGACCACGACGTCGCCCGAGGTGTTGCGCGCGCCGAGATTTCTGCCCCTGGCGACGCCGTCGTGGCGCGCTTCGAGTAAGCGCACGCCGTTGGACGATCCGCGCAGGAAATCGGCCGAGCCGTCATCGGAGCCGTCGTCGACGACGACGATCTGGCTGCCGGCGGGCAGGGTCCGCTTGTAGCTCTCGACGGTCTTGCGAAGCTGCTCGCCCTCGTTCAGAGCGACGATGACGACGCTAATGGTCCGCGGCGGGCCGGTCATGGATTATCGGTATACTAGCACACTCACGCAATGACGTCCGCGATATTTTTAATCGGTTGTCATCGATCCGGAACCACGCTGGCGCGTTACATTCTGGACGCCCATCCGCGGATCGCGTGTCCGCCGGAGTCGAAATTCATGGCCGCGCTGGAGGCTTTTTGGCGATATCCGCAGGCGATTCCGGCCCTGGAGTCGCTGGGCGTTTCGAAGAAGGAGCTGAGGGGCGAGATGCGGGCGCTGATCGAGCGGATCATGGGCGGCTATGCGGCGCGCCGCGGGAAGGCGCTGTGGATCGACAAGACGCCGAACTATTACCGAATCCTGCCATTTCTCGACGACGTGTTCGGGCACGAGGCGAGATTCCTGTTCCTGGCGCGCCACCCGCTCGACTGCGCGGCGTCGCTGAGCGCGATGTACGACGCGCGGGAGCCGTTCGCCGATCCGGAGATCGCCCGCAGCGTGGCGGCGCGCGGACGCGGGCTTCGCGCCTGGTGCGGGTATTGGGACGAGGTGTACTCGACGCTGCTCGATTTTCGGGACGGTCGCGCGGGCCGATGCCTGGTTTTCCGCTACGAGGACCTGGTGGGGCAAACGCGTGCGACGCTCGACGGGATTCTCCAGTTTCTGGGCGAGCCGGCTCCCGCGGACCTGAGCCTCACCTGGCCGCCGGAACGCCGGGGCGGATACGAAGACGCGGGGATTCGGGACACCGATCGCGTGATGACGGACCGCATGGGCCGCTGGCGCGAATGGCCGCGGCAGGAGGTGGAATCGTGCTGGGCGTTGGTGGCGGAGAGGGCGGCGGGGCTGGGCTACGCGATCGACGAGCGATGACCGTTGGAGCGGGAGATGGGAATCGAACCCACGACCAACAGCTTGGAAGGCTGTGACTCTACCACTGAGTTACTCCCGCTCAACCTATCATTATAGCGATGAAGATCCGGGGCAGCTTAGAGTGATGGAGACTTGCGGCGGCTTATTGCGATGAGGGCGGGAGCGCTGTACGGCGGTCGCGATGACAACGCGGACTGAGTTTCCCGGAGGCCGCGTGCTTCGCCTGATGCAGGGCGATATTACGCGCGTCGCCGCCGGCGCCATCGTCAACGCGGCCAACTCCGGGCTGCGCGGCGGAGGCGGAGTCGACGGGGCGATCCACCGCGCGGGCGGCCCGGCCATCCTACGCGAGCTGGATGCGATCCGTGCGGCGCGAGGCGGGTGCCCGACTGGCAGCGCCGTCGTCACGACAGCCGGAGAACTGCCGGCGCAGTTCGTTTTCCACGCGGTCGGACCGATCTATGGCGACGGCCGCAGCGGCGAGGCGGAGCTGCTGGCATCGTGTTACCACACCGCGATGCGCCTGGCCGACGAGCGCGGCGTGGCGGAGATTTCGTTCCCGTCGATCAGCACGGGCGTGTACGGCTATCCGGTCGACGAAGCCGCGCCGATCGCGGTGGCGGCGGTGGCGGCGCATCTGCGGCTGCCCGAGACATCGGTGCGCGAGGCGATCTTCGTCCTGTTCG
Organism: uncultured Solibacteraceae bacterium; assembly: GCA_964515555.1. Lineage (GTDB taxonomy): Bacteria > Acidobacteriota > Terriglobia > Bryobacterales > Bryobacteraceae > CAZEVY01. The sequence goes on along the minus strand of CAZEVY010000028.1, from coordinate 44,758 downwards.
ACTCGCGCACGCACGAAGCCTACGCGTCGGCGCTGGAGCGCCTGGGCGCGGACTCCGGGTCCGGCTGCTAGAATACGAGTCGTGCAGGTGATCCAGGCGGGGAAGCACAAGTATCTGTACCTGGAGCTCGACAACGAGGTGGTGCGCGGAATCGCGACGCAGCTCGGCTTCGAGCTGAAGGTGGACGACGGCGAGCGCCGCTTGGTGCTCGACCTCACGGCCTCGGGCCGGCAGGCGCCGCTGCTGTTGTTCGACGCCGCCGACCCGCGCAATCTCGGGTGGTTTTCGCGCTGCCAGTTCTACGTCGACGGCGCCTCGGGGAGCGTGCTGCAAACGCCCATCTCGGTGGCGAATCAGAAGGACTTTCGAGGATCGCCGGTCGGGAATTCCATCCGCTTGCAGATCAGCAAGGAACTGCCCGCCGATTTCCGGCTGCCGGGCAAGCAGCCGGTCAACGAGCAAATGGTCTATTCGGTTCTCAACAGTTTCTTGAGCGCGCTGCTGAACACGGGTGTCGCGGTGTGCGGCGGGAAAGGGATCCGCGCCCTCGCCGGGCGCAGCGAGCCGTCGCGGGGCTGAGGCCCGGCCGGATATATGGCCGCAGATGAACGCAGATGAACGCAGATAGGACAAAGGCTCATAAGGCTGGCTGGGCTGTTGGCGACAAGACCCTAAGACTGCGGCTTGTAGTAGAGGACCAATCCTGCGCCGATCGAGGCCAGCGCGAAGCCCAGGTAGAGCATCGGATTCGGGGCGGTCTTGGGCGGGTGAATCCACATGGAGACGAGCACGTTGACCACGGGTGCGCCGCCGAATACCAGCGGCATCACATAGGTCGGCAGTCCGCCGTTGCGGAACGCATAGATGATGCAGACGGCGCCGAGCGCACCAAGTACGCCGGCGAAGGTCGCCGTCGTTACGCCGGACGACGTGAAGCCGTTGAGCTGACCCTGCGCGCCGAGGGCGACCACGGGCACCAGCACGCCGATCAGAAAATACGCCACGCCCACGCACAGCAGCGCGCGGAGCGGGTTCCCCAGCGCGACCTGTCCTTTATGCAGGGTCGGGCCGTACATTCCCCAGGAAAGCACGGCGCCCAGAACGAAGATTACCCAGATCATGGAGGACTTCCTTTCCTTGGCGGCAGTCATGGTGAGTACTCAGGATACGACGCGGCGCGGCTATCCCGGCGACAATCCGACGATCTGGAATCCCGCGTCGACGTAGATCACGTTGCCTGTCACGCCGCGGCCGAGCGCGCTCGCCAGGAACACGGCGGTGTCAGCGACCTCGGCGGGATCGGTGTTGCGGCGCAATGGGGCGACCTGCGCGACCGCGTCCAGCACCTTCGAGAAATCCTTGATGCCGCGCGCCGAGGCGGTCTTCACCGGACCCGCCGAGATGGCGTTGACGCGGATGGCGCGCGGGCCGAGGTCGGCGGCCAGGTATCGCACCGAGGCCTCGAGCGCGGCCTTGGCGACGCCCATCACGTTGTAGTTCTGCACGACGCGGGTTGAGCCCAGATAGGTGAGCGTAAGGATCGCCCCGCCGGAGGTCATCAACGGCGCGACGGTGCGCGCCACGGCCACCAGCGAGTAGGCGCTGACGTCCTGCGCCAGCGCGTAGCCGTCGCGCGAGGTTTCCACGAAGGGGCGCGCGAGGTCCTCGCGATTGGCGAAGGCGATGCTGTGGACGGCGCAGTCGAGCGGCTGCCCGTCGGCGGCGAGGGCCTCGGCGAGCGCGGCCAGTTCGGCGTCCTGGGAGACGTCGCAGGGGAGCACGCGCGCGGCGCCGAGGTCGGCGGCCAGCTCCTCGACGGTCTGGCGCTGGCGCTCGCCCTGGTAGGTCAGGAGGAGCCGCGCGCCTTCGCGGCGGAAGGCCGAGGCGATGGCGTAGGCCAGGCTCCAGCGGTTGGCGATGCCGAGTACGAGCGCGGATTTCCCTTCGAGGAGTTGAGGCATGAAGCCGCTATTCTAGCGCGCTCACAGCGACGCCAGAAACGCCAGCAGCGCGGCGCGGGCTTCGGGCGCGAGCTTGGTGAAGTTCTCGCGCGACCGCTCGGCCTCGCCGCCGTGGCGCAGGATGGCGTCCTCGGCGGTGGCCGCGCTGCCGTCGTGCAATAGCGGGCGGCGCAGGCGCAGCCCCCAGAGCGCGGGCGTGCGAATCTCCGAGGGCTCGGCGGCGTCCTGGCGGATACCGTCGCCGGTCGCGATGTCGTGCAGCAACAGGTCCGAGTAGAGCGGCACGGGCTTGCGGTCGAACACGGGGTTCGGGCTGGGGCCGGTGGCGAGCTGCGGGACGTGGCAGGACGCGCAACCGGTCTCGCCGAAGATCGTCTCGCCGCGGCGCGCCTGTTCGTCGACCGGGCCGCGCGCGACGGGCGCCAGGAAGCGCAGGAACGACTCGAAGTTATCGATGCCGCGCAGCTTGGTGCGCGGGTCCACCAAGTCCTCGGGGTCGGCGACCGGGTCGCAGAGGCGCATAGCGACGGGGTCGACGCCGGCGGCGAATTCTTCGGGGAACAGGTCGTTGGTGATGCCCATCTCATTGCGGTAAGCGTCGGCGGCGAAGGCCAGCAGCGTCGCGTGCTGCGCTTTCCAGCCGAAGCGGCCGATGCGCGGGCGCCCGGTGGCGACGTCCTCGATGCGCGCGGCGCGGCCGCTGACGCCGTCGCGGTTGAGGTCGCCGGGATCTTCGAGAGCGATGAGCACGGCGTCGGGGATGGCTTCGACGAGTCCGGCGCCGAACAGCGGAATGGAGATGCGGCGCGCGATCACGTTGGCTTCGGGCGGAATCTTCACCTGGCAGGTATGATCGGGAATCGAGAACAGGTGAAACAGCGTGCCGCCGGCGAGCTCGTGGAAGTCGCCGCGTTCGTCGCGGCGGCCGGCGCGGACTTCGGTGATGGTCCCAGTTCCGCCGATAGCCGGGACGCTGTGGCAGCCGGCGCAACTGGTGCCGTTGAAGGCGGGGCCGAGGCCTTCCTCGGCGTCCTCGACTTCGGTGAAGTCCTCGAGTCCGATACGGAAGCGCTCGAACTCGGCGGCGGTGATCCCGGCGAGCGGGTCGCCGGGGAGCGGGTCGCGCGGCGACTGGCTCGTCACCAGACTGGCCGCCAGCAGTATCGCGATGGGGAGCGTGCGGCGCATCATTCCACCACGATCACGCCGCGCATCTGCGTGTGCCCGGCGCCGCAGGCCTTGGAGCATTCGAAGGCGTACTCCCCGGACTCATCGGCGCGGAAGATCACCTTCACCTCGCCGCGACCGCGCTTGGGGACGATGGCGTTGATTCCGGCCTTGGGGATATGGAAGCCGTGATTGGTGTCTTCGCTGGTGATGCGAAACTCGACCACGGCGCCGCGCTTGACTTTGATATTCGACGGCACGAAGGCGAAGCGCTCGGCGACCATGTGGACGACCTTCGTTTCCCGAGCGGGGGTTTCCTGAGCGGGAAGCGCCAGGGTCAACAGGAGTACCGCGAGACGCATCAGAACCACCACCCCATTCCGAGATTGATCGTGTGCAGCGACCGGAAGACGGCGCTCTGACTGCGCAGGACCGTGTAGTCGAACTTGAGCGCCACATCGGGTTCGGGATAGTAGGTGAAGCCCGTCACGTGGGCGGCGCGGTCGAACTGCTTCAGCGGGAGAAAGCCGGCCGGCATGCGATGCTGCGTGTCGAAGTTCTCGTAGCGGTGAAAGACCGCCAGGTCGTGCGGCCAGCGGCGCGGAAGCACGCGCATGGCCGACTCCCAATAGAATCCGCGTAGGGCGCTGGCGACGTTGGGGCTAACGCCGATGCGCCGTTGGAGCGCGCGGTTCAGGTCGCCGGCGTCGGAAATCGCCACGCGCGCAAACTGGCCGCGGAAATCGAAGCGCCAGCGCGAGAACCGGCCGTCGACTTCGAAGGCGCGTACGAGCGGGTTGACGCTGGCGAGATCGAAGCCGGTGCGCCCGCGCCAGAAGCTGGCGCCGAGCGAGAGCCTGGGGATGCCGCGGAACTCCAGTCGTCCGGTGATGGCCGGGCGCTCGGAGACAGACTGGAATCCTTTTTGCCGCCCGCCGCGCAGTCCTTCCTCGGCGTTGAAGCCGGTGGCGTCGAGGGGCGACATCGCGAAGAGCTTGTAGGCGAAGCCGCGGCCGAGGTCGCCGTGGATGCCGGCGCCGGCGTCGAACCAGGTGGAGGGCAGAATCACGGTGTCGACGAAGGGGCGCTCGACGCCGTTGTAGGACGGCGGCTCGTGGCGTTCGTTGATGAGGCCGACGGGGGCGAGCATCATGCCGCCACGGAAGTTGAGCCAGGGCTTGACGAGGAAATCGATGTAGGCCTGCTCGAGCTCCAGCTCGCCTTTCTCCTCGCGGCCCTCGACGAGGGCGTGCTCGAACTCCAGCTCGGACCAGAACTTGATGCGGTCGGTGAAGCTGTGGCCGAACAGGAGCACGAAGCGGTGAAAGTCGGCGACGCCGGGCGTGAGCGCGCCGCGGTCGTTGTTGTAATGGAAGTCCATGTAGCCGGAGATGGGCGAGCGGCTTTCGGCTGGTGGAGCGGGCGCCGTTTTTTCGGCGACGGGCGCGGCGATCGCGACGGCCGCCGGTTTCTCGGGGGTCTTCGGGGATTCCAATTGACGGAGACGCTCTTCCAGAATCTGTACACGGCGCTCGAGTTCCTCGATGCGTTTCTGCGGGTCGACGGTCTGGGCGCCGGCGGAGAGACACAGGAGCAGGGGCAGGAATCGCGCCATGGCGCCCAGTTTACTATAGATTGCTTGCGGAAGTAAACTACGATTAACATCGGTGCGGGGGCGGAGTTGTTAACTCGCGTCCGAAGTCATTTCGCATCCGCTCCCTCACGGTCGCGGCTCGTTACGGAACCGGATTTAGGTTTCTTTCATACTTTTTTTGAAAGTGGCCTATTGTGCACATCCCACGGAACTTGTAGAATCGCAGCGGATCTGTAGGGGGTCCTTTGTCATGAAACGCTACGTCGCGATCTGTCTTTCTATCCTCGCGCTCCTGAGCCTGTCGGCCTGGGGGCAGGAGCTTCGCGGAACAATCCGGGGCCGTGTTACGGACCCGCAGGATGCGATCGTGCCGAACGCCACGGTTCGGGTGGCCAACGACGCGACCGGCTTCTCGGTGTCGGTGACTACCAACGAGCAGGGCATCTACCAGGCGCCGTTTCTTCCGCTCGGCAAGTACAAGCTGACCGCCGAAGCCAAGGGCTTCAAGCGAGTGGTGCAGGACAACATCGAAGTTCGCTTGAACGACCGGCTGGAGGTGAACCTGGTGCTGGCGGTCGGCGAAGTCAGCGAGACCGTCACGGTGACCGCTGAAGTTCCGCTCCTTGAAACCAGCACGGCCTCGGGCGGACAGGTGATCGACGCGCGGCGCGTGGCGCAGCTTCCGATCGCGCACGGCGAGCCCTACGCGCTCATGGCGTCGACGACGGGCGCGGCGTTCACGGGCGACCCGGCGCTGGATCGCCCCTTCGAGCCGTCGCACATCGCCAACTACTCCATGGGCGGGGCGCGCGGACTGCGTAACGAGCTGACGCTCGACGGCGCGCCGGCGGGCGCGTCGACGGCGAACGCGCGCGAGGTCTCGGCGTCGTACGTGCCGCCGACCGACATTCTCGCGGAAATGAAGATTCAGACGGCGGCGTTCGACGCCAGCGTCGGACAGACCGAAGGCGGGTCGATCAGCCTGAGTCTGAAGGCGGGGACCAACCAGTTCCACGGCACCGGCTATTACAACAAGCTGGCGCCGGAGCTGAACGCCAACCTATTCTTCGCGAATCGCAACGCGCAGCCGGTGGTGGATTTCAGCTACAACCGCTGGGGCCTTTCGGCGCTGGGGCCGGTGGTGCTTCCGGGTCTCTACGACGGGCGCAACAAGACGTTCTACATGTACGGCTACGAGGGCATTCACGAGACGCGGCCGCGGGGCGGCGTCAACACCGTGCCCACCGATATCCAGCGAACGGGAAACCTCTCGGGCCTGCTGGCGCTGGGGAGCAACTACCAGATCTACGATCCGGCGACGCGCACACAGGAAGGCGCGCGCTTCCGCACGCTGCCGATTCCGGGCAATATCATCCCGGGCAATCGCATTTCTCCGGTGGCCACCAACATCCTGAAGTTCTACGGTCAGCCGAATGCGACCGGGACGGCGGACGGCGGCAACAACCTGGTACAGCCGAATCTTCCCGAGGCCGCGAAATACTACACGCACACCTGGCGGCTCGACCACAATATCAACGACAAGTGGCGCACGTTCGGGCGCTTCTCCTGGTACAACCGGTCGAGCACGTACAGCAATTTCTTCAACACCTTTGCCACGGGCGAATGGTTCAAGTTCCACTCCATCAACGGAGTCTGGGATCACGTCTACACCTTCTCGCCGACTCTCGTCATGAATGTGCGCTACGGATACAACCGCTTCATCCGCGACATCAACCGCAACCCGGAGGCGCTGGGCTTCGATCTGACGAGCCTGGGATTCCCGGCCTCCTACAACGACGCGATTCCTCCGGATGTCCGCCGGTTCCCGCACATCGCCATCGCGGGCTATTACGCCACCAACGGCTCGGTGCTGTGGCGGCCGCAGGACACGCACGAGTACGTTCTGTCATTCGACAAGATTCGCGGAGCGCACGCCCTTAAATACGGCGCGCAGTACCGGATTTATTACAAGAACCAGATCAACCCGGACATCAACAGCACCGGCCAGATCTCATTCGCCGAGACCTTCACCCGCGGTCCGCTCGACAACTCGCCGACGGCGCCGCGCGGCCAGGGACTGGCTTCGTTTCTGCTCGGGTATCCGACCGGCGGCGGTGTCGACCGGCGCGCGACTTTCGCCGAGAAGAACACCATGTGGGCCTTCCACATTCAGGACGACTGGAAGATTCGCCGCAACCTGACGCTCACGCTCGGGCTGCGCTACGAGACCGAGGCGCCGCTGACGGAGCGGCACAATCGCTCGGTGCGGGGCTTCGACCCGAACGCGCAGCTTTCGATCACGGCCGCGGCCCAGGCCGCTTATGCGCGGTCGGCGGGGACGCCCGAAGTTCCGGCCAGCGCCTACCGCGTGCTCGGGGGCGTGACGTTCGCCGGCGTCGGCGGGCAGCCCGAGACGCTGTGGAACCGCGACACCAACAACTTCATGCCGCGCATCGGCTTCGCCTGGCACGCGACGCCCAAGACGGTGGTCCGCGCCGGCTACGGCGTGTTCTTCACCTCGCAGGGCGTGCGGCGCGGCGACGCAATCCAATCCGGTTTCTCGCTGACGACCGCGCTGGTGCCCACGCTGGACGGCGTGAACTACGTCGCCCGCATCAACAACCCGTTCCCCACCGGGATCGTCGAGCCGCCGGGCAATTCGCTGGGCGTCAACACCTTCCTGGGCCAGGGCGTTTCGTTCTTCGAGCCCAACCTGAAGACGCCCTACAATCAGCGCTGGCAGTTCGGCATCCAGCGCGAGTTCCGCGGACGGATGGTGCTCGAACTGACGTATGCGGGCAGCCGCGCCAACGCCATCGAGATCACGCGGGATCAGAACGCCACCCCGCTTCAGTACCTGAGCACCTCGCCGGTTCGGGACAACGACCGCAACGCGTACCTGACGGCCAACCTGCCGAATCCGTTCTCGGGTCTGGTGCCGAACACGGGCCGCAACACGGCCAACCTCTCCCGGCAGTCGTTCCTCGCGCAGTTCCCGCAGTTCACCAACGTGAACTACACGACCAACCAGGGCTACTCGACCTACCACTCCGTGGGGATCGAATTGGACAAGCGTTTCGCGAAGGGCTGGACCTTCCAGCTCGGCTACAGCTTCTCGAAGTTCATGGAGGCCACCGCGTACCTCAACGGCGCCGATCCACTGCCGGCCTACACGATCTCCGACCAGGACTATCCGCACCGGCTGAGCGGAAGCTTCATCTACGAGCTGCCGTTCGGACGGGGCCGCGCGCTCGGCTCCGACATGCCGCGGGTGGCCAACGCCCTGATCGGCGGCTGGCAGGTGCAGGGCATCCTGGTGAAGCAGAGCGGCCAGGCGCTGGGTCTGGGCAACTTGATCTTCTACGGGAACGATCTTCGCAGCATTATCCTGCCGCGCAGCCAGCGCAGTGTGGAGCGCTACTTCGACACCTCGCAGTTCGAGCGCAACAACACGCGCGCGCTGGTGAGCAACGTCCGCGTGGCGCCGCTGCGGTACTCGTACCTGCGCGGCCCGTCGCCGACCAACTTCGATCTCTCGGCGCTGAAGGAGAACAACATCACCGAGAAGATCAAGCTGGAGTTCCGCGGGGAGTTCCTGAACGCGTTTAATACGCCGTTCTTCGCCAATCCGAACGTCGACCAGTACAACACGGCCTTCGGCACCATCGCCAGCCAGCGCGGCTACGCGCGGCGCATCCAGCTCGGCGTGAAGGTAATTTACTAAGGGGACCGCTCCCTCCGGTCGCGGCTCGGTTCCGGGCCACGCGGCGCGGTTCCGGGCGCCCATCGAAAAAGTCCTTGACAGTCCTCCTCCGCCGGACTATATTTAACTGTACAGTTAAGTAACTGATTGGTTAACTATGACGGCCGCCACCGACCACCTCAGCGCCACCTTCGGCGCCCTCGCCGATCCCACGCGAAGAGCGATCCTGGCACGGCTCGCGGCGGGCGAAGCTTCGGTCACCGAACTGGCCGAACCCTTCGAGATGAGCATGCCGGCGGTATCGAAGCACCTGAAAGTCCTCGAGCGCGCCGGCCTGATCGCACGCGGGCGCGAAGCGCAGTGGAGGCCGTGCAAGCTCCAGGCGGCGCCGCTCAAGAGCGTCGCCGAGTGGGTGGAAGAGTTCCGGAAGAACTGGGAGCACTCCTTCCAGCGCCTGGACGCTTATCTGGTGGAATTGCAGAAAAAGGAGAAGAAACAACATGGTCGCAACAAAAGGTAAGAACGCTCTGACGGTGACGACGCCGTCGGATCTCGAAATCGTCATGACGCGATACTTCGACGCGCCGCGCCGCCTCGTCTGGGAGGCGACCTCCAAACCCGAACACATCAAGCAATGGTGGGGTCCGTTCGGCTACGAGGTCTCGGTCTGCGAGGTCGACCTGCGCGTCGGCGGGAAGTGGCGGTTCGTGCTGACCAAGCCGGGCGGCGAGTTGGCCGGCTTCCACGGAGAGTACCGCGAGATTCAGGCCCCGGAGCGCGTGGTCTTCACGTTCATCTACGACCCGTTTCCGCAGGCGCCGGCCGTAACGACCATCGTCTTCACGGAGGAGAACGGCCGGACGCTGATGCACGAGACGATCGTCCACCTGACGAAGGAGGCCCGCGACGGGCATCTGATGTCGGGAATGGAGCAGGGCGCGTCGGCCTGCATGGATCAGCTCGAAGCGCTGCTGGCGAGGATGCCGTAGCGCGGGCGCGCGTGGCGGCCCGGCCTCACCTGCCGATCAGGCGGGCCACCGCCTGGAACCCCACGCACACCGTGAAGGCGATCGCGCCGCACAGCGGGAAGGTAATCACCGACGCGTAGGCGATCCTCCGCGGGTACCTCCATCGGACAACGGAGGACGATCGAGCCGCGCCCGCGCCGGTCACGGCGGCGACGATGGTGTGGGTGGTGCTGAGCGGCACGCCGAAACCCGACAGCGTCACGATGGTGGCCGCCGAGGCGGCCAGCGCCGAGAAGCCCTGCCAGCTTTCAATCTTGGCGATCTTCTCGCCGAGCGTGCCGATGATCTCGTGGCCCCCTATCGAAGTCCCGATCCCCATGGTGACGGCGCACAGCACGATCACCCACGTTGGAATCTGAAACTCCGGGAGCGCGCCTCCCATCACCAGTCCCAGCGTGAAGACGCCGATGAACTTCTGGCCGTCGTTCAGTCCGTGAGCGAACGCCATGCCCATCCCGGTCAGAATCTGACAGCGGTCGAAGAAGCGCTTGGTGGAGTGCGGCGGGCGCGGCCCGGCGATCGAGATGATCGACCGCGCCAGCATCCAGGAGAGCAGCGACCCGAACACCAGCGCCGACACCACGCCGATCAGCACCTTCGACCATCCCGCCCATTGCAGCGATCCCGGTCCGGCGGTGGCGATGGCCGCGCCCGAGAGTCCCGCGACCAGGGCGTGCGACTCGCTGGTCGGGATTCCGAACTGCGCCGCCACCGCGCCCCACACGATGATGCCGACCAGGGCGGCCGAAATCGTCAGCAGGTTGATGGCGGCCGGGTCGACGATGCCGCGGCCCATGGTCTCGGCCACGGCGGTGCCCGAGAGCGTACCGAGAACGTTCATCACCACGGCCATGGCGATCGCCTGCGAGGGCGTCATCACCCGGGTGGCGATCAGCGTCGCGATGGCGTTGGGTGCGTCCGTCCAGCCGTTGACGAACTCCGCGCCGAGCACCAGCCCGCACACCAGCAGCATGCCGGCGACCGCCGGCGTCGTCGTCCAGGCGACCACCGCCAGGGCCACGGCGATGCCGGCGGCGAGCAGCGCCTTTTTCGGCACGCGCGCTAGCTGCCTTCCTGCCGCGCGATCGAGATGATCACGCCCATGGCGTGGCCGCAACTGTCGGTGGCGCGCTCGAGCAGCCGGTAGATGTCGCGCCAGGCGAGCATTTCGGCGGTCATGGGCTGATCGGGATCGTGGAAGACCGCGCGCAGGCTCTCGGCGAAGGTCTCGTCGCACTGATCCTCGATGGCGTCGATCGATCTCATGGCCTCGCGGAGGCGGTCGTGATCGAACTCCGGCATGGCGTCGACGACTTCCTTGAGTTTGGCGGCCGACCGCTGGATCATCCCGCACATCGCCACGGCGGGTACGCTCCGCGCGGCCGCCTGCCGCGACTCCGTCGCGCGATAGCTCACCACCAGCCGCGCGGCGGTGCGCAACTGGTCGACGATGTCGTCCAGGCGCTGCGAGAGCAGCACGATGTCGCGCTTGTCGTAGGGCGCGATGAAGGTACGGTCCACCAGCCTGTGCACCGCCCGGACCGCCTCGTCGGCCTCGTGCTCGATCTGCTCGATTCGCGCCAGGACCTCCCGGGGCCGATCTCCCTGGAGCGCCTTGATCAACTCTCCCGCGGCCGCCACCGAATGCGCGGCGATCTTCTGGAACTGCTGCGCGAAGTCGTCCGCCTGACGGGTTCGGCTGGTGAAGGGAAGGAGCCGCGAAAGTAAGTTCGCCAAGGCTCATTATATCGGCGCGCGATTACGGGGACCGCGCGATATGTTGCAGTTCGGTGACTGTGCGCGCCGCTACGGCGTCTTCTTGTATTCGAGGTTGTGATCGCGGCCGGGCGGCGGGACGATTTCCGTCGGCACGCCCGCCGCCGACATCACTTTCGTCAGCGCCGCGACCGTGACCGGCGACGGCTTATAGTTGCCGAAGCGGTACCCGGCGGCGATCAGCAGCGGCGTCCAGCCGAAGCGGTTCTTGCGATTCCAGACCTCGATCTTCGCGCCCTTCGACGCCAGGAACTCCACGGCCGCCGGGAGGTTCTTGTAGGCCGCGCCGTGCATCGCCGTTTCGCCGTTGCGATCCACGGCGTTGATATCGGCGCCGAGATCGAGGAGCACGCCGAGCGCCTCGACGACTTCCGGCTCCGTCCCCGCGTCCTCGCCCGGCGACCGCGTCCCCAGCCCGGCCGCCGCCATGAGCGGCGTCGCCAGATCGGCGTTCGGAATCGTCGTGTCGGCGCCGAGCTTGGCCAGCTCGCGCAGCAGCTCGGCGTCGGCCGAACGCGCTGCCATGAAGAACGGCGTCGCGCCCAGCGTGTTCAGAATCGTCGCGCCGATGTTGACGCGCCGCGTCATCCGCGCGTTGATATTCGCTCCCTTGGCGACCAGCTTGCGCACCAGCTCGATGCTCGACATCGCGCCCGATCCCTCCGGCGCGGGATCGTTATCGCCGACTCCGGGCTTGCGAACGCCGGTGATGACATGCAGCGCCGTCAGGCCGGAGCCGGCGGCTTTGGGATCGGCGCCCGCGTCGAGCAGCATCGACGCCAGCTCGAAGTGTGCGTTCGCCACCGCCAGCACCAGCGCGCTCGTCCCGGTGCGCGGAGGCCCGCCGCCGAGTCCGATGCGCCGAACGGGACCAGTCGGCTGGATGGTCTCGTTGACGTCGGCGCCGGCCTTCAGGAGCACGCGCACGACATCGGGGCGCCCCTCGCGCACGGCGAACAGCAGCGGCGTGAAACCCGAGGCCACGCGCGCGCGGAAATCCGCCCCCGCCTGGATGAGCGCCTCGACCACGCCGGCATGGCCCTCGGCGGCGGCCCACATGATGGCGGTCTGACCGTGGCGCGGCTCTTTCACGTTGACGCTCGCGCCTCGCGCGACGAGCGCCCGCACGGCGTCCACTTTACCGGTGCGCGACGCCGTCATCAGCGCCGTTTCGCCGCCGGGCAACGCGTCATTCGCGCCCGCCCCCGCGTCGAGCAGCATGGTGACGATGGCGGCGTTTCCGTTCTCGCAGGCGAGCGCCAGCGGCGTAACCCCGTAGCGATTGGCGGCCTTTGCGTCGGCGCCGGAACGCAGAAGCTGCCGCGCAGCCTCGACGTCGTCGCGATGGACGGCGCGGTGCAGCGCGGTGGTGCCGTCGATATCGGCGGCAGCCGCGGAAAGCATCGCCAGCAATGGGACCAGCAATCTCACATCGACACCAGCTCGCCGATCTTGCCGCGACTGTCGGCGAACGAATCCAGCCGCACGCCCGCCTTGTCGAGCAGCGTCAGGTGCACGTTCGCCAGCGGCGTCGGCTCCTTGTAGCGGATATGCAGGCCGCCCTGGCGGCGCCCGGCGGCCCCGCCCGCGACCAGAATCGGCAGGTTCACGTGGTCGTGCAGGTCGGGGTTGCCCATCCCGCTTCCGTATAGATACGCGACGTTATCGAGCAGCGTGCCGTCGCCCTCGGGAATCGACTTGAGTTTTCCGAGAAAGTACGCGAACAGCGACACGTGAAACGCGTTGATCGTGGCGACCTTGGCGAGCTTCTCCGGATCGCCGCCGTTGTGGGTCAGGGGATGATGCGGCTCGCTGACGCCCGCTTCCGGGTACACGCGATTGCTGGTCTCGCGCGCGAGCTGAAACACGATCACGCGCGTCACGTCGCCTTGCAACGCGAGCGCCTGCAAGTCGAACATCAGCCGGGCGTGGTCGCCGTACATCGCCGGCACGCCGACCGGGCGGTCGAGATCGGGCAGCCGGGAATCGGCGGTCGACGCCTCGGCCTTCTGGATGCGCCGTTCCACCTCGCGCACGGTGTCGAGATACTGGCTCACGCGCGTGCGGTCGCCGGCTCCGAGCTTCCCCTGGAGCCGCGCGATGCCATCGCCGACTGAATCGAGCAGGCTGGCGTTGCGCCGCAACTCCGCGAGCCGGTCGGCCGACGAGCCGCCTTCGCCGAAGAGGCGCTCGAAGACGATGCGCGGATGCGCTTCCGAGGGCAGCGGCGTCGTCGGCGACGACCATGAGAGATTGTTCTGGTACACGCACGCGAAGCCGTTGTCGCACTGGCCGACGACGGTGAGGAGATCCATCGAGAGCTCGAGCGACGGCAGCCGCGTCTCCCTGCCGAGGTGCTGCGCGGCCACCTGGTCGACGGTGGTGCCCAGATGATAGTCGGAGCTTTCGGTCCACTTCGCCTTGGCGGCGCTCAGGAACGCGGCGTTCGACGTGGCGTGCGTGCCGGGATAGGCGTTGCGCAGCTCCATGTTGGTGAGCACCGTCACGTAGTCGGCGACCGGCGCCAGCGACCGCAGCGTCGGCGAGAGGTCGCCGAGCGCGCCCGCGCCCGCGGGCGTCCAGCGCGCCATGTGCGCGCCCATCGGCATGTAGACGAAGCCCAGGCGGCGCGGCGCTTTCGCGGGAGTCGCCGAGAGCGGCGTCATCGCCGGAATCATGGCGTCGAGCAGCGGCAGCGCGAGGGTGGTGCCTGCGCCGCGAAGGAACGTCCGCCGCGGCAGGGCCTTCTTAGCGACGATCATTGCGACCTCCTCATCTGAAACGGCGCGCTCGCCGTTATCCCCAGGATAATCGAAGAAAGGCGATAATTCCGGCCGCGCGCCTCGCGCACGATGCGGCGTACCGCCGGCGCGTCGTAATACTCGACCCCGCGCCCGAGCGCGTAGGTCATGAGCTTCTCGGTGAGCGTTGCGACGAACAGCTCGGGCCGGGCCAGCAGCGCCCGCTCGAGTCCCGCGACGCCGTCGAAGCGGCTGCCGTCGGGCAGCGCGCCGCTCGCGTCGATCGGCCTGCCCTCCTCGCGCGACCGCCAGCGTCCCACCGCGTCGTAATTCTCCAGCGCGAAGCCCACCGGGTCCATCAGCCGGTGACAGCCCGAGCAGGCCGGGTTGTCGCGATGCTCGGCCAGCCGCTCGCGCACCGAGGTCGCCTTCGGGCCCGTGCCGCTTTCCTTCAGCGCAGGCACCGAGGCCGGCGGCGGCGGGGGCGGCGCGCCGACGATGTTCGCCAGCACCCAGTTCCCGCGGATCACCGGCGAGGTGCGCGTTGCGTAGGACGTCACAGTCAGCACGCTCGCGTGACGAAGCAGCCCGCCGCGCATGCTGCCCTCGCCGAGCGCGACGCGGCGGAAGCGGCTGCCGTAGACGTGTGGAATCCCGTAGTGCTTCGCGAGTCGCTCGTTGAGGAACGTGTAGTCGGCGCGCAGCAGGTCGAGCGCGGGGCGGTCCTCGCGCAGGATGCTCTCGAAGAACAGCTCCGTCTCCTCGCGCATAGCCTGCCGCAGGTTGTCGTCGAAATCGGCGTAGAGCCGCATGTCGGGCGAGGCCGATTCCAGGTTCCGCAGGTACAGCCACTGCCCGGCGAAGTTCGCGGTCAGCGCGCGCGACCGATCGTCGGCGAGCATGCGGCGGACGTGCCGCTCCATCTCACCCGGCGCGCGCAGCTTTCCGGCGATGGCGGAGTCGAGCAGCTCGTCGTCCGGGATGCTGCTCCAGAGGAAGAAAGAAAGCCGCGAGGCGACCTCCAGGTCGCTCAGCCGGTACGCCGATCCCGGGGCGGCGCCCCTCGGGTCCTGCTCGACGCGGAAGAGAAAGTCGGGACTCACCAGCACCGCCGACACCGCCATCTCGATTCCCGCCTCGAAGCCCGACTTCGCGTGCGTCTCGCGATAGAACTTCATCGGCGCCGCCAGGTCGGCCGCATTGACCGGCCTGCGGTACGCGCGCCGCATCAGCGTCGAGAGAATGCGCTGCGCGCAGGCGTCTTCCTCGCCTTGCGAGGGACGGCACACGAACAGGCGTCGACGGCTGGGCGAATCGCCCGGGCCTTTGGCGTCGTAGGGGCCGTTGATCGAGATGGAATACACCGCCGGCGTCATCCTCGGATGACGATAGGCGTTGAAGCGCGATTGATACGGCTGCCGCTCGGTCTCCGCCAGCACCGTCGGCTTCTTCACGAACGTCACGCCCACCATGTGCGGTCCGGCGCGCACCGGCAGGCGAACCTTGAGATGTTCGTCCGAGCGCTGATTGTCGACGCCGCGCGGCGGCGGCGTCACCGTGAACAGGTGCACGCGCTCGCCGTCAATCGAGAGTTCGAGCTCGTGCGGTTCGTAGAGACCCTCGATGTCCTCGTTGCGGTCGCGCGTCAGCCGGATCTGGAAATCGTAGACGGCGTCGAGCGGGAACGTGTGCGGCATGGCCGAGCCGCCGCGCGTGCCGAGCGGGAGCTTGTCGAAGCGGCTCTCCTGCGTCAGCTCCGGATGCAGGAACACCGTGTGCCCGCCGACGGTGCGCTCCGGCATTCCCACGGCGAGGCGGCTGATCTTGCGGGCGGCCGACAGATAGCGCTCCAGCAGCGTCGGCGACAGTTCGCCGAGCGTGATGTTGTCGAAGCCGCGGCTGAGGTCGTCGGCCGGCAGCAGCGCGGCGGCGTCGACGTCGAGCGCCAGCAGGTCGCGGATGGCGTTGCGGTACTCGGTGCGATTCAGTCGCCGGAAGGTGTCGGTGCGCCCGGGATTGGGCGGCGCCTCGTCGAGCGGCCTGGTGATGGACGCCAGCAGCGTCTCGTAGGCCGCCTCGTCGGGCCTGGGAGCGCCCTCGGGAGGCATCTGCCGCGCCGCGAGCTTGCGGACCACCTTTTCCCACTCGGCGGGATGCCGCGCCAGGGGCTCGGCCGAGAGCGCATCGAGCGCCAGCTCCCCGGACTTCAGCTTGCTGTTGTGGCAGGCGCCGCAATAGCGCGTCAGCGTCGCCTGGTGGGATTGCGCCGCGGCCGTCAGGGCGAGCGTCAGCGCAGCGATGGGCGTCAAACGGCGCTTCACGATCGTCCCCTCCCTATCTGCACAGTATAATGCCAGCACAATGCGACGCGCCTTCCTCGCACTGGTCATTCCCGCGCTTCTCGCGCAGCCGGCCCACAACGTCATCCTGGTGACCGCCGACGGCCTGCGTCCCCAGGAGGTCTTCGGCGGACTCGACCCGCTGTTCGCCAAGGAAAAAGCGGCCGGTATGGAGCGCGCGCAGCCCGTCCGCGACCGCTATTGGCGCGACTCGCCGGAATCGCGCCGCGCCGCCCTGATGCCGTTCTTCTGGAGTCTCATCGCCGGCAAGGGCATGGTGCTCCCGAACGTCGTGGTGACCAACAAGTATCGCGTGTCGTTTCCCGGCTACTCGGAGATTCTCACCGGGCGCGCCCAGGACGACCGCATCACCGGCAACATCGACCTCCAGAATCCCACCGAGACGGTGCTGGAGTTCGTGCGCCGCAAGCTGGGACTCGGACGCAACGACGTGGCGCTGTTCGGCTCCTGGAATCATTTCCGATGGATCGCCGAGAGCAAGCCGGGGACGGTTTTCCTGAACGCCGGCTATGAGTCCACCGGCGCCACCCCGCGCCTCGCCGAGCTGAGCCAGGTGCAGGTTCGCACGCTGACTCCGTGGGCCACCGTGCGGCACGATTACGTGACCTGCGAGATGGCGCTCGACTACATGCGCGTCTTCCGGCCGCGGCTCCTCTACGTCTCCCTCGGCGAGACCGACGACTGGGCGCACGACCGCCGCTACGACATGGTGCTGCGCACCGCCGAGTACTTCGACGAATGCCTGGGCTCGCTATGGAGGCAGGCCCAATCGCTCGACGCCTACAAGGGCCGCACGGCCATGATCGTCACGACCGACCACGGGCGCGGCGCGGCGCTGGAGGACTGGTCGAGCCACGGCAGCAAAGTCGCCGGCGCCGAGAAGATGTGGATGGCGCTGGTGGGCGCGGGCGTTCCCGCAGCGGGCGTGTCGCCGCGCGAGGCCGCGCAGCGGGACGTGGCGCCGACGATTCTGCGGCTGCTCGGTATCGACTACCGGGAATATGAGGGAGTGCTGGGCCGGCCGGTGGTGGAGTAGCGGCGCGGACGCGGTCGTCAGAATAGCGTGTAGATGAACGGCGCCGCCGCCGTACCCGAGAGCAGAATCAGCGCGCCGAAGGCCAGCAGCACCACGATGATCGGGCCCATCCACCAGCGCTTGTTCGACCCCAGAAACGACCACAGCTCGGCCAGCATTCCGCGCTCGGCTTGCGCGGCGGCCTGTTCGAAGGAAGGTTTCTCGGGCATACTCACCTGCTAATACTGATGATAATAACGCGAAGGGTCGTCCACTGGCGGCTTCTCGCTCCAGTACGATTCGCGGCGCGGCTTGCGCAGCCACAGCGGGTCGCGGCCGACCAGCCGGAAGACCAGCCCGATCGGCATGAACAGGAAAACGTAGGCGATTCCCAGCAGCAGGTGCGACACCACCCAGCCGATCGGGAACACCAGCATCATCCAGCCGACGAAGACCGGCCGCAGCGCCGCGGGCATCGCGAGCCCGATCCCACCGCCCGCCAGGGCCACGGCCGCGAGCACTCCGGCGACGGGGCCGGGTCCCTGAGTGACGGCCTTCCAGGCCGCCATTCCGCCGAAAAACACGATCCACAGCGCGGCGAACTGCCGCAGCGTGCGCGCCGAAGGATGGCGGTCGATGTCGGAGAATCGCATGTCAGTCGAGCTGGAACTGCGCCAGGTATTTCTCGCGCTCGGCGGCGCCGGCGCCCTCCCGCATCTCCTCCTTGAGCAGCACGAAGTTCTCCAGCACCAGCGCGTCCAAGTCGGTCGCCAGGAAGCAGCGGTAGGCGTCCTGCGGCGTGCAGACGATGGGCTCGCCGCGCACGTTAAAGCTCGTATTGACAAGCACGGGGCAGCCCGTCAGCCGGTCGAACGCCTCCAGCAGGCCGTGGAGGCGCGGATTCCGCACCGCGTCGACCGTCTGCACCCGAGCGCTGTAGTCGACGTGAGTAACGGCCGGAATCTGGGACCGCACCACGTTGACGCGCCTCCGCAGGTCGGGATCGTCCGCCATGACGGCGCGCTCTTCGGCGGGAATCGCCGTGCGGCGGCGCTCCAGCACGGGCGCGACCAACAGCATGTACGGGCTCTCCTCGCCGGGCCGCATGTCGAACCACTCCGGCGCGCGATCCTCGAGCACCACGGGCGCGAACGGCCGGAAGCTCTCGCGGAACTTGATCTTCACGTTCATCGTGGCCTGCATGCGCGCCGACCGCGGGTCGCCCAGGATGCTGCGGGCGCCCAGCGCTCGCGGGCCGAACTCCATTCGCCCCTGGAACCAGCCGACGACCATCTCGCGGTCGAGCAGCCCGGCGACGTAATCGAACAGCTCGCGGTCGCGCTCGAAGCCGTGGTGCGGGATGTTGGCGCCGCCAAGCCATTCGGCGATCTCGCTTGCGTCGAACGCCGGCCCAAGGAAGCTGCCGCGCTGGCCGTCGGGCGCTTCGACGCGGCGGGGCTTTTCGAGAAGCTGGTGCCAGACGAACTGCGCCGCGCCCAGCGCTCCGCCGGCGTCGCCCGCCGCCGGCTGAATCCAGATGCGGTCGAAGGGGCCGTCGCGAAGGAGCTTGCCGTTGGCCACGCAGTTGAGAGCCACGCCGCCCGCCAGCACCAGGTTCCGCTTTCCGGTGCGCCGATGGAGGTCGACGGCCATGCGCATCATGGCTTCCTCGGTGACCTTCTGGATGCTGGCGGCCAGATCCATGTGACGCTGCTCGAGATCGGACTCGGGTTTGCGCGGCGCGCCGCCGAAGAGCGCGTCGAACTTCCGATTGGTCATCGTCAGGCCCTGACAGTAGTTGAAGTAGTCCATGTCGAGCCAGAAGCTGCCGTCGGGCTTGAGGTCGAGCAGGTGTCGATGGATGGCGTCGGCGTAGATGGGCTTGCCGTACGGCGCCAGGCCCATGAGTTTGTATTCGCCGCTGTTGACCTTGAAGCCGCAGTAATACGTGAAGGCCGAATAGAGCAGCCCGAGCGAGTGCGGAAACTGGTGGTGATGCGTGAGCCGGATGCGATTCCCCTCGCCGGTCCCGAACGCCGCGGTCGACCATTCGCCGACGCCGTCGAGCGTCAGGATGGCGGCCTCCTCGAACGGACTCGGGAAGAAGGCGCTGGCGGCGTGACTCTCGTGGTGGTCGAGAAAGACGATCGGCGCGCGCTGGCCCTCGCCCAGCTCGCGGCGCAGGTTGCGCTTCAGGAACAGCTTTTCCTTAAGCCAGACCGGCATGGCCATGGCGAAGCTACGGAATCCGCGGGGCGCGAAGGCGACGTAGGTCTCGATCAGGCGCTCGAACTTCAGCAGCGGCTTGTCGTAGAAGGCGACATAAGCGAGGTCGTCCGGGCCGATGCCGCCCTCGCGCAAGCACCAGGCGACGGCGTCCGACGGGAAGCCGGGGTCGTGCTTCTTGCGGGTGAAACGCTCCTCCTGCGCGGCGGCGACGATCTCTCCGTCGACGAGCAGAGAGGCCGCGCTGTCGTGATAGAAGGCCGAGATGCCCAGGATGGCGGTCATCGTGCGGGTCCGCGAGGGGGGCCGAGAGAGCCATTATAGCGGACGCCCCCGATATCCTCTCCATGAGATAATGCCTGAGCCATGAAAGCCAGCCTCGTCCTTTTATGCACCGCGGCGGCGGCGATCGCCGAGACCCGCCTCGGCAAACCCCTCACGCTCGACCAGCCGACTCCGCTCGCCGATGTCGCCGCCAAGCCCGAGCCGCTTGTCGGTAAGCACATCCAGGTCAAGGGCCGCATCACCGAGGTCTGCCAGAAGATGGGCTGCTGGGTGCAACTGGTCGACCCGGCGACCAGCGCCGCGCTGCGCGTGAAGGTCAAGGACGGAGAGATCGAATTCCCCAAGGACGGCTCGGGCCGCATGGCGGTGGTGGAGGGCAAGCTCGCCCGCATCGAGTTGACCGAGGAACAGGCCGCCGCCCGCGCGCGCCACGAGGCCGAGGAGCAGAAGCGTCCCTTCGATCCCTCCAGGGTCAAAGGCCCGGCGGTGATCTACCAGTTGCAGGGGACCGGGGCGGTCGTTCTCGACTGAGGCCGCCGAACGTGACGAGACTCGCGCGAGTTTTCGCCGGACTTCTGGCCGCCGGCGCCCTGCTTCAGGGGCAGCCGAAGCCTGAGCCGCCGCGCCCCAAGCTGATCCTGGCGATCACGGTCGACCAGTTCCGCGCCGATTACCTGACGCGCTTCCGTGGCGCCTATCGAGCCGGTCTCGACCGCATGCTGCGCGAAGGTGCGGTCTACACCAACTGCCACTACGAACACTTCCCGACCGTCACCGCCGTGGGCCACGCGACCTTCCTCACCGGCGCGACACCTTCGGTGAGCGGCATCGTCGGCAACGAGTGGTTCGACCGCGAGGCCGGCCGCCAGGTAACCAGCGTCGCCGACGCCAACTACCAGACGCTCGGCGCAACCAGCCGTGACGCCGCCTCGCCCCGGCGCCTGCTGGTCAGCACGCTCGGCGACGAGCTGAAGATGGCGGGCAAGGGCGTCAAGGTGGTCGGCGTGTCGTTCAAGGACCGCAGCGCGATTCTGCCGGCCGGCCGGATGGCGGACGCCGCCTACTGGTTCGACAACCGCTCGGGCAACTTCGTGACGAGCACCTACTACATGGCCGCGCTGCCGCGCTGGGTCGAGCAGTTCAACGCCGGCCGGGCGGCCGACCGCTTCGCCGGGGCCGAGTGGCGCCCGGTGGACGAAACGCCGGGGCGTCCCGCCGCCAAGCCCTTCCGGACGATGGCGGCGAAAGCGGACGCCGACTACTGGGGGTCGCTCCAGGCCACGCCCTATTCCAACGAGCTGATCGCGCAGATGGCCGAACGCGCTATCGAGAACGAGCGGCTCGGCTCGCACGAGGGCGTCGACCTGCTGGCCGTGAGCTTCTCGGGCAACGACTACGTCGGCCACAAGCTGGGGCCGGACGCGTCCGAAGTGCGCGACATGGCGATCCGCACCGACCGGCTCCTGGGCCGGCTGTTCGACTACGCCGAAGCCCGCGCCGGAAAGGGCGCCGTGCTCGCCGTGCTGACCGCCGACCACGGCGTCGCGCCGCTGCCGGAAGTGATGGCGGCGCGCCGGATGCCGGGCGGGCGCTTCCCGGAGCTGATCGTCAACGAGATGTTGCAGGCCAGGCTGAGCGAGATCTACGGCGAGGGGAAATGGATCGCCGGGCGCAGCGGACCGTCGCCGTACCTGAACCACCACCTGATCGCCGAGAAGAAGCTCGACCTCGCCGAAGTGCGCCGGCGCGCCGCGGCGATCGTGCGCGGCATCGCTCACATCGCACGGGTCTGGACGCTCGACGAGCTCGCGGCGGGGCCGGCGCCTCGCGACCAGATAGACGCCCGCGTGCTGCGCGGCCTGTATCCGCCGCGGGCCGCCGACCTCTACTTTGTCACCGAGCCGTACTGGATGTTCGAGGATGAAGGTACGACGCACGGCACGCCCTACAGCTACGACTCCCACGTTCCGCTCCTGATCTGGGGATCGGGTGTTCGCCCCGGCCGCCACGCGCGCCGCGTCGCCGTCAACGACATCGCCCCGACTCTGGCGACCATGCTCGAAGTGGAGACGCCGTCGGGCTCGGTGGGGAATCCGCTGGTCGAGGTGCTGGGCACGCAATGACGCGCCCCGCGGCGGCTGTGATACTCTGAGGAAAATAGCGTTTTTGAGGAGCACTCCCACCATGTCCGGTTCATTCATTCGAGGCCTCGGGCTGGCCGTGCTGGCCGCGTCGCTGGCGGCTCCCGCCGCCCTGGCCCAGGTCAAAGCCGCGATCGTCAATCTGCGCCAGGCGATGCTCGACACCGCCGAGCTCAAGAAGGCCCAGGCCGAGTTGGAGGCGAAGTTCAAGCCGCAATCGGACCGGCGCGCCAAGCTCCAGGCCGAGATCGCCGACATCCAGAACAATCTGCAAAAGATGGCCGGGAAGCTCACCGCGCAGGCCGAGCAGGAGATGACGCTCACCGGGCAGCGCCGGCAGCGCGAGCTCCAGCGCCTGGAAGAGGACCTGCAAGCCGACGTCGACCGCGAGCGCAACGACATCCTCACCAAGAGCGGCCAGCGGATGACGGACGTGATCCGCAAGCTGGCCGAGGAGAAGGGCCTCGACATCGTGGTCGACGTCTCGAACACGGTCTACTTCAAGCCCGCGCTGGACATCTCCAAGGAAGCGACCGCCGCCTACGACAAGGCCCATCCGGTGAAGTGAGCGCGTCGCGATGACCGGGTACCTGGAAGGCTACGGGGCCGGCGACGAGAAGCGTGAGAGAAGCCTGAAGCGAGCCGGG
This sequence comes from uncultured Solibacteraceae bacterium, assembly GCA_964515555.1. GTDB lineage: Bacteria > Acidobacteriota > Terriglobia > Bryobacterales > Bryobacteraceae > CAZEVY01. Next base: position 22,114 of record CAZEVY010000028.1, on the reverse strand, counting down.
ATTGTACTGCTGGTCCTGCTGGTGACGGGCCTGGCGTTGTACTTCGGCTTCCGGAACTACCGCCAGGAGCGCCAGTTCTCCCGCTTCCTGGAGTTGCTCGCCGCCAGGGACTACCAGGGCGCCTACCGCCTCTGGGGCTGCACCGAGCAGTCGCCCTGCCGCGACTATCCGGTGGCGAAGTTCCTCGAGGACTGGGGTCCCGGCAGCCCGCACGCCGACGTCGCCGGCGCGCGCGTCACGCGCACCCGCACCTGTTCGAGCGGGATCATCAAATCGGTGCGATTCGCCAAGGACGAAGTCAACCTCTGGGTGGACCGCGCCAACCTGACGCTGGCCTTCTCGCCCTTTCCGATGTGCAACCCAACCTTCGCCGCGCCGCCGTCGCAGTAGCGGCGTCGCGCGCGTTTCAAGCCGGGTTGGGGATCGCCGGGGCCTTCCTCCGCATCAGCCACAGTCCCACGCCCGCCAGCGCGATCGCGATCCATTGCACCGTCGAGAGCGGCCCCGCCATGGCGCCGTCGGAATGGGCGCGGAAAAACTCGACCACGAACCGCGCCGCCGAATACAGCAGCAAATACAACCCGAACACCGACCCCTCGGCGTGTGGACGCGCGAAGGCCCGCCAGGTGATCGCGAAGATGGCCGCCTCGGCCAGCGCCTCGTAGAGCTGCGTCGGGTGCAGCGGGACGTTCAGGGGCACGCCGGTCAGCTCGTGCGCGCCGGGATTGGTGAAGACCACCGCCCACGGCCGCTTGCACTCCAGTCCCCAGCAGCATCCCGCCGCAAAGCAGCCGAGCCGGCCGATGGCATGCCCGGCCGCCACGCCCGGCGCGAACAGGTCCAGGACGCGCCATTGCGGCAGCTTCAGCCGGCGCATGTAGAACACCGCGAAGGCGACCGCCAGCAGCACGCCGCCGTAGAAGACCCCGCCCGCCTGCAAGGTCGAGAGCGACAGAATCTCGCCGGGATTCTTGCGGTAAAACTCGAAGTCGAAGGCGAACATCAGCAGCTTGGCGCCCGCGAGCCCCACCAGCGCCGAGTACACGCCGACGTTCGACACCGCCTCGGCGCTCAGTCCCGTGCGGCGCGCGAGCCGCGCCGCCAGCCACAGCGCCGTCAGGAAACCCAGCGCCACCAGCACGCCGTAGGTGGGAAGGAAAAAGCCGCCCGCCGAGAAGATCTTCGGGAACACGTCAGGCCTCGGCCGTCCGCCGCCGCGGCCGCCACAGGTCGAGCGCCAGCGCCAGCGCTCCCACCGTGATGGCGCTGTCGGCGATGTTGAACGCCGGCCAGTGCCAGTCGCCCGCGTAGAACTCCAGGAAGTCGGTCACCGCTCCCAGGAAGATGCGATCGTGCAGATTTCCCATCGCTCCGCCCATCACCAGCGCGAACGCCAGGCGGCTTTGCGGCGTTCCCCCGGCGACCCAGATCTGCCGCGCCAGGAAACCCAGGATCAGCGCCGACATCCCGATCAGAACCGCCTGCTGCCACGCGGCCGGGTCGTTGTTAAAGAGCCCGAACGCCACGCCGCGGTTGCGCGTGTGCACGATGTTGAAGAATCCCGGAATGACGGCGTGCACCTCCCAGGCCGAGACCGTGCGCTCGATCCAGAGCTTCGTCAGGCGGTCGGCGGCCAGAATCGCCGCCGCCAGGCCGAACAGGGCCGGCCGGCTCGTCACGCCGAACCCGCCATTTCGACGACCGCCCCGGCGCAGGCGGCGCAGATTCCCGGCAGCTCCGGGTGCGAGCCGCGATCGGTGGTGTACTTCCAGCAGCGGTCGCACTTCTCGCCGGAGGCGCGGTCGACATGCACCGAGAGAGCCGCATCGGCCTGGCCTTCGAGCGAGACTTCCGAGACGATGAGCAGCGCGGGCAGCTCCGCCCGGTAGCGCTCGAGCAGCGGATACAGGTCGCCGTTGGCCTTCAGGTGCACGCGCGCCTGCAACGACGCGCCGATGAACTTGGCTTCGCGCGCCGCCTCCAGGCTCTTCATGACCTCCGAGCGCATCTCGACCAGCCGGTCCCAGTCGCCCAGCGTCGCGCGGTGCTCGCCGCTCAGGCCCGCCGTAAGCTCGGCGGGCTCGGGGAACAGCGCCAGGTGAACGCTCTCCGGATCGCCCGCGCGGCGCCGCATGGCCGACCAGGCCTCCTCGGAGGTGAACGGCGTCAGCGGAGCGAGCAACCGTACCAGCGCGTGGTTGATCCGTTCCATGGCCGTCTGCGCGCTGCGCCGCGCCCGCGACTTCGGCGCCGAGGTGTACAGCCGGTCCTTGATGACGTCGAAATAGAGCGCGCTCAGGTCGGTGGTGGCGAAATTGTAGAGCGCCTGGTAGACGCGATGGAACGCAAACGCGTCGTACCACTCGCGGCACCGGGCGACGAGATCGGCGGCGCGCACCAGGATCCAGCGGTCGAGATCGAGCAGGTCGGCGGCGGGCAGCGCGTCGGCGGCCGGGTCGAAGTCGTGCAGGTTGCCGAGCGCGTACCGGAAGGTGTTGCGCAGTTTTCGATACGCCTCCGAGAGCCGCGTGAGGATCACCGGCGAGAGCCGCACGTCCTCGTGGAACTCCACCGACGCCACCCACAGGCGCAGCACGTCCGCCCCGTAGTCCTTGATGATGTCCTGCGGTGCGATCACGTTGCCTTCCGACTTGGACATGGCGCGGCCTTCGCTATCGAGCGTCCAGCCGTTGGTGGCGCTCTCGCGATACGGCGCCCGCCCGCGCAGTCCGACGCCCACCAGCAGCGAGCTGTGGAACCAGCCGCGATACTGGTCGCCGCCTTCGAGATACATGTCCGACGGCCACTCCAGGCCGTAGCGCTCGTTCAGCACCGCCAGGTGGCTCGATCCGGAGTCGAACCAGACGTCGAGAATGTCGGATTCCTTGGTGAACGTCTGGCCGCCGCACTTCGCACAACGCGTACCGGCGGGCATCATCTCGGCAGCCGATCGCGCGTACCACACGTCGGCGGTGTGCTCGGCGAACAGGTCGACCACGCCGTCGAGAATCCTGCGGTCCGTGAGCGGCTCGCGGCATTGCTCGCAATAGAAGACCACGATCGGCACGCCCCAGACGCGCTGACGCGAGATGCACCAGTCGGGCCGGGTCTCGACCATGTTGTAAATGCGCTGCTCGCCCCAGGCCGGCATCCACTTCACGTTGCGGATGGCCTCCAGCGCGCGGGCGCGCAGATCGCCGCGCTCCATGCCGATGAACCACTGTTCGGTGGCGCGGAAGATGGTCGGCTTGTGGCAGCGCCAGCAGTGCGGGTAGCTGTGGTCGATGGTCTTCTCGCCGAGCAGCGCCCCGGCCTCGCGCAGCAGTCCGACGACGACGGGATTGCCCTCCCACACCGTCTTGCCGATCAGCTCCTCGGGCAGGCGGAACCTATTGTCGCGGCCGCTGGCCGCGGCGCCCTCGGCGTGAAAAAAACGCCCCGCGGCGTCGACAGGACAGTAGATGTTGATGCCGTACTCGACGCCGCTGAGGTAGTCCTCGTGGCCGTGGCCGGGCGCCGTGTGCACCGCGCCGGTGCCCTGCTCGAGCGTGACATGATTGGCGAGAATGCCGCGCGAGTCGCGCTCGAACATGGGATGGCGGAAGACGGCGCCTTCGATTCGCGCGCCGTGGAAGCGCGCCAGCGGCCGCGGATCGGCCCAGCCGCAGGCGTCGGCGGTGGCCTTGCGGAGATCCTCGGCGACCAGGTAGACATCGCCATTCACGTCGAGAGCTTCGTAGGTGAACGCCGGATGGTAGGCGATCGCCATGTTGGCGGGGATGGTCCAGGGCGTGGTGGTCCAGATCACGGCGAAGACGCGCCGCCCGGCAAGCGCGGGGTCGATCGACGCCGGGTCGGAAGTCAATGCGAAGCGCACCCAGATCGACGGGCTGGTGTGGTTCTCGTACTCGACCTCGGCCTCGGCGAGCGCGGTGCGATGCCGGATGCACCAGTTAACGGGCTTCAGTCCCTTGTAGACGTAGCCCTGGTGGAGGAAGTCGACGAAGGCGCGTGCGATCACCGACTGGTAGTGGGCGCTCATCGTCAGGTACGGGTCGTCCCAGGTCCCGAAGATCGCCAGGCGCTGGAAATCGACGCTTTGCAGCGCGATGTACTTCTCGGCGTACTTGCGGCATTCGGCGCGGATCTCGGGGGTCGACATGGAGGCCTTGCGCGAGCCGAGCAACTCGTCGACCTTGTTCTCGATGGGCAGTCCGTGGCAGTCCCAGCCGGGGACGTAGGGGGAGTCGAATCCGGCCATGGTTTTCGACTTGACGACGAAGTCCTTGAGCGACTTGTTGAAGGCGTGGCCCAGGTGGATGTTGCCGTTGGCGTACGGCGGCCCGTCGTGGAGCACGTAGCGCGGACGGCCGGCGCGCGCCGCGCGAATCTTCGCATAGATATCGATCTCGCGCCACTGCTCGAGCCGCTTCGGCTCGGTCTGCGGCAGGTTGGCCTTCATGGGAAAGCTCGTCTGCGGCAGGTTGACGGTCTTCTTCAGGTCGAGATTGCGGAGATCCATGTTGGGGTCACGGGCGGGCTTCTTTCTTATGGTAAGGCATTCTCGCGAGGTGAATCCGGCGGGCCGAATAACGGACTCCGCCGCCGGGTCCCTGAAAGTGTAAGCCGGCCGTTGCGCCCGGTCGGCGGGGGGCGGCCGCGTCCGGCCGCCACACCTACATCGTCCGCGTCACCTTGGTGAGACCCTCCGGCCGGTCGGGGTCGAACCCCTTCTCCATCGCCAGCGACGCCGCGAACAACTGCGCCGGAATGATGTAGGGGATCGGCGTGAACAGCTCCGCCGGCAGCGGTCCCCGATGCGCCAGCCGCGCCGGCACCACCACCGCGTTCGGCGACGCGCGGCGCGCGGCGGGATTCGACCGGTCCGAGATCAGCAGCGTCTCGGCGCGCATTCCCTCCAGGCGCTGGAGCATCTGCTCGTTCGACGGCCAGGTGACGCCGCCCGGAGCGAACAGGAACAGCGGAAACGACGCGCCCACCATGGCGATCGGTCCATGCAGAAAATCCGCCGACGAGAAGCGCTCCGCGACGATGCGGCAGGTCTCCATCAGCTTCAGCGCGAACTCGAAGGCGGTCGCGTAGTTCAGGCCCCGGCCGACGACCACGGCTTTCTCCATGAAGCGGTACCGCCCGGCGCGCGCCGCGATCTCCTTTTCGAGCCGCAACGACGCGGCGGCCCAGTCGGGCAGGCGCCTGAGGTCGTCCAGCGCCACCGGCGCCCCCAGCGCCCAGGCCAGCAGGTACAGCATCAGAACCTGGCCCGTATAGGTCTTGGTCGCGGCGATGCTCTTCTCGCGTCCCGCGCGTACCAGGAAGGTGTGTTCGGCCAGGCCGGCGAGCGCTCCTCGCGCCGCGTTGGTGATGCCGACGGTGACCGCCCCGGATGCGCGCGCCCGCTCCAGGACGAGGTTGGTGTCGGTCGACTCGCCGGACTGAGATAGCGCGACCACCAGCGCGTCGCGGAAGTCGATGGGCGCCCGGTAAAGGGTCAGAATCGAAGGCGCGGCCAGCGACACCGGGATGCCGGTGGCGATCTCGAGCAGGTAGCGTCCGAACTGGGCCGCGTTGTCGGAGGTGCCGCGGGCCGCCAGGACGATCAAGCGCGGGCGCCGCGCCGTGAGCCTCCGCCGCAGCGACTCGACGGCGCGCAACTCGCGGGCCAGCGTGCGCTCGAGCACCTCCGGCTGCTGCCGGATCTCGTCGAGCATGTGGGGCATGGATTGAGGGTAGCAGACACTCGGGGACATTCCGTCCCATCGGGCGGACGTGTTGGCCCGTCGCGGCCGGCAGCGAGTCGTGCAAGTATCGACGGCTCTATGAGTTAGGTAATTGGCTCCCCGGGTGCAAGTCATCCGGAGGGAGGAAACCGATGAGGACTGGCGTGAGGTGGACGGGAAGGGCGCTGATGCTGGCGGGACTCGCCGTTCTCTGCTTCCGCGCCGGGGCGCCGGAGCACGAAGTCGACGTCGTTATCAAGTTCCGGCCGCAGCTCAACGCCTCGGTTCACGCCATCGTGAGCCTCCATGGAGGCCGCCTGTACCGTGGCCTCGGTGCGAACAGCGCCGCTTACCGGATCCCGCAGTCGGGGCTGAAAGCCCTGACCGCAGCCGGCCTTGTGGAATACACTTTGCCCGGCGCCAGAACCTGACAGAGGAAATCACGATGAAAAACAAAACCGAACGCAACATGAAGCCGCTCGCCGGAAGAGTCGCCGTGCTGCTACTGGGATTCGCCGCGTTCGCGGTGCTCGCCAACCAGGCGGCCCGTTTCGTTGAGGCAAGTTCCACCGCTATCGACATCATCGCGCCTCGCTCGAACCCGGAGCCGCCGCGCGTTACTTCAGTGGCAAACGGACGGCCTGGCCGCTCTTCACCGACATCCGCGCGGCTTCCATGATCTCCACGACGTCGACGTTGATGTCCAGGCCGACGATCCCCTCCAACGCCTTCCCGGTGCGGATCGCGTCGATCATGTGCGCGATCGGCTCGGCCCGCTCCGGCGGAAGCGCGGCCAGAGGGACCTCGGTGGAGTTGCGGCCCTTGCGCAGCTCCACGCGGCCGTTGACGGCATAGAGACTCCCTTCCCGGCCGAACACCTCCAGGTCCTGAAAGCTCCGCGGCAGGTCCCAGCTCCCCTCGAACAGACCCACGCCGCCCTTGTAGGAGAGGATCATGGTCGAGTTGTCCTCCACCTTGGGGAAGGTCTCGGGCCGGAGGTGATTCACGTGCGCGTAGACGCGCTCCGGCTTGCCGAGATACCAGAGGCTCCAGAGCGCGTTGTAGCATCCGAAGTCGATGAGCGCTCCGCCGCCGTTCTTCACGGGGTCGGTCAACCAGTCGAAGAAGTGCTTGTTGCGCGGGCCGGTGGCCCCAGGACCGCCGTGGCCGACGACGCCGCGCAGCCGCCAGACCTTGCCGACCGCGCCCGAATCCGCCTGAGCCTTGGCGGCGTAGAGCGACGGCCACCACGCCATCTGGTAATTGGTCAGCACCTGGATGCCGTGCTGTGCGGCGAGCTTGCGGATGGCGGCGGCATCTTTGAGGGTCGAGGCCAGCGGCTTCTCGAACATCAGGTGAATCTTGCGCGGGGCGCAGGCCTGCGCGATCTCCAGGTGCCGGTTGTTCTCGACGAAGGCCCACACGATGTCCGGCTTGGCGGCGTCGAGCATCTTGCGGTAGTCGTCGAAGAAAACGGCGTCGGGCGCTCCCATCTTCTTCGCCTCGGCGGTCAGCTCCGGATTCGGCTCGGCGATTCCCACCAGCCGCGCGGGCTCGCCCTTGATCATCTTGCCGAGGTGTCCCCAGACATGGGAGTGCAGGAGTCCCACCACGGCGATCTTTGTCTGGGCCGGCGTCGCCGCAGGGGCCTGGGCCGGCGCGCTCGCCGCAGGGGTCTGGGCCGCCGCCGGGGCGGCCGCGAGCGCGAGCAGTGCCACGATTCGCTTCATACGAATCCACGGTATCACCCGATGTGCGGCGATGCACCAAGGCAGCCGCCACACGCTACAATCCATACTGGAGTCCGGCGATGGAGACACTCGACCGAATCACACGGCACCCCGATGTCATGAACGGAAAACCGTGCCTTCGTGGAATGCGGGTTACGGTCGGCACGGTCGTCGGCCTCGTCGCATCGGGACGGTCTTGGGCGGAGATTCTCGCCGCCTATCCCTATCTGGAAGAAGATGACATCCGACAAGCGTTGTCTTACGCGGCGTGGCGGGTCGAAGAGATTGAAGTGCCGCTTCCGGCCGCGTGAAGATTCTCATCGACATGAACTTGAGCCCCCAATGGGTTCAGTTCCTGGCCGGCTGTGGCATCGAGGCAGTTCATTGGTCGACCGTGGGCGCAGTATCCGCGCGGACAGTGACATTCTCGGCTACGCGGAGGAACACGTCCTCGTCGTACTGACACACGGCCTGGACTTCGGCGCCCTGCTGGCGGCGCGCAAGTCGGGCGGGCCCAGTGTCGTTCCGATCCGCTGCCAGGATGTCCTTCCTGAGGCAATAGGCGCCATGGTGGTTCGGGCCCTGGACGCCGGGCGCGCCCATCTTGTGTCCGGCGCCCTGGTGACGGTCGACGCGGCACGCTTCCGGATCCGCATCCTCCCTATCTGACGAGCGGTTGGCGGCGCCGCCGTTCGCCCGCGCTGCTGTTGCGCAATTTACATGTGCGGGGCCGGTTCGCGGGCGTTCGGGCCGATCAAATGATGTAAATTAGAAGGCCATAGGTACCGGACCATGAAGCTGATTCTCGCCTGCATCATCGCGACGATTTCCGTGAGCGCCCAGGACCTGGCTGTGCGCGTGCGCCAGATGGAATCGGGCGCCAACGCCATCGGCGCCAGGAACCTGCTGCGGCAGGCGGTGCGCGACACGCCGCGCAACGCTGACACCCTGGCCGCCTACGCCGAGTTTCTGGACTCGCACAACGATCCGGAGGCGCGCGACGCCTACGGGAAGCTGGCGAGCGTGCTGCCGGCCGGTCAGCGCCGCACGGCGGTGCTCCGGCGCCAGGTGATCCTCGACCTCCTGGCCGGCGACCGCGCCGCCGCGGCGAATCACCTGCGCGAATACAGGCAGGCGGGCGGGACCTCGCTGCCGGCCGCGCTGCCGGAACCGAAGGCGGCCGCGCCCGAGGCGCAGGCGACCGTCGACATCCCCGGTCCGCTGCATTCGTTCGCGCGCATGGCGGCGCTCGCGCCCGACCTGCGCCCCGAGGACGTGCTGCCGGCGCTGGCCCGCAACGTCGTCACCAACGGCTACCAGGCGTCCTCCAGCGCCGAGGCCCTGGACATGACCGAGTTCCTGAAGCTGGCGGTGCGGTACCTGTCGCAGGCGCGCGAGCTCACCAAGCTGAGCGGCGCCGATAAGACCATCCGCATCGAGACCTGCGAGTCGCAGCAGACCGGCGACCTGCTGCGCGTCCTCGGCTACCGCATGCGCGGCGGCTGCGGCAGCGAGGTGGTGCTCGAGACCGTCAACGCCACGCGCGCCTTCCTGACGATCGACTCCGGGTTCCCGCTCTCCGAGCTGGAGCAGGCGCTCAGGACCAACCGTCCCTTCGTCTACAACTACGCGCCGACGCGGGTGCCGGTGCTGTTCTCGCCCGAATACCTTCTCTCGAGCCGGGAGCGGCAGGGCGGCGAGTTCATCGACGTGTTCCTGGCCGACCCGGCCCTGTGCCGGCTCTACCTGGGCCTCTCCAAGCTCGACCGCGAGACGGTCGGCGAACTCACCAAGGCCGTTCCCGCCCAGCGTCTGCGGGCCTTCGCGCACGTGCTCGACTTTTTCGGCGGCATGTTCCAGGTCCGCCAGGGTAAGGCCGTGGCGCCGGGCGGCGCGCGCACGGCGGCGATGTGGGCTGAATTGGCCGGCTCGCACCCCGACCAGGGCGCGGCCTTCCTCGAGAAGCTCATCTCGCGCGACGACGGCTGGCTGGCCAGCTACTTCGACGCCCTGCTTCGGATTCACGGTCCGGTGCAGGATTACCTCACCGACCCCGAACGGCTGAAGCGCTTCTACCTGGCGATTCGCGGCCGCGTGACCAGCCCGGGTCCGGCGCGCCCGGTGTTCCGCTCCAACACCGACATGATGCTGCTCACCACGCGCCTGCGCATGGACGCCGCGGGTAAGCCGCACATCCCCGGCGGCATCGAAATGTGGCGGAACCTCTTTGTCGACCATCCGCACGGAAAGTACGACGGCAAACTCACCCGGCTCGCCAGCGGCTGGAAGGACCCCGACGACGTGCTCGAAGCGCTCTTCGCGCTCTGCCGCAAGGCGGTGGAGAACGAGCCGCTGAAGATCTTCATGGCGCTGAGCGACCTCAACCGGCGGCGCGACCAGCCGCTGGCGACAGCCACGGTCGATCGCCTGGCGCGCGAATGGCGCTTCTTCGGCTCGCAGTACGCGCTGTTCAGCGAGGTTCCGACGCTGTCCGACAAGACCATCCTGCAGTTCATCGACACGGCCGAGGCGGTGTCGTCGATCCGCGACCAGCTCAACCGGGCCGATACGGCCGGCATGATGCAGGCGCTGGCCGGTCTCTGGCAGATCTTCGTGCGCAGCGGCTCGATCCCGGCTTCGCAGGCCGACGAGTCGCTGGCCACCCTGCTCGCGCCGTTCCCGAAGGCGCGCGGCGATCGCGAGCTGTTCGAGGCCGGCTACAGCGGCGTGCGGACGCTGCTGCGCGCTACCGGATCGGCGGCGAACGCCAACGTCCAGGACCGTATGCTCGACCTGCTGGCCGGCGCGGCGCGGCCCGCGGGCAACGAGTCGCACCAGCAGATGCTTCAGGACATGATCCGCGTGTTCGAGGCGCAGCGGCTGTTCTCGCTGAAGACCGTTCTCGACGTCGCCGATCACCTGGAGTCGCTCGCCAAGGGCGAGAAGCTCAACACCACGCTGATCGGACGGCTGAGCGCGCGTTCCTCCGAGATTCAGCTTCCGCGCGCCTCGCTGACCGGCGTCGAGAAGAACGCCTTCGCATTCGGGTACTGGACCGAGCGGCACGTCGACCGGCAGAGGAAGCTGAACATCCGCCTGGCCGCCGAGCGCGCCGGGACGGACGCCGAGAAACTGCGCGACGTGCGCGGCCTGTTGACCCCGTTGCTGCGCGACACCCTGGTCGGTTTCAACTACATCCATTTCGCCCCGCCCGGCGCGCAGGTGCTGATCACCAATCCGCTGTTCGTGCGCAGCCACGATTTCCTGGGCGTGCAGGGGACCAACCAGACCTGGCGGTCGACCGAAGTGTTCGGCACCGGATGGCCCTCGAGCGCCGGCGGGCGGCTGGTCGGCTCGCTCGCGAGCCTGCCGTATGCGCTGGCCGAGGCCGAGCAGAACTTCATGATTCCCTCGCGCGAGCAGGCGCTGATCTGGGGCGACCTGGTCCCGCAGCTCATTCTCAGCGCGAAGATCCCGCGCTGGTGGGGCGTGGCGCCCGAGCAGATGCACTGGGTCGGGCTGCACCTCCGGCTCGGCGAATCCGCGGTGGCGGAGGGGATGCTGGATGCGTCCCGGCGCGCGAGGGTGGTGGAGACCATCGAGCGGCTGGGCGCCCCGGCGCGCGCGCAGCGCGTCGGCACGCTCCTCGAGGAAGGCAATCTGGCCGGTGCGCTCGAATACACGACGCCGATCGAGCTGGTGCACCTGGCGGGATCGGTGGTCTCGTCGGGACCGTCCTCCGACGGGCTGTCCCAGGAAATCCGCCGCCTCCAGTCGGCCGCCCCCGAGCGGCTGAGCGCGGCGGCCATCTCGCGCGCCTTCGGCACTCCCAAGCCGACGCTGACCAGCTCCTATCAGCCCGAGCTGCTGCACCTGCGGACGTTCCCGACCTTGATGGGCTACTCGAGCCGCATCATGGCCGAGAGCTGGGAGTCGAGCATCCTCTACTACGCGGCGCTGGCCGACGAGATTCACCTCTCGCCGGCGCAGTTGAACGTGGTGATCCCGCAGTGGACGCAGCGCACCGTCGAGCAGATCTTCGCGACCCACCTGGAGGATTGGCCGGCGCTGCTGCGATCGCTGCGTGTGGTCGCCGACGGCGTCCGCGAGGGCGCCCGCAAGCAGCGTCTGGAGGCCCAGCAGGCGGCCTCGTTGCGTTAAGTTGGAGAATGGGCAAAGGGGGGATCGTGAAGGCCTGGACGAAGAGAAATCGGACGAAGCTGGCCGCGGCCGGCGCCCTGGGAGTGGCTGTGTTCGGAGGCTTGCGCGCGCGCGCCCAGGAGGAGCGGCCCGTCTTCAAGGTGGAGGTTGGCATGGTGGTGCTGAGCTTCACCGTCACCGACAGCAAGGGAAAATACATCAATAATCTGAAGTTCAGCGACTTCCGGATTCTCGAGGACGGTATTCCACAAAAGATCGGCACCTTCGCCGAAGGCAACAAGACGCCCTTGCAGATCCTCGACGACGGCTCCACCCGGCCGCTCTCGGCCGGCACGCGGGAGAACGACCCCTCGAGCGGCCTGGAGGCCCGCGGCGACCTTTTCGTCGGCACCAACGTGTTTGTGCTGTTCGACACCTCGAACTACATGTATCGCGGCTTTGTCTACGCCTCCGACGCCATCGCCGATTTCGTGCGCGGCCTGGACCGCGCCGATTCGGTGGCGGTCTACACCTTCAGCCGCAACGTCACCCGGGCCGCCGACCTGACGCGCGACCGGGGCAACGCCATTTCGGGGCTGCGCAAGGCGGTCGCCGGCGACGATTCGGCGCTCTACAACGCGCTGCTGCTCACGGTGCGCGACGCCGCCAAGGTGCCCGGGCGCAAGGTGGTGATCGTATTCTCGAACGGTCCCGACAACGCCAGCATGGTGGCGCCGGACGACGTGCGCGCTGTGGCCGAGGACGAGGGCATTCCCATCTATGTGATCTCGACCAACGACGTGAATCGCGACCCGATTTCGAGCAACGTGTTCCGCCGGATATCGACGCGCACGGGCGGGCAGGTCTTTTTCGCCAAGACCTGGCAGCGGCAAGTGGAGGCCTTCGAGTCGATCCGCGAATCGCTGGGGAACTCCTACACCGTCACCTACTATCCGCAGCCCAACCCCAACGAGGGCTTCCGGAAGATCAGCGTCGAGATGCCGTCCGACGTGGGCAAGAAGTACCGGATCCGGTATCGCCCCGGATATCGGCCTCGCGGAGGTTTCTGAGTGGATGTAGAGCGCACCATCGAGTTTCTGCTGGAGCAGGCCGCGCGATCGGACGTCCGCCTGGCGCGCCTCGAACGCGCTCAAGCGGCGACCGACCGACGAACGCGCGCTCTCCTCGAGGTGATGAAGCTCGGGTATCGAAGGATGGTGGCGCACGAGAAACGCACCGAAGCCCGTTTCAAGAGAGTGGACGAACGCTTCGAGAAGATGGACGCTAAGACTGACGCGCGCTTCAACCAGTTGATGAAGGCTCTGCTGGGACGCCAGAACGGTGATCGCGGCCACGGCGGCAAGCGGAACGGCGGATCGAAATGACGCGCACGCGAGGTTAGCATGGATGTAGAACGGACTATCGAGTTCATACTTCAACAAGCCGCCCGTACCGATGCGATGATGCAGGAAGCGGCCGCGGAGCGCAAGGTGTTAACCCTGCAGCTTGAGGAACTCTCCAAGGAGGTCAAGGAGAACTCCAAGCAGATTCGGGCGCTGATGAAGATCGCCAACGTCGGCATGAAGGCGCTTCAGAAACACGAAGAGCGCTTCGAGAAGATGGAGGCGCGCTTCGAGAAGAGCGACGCCCGCTTCGACAAACTGATGAACCTCCTGCTCGGCCGGCAGAACGGCGGCCGCCGCAACGGCGGGAAGAAGAACGGCCGCGGCAACGGCGGCCGCGCCTGAACATTACCCCTTCGCCAGCGCCCGCAGCGACTCCTCGTAGGGTGCACGCGCCACGCCGCGTTCGGTGACGATCGCCGTCACGTAGCGCGACGGCGTCACGTCGAACGCCGGATTCTCCACGGCCACCCCTTCCGGCGCCACCGCCACGCCGAACACGTGCGTCACCTCGCTCGCCGCGCGCTGCTCGATCGGAATGGCGTCGCCCGTGGCCAGCGTCAGGTCGAGCGTCGAAATCGGCGCCGCGACGTAGAAGGGCACGCCGTTCTCGCGCGCCAGCACCGCCACCGAATAGGTCCCGATCTTATTGGCGACGTCGCCGTTGGCGGCGATGCGGTCGGCGCCGACCACCACGCATCCGATCCGACCGGACCGCAGGAAATGCCCCGCCATGTTGTCGGTGATGATCGTCGTGGCGATGCCGTCCTGCGCGAGTTCCCACGCCGTGAGCCGCGCGCCCTGCAGAAAGGGACGCGTCTCGTCGGCGAACACGTCGATCTTCTTCCCGAGCGCGACCGCCGACCGGATCACGCCCAGCGCCGTCCCGTAGCCCGCCGTCGCGAGTGCGCCGGCGTTGCAGTGCGTCAGGACGGTCTTGCCGTCGGGCACCAGCGCCGCACCGTGATCGCCGATGGCGCGGTTGATGGCGATGTCCTCCAGTCGCACCTGCTGCGCCTCGGCGACGAGGCGCGCGCGAATCTCCGCGATGGGGCGCGAGCGCACCGAGGCGAACACGCTCTTCATGCGGTCGATCGCCCAGAAAAGGTTGACCGCGGTGGGACGCGTCGCCGCCAGCGTCTCGCAGATCCCGGCGAACTCCGCGTCGAGCGCGCTCTCATCGGCCCGCAGAACGCCGATGGCGACCCCCATCGCCGCCGCCACCCCGATCGCCGGCGCGCCGCGAATCGTCATGTTGCGGATGGCCTCGGCGACTTCGCGGTAGTCGCGGCAGGTCACGTAGGTTTCTTCGGCCGGCAGCCGCCGCTGGTCGATCATCGCGACGCCGGCCTCGGTCCATTGAATCGTTTCCACCAAACGCCGAATGCTAGCACGCCGGCGCCCGCGCCCGCTAGACTGAATCCTTCCGATGCCTTTGCCGCCGCGCGCCCTCCTCGACCGCGCCGCTCCGCTGCTGCTGCTCGCCCTGACGCTAGCCTTCTACTGGAAGCTCGCGCTCAGCGATCAGTACATCTGGTTCGATCACCCCGATATGGTCTACCTCGAACTGCCGCGATTGCAGTTCCAGGCGTACGAAGTCCAGCGCGGGCGCTTCCCCCTGTGGGATCCCTACATCTGGTGCGGCCAGCCGCTTCTCGGGCAGACGCAGCCGGGTCCACTCTTCCCGCTGAACCTGATCTTCTTCCTGCTGCCGCTCGAGGACGGCCGCCTCAGCGTCCGCTACCTCAACTGGTACTACGTCGCCGTTCATTTCCTCGCGGCGCTGTTCTGCTACCGGCTGTGCCGCGAGCTGCGGCTACACGCCGGAGCGTCAATTCTCGCCGCCTGCGCCTTCGCCTTCGGGGGATTCCTCGCCACCGTCCCGTGGCTCGACGTCATGAACGGCGCCATCTGGACTCCGCTCGTCGCGCTGCACCTCGTGCGTTCGGCGACCGGCGTCCGCCCCGCGGCCAGCGCCGCGCGCGCCGGACTGTGGCTCGGCGTCGCATGGCTGAGCGGCCATCACGAGCTGCCCCTGCTGCTCTCCTGCGCCGCGGTCATCGCGTCGATCTACGCTGTCTGGCGCGACCGGAGATGGATTCGCCACGGGCTTCTGATGTTCGCGATCGCCGGCCTGGTAAGCGCGGTGCAGGTGTGGCCTACCTACGAGTTCGCGCGGCTCTCCAAGCGCTGGGTCGGCGCCGAACGCGAAGTGGAGTGGAAGGACCGCGTGCCGTACACGATCCACACCATCTACTCGTTGCCCGCCAAAGGCGTCGTCGAGACTGTGATTCCGTCGGCGAACACCTACGCCGACACGTCGCCGTTTCTCGGCGCGGTGGTGGTCATGCTGGCCGCGCTGGGGATTGCCGCCGGATGGCGTAGCATGGGCGCGCGCGGGGCGGCGCTTCTCGCGGCCGTGGCGCTGATTTACGCATTGGGCGCGCTGACGCCGCTGCACGGCGCGCTCTACTCCCTCTCGCCGATGCTGGCGCGTGCCCGCGTCCCCGTCCGCGCGGTGCACTTCCTGCACCTCGCACTGGCGGTGCTGGCCGCCTACGGCCTGCACGCGGCGATCGCGCGGGAATCGGCACTGTGGACGAGGCGAATCGCGATCGGGGCGGCCGCCTTCGGCTTGCTGGCGCTGGCAACGTCGTCCATCATGGACGCGCGCGGCGAAGGATTCGCCGATCGCGTGTGGCTGACGGCGCTGTGCGCCTGCGCGGCGGCGGCGGCGCTCTACGCCTCGACGCGAATCCGCGCCGCAGTATGCGCGGCGGCGATGGTCGCGCTCGCGCTGATCGAGTGGACACCGCTCGCCAACGAGCGGCTTCCGCATCGCGTCGAAGGGAAGCAACGGAAGTACGCCGCCGCCCTCGACGCCAACCGCGACATCGCCGGCTTCCTGCGTGCTCAACCGGAGCGCGGGCGCGTCGTGGTCGACGACCGCGTCATCCCCATGAACTTCGGCGACTGGCACGGCATCGAGATGCTGCAAGGCTACGTCGCCGCCGTCCCCGTGAAGCTGGCGCAGCTCGGCCTGCACACCGGGCGCGTGCAACAGCTCGCCGGGGTCACCCATTTCATCGGCAACGCACCGGATCGTCCCGATCAGACCGAAGTCTTCCGCGGCGCGAGCGGCGTCAAGGTGTACCGGAATCCGGACGCGATGCCGAAGGCGTGGTCCGTGCACCAGATCGTTCCGGCGAAGTCCTTCGCCGAGGTGGAAGCGTTTCTCCAGAATCCGGCCGTCGATTTGCGGAAGACCGCGATCGTGGGGGCCGCGCCGCCCGCCCTGCAGCGCTGCGCCGGCGGCGATCACCTGCGCGTGCTCCGCCACGCCGCCGGGCGAGTGACCGTCTCGGCGCGCATGGCCTGCCGCGGCATGGTGATTCTCGCCGACAGCTACTATCCCGGCTGGCGCGCCCAGGTCGACGGAAAGCCCGCGGAGATCCACGAGGTCAACGGCGCCTTTCGCGGAATCGTCGTCGAAGGCGGAGAGCACGTCATCGACATGCGCTATCTGCCGGCGTCGTTTCTCGGCGGCGCGGCGATGAGCCTTCTCGGCGCCGCCGTCGCGCTGGCTCTCGCGATCCGATCACGGCGACATGCCGAGTAAGTGCGGGGCGACGAACGTGAGATTGTAGGTCGCGTGCATGACCGTAGCGGCCAGCGTCGACCCGGTCCAGTGGCGCGACCAGCCGAAGGCCGCGCCCGCCAGCGTGACGACCAGCACGTGCTGCCAGATCCAGGCGTTCTGCGTGCCGTGCAGCAGTCCGAACGGCAGCGCGGCGAGGACGACGCCCACCGCCGGTCCGAACGATCGCGCCAGCAGCGGAAACAGAAATCCACGGAAGGCAAGCTCTTCGCAGACCGGTCCCAGCGTGATCGCGAAAAAGCCGAATAACAGGAGCGCGTCGCGGTCGCGCATCAGCTCCTTCATGGGAGTGTCGAGATCGGGCGTGCCGAGCGCCATTCCGAGGTAGGCGAGCGCGAGCGCGAGCAGGGGGCCGAGCAGCGCGCTCGCCGCCAGGCCGCGCCGGGGACGCAC
Source organism: uncultured Solibacteraceae bacterium (assembly GCA_964515555.1). Taxonomy (GTDB): domain Bacteria; phylum Acidobacteriota; class Terriglobia; order Bryobacterales; family Bryobacteraceae; genus CAZEVY01. The sequence goes on along the minus strand of CAZEVY010000028.1, from coordinate 5,052 downwards.
CCAGGCCAGGGCGCGCCAGAACGGCTCGCGATAACGCGTCCGCAGCAACGCGAACAGGCACAGGAACCAGATGGCGTAGGCCGTGAACTGCACCGCGATCGCGCGCGCCGTTCTTCCCGCGCCGGGCGCGGCGAGTCCGACCGCCAGCGCCGAAAACGCCAGCGACGGTATCGCCAGGCCGATGAACACCGCCAGGTCGTGATAGCTCCAGAAGGGATATCGAGGCGCTTCCGGTTCCCCCCGCGGCTCGGGCGGCGGCGCCGGGAAGCCTGCCTGGAGATCGCTCACGCGTCCCCTTCGGCGAGCAGTGCGGCCAGCAGCGGAATCATGATCTCGTGGTGGCCGGTGAGGGCGAGGCCCTTTCCGCCGGCGCCCGCGTGCGGACGCTCCACCACGTTCACGCGCGGCCGGTAGTGCTGAAGAAAATCGAAGTTCACGGTGGTGAAGTTCTCCAGCTTATACCCCAGATTACGCACCGCCGAGACGGCCTTCAGAAAAACCTCCGGGAGAATGACCGCCGACCCGACGTTCAGGTACACGCCCCCGCCGTCGAGCCGCCGGACCAATTCACACATCAGCCGGAAATCGTGGTGCGTGGCTGCCCCCGTCGCCGCCGGGTCGGCCGACGGGTGCATGTGCGGCGTGTCGGTGCCGATCGCGACGTGCACGGTGCAAGGGACAGCCGCATCGTAGGCCGCCGCCAGCAGGCTCGACGATGCGAATTCCCCGGTGGCGGCCCGCCGTCCGGTCGCTTCGCCCGCGCCGATGCCCTCGCGCGCCGCCTCGATGAAGGCTTCGTTGATGAGGCGGCCCGTTTCCTCCGCCGCGCCGAAGCTGCCGTCGGGCAGCACGGCTTCGACGTCCTCGCTGGTGTGTCCCGCCAGCGCGATCTCCAGGTCGTGGATCGCCGCCGCGCCGTTCATCGCGAACGCCCGCGCGTAGCCGCGATGCATCAGGTCGATCAGCACCGGCGCCAGGCCACACTTGACGACGTGCCCGCCGAGTCCCCAGAGAATCATGCGGTCGTCGTGCCGAGCCCGCCGTAGCGCCTCCACCACGGCGCGCAGCGAGTCGGCAGCCAGCAGTCGGGGCAGCGAATCGAGCCACGATCCCAGGCCACCGCGATGCGCCGATGCGAAGTCGGCCACACGGACCTTGCCGCCGCGATCCCGCAGCGATACGGTTCGCAGCCCGCTCAAGTCCATTGGCCCGTCGCGATATTTGCTCATCGGCGAAACAGCCAGTCCGCCAGGCGCGAGGTGAGATCGAAATCCTGCATCAGGTAGATTTGCATTCTCGCGCGAATCACCGAAGTAAGAAACGATTTCCCGTCCGGATGCAGGCTGAAGCCGCGATAGGGGAATTCGCTGAATTGGTCGGCGAGGTCCGTGGAAGCCGTCAGCGGACCCAGATCGGCGATTTGCGTTTCCCGACCGGACGCAATTTCCACCTTCATCAACAACAACCGGCGATTCGGCCCCGAGACGATGCCGAGCACCGCGTCGCCGTTCCGGGACCAGCCGAAGGTTTCCCACCTGTTCTGGCTGATGGCGCGAGTCTGTTTGCCGTCCGGGCTGACCAGGCGCAGCGTGGTCCCGTCGATGTAGAGTATCCAATCTCCGCGAGGCGACCAGCGAACCGGATTCAGACGATTCATGTGGGCGAGCATCATGGGAGGACTATTGGAGCCGACGCGCGCCTTCAGGATTGCCGCACGCCCGCTCACCTCGCCGTAATAGGCGATCCAGGAGCCGTCCGGCGACCACGAGGGTCCGCGTTGCGGAGGACCGGCGGGATCGGTCCACAAAGGCGCCGGCGTTTCGCCCGAGACCGGCGATATCCAAATCCTCGCCCCCGCGACTTGGGCGCGGTACGCCACCCGCGCTCCGTCGGGTGAGATGGCGAGATCGAAGAAGCTGTTCTCCGGAGAGAACTGAGCGGCGCCGGCGATACGCTGCTCGGAGCCGTCGGCGCGGTTGCGCAGCCAGATCTCCGCGCTGCCACTGCGGTCGGTGGCGTACGCGAAACGGATTCCGTCGGGCGCCCACGAAGGCGCGAGCTCACCGCTCGAAGTGGCCACAAGGTTTCTTGCCGGGGACCCGTCGAGCGGCACTTCGACGATGTCGTAACCGAATTCGCCGCCGGCGAACGCCAGCGTTTTGCCGTCCGGGGAGATCGCCGGGTTGACGGCGCGCGTGGTCGCCGAGATCAGGCGGCGCGCAGCGCCGGAGGCCAGATCGACGATCCGGAGTAGGGGCCTGTGGGTGACAGGTGAGTCGAACACCACGCGCGAATCGTCGATCCATGCGAAACGGCCCGGTCGCACGGCGCTCGCTGATCTTAAGGTTCGCGGCGGGCTCCCATCGAGCGGAATTGCCAGGAACGTCGCTTCATCGAACGATACACCGAGGCGTCTGCCGCCGGGATCGAATTGCAGGAAGACTCCGGCGGGCGGCAGGTTCTTCAGCGGCCCCTCGACGTATGCCTTGGGCGGAGCGCCCGGTGGCGAGGCCAGGTTCAGTTGGAACCGGCCGGCCGAGTCGGAGACCAGCGCGGCCAGCGTGCTCCCGTCGCGCGACAGGTCCACTTGGAACGCCCGATTCAGAACCTCGTCGGACGGCCCGCCCGCCACCGCGATCGATCGCAGGCTGTGGCTGGGCCGGCGTCCCGAGATGAAGTAGATCCGGGTCGCATCCGCGGACCACACCGGACCCATGCAGCTCACGCTCTCGCGCGTGATCTGAGTCGGCGCCGCCGAGCCGATCGATTTTGTGAAGACCTGGAGCACGCCGTCGACTTCGGCGACATAGGCGATCCTGTCTCCTTTCGGCGACCACCTCGGCAGCGCCTGGAGCTCGAACTCGCTGGCGAACGGGACAATCTCGGGAGGGTCGGCCGGGGAAAGCGGGAGGAGCGCCGCGACGCTGAAGCCCGCCGCCAGCGCGCCCACTGCCAGTACGACGCGCGCCAGCTGGCGAGTCGCCGGTGCCGCGACACCAACGCTCCCGGATGCCTCCGAAAGACGCTCGCGGATCAACACCAGCTCGCGATACAGGTCGCGCGTCGAATCGTAGCGCTCGCCGGGATCTTTGCTGAGACAGCGCTCGACGGTCCACCGCAGCGGCGCCGGGATCGACGCCGGCAAGTGTTCGGCGCTGTCGCGGATGATCGCCGACATCGTCTCCGCCACGCTCGCCCGCGCGAAAGCCTTTTTACCCGACGCCATCTCATAGAGGATCAGGCCGAGCGAGAATTGGTCCGATCGCGCATCGACAGGTTTCGCGGAAGCCTGCTCGGGACTCATGTACGCCGCGGTGCCGACGACGCTGTGCGGAGCCGTCACGCCCGCGGCTTGCGTCGCGCCCTCGTTCTCGGAGTCCACCTGCTTCGCCAGTCCGAAGTCGAGGATCTTCACGCGACCCTCGCGCGTCAGCAGAATATTGTCCGGCTTCAGGTCGCGATGCACGAATCCCTTGGCGTGCGCTTCCGCGAGCGCGTCGGCGATTTGCGCGCCGATATCGAGCAACTTGCGAGGATTGTCGACTGGCTCGAGAGGCGCACCCTCCACCAGTTCCATCACCAGGTAGTCCGGTCCGACGTCGTACAACTGGCAGATGTTGGGATGATTCAGCGCCGCGATGGCGAGCGCCTCGCGCTGAAACCGCTCGCTGAACTGCTCCCGCGACGTCTTCACCGCCACCATGCGATTCAGCCGCGTGTCGCGCGCCTTGTACACCTCGCCCATTCCACCGGCGCCGAGACGAGCGACGATCTCGTACGGTCCCAGCTTCGTCCCCGTGGCGAGGCTCATGCGCCCTTTCTCAGCACCTTCGCGAGCGCCTGCCCCGTGTAGCTCTTCCTGCTGCGCACTACCTGTTCCGGCGTCCCCGCCGCCACGATGTGGCCGCCGCGCTCGCCGCCCTCCGGCCCCAGATCGATGATCCAGTCGGCGCACTTGACGACGTCGAGCTGGTGCTCGATCACGACGACCGTGTTCCCCAGGTCCACGAGCCTTTGTAGCACGTCGAGCAGCTTGCGCACATCGTCGAAGTGCAGGCCGGTGGTCGGCTCGTCGAGAATGTAGAAGGTCCGCCCCGTCTGGCGGCGGCTGAGTTCCTTCGAGAGCTTGATGCGCTGGGCTTCGCCGCCGGAAAGCGTCGTCGCCTGCTGGCCGAGCTGCACGTAGCCGAGGCCAACGTCGCGCAGCGTCTCCAGCTTCTGACGGATCGGCGGGATGTTCTCGAGCATCGGCAGCGCCTCGTCGACCGTGGCCGCCAGCAGGTCGGCGATCGAGAGGCCCTTATACTTCACCTCCAGCGTCTCCTGGTTGTAGCGCCGGCCGCGGCAGACGTCGCAGGAGACGTAGACGTCGGGCAGGAAGTTCATCTCGATGCGCTTGAGCCCGTCGCCCTGGCAGGCCTCGCAGCGCCCGCCCTTGACGTTGAAGCTGAAGCGGCCGGCGCCATAGCCGCGCGCCTTGGCCTCGGGCAGGCCCGCATACCAGTCGCGGATCGGGCCAAAGGCGCCTGTATATGTCGCCGGGTTCGAGCGCGGCGTGCGGCCAATGGGCGACTGGTCGATGTCGATGATCTTGTCGAGATGTTCGATGCCTTCGATCTTCTGGTGCGCGGCCGGCGCATCGCTTGCGCCATTGAGCCGCCGCGCCAGCGCCTTGTAGAGCGTTTCCACAACGAGTGTTGATTTTCCCCCGCCCGAAACGCCGGTGACGCAGCTGAAGACGCCGAGCGGGATTTCCGCTGTGACGTTCTTGAGGTTGTTGCCGGTCGCGCCGATCACCTTGATGGCCTTCTTCCTGTCCGCCCAGCGACGCCGTTCGGGAACCGCGATCTCTTCCTCGCCGGACAGGTACTTGCCTGTGATGCTCTTGTCGTTCGCCATCAGGTCGGCAGGCTTGCCGAAGCCAATGACCTCGCCGCCGTGAATGCCGGCGCGCGGCCCCATGTCAATGACGTGGTCCGCCGTCAGGATCGCATCCTCGTCGTGCTCGACCACAATGACCGAGTTGCCGAGGTCGCGCAGGCGCTTCAGCGT
>CAZEVY010000027.1:26857-50074 GCA_964515555.1 uncultured Solibacteraceae bacterium | reverse complement strand
TGTGGCGACGCAGGCCTTGACGCACTCGTCGCAGCGCGTGCAGCGGTCGAGGTCGATGAACAGCAGGTTCTGCCCCTGCATCAGCTCCTGACCGAGGAAGGCGTTGAGCGAGACCGACTGGACGCGGTTCAGGAACTGCTCGTCCATCTTCCGGCGCGAGGTGGCGACCTCCCGGATGTTCGCATTGATATCCGGGAAATCGGTCAGCATTTTCTGAAAATCTTCGGCCTTGATGCGCACCAGTTGCACGAAGTCCATGGCCGTGCAGTTGGCCGTGCGGCGGCCGCTCTGAAAGGGGTCCTCCCGAACTTCGAACTTCGTCGAGCCGATCGTGAAGCTCTCCCCGGCCGACATAAGGAAGGTCTCGGCGGGACGGTCGCGGTAGGTGATCGGGTTGCGGCCGGTGGAGAGGTTACGTACGCGCACCTGTTTGCCTTCGACGCGCATCTCGAAATGCTCGCGCGACACGTACTCGTCCCAGGGCACGGCCACGGCGTCCGGCCGGCCGGGTTCTCGCCCGCAAACGAGCGGCTCGGCCGCGACCGTGCCTTCGGCGATCTCGCCGGGCTTGGAGCCGCGCGCGGTGAGGTGAAACACCGGGGGCAACAATCCCATTTCGCCGAAATAGGATCCGCGCGAGAGATAGGTCAGCACCAGCTCGCCGCCGGGAAACACCTGCGACACCTTCACGAACCCGAGCCGGATCAGGTAAAAGGCGTCGGCGACGTCGCCCTGGCGGCAGATCACCGTGCCGGGCGGAACGTCGACCAGCTCCACGCGGTCGCGGATGAAGTTGATGAAGTCCTGGCTCAGGTTGCGGAAGACAGGCACGGAGCGCAGGTGGGTGTCCAGCGCGCGCGTGCGGTACGAATTGTTCAGCTTCTCCTTGAACTCCTTGGAATTGTAGAGGACGTTGTTCAGGATGTTCGGCAGCATCTCCAGCGCGACCACTTTGGTGCGCGCGCGGACGGTGGCCGATCGCGGATAGAACTTGGCGCGCTTGGTGCGCTCCTGCTTGAGGGCCGCCAGAGCGGCCAGCTCGCCGATCAGTTCGCCGGCGTCGAGCGTCGCGATGGGGTTGCCCATCGGCAGATCCACCGGACCGTCGACCGGGATGTGCGTCCGCGGCGGCGGATCGCCGGCGGCGCGCTCGGGTTCTCCCTTGAGGTAGCGGGTGAATTTCGTGAACCCGCCGAACATCCCGCGCCTCGGCGCCCGGCCGCTCTCGGGCTTGCCGACCGGATTGTTGATGTAGATGTCGACCGACCCTTCGAGGATGTAGAACGCCGTGGTTCCGCTCTCGCCCTCGCGCATGAGTATGGCGCCCGGCTGGAACTCCTTGCGCGCGATAGACCCGGGGAACTTCTCCCAGATGATGGCCTTGATGCCCGCGAAGTCCTTGATCTGCGCCAGGTCCTCGGGCAACATCGGCGTTCCGCCGAGTTGCGCCGGATCGTGTACGGCTACGTCTTCCTTGTCCTTGGCCATGTATCGATCGCCGGTCGCTCCGCTATCCCAGTCGTGTATTCTACCGCGCGACGGAGCCCGCCTCGAAACCGATCTCGGCGAGGATCTCGGCGGTGTGCTCGCCCAGCCGCGGCGCGGCACGGCGGATCGAACCCGGAGACTTCTCCATCTCGATGGGAACGCCGATGGTGCGCACGCGCCCCGATCGCGGGTGGTCGACCACGGGATTCATTCCCATGGCCTCCACCTGCGGATCGTCGAAGAACTCCGCGCAGGTCGCCGCGGCCCCGCACGGCAGGCCGATCGCCAGAAACTGCCGCTCCCATTCGGCGGTGGTCTTCGCGGCGAGATAAGCCTCCAGCCGCGGCGTGATCTCCTCGGCGGCGGCGACGCGGCCGGGGTTCGTCGCGAAGCGCGGCTCGGCAGCCAGGTCGGCCGCGCCGACGGCGTCGCACAGCATGCGCCAGAACTTGTCGGTGGCCGCGGCGATGAAGATCAGGCTGTCGCGCGTGCGCAGCAGGCGGTAGGGGTAGATCCCGGTCGGCCCTTCCTCCACGCAGTCGAGCGGCTTCAAAAAATGATGCGACATGACCGCCATTACCGCGTGTAGCAGCGACGTCTCCACCTTCTGACCCTCGCCCGTACGACCGCGGTGGAGCAGCGCCGCCAGCGCGCCGGCGACGATCTGCATGGCGGCCTGGTAGTCGGCCACAGGCGCGGCGGTGACGGCGGGTGTGCCGCCGTTGATCTTCGCGTTGGCGAGCGCGACGCCGGCGACGGTCTGGAGCACGGGGTCGTAGCCGGGGCGCTCGCGATGAGGCCCGCGCGAGCCGAAGGCGGTCGACGAGCAGTAGATGAGCCGCGGGTTGATGTCGCGCAGCGTCTCGTAGTCGATGCCGAGGCGCTTCGTGACACCGGAACGGAAATTCTCGATGACGATGTCGGCGCGCGCGGCGAGCGCGTGGGCGACGGCGCGGCCTTCCGACGTCGTGAGATCGGCGACGATACCGCGCTTGTTGCGGTTCCAGGCCTGGAAGTAGCGGCTTTCGCCGCGGAGGAAGGGGCTCCAGGCGCGGGCCAGGTCGCCCGACGGCGGCTCGATCTTGATGACGTCGGCGCCGAGGTCGCCGAGCAGCATCGCGGCGAAGGGTCCGGCGATGAAGCTCGCGAAGTCGAGGACGAGAATCCCGTCGAGGGCGCCTTGGGGCATATCGGCTGTTATACTGCAATCGACACCCCGCCCCCTGGAGGCGCCCATGCCCAAGCGTCTGCTGACCCTTTTCGTCGCCGCGACGGCGATGGCGCAAGATCCCCCGCCGAAACCCGCCGAGACACCCAAGCCCGCGGCGGCGAAGCCGGACACGACACCCGAAGACGTAAAGGCGCTGCGCGAGGCGCGTAAGATCACCGATCCGGAGAAGAAGATCGAAGCGCTATATAAAGTAATCGCCGATCATCCAAAAGCCATGAACACGGTCAACATGGCGCGACGGGAGATCGGCGACATTCTCCTGAAGATGACGCCGATGCCCAAGGAGCGCATTCTCGATTGGGCGCGGCTGTCGCTTGCCGAACAGACCATGCCCAACGCACGCGCCGCAACCCTCGACGCGATCGCCAGCCAGTTTCTGGATCGCGGCGTCTTGCTGGAGGAGGCCGAGGCCCACGCGCGCGAGGGATTGAAGGTTCTCGACGAAAAACTGTTCATGACGAACCAGGCGCGGGCGGCGGCCGAAAACAATCGGCCCACTACCCAAGCGGAGCTCGCTCAGCGCTTCCGGGAGATGAGAGCGGGCCGCCTGAGCACCCTCGGCCGCATACAACTGAAGCGCGGCGATCACGAGGCCGCCGAGAAGAACCTGCGCCAGTCGTACAAACTGAATCCCAACGTCGCCACGACCTCGCTCGCGCTGGCCGAGATCGCCGACCTGCGCTTCCAACGCCAGCGCGCCCTTGAATACCTGGTCGCCGCGCGCCTCATCGGCGGACCCACAAGCGCCGAGGCGCAGCGAAAACTCCAGGCCGCCTGGCAGCGCCGCCACAACGATTCGCTCGACGGACTGGAAGAGCATCTCGACGCGCAGTACAAGAAAAAGTTCCCGCCGCCGATTCACGCCGACGATTACACGCCGACGGCCGCGCGAACCGATCGCGTCGTTCTGGTCGAACTGTTCACCGGCGCCGGCTGCCCCCCGTGCGTGTCGGTGGACCTGGCGATGGACGTCGCCCTGGAGCGCTACACGCGGGCCGAAGTGGCGCTGATCGCCTATCACCTTCACATCCCGCGCCCCGACCCGATGACGAACACCGAGACGCAGGCGCGGCAGAAGTTCTACGGAGTGCAGGGTGTGCCGTCCTATTACTACGACGGCGAGCGCGATGGAAGCGGCGGCCCGCGGTCGTACACGCGCGATTCGTGGGACAAGATCAGGCCGAAGATCGAGAAGCGGCTGGAAACGCCGCCGGGCGCGAAGCTGAGCGTCGACGCGTTGATGGCGGGCGGCAAGGTGAACGTGAAAGCCGACGTCACGGACCTGAAGGCCGAGGCGAAGGATGTGAAACTGCATATCGTCCTGGTCGAGGAGCACGTCGCCTACTCAGGCGAGAACGGCATCCGCTATCACGCGATGGTGGCGCGCGCGATCGCGGGTAAGGACGCGGGCGGATACGCGATCGACCCGGCGAAGCCCGCGCCGGTGACGCACACCTTCGACTTGACCAAGGTTGTCGAGGACGCCAGGAAGCATCTCGACGATTACGAAGTTAACGGGCGGCACGGGAAGATCACGTTCCTCGCGAAGATGCACCAGATCGACCCGGCTCACCTGGGAGTGGTCGTATTCGCGCAGGACGGCGGGACTAAGGAGATTCTGCAATCGCAGTACCTGCGGCTGGCGGCTCGCGCGATTTCCCGCGCCGGCGAATGATGCGCGCGATCCTGCTGGCCGGCGTGGCCGTGGCAGCCGCGCAGAACCCGGTCACCTGGAGCCTGACCCGCGATGGAAACGGCGCCGTCGCACCGGGAAAGACGATCACGCTGGTAGTCACGGCGCAGATCGAAACGGGATGGTCGCTCTATTCGATCACGCAGCCGCCGGGCGGGCCGATCCCGACCAGACTCTCGATGCCCGCGGGCCAGCCGTTCGCCCAGGAGGGCGCGATCGTCTCCGATCCTCCCGAGCGGAAGCGCGACGAGACCTTCGACATGGAGGTCGAGTACCACGCGGGCGACGTCTCCTTCCGGATACCGGCGCGCGTATCGGCGAGCGCGGCGGCCGGAGAGCACAAGGTGAAGGTCGAGGCGCGCTACCAGTCGTGCAACGAGAAGATCTGCCTGCCGCCGAAGACGGTCGCAATGGACCTGGAGGTCGCGGTGAGACGATGATGCGTCCGGCCGTTCTGACCATGCTGTGCGCGGTCGCCCCGCTGGCCGCGCAGCGCGCCACACAGTGGATGCCGCCGTGCGCCTGCGATTCGGCGGAAGCGAGGAAAGCCGCCGTCGAAGGCGCCGACGCCCATCGCACGCGGCGTCTCGACGACGCCAGCGCCGCCTATGCGCGCGCGTTGAAAGCCGCGCCCTCGCGCGACCCTTCGCCGGCCGAGATGGCGCTGGTGAAGCGCTTCGCGCCTCGCGTGCTGGTTCACCCTCGCGATCCGTTCCCTCTGATGGACGCCGCCGCGGTACTGCACCCGACCCGGCCGTGGATCGCCTATCACTTCTTCTGGGAAGACGACATCGATTTCCCAGACGACAATGACCCCTGCGACCACGAGCTGATGTGGGTGCGCCTCGACGAAAAGCGCGATAAGGTCGAGGGCGTCGTCACCTATTTTCACGGCCGATTGCTGGAAGGACCGGCGGCGAACGGCCGTGCCGAAGTGGTCGTGCAGTGGGGAAAGCATGGGACCATGCCCGCCAACTGGAAGTCGCTGCGCATCATCGCCGATTCGGGCGATGTCGAGGCGAAGCATATGGCGAAGCTCGGCTCCGGGATCCCGCTCGAAGACTACAACCGGTCGACGTGGAAGAAGCTCTCGACCGAAGGCCGACAGGCGCAGGACTCGCCGCTCGCGCGCGGCTGGCCGCTGAAGTTCCCAGGGACGTGGGAGGATTTCATCGGCTTCACGAAGCCGGTCGACATCGCTCCGCTGCTCGATCGCAAGCGATTCGTGAAGGTCGCCTGGTTCAGCAACGCCGTGATCGACCGCCAGTTCCTGCTCTACAATTTCTCCGCCAAGACGGACTGGCCGCCGCAGATGTGCGCGCGATAGATCTCTGGCAGTCTAGCGGCCCGCCAGTTCCCTCGCCACTGACGAAACCGCCTCGGCGAAGGCGCCGATCGCCGCGATGTCCACGACCCCCGGTCCGCGATCCTCGGGGTTGTGAAACAGGCCATTGCGGCCGATCACGGAAACGTAGCGCGCGCCACCCCGGTGCGGTAATTCGGCCTCGCCGGCCGGGACCCGGTTCCGGTTGCGATGCGCGACTCCGAGCCCGGCCGCCGCGAGCGCCCTCGCCATCGCCGCTTCCAGTTCGTCGTCGGAGGCTTGCAGCGTGTTGCCCGCTCGCAGCGAGATGAGCGCTTCCTGAGGAGCGTCAGGCGCCGGCGCCGACAAGATGGGCGAGGTCGCCGCGCCGATGTTCGCGCCCAGGTGTATCCACGCATGGCTGTGCTTCAGAATCCCCGGGCGACGCTCGGCGAACGCGTGGATGCCGAGGTGTCCCAGTTCGTGGCCGCTCGACGCCACGAATAGCACGTCACGAGCCGGCCTGGCGCCGGCCAGCGCGCGCATCGTCTCCAGCCACACGGCGATGCCGCCGCCGCGCTCGCTGGCGCACGACCACCATCCGCTGCGCGGCGTCATCACGATCAGCGGCGGGAGCGATGCGTCCGTCCCCGCGATCCTGGCGGTCACGTTGAAGGCGCGCGTCCGGATCCGGCTCGCGCGCGCGATCACCTGGACTTCGGCGCCGCGCGCAGCGAGTCCGGCGAGCCATTCGGCGTGCTCGCTCGACACCTGAAGCACCGGCGGTCCGAAGGGCTTCCGGAAATCGTCGGCGTTGCTCGGACACAGGCCGGGCCGGCCGCCGCGCGTGACGCACACGATGGCGCGGTGCCGTCCGCTTCGTCTCGCTTCGCCCAGCGCGCCTGCGGCCGCGGCGTTGGGCGCGGTTTCCCCGAGGCCGATGACGGAGTCGCCGCCCAGCGGGCCGATGGGCCCGCGCACGCCGCGCGCGTCCGTGAACGCCCCGTCGTAGAGCGGCAATCCCTCGATGCGCCGCCCGTCGGCGATCAGCCCCGGCGACGACGGGTCGACCCGGCTCAGCGGGAACGGCTCGCGCGCGGGTTCCAGGCCGGCGTTCTTCACTTCGCCGCACAGCCACGCGGCCGACGCCAGGTCGACTGCGGTCCCCGTGCGATGATTGCCCTGCTTCTCGTAGTCCTGAATGACGCGGCAAATGCGATCGTCCCGCACCGTGTGGCTCACGTTCTGCCCGGCGGCCGCGGCGGCGTAGAGGAAACTCCGCCGGCGCATTACTTGCGCTCGAACACCAGGAAATACTGGTGCGGCAGAAAGTCGAAGCTGCGCGACTGGCGGAATCCCGCCGACGCCAGTTCCCTCACCACGTCGGCCTCGGCGATCTTCATCGTCATCGGCGGTCCCACCGGCAGCTCGCGCTTGTGGAAGTCGACGATCACGATGCGACCGCCGGGTTTCAACGCCCGCGCCAGCTTCGCGTAGTACGCCGGCCGCGCGTCGATGTGATGCAGCACGTCGCAAATGAACACCATGTCGACGGACGACGGCGCGAGCCTGGGATCGTCGGGCGCCGCGAGAATCGTCTCGATGTTCTTCGTCGCTCCCTGGGAGATCATCTCCAGCAGTTTTGCGTCGATATCGACGGCGTAGACCTTGGCCGCGTGATGCGCGAACCGCCGCGCGAAATAGCCGCTGCCGGCGCCGATGTCGGCGACGGCTTCATCGGCCCGCAGGGCCAGCGCCTGGACCACCTCGTGAGGCTTTTGCCAGGCGTCGCGCGAGGGATTCTCGAGTATCTTCGCGTACTCGTCGGCCGACCGCGGCGGATGATGCTGGTGCTGTACCTGCGCCGCCGCCATCGCCGCGAGCAATGCAATCGCTGTCGTCATGTCAATGCGCTCCTGTCGCAGCCGTTCCCGCCGCCGGTCGTATTATAGCGTTGGATCGCCGATGCGATGCTCCGGCTCAACGCCGAATCAGCCACACCTCGGCGACCTGTAACCCGCGGCCCGCGCCGCCCAGCCCCTGCGTCCGTTCCCACATCAGGTCGAGCACGCCTGACGCCGTCGATTCCGAGGGTATATCGAACTCCACCGGCCGCGGCGGGAATTCCTTCCGTCGCCAGCCGTGCACCGCACTGCCGCCCGCCGAGAGTCGGATGTCGACCGGCAGATTCTCGCCCGCATATACGATGCGCAGCCGATAGCGTGCCGAAGGGTCGAGGTCCGTGTACCGCATCCGGAGCGATGCGTCGTTGAGCGCTTCGGCGTGCGTCAGCCACGACACCCGCCAGGCCGGCGACGGCGGCATCGAAAACGACGCGAAGCCCACCAGCGACGACTCCAGGTGCGCCGGGTCCTTGGCCGCGCCCGCGCCGCGCACCAGGTGCGGCTGCCGCGAGAGATTCCCGAGGTCGTCGTAGAAGCCGCCGGGACCGGGGTTGGTCCAGTTCACGATTTCCCCGATGGCGCGGAGCCGCTCGGGCTCCGTCGCGCGCTGGCGGATTTCGGCGAAGCGCTCTTTCAGCCACAGCCGGTTGTTCAGCGGATAGTCGATGGCGTCGAGGTTCGCGCCGCGGCCTACGGCGATGGCCTTGTACCACTCGACGCTCAATTGCATGCGGATCGACTGGAACAGCGCCTCGGCCAGCTCGAATACCCGCGCGCGTTGCCCCGTGGCCACCCGCGCGGTCACCGCGCGATCCAGAATCTCCTCGGCCTCGCGCATCGCGATCGCGGAACCCAGTCCGCGCGCGTCGCGCAGCTTCTCCATGGCGCGCTCCTCGAGCGCCGTTTCGTAGATCAGCCGATTGCGCGTGTAGGCGTCGTAGTACGCGCGGTATTGCGCCTGCTGGAAGCGCCAGTTCTGTTGCACGTGCGGCGCGGCGTCGTGGTCCATGGCCTGAAACTGCTGGAGCGTGGTGGCGACGCCGTCGTTCGCGATCAGAGGACCGCGCCAGTTGCGCTCGAGCGCCAGCAGTCCCTGCGCGAACGAATCCGCGAAGCGGCCGCCGATGAAGTAGCGCGAGTAGTCGCGCAGCACCTCGACGATGTCGGCGTCGGGATTCCATCCGAGCGCGCTCCAGACGGCCTTGTTGACGTCGTCGTTACATCCCTCCGAGTAGGCGATGAAGCCGTTGGTCATCGGCTGCGTGAGGCGGAAGATGTTGGCCTGGTCGCGCGGACGCGGATTGATCGGCTCGCGGCCGAGCGTCACCGCGTAGGCGAAGTCCCAGTCGGGGACCATGTACTGCGCGCGCACGGTGTGCGTGATGTCGGGGTAATGGCGGATCGGGTAGCGCTTGGGGACCGACGCGCGAAGCGAGGAGAGGCTCACGCGATTCTGCGGACCGAACACGATCCCGTTGAGCCACGCCGGCTCCGGGCGCAGCAGCCCGTAGAACTGGTCGAGCCACGCCTGCGTGAATCCCTGCGGCGCGACCCACAGGGTCGCGCGCGGATGAAACTTGCGCAGCGACGCTGCCTGCTTTTCGAGCAGCGGCATGAGATGGCGCGGCTCCGTGTGGCCGGGGTCGCCGCCGGGCACGAACACGGCGTCGATGCGAGGCAGCCGCCGGAAGACCTCGGCCCATTCCTTCAATGCGAACTCGACTGTCGCCGGATCGCCGTAATCTTTGTCGAGCGCCGGATACCAGATCCACAGGTCGAGGCCGTAGTCGTCGGCGAGTCGCGACATGCCGATCATGGTCTCCATCTTGGGGAGCGGGAAGTGCGGGCTGAGGTCGTCGTCGTCGGAGCGAGGCGGGATCAGCTCGACGGCGTTGATGCCGAACACGATCAGGTCGCGGTAATACTGTTCCCACATGGCGAGCGTCCAGCCGTCGTAGCTGTTGGTCTTGGGCCGATAGCCGAGCTGATGGCCGCGCAGCGGATACTTCGGCGCCGTCTCGACGCGGAAGTCGTCGGCGATCTCCACGCGGCCCCGTTCGATGTGCAGCTTGCGCAGCAGGTGACCGACGCCATAGAGCACGCCGCGCGCGTCGTTGCCCACGATCTCGACGCCGCCGCTTGCGACGCGAATGCGATAGCCCTCCGCGGGTCCGGCCCCGGCATTGCGCAGCGTAATCGCGGGCGCGCCCGACGCCGCGGCATTCCATCGAATCTGCGACCGCTTCTCGACCTCCTCGACGAGCATCGCGACTGCCTTGCGCTCCGGGTTCGACATCGACGCAGGCGCCACGACGACGGCACGCGTAAGGTCGAGCGCGGCGAGCGGAAGAGCGGCAAAGACGAGCAGCAGGAGCTTCACGGAGATAGTCTACCCCGCGCCCGCGCCCGCTATTCGGCGCGCAACATCGAGGCCGGGTCGATGCGCACCGCACGCAGC
Source organism: uncultured Solibacteraceae bacterium (assembly GCA_964515555.1). Lineage (GTDB taxonomy): Bacteria > Acidobacteriota > Terriglobia > Bryobacterales > Bryobacteraceae > CAZEVY01. The sequence goes on along the minus strand of CAZEVY010000027.1, from coordinate 39,997 downwards.
ACAGGCGGCAGCGCCGCCAGCAGCGCCGCGGCCAGAATCGTCGCCGCCGGTAGCGCCAGCATGCGGAAGTCGGTCGCCTTCACCTGGTAAAGCAGCGTTTCGATGTACTGCTCCGAGGCGATCCCAATCGCCAGGCCGATCATCGACCCTAGCGCCAGCATTGCGAATACCTCGGCTGCCACGCGCCGTACGATGGCGTCGGCTTGCGCGCCCAGCGCCATGCGAATTCCGATCTCCCGCCGCCGCTGCACCACCGAATAGTCGAGCACGCCGTAGAGTCCGACGCCCGCCAGCAGTAGCGCCACCACCGCGAAGAACAGCGAGAGCATCGCCAGCATCCGCTCGCGAACCGTGTGCATTCTCACGATCTCTTCCTGCGTCCGGATGTCGCTCACCCGGAACTCAGGCATCGCCTGCCCGACGGCGAGCCGGAGCGCCCCCGCCATCGCGAGCGGGTCGGCGCTCCTGGTGCGGACGATAAAGTTACCCCAATCCTTGGCGCGCAACTGGCCCTTGTCATCGAGAGTGCGGAAGGGCACGTAGATCGTCGGACGGATGGCCTCGCGTTGATTCCGGTAAACGGCGTCGCCGGCATATCCCACGATCGACATGGCCACCCGGCCCCGGCCTTGCGATACCTCGAAAGAGCGCCCGACCGGATTCTCCCCGTCGAAGTACTTCAGTGCGAACGCCCGGTTAACGATGGCGACGCGCGGGTGGGCATCGTCGGGACGGAAGTCGCGTCCCTGGAGCATCGGAATCTTCATGACGTCGAGCCAACCCGGCGACACACCAAGGAAATACGGACTGGGGCCGCCGTCCGGCGGCCGGCCATTGGCCCAGACATCCATGCTCCAGCCGTTTCCGCTCATCAACGGCCATCCGCAGAGAGCCACCGACTCCACGCCCGCCGACCCGCGCAGCGCCTCCGCCACCTGCTCCCAGTGCGCCGCCGGCTGTTCCTGATTCGCCGTGGTGTCCAGCACTAGCAGCCGATCCGTCGAGAAGCCGGTCGGCAGATGCGATATCCGGTCGAAAGTCGAGACAAAGAGTCCTGCGACGAAGTGCACCAGGAAACAGAACGCCACCTGCGCCGCGACCAGCGCGTTCATCAGCCGCCGCCGCGAGTGCGGGTCTTCGCCGCCTTTCAGCGCCGCCACCGGCCGAACCGCCGAGGCGCGCATCGCCGGGGCCAGTCCGAACAGCAGCGTTACTGCCAGCGATAAAGCGACGGCGAATCCGAGCACGCGCCAGTCCCAGGGAAGCACGAGCCTCGCCGGATTGTCCGCCGGATTGATCATGCCGACGACGAACGGCGCCGCCCACCACGCGAAGAACGCTCCCAGCGCCGACGCGACCAGCGCGATCAGTGCGCTCTCGGCCAGCACCAGTTGCACCAGCCGCCGCCGTCCCGCGCCGATCGAGACGCGCAGGGCCATCTCGCGCTCGCGCGCGGCAGCCTGCGCGGTCATCAGATTGGCGACGTTGGCGCAGGCGATCAGCAGCACCAGCGCCACCAGGATCGCGAGTATCGCCAGCGATCGCCGGTTGCGCTTCTGCATGCCCGAGACGCCCGCCGCCGCCGGCTCCAGGAACACGGGCGCGTTTACGTATTCCTCGATGCGCTCGCGAGGCGTACCCGGATTCCATGCCTTGACTCTCTCCTGCCGATTGGCGCGAAGAGTCGCCGCCAGCCGCTGGCGCACAATCTCGGGCCCGACGCCGTCGCGAAGCTGCACCCAGGTACGAAACCATCCCCAGCCCGGATTGTCGATCGCGCGGGCGTTCATCATCGTCGGGACGAAGATGTCGGTCCACGAACCGGTCTCGGTGCCGGTGAAACCATCCTCGACCACTCCGACGATCTCGTACAGGTCGTTTCGATGGCGAAAGTTACGGCCGACGGCGCGCGGATCGCGCCCGAATCGACGCGACCAGTAGTTGTAGGAAATCACCGCGTAAGGATGCGCGCCCGGCTTGAGGTCGTCGGAGGCGGCCAGGAGCCGGCCCGCGGCGGCTTTCAGTCCGAACGCGCCGAACGTCCAGCCGGAGACGTACTGGAGGTAGGCTTTCTCCATGTCCTGATCGGACCCGAAGGTGATGTCGGGGCGGCCGCTGTAGGAGATCGCCATCAGCTCGGCGCTGTCCTTTACCGACTCGCGCATTCGGCGAAAACCGGGATAGTCGTAGCTGTCTCCGGTGTCGAGTTTGCCGTCGGGCGCCTTGTATTGGTAGGTGAGAAAGTAGAGCCGCTCCGGCGACGCCACAGGCAGCGGACGCAGCAGCAGCGCGTCGATGAGCCGGAACGCCGCGGTGCAGGCGCCGATCGCCAGAGCCAGTGACAGGATCGCCGCCGCCGAGGCCGTCTTGTGCTTCAGAATCTGCCGCCACCCGAACACCATGTCGGCGCGCAGCGAATCGATCCATGCGACCAGCCGGACGTCGCGGCTGTCCTCGCGGGTTCGCAGGCGGGAGCCGAGCGCCCGGCGGACCTCCTCCGGGTCGCGCCCGCGCTCCACTGCCTCGTCGATATGCGACTGGAGCTCCTCGTCGATCTCGCGGTTCAGGCGGCCGCCGCGGAATTCGTTAGCGATGCGCGACCAAAGGGACATGGTTCATTCGCTCCTCAGTGTTTGTACCGGGTCAACTCGGGCAGCGCGAAGCGCGGGAGGCAGCGAGGCCACCAGGGCGACGGCGGCGAGCGTGAGGATCGGCAAGGCGACCGTATCCAGATCAGTGGGCTTCACCTCGTACAACAACGCTTCGACCAGCCGGCCGAGCGCCATGCCGCCCGCGGAGCCTGCGGCCGACCCGAGGCAGACGACGAGAAACACGTCGCCGGTCACCCGGCGCGCGATGTGGCCTGGTCGTGCGCCCAGCGCCATGCGGATGCCGATCTCGCGGCGTTGCCGGGTTACGGAATAGTTTAGGACGCCATACAGTCCGACTGCGGCGAGCGCCAGTGCGACCGCCGCAAAGAACAGCGACAACGCGGCCAGCAGCCGTTCGCGGAGGAGATGGTGTCGGATGAAGTTGCTGTAGGGCTGAATCTGAAACACACGCAGTCCTGCGCGGGAAACCTGGTTGCGGAGCGCCGGCACGAGCGACGTCGAGTCGACCGCCGCTCGCGCCAGCAGCGTTAAGTGCTCGCGATCCTTCATCGGAACATAGACCGCCGGGCGCAGCGGTTCCCGAAGGTCGGAATAGGCTGCGTCGCGAACTAGGCCGATGATTTCCATGGGCGCCGCCAGGTCCTTTTTCTGGAGCACATCCACGGTTCGGCCGACGGGATTTTCGCCGCGGAAGTAGGTTCGCGCAAATGCTTCGTTGACGATGCCGACTCCGCCGACCGGCGCTGCCGGAGCTTTCAACTCGGGTTGCCGATCGCCGGAGCGAAAGTCCCTTCCGTCGACGAAAGAAATGCCCATGGTCGTGAAGAAATTCGGCGAGACTCCGAGAAAGTACGTGCCCCGCGCCTCGGCGGCCTGACCGCGAAGCCGGACCGAGCCGGTCCACCGGTTACCGGAGAGCAGCGCCCAGTCCGCGAGTGCGACCGACTTCACGCCGGGCGTGCCGTGTACCTCGCCGGCCACCCGAGACCACGCCTCCGGAGCCAATGCCCGCTGCGACGAGACGTCCATCGCCAGGAGGTTGTCGGGTGAGAATCCCAGCGGCCGGGTCGAGAGGCGATGGAAGGTGGCCAGGAACAGGCTCGCGACGACGAGCACGGTAACGCAGAACGCCACCTGCGCCGAGAGAAGCAGCTTCATGGCGCGGCGAGGTGCGCCGGACCCTTCGCCTCCCTTCAGCGCGTGGACGGGCTGCACCGCCGATGCCCTCCGAGCGGCCGAGAGCCCGAAGAGCACCGTGACGAGCAGGGCGAGCCCGAAGCTGAACGCCAGTTCGCGCGATCCCGTGACGAGCGCCAATCGCACCGGGTCCTCCGGGACGCGGAGGAGCGAAACCACCAGCGGCGCCGACCAGGCCGCGAATAGGCCGCCCAACGCCGAGGCGAACGCCGCGATCATCACGCACTCGACCAGCACGAGCTGCATCAGCCGTCCCCGGCCTGCTCCGATCGAGACGCGCAAGGCCATTTCGCGGGAGCGCGCCGCCGCCTGGGCAGTCAACAGATTCGCGACATTCGCGCAGGCAATCAGGAGCACGAGCGCGACCAGAAGTCCGAGAATCGCGAGCGGGCGCTGATAGTCCTTTTGAAGCTCGGACGCCCCGGAGCCGGCAGGGAAGAGAACCAGCTTCTGGTTGAGATGGCGGTCGATGGCCTCGCGCGGCGTGTCGGAGGCGAAGTGTGTGAGGCTGCCGCGGAGACTTCGGAGGAAGGCCGCCTCGAGCGGCTGCCGGACCTGCTCGGGAGTCACTCCGGTCTTGAGGCCTACCCACATGCGAAACCACGACCAGGGCTGGTCGATCGCTTCGGCGTACATCATCGCCGGGACGAAAAGGTCCGTGATCTCGCCGGGCTCCGTGCCGATGAAACCGTGCGGCGCCACGCCGACGATTTCGAGGCGGTAATTCCCCATTTGAAAAGTGCGCCCGAGCACGCTCGGGTCGCTGCCGAAGCGGCGCGTCCAGTAGTCGTGACTGATCACGGCAACCGGATGGCCCCCGGGCGTGACGTCGTCGTTGGGAGTGAGCAGGCGTCCGAGTTCGGGTTTGAGGCCGAACGACGGGAAAACGTTGCCGGACAGATACTGGCGTGCGACGCGCTCGCTCGCGGCGCTCTCGCCGAATCGAACCTCCTGCCGCCGGTTGACGTGGCCGGCCACGAGCGGTTCCGCGCGATCCTTGATGAGATCGCCATATCTCCGATAGGTGGGATAGTCGAACCAGTCGCGATAGTCGAGCCGGCCCTCACGGTCGAAGTAAGTGGTCGCGACATAGTAGAACCGATCGGGCGACGCTATTGGCAGCGGACGCAGCAGCAGCGCGTCGATCAGGCGGAACGCCGCCGTGCAGGCGCCGATCGCGAGCGCCAGCGAGAGGATCGCCGCCGCCGAAGCGGTCTTGTGCTTGAGAATCTGCCGCCAGCCGAACACCACGTCGGCGCGCAGCGTGTCGAGCCACGCGACCAGCCGCACGTCGCGGCTGTCCTCGCGGGTTCGCAGGCGGGAGCCGAGCGCCCGGCGGACCTCCTCCGGGTCGCGCCCGCGCTCCAATGCCTCGTCGATATGCGACTGGAGCTCCTCGTCGATCTCGCGGTTCAGCCGGCCGCCGCGAAACACGTTGGCGATTTGGGTGAACAGGGACATGTCAGGCCATCCTCAATACGCGGTTCACCGCCGATGCCACCGCTTGCCAGCGCGATTCCTCGGCGGCCAGTTGTCTCCGCCCCGCCGCCGTCAGTTCGTAGATGCGGGCGCGGCGGCCGTTCTCCTTCACGATCCAGGCGGCGCGGATCCAGCCGGCCTCCTCCATGCGGTGCAGGGCCGGATAGAGCGAGCCTTCCTCGACACGGAGCACATCGTCCGACATGTCGTGGATGGCGGTCATGATGGCGTAGCCGTGCAGGCGCGGCCGCCGCGAGAGGATCTTCAGGACCATGAGGTCGAGCGATCCCTGGAGGGAGTCGGATTTCGGCATACCTAGGCTTCTTATTATATAGACGACTGAGGATCGCTCCGGTCTCGGGGATCTTCGCCGCCCCGGCCGGCTTTTCCGGACCGGCGTCTCCGCTTTCGATTCACGTTCCCGCCGATGCCGCCGATAAGGAGCATCGGGTGGAAAACGCGCAAAAGCGACCAGCGGCGGCATCCGCGCACCCGGCTGGAGCTACCGGTCGAGGTGGTGTGGGCGGACGCGCACGGCCGGGGAATGTCGTCCCGAGGCATGTGCATCAACATCTCGGAAACGGGACTGCGGATCAGCCTGCCGGTGGCCGTGCCCTCCGGAGCCTACGCTAGCTTTCGGGTTGGGCGCCTGGGATTCGCCGGCTCCGGCTCGGTCCGCTACTCGCGCCGCGACGGGGTAAGGTCATCGTCGGACTGGAGTTCGGCGGCGGTCTCCGGTTCCAGTCGCAGCGGGCGGCCTGAGATTCAGGGGGAGGCCCCTGGTGGCACTACGGGACCCAGCCGGGCAGGGCGGCCGCCTGCCGGATCCACGCCGCCATCCGCGCCTCGTCGATCTGGTCGTCTTCGTGGATGTCGAGGTAGCGCACTTCATCGACTTTGGACGTGCCGGGGGGAAGCGGACGCAGCGACGTACCGCGGAAGAAACCCACCTTGACGTACTTCGTGAAGGTATGAAAACTGAGGAACCAGCCCCGGCCCTCCACTCCGTAGAAGGGCGAGTTCCATTTCACCGCCTTGCGCACCCCGGGCACGGTGCGCACGATGAGCGCGTCGAGGCGGCGTCCGACGCCGCTTTTCCAACCGGGCATGGCCGCGATATAGGCCTGCACGGGAACGTCGCCGTCGGCCTTCGCAATCCGCGGGTTGCCGCCGGAGAGGAGGGTCGGCTTCCCGGCGACCCGCTTGGACTTCCTGGACGTCCTGCCGACCATGGCGTTCACTCCAACGGATAGACTCCTATATTCTCTCGTGGGAACATCCGTGAACGTTCCCTGCAATCACGGACGTGCGGCCGCTTCGCCGGAGGCGGATGCCGCACGGCAGTGCTCTCCAGGGAACAACCGTGAACGTTCCCTGCAATCATGACGTGCGGCCCCTTCGCCGGAGGCGGATGCCGCACGGCAGTGCTCAGAAGAGCCGCAACTGCCGATGCTGGATCCACACGCGCGAAGCGCGCTTCGAGGTCGGGTTCAACTTGAGCAGAATGCGCCCTCCGAAGCGCGAGGCGATCTCCTCGGCGGCCACCCGCTCCTGCTGCGGATGCTCGAGCGGCGGCCCCCCGGTGCGCCGGATCCAGTCGTTGGTCGCCTCGTTGAGCATCGTCTCGGTGCGACGGTCCGCCGACACCCAGCGTCCCAATCGCAGGATCGCCTTCTTGCGCCCGAAGCGCACCAGCACGCTCATCGTCCCTATATCATACGCTCGGACGCCGAAACTCCAGCGTCCCACGGACGCGCCGAACCAGCCGCCGGACTGCGATCCGGTGGGCCGCCCGGCCCTCGATCAGCCGCTCGAAGCTTCGCTCGTCGTGGAAGTAGTACATGTCCAGCCGCGGCAGGCAGAGTAGATCCGACCCCGGCCGCAGATAGTCCAGCTCCACGCCGCATGCGAGACTGAAATGCCGGCCGGCGATCGCCCGCACACGCGGGCTGACCGCCCCATACGGATAGGCGAACGAGGAGACTTCGCGCCCGGTCCTGCGCTCGATCTCGCGGCGCGAGGCGGCCATCTCTTCCTCGACGCCGGCGTCGGGCAGCTCCGGCAGCCGCGGGTGCCGGACGCTGTGAGCGCCCAGCTCGACGCCGGCCGAGGCGATCTCGCCGAGCTCCGTCCAGCTCATCAGCGGCAGCCGGGGGATGCCCGGCGACTGCGCCCAGTCGTTCCAGCCGCCGCAACGGCCCGTCACGGCGAACACCGTAGCCGGGAAGCCGAACTCCCGGAGCACCGGAAGCGCATGCTCTCGGAAATTGAGGAAGCCGTCGTCGAATGTGAGCGCGACGCCGCGGGCGGCCTGACGAATGGCCCCCAGCGGTGCCACCGGCAGGCCGCTGGAGGCCAGCATCGCCATGAGCCGTCGAAAGACCGCCGGCGCGATCGAGATGGCCGACCCACTGTCGTCCAGGGAGTGAAACGTCAGGATGGACGTTTCCGCGGTCAAGGCGGGCACGAGGCAGCGGAAGGCGAATCTAGGTGGGTTCCACCGAGCGCGGTCCGAGCGGAGCGGTCACTGGCGGTGCTCATTGGCCGCGGGGCTCCGCACCACCACGGCGTTCTTCCGCGCGGTCAAGCTGCGCCAGGAATGCAGCACCAGGCCGATCGCGAAGGAGACGCCGTTGTAGAGGTGATAGAGCAGGTGGAACGGAACGGCCGCGAGCATGAAGAAGCGCCCTCGCTTGGCCGAGAGAAACACGTAGAACTGGTTGTTGAGGACGATCACCAGCACCAGGATCAGGAAGAAACTGTACACCAGCCGGTGATTGGGCAGGTGAGCGACGAACACCATGATCGTCAGGCCGATGTAGGAGCCGAACAGAAACCGCTCGATCTTCCACCACCGCCCTTTGCCTGCGTTTTGGTGCCGGATAAACAGCAAGCCGTAGCTGAGCAGGATCATGGGGATGAGCGCCAGCATCCGGTAGTAATAGGCCAGACCCACCAGCGCCAGGACAATTAAACTAACGGCGACCACTCCGCCGCGCGACCGCTTCCCGCCCGCCGCTTCGCCCCAGTAACGCGCCAGCAACACGAACAGCGCGCCAAACAACGGCGTCAGGAACGCTCCGCCCCAGGCGACCGAGCAATACGTCGCCAACGCCACCAGCACGAAGACCAGCGCCACGCTGACCCGCTGGCTCACCTGAATGTTCAGGTCGTCGGGCATGTGCTTGTCGCGCAGGATCAGCTCGGTCCAGGGAATGCCGCGATCGAGCACGTCGGTCTTGAGAAGCTTCCAGAAGGTCCAGCGCTTCAGGTGCTTCACCTGGAGCGTGGGATCGAGCATGATCCGGCAGCCGCTCTGATGCATACGGTAGCCCAGCTCGATGTCCTCGATCGCCGGCCGGCCGTAGTCTTCGGAGAATCCGGTGTGGCGGATGAACACCTCGCGCCGGACCGCGCCACAGCCGCTCCAGAACGTGGTCGCTTCCTGACGACCGCGCTGGTGGACGTAGCAATGCATCAGGTTCTTGTACTGCGAGAGGAAGTCCCCGTCGCCGGGAGCGTCGTCGTAGGATCCGATAAGTGCGTCCAGCTCGCGCTCTTCCTCGAACGCCGTCTGGATCTGGCTGAGGGTGTCGCGATGAACGCAGACGTCGGCGTCGAAGAACGCCAGCACGTCGCCGGTTGCCGTTGCCGCCGCAACGTTGCGGGCGTGGGCCGGGCCGCGGCGTCCCCCGGTGGAGCACACACGTGCGCCGAATCCGCGCGCTACTTCGACTGAATCGTCGGTGGAGCCGTCATCGGCGACGATCAGCTCGAAATCGGCGAGGTCGGAGTTGCGCAGCGCCGTCAGGCACGCACGCAGGTTTCTGGCGTCGTTATACACGGGCACGACGACAGATAGACGAAGCGATTTCGACACCGCAGCTTCCTCCGATGGGCCAACTACGACGTTAATGAATGCCGGCCTCGGTGTCAACCCTACTTCCGTTTCCCCCGTTCCCCCGCCGATAGTACTGGTCGGTGTCGGCCCATCCCCAAAAAAAGACCCCGGTGGAAGCCCACCGGGGTATGCGAGAAAGGAAAGGGGACCCGAAGACAACTCTCAGCGGCTGATCGTTGCGGGGGGATCGTCGTCGGCGGTGATCGCCACGGTGGTCCCGGTCGCTGCGGCGGCGATGATCACCCCCGCGATGACCGCCTTGGTGGCGACGGCCGTTCCGGCAGCAGCTCCTGCGGCCGTGGCGGCTCCCGCGCCCGCACCCGCCCCGGCGCCGGCAATGGCGCCCGCCGGGCTCGAGCAGCGGCTCGACAGCTCTCTTAATTGGGTGACCTGAATCACTTGACTGGCGCCCGCCGCCGGCTTTGCCGACGGAATCGTCGACCCCGTGATCTCAACCCTGTGGCCGGTGTGTTTCTCGGCATCGCCGCCCTGGAGCTCGACCGTGACACCGGCGGTCTCGTCCGTCAATAGCAGCTTACCGTCGCGCCGGACGACGCATCCGGTCAGCGTCGAGGGACCGGCCGCGCCCGCCTGCGGCTGAAACTCCAGCGCCCGGCCGGCGGCCAGCGACGCGATGGTGGTCCCGTTGGCGGTTCGCACCCGAATGGTGCCCTTTAGGGACGCCACCAGCACGGTGTTGGTTCCTTTCGTCTGAACGTGACCGACCGCGTCTGCGCCGTCGGCGATGACTTGGAGGTTTCGAGTTTGGATCTGATAGCCGGTCGCGTTGGTTACGCGCCCGGCGCCCTTCTCCAGGATCAGTCGGTCCTTGTGGATCTTGCCGCGCGAGTCCGCGCCCAGCCGCAGGCGTCCACCGGCGGTGAGCTGAACGGTGGAAGCGGCCTTGCCGGTCTCCAGGGTGGCGCCTTCCAGCACCGTCCCGTTGGCGGTCACGGTGGACTGGTTCAGCTTGAAGCTGCCGGTGGCGCTCGCCGTCCCGATCACCGCGTCGGCGGCCATGGTGACCGGCAACTGCAAGGCAAGGATCAGCGCCAATACTGCCCGAACCGAAAGAATCTCGAATTTCATGTGATGCTCCTGTGGTTTTTTTGCAACTACTTATTAGTGCGCACGTGGGGGAAATCTCGCGCGATAACTGTATATCGTGGCGCGGCCACTCGCTCTGTATGAAAGGAATCTCCGAGGAGAACTAGCACCGGGTGTACTCTACAGGGCTTCGAATACTGATTTCAGCCGCGGTAGCCGCGACCCTGGGCGCGGCGATCTTCTGGTCGGCCCGCATTGCCATCGCCGACCTCCGGTTCCGTCGCGGCGACGCTGGCCGCGCCATCGCCGCCGACCCCTATGACGCCCGATACCGCCTGCACCTCGCCGACGCCGAGGACCGGCCCGGGGAACTGGCCGCCGCGGTCCACCTCAATCCGCGGTCGCCACGCGCATGGATCGATCTCGGGCTGCGCGCCGAAGCGGCCGCGGATTTGGCCGCCGCCGAAAGGTATCTGCTGGAGGCCGCCCGGGTCGATGCCACCTGGCTCCCCCGCTGGACCCTCGCGAACTTCTACTTCCGCCGCGGCGATCCGGCTCGATTCTGGAAATCGGCCGCCGAGGCCGGCCGCATGGCACACGGCGACAGCCGCGCGCTCTACGAGCTGTGCTGGATGGTCGAGCCCGATCCGCGGAAGATTCTCGAAACCGTGGTCGCCGATCGGGCCGAGCCGGCGGCGTGGTTCTATCACTTCCTGTTGGCCCACAGGCAACTGGAGGCCGCCGCCGAAGCGCTCGATCGCCTGGGCCGTTACGGCCGCCCACAGGATCGCCCCGAGACGGCCGCGTACTGCGACATCGCTCTCGAAGCCGGCCGGCACGACCTGGCGGTGACGGCGTGGAACCGGGCCATCGCGCGGAGGCTGCTGCCGTATGCGCCGTTGGGGCTGATCACCAATGGAAACTTCGCGGTCGCCCCGCTCGGCCGCGGTTTCGACTGGCGTTTGCCGGCGGTCGAGGGCGTCACGCACGAGCGCTTGCCGCGACGCCTGCGGATCGTACTGGGGCGATCCCGGCCCGAGCGCTGCGACTTATTGTGGCAATACCTTGCCCTGCCCGATGCGGCTCTGCCTGATGCCGCGCTGCCCGATGCGCCTCATCGCCTCACCTACGTCTACGACGCCGATAGCCCGGCCGCCGGCTCCGGCCTTCGATGGGAGGTCCGGTCGGGCGGCGCCGTGATGGCCTCCGAACCGCTCTCACGCGGCGAAGGCCGGCGTGAGTACTTTCAGTTCCGTGCAGCCGGGCTGGCGCGGCTGGTCCTGGTCTACGAGCGTGAGCCGGGTCGGTCGCGATGGGAAGGCGCGGTGACGTTACGGGAAGTGTCGGCGGCAGCGGCGCCCTGAGGCATTACCGCTGCTCGGAAAGGGACCGCTCGGCCAGTTCGCCCACCAGGGGCAGCCGGAAATCGACGCGCTGGCTGGTCTTGAAGATCATGAAGACCCACACGAACATCATCGCCATCTTGAGCATGCCTTCCAGGCTGAAGCGCATGAAATGGCCAAAGCCCCAGAACGAGTCGAATCCCCAGTCCACGATCAGCCAGCCGACAAACAGGTACAGGCCCTGGAAGGCATGGAACCGCACGCGGCGGTCTTCACGAAACTTCTGCGAGGCGAGCACGACGATCGACGGAATCCAGCCCACCACCGGGATGTAGCACAGCATCGAGGCCAGCCGGTCGTCGATGTTCGAGAAGAAGTCGCCTTTCCTGGCCTTTCCGCCCCCGGCGACACCCGGCTGGCGAGTTCCACAGGCGCCGCAGAAGGCGTCCGCGTCGCCGGCCGGTTTTCCACATTGGCAGCAGAAGGCCATGTCCCTACTTTCAAATACGTTACGACGGCGGGGCTTGTTCCGCAAGCGACCCCAATGCTACCATCCCACCCATGAGGCTCCGGATATCGCTCGCCGCCCTGTTTCTGGCCGCCACCGCCGCGCAGGCCGCACGCACCCTCGACATCCATTTCGTCGACGTGGAGGGCGGTCAGGCGACCCTGATCGTCTCCCCGTCCGGCCAGTCGATTCTGGTGGATGCCGGCTGGCCCGGTTTCAACGGGCGCGACGCCGACCGCATCGTCGCCGCCGCCCGGAAGGCGGGCGTGAAGCGAATCGACTACCTGGTGCTGACGCACTACCATCGCGACCACGCCGGCGGCATTCTTCCCTTGACCGAGAAGTTCCCGGTCATGAACTTCGTCAATCACGGGCCGAACACCGAAACCGGCCGCGGCGCCGAAGAGCTTTCCGCCGCTTACGCGCAGGCCGTCGCCAAGGGCAAGAACCTGGTCGTCAAGCCGGGCGACAAGCTCCCGATGAAGGACCTCGACGTGACAGTCATTACGGCGCGCGGCGAGCACATCGCCGAGCCGCTGAAGGGCGCCGGCCAGCCCAATCCGCTGTGCGCCTCCGAGCGCCAGAAGCCCGACCCCTCGGAAAACGCCCGATCCACGGGGATTCTGGTCACTTACGGCAAGTTTCGCTTCATCGACATCGGCGACTTGACCTGGAACAAGGAGATGGACTTGGTATGCCCGGTGAATCGCGTTGGGACGGTCGACGTCTACCTGACGACGCACCACGGGCTCGACACCTCGGGGCCGCCCGGAATCGTGCATGCGCTGAAGCCGCGCGTGGCGATCATGAACAACGGCGCCCGCAAGGGCGGCACGCCGCCGGCCTGGCAGGTCATCAAGGCGTCGCCGGGTCTCGAGGATTTGTGGCAGGTGCACTTCTCGATCGCCGGCGGCAAGGAGAATAATGTCGCCGAGGCCATGATCGCCAATCTCGAGGAGAGCTGCGAGGGCCACGGCATCACCGTCCAGGCCGCCGACAACGGGTCGTTCACGGTGATCAACAACCGCAACGGGTATAAGAAGAACTACGCCG
>CAZEVY010000027.1:23814-26757 GCA_964515555.1 uncultured Solibacteraceae bacterium | reverse complement strand
CTACGGCCGGAACTCGCGCACGATGTCGACCACGGCCTTCACGCTCGCCACCGGCGTCTCGGGCAGAATGCCGTGACCGGTGTTGAAGATGTGGCCGGGCCGCGTGCCGGTGCGCTTGAGCAGCTCGTGAACGCGCATCTTCAGCTCCGGAAGCGGCGCGAACATCACCGCCGGATCCAGATTGCCCTGAATTGCCGACCGGTAGCTGATGTCCATCCACGCCTGGTCGATGTTGATGCGCCAGTCGACGCCGATCACGTCGCCGCCGGCGGCGTGCAGCTCGCGGAAGAATCCGGCCGTGCCGGTGCCGAAGTGAATCACCGGAACGGCGCTCGATCGGATGCGCTCGATCAGCGCGCGCGAGTAGGGCGCCACGTAGCGCACGTAATCGTCCGGACCGAGCGCGCCCGCCCAACTGTCGAAGACCTGGATGGCGCGCGCCCCGGCGGTCACCTGAAGAATCCCGTAGGGACCCAGCACGTCCACCAGCTTGCCCATCAGCCGCCGCCACAGCGTCTCGTCGCGGTACATCATCTGTTTGGTCTTGAGGAACGTGCGCGACGGTCCGCCCTCGATCATGTAGCTGGCGAGTGTGAACGGCGCCGCCACGAAGCCGATGACCGGCACCTTGCCGCCGAGCGCGCGCACCACCGTCTGAATCGACTCGGCCACATAGCCGAGATCGTCGGTGTTGGAGATCGAGAGCGAGTCGACGTCGCCCGAGGTCAGCACCGGGTTGTCGATCACCGGCCCTTCGCCGGCCACGTAGTCCAGCTTCAGCCCCATCGGCTCCACCGGCAGCAGCAGGTCGGCGAAGATGATGGCCGCGTCCACGTCCAGCATCTCGACCGGCATCAGCGTGGCCGCCGCCGCCAGGTCGGGCCGCTTGCAGATCTCCTTGATGGAGTGCTTCTGCCGCAGTTCCCGATACTGCTTGATGTAGCGCCCCGCCTGGCGCATGAACCACACCGGTCGTACGTCGGTGGGTCTGCGCCGGCAGGCGTCTAGAAATCGACTCGTCATTGGAGCCACGCGCATGCCGTTTCTAACCTGTCCTCGCAAAGAAAAACGCGAAATCCGCGGGGGACGCGCCGCTTCACCCAGTCGCGGCCGTGAATGAAGGCCGGCTTCGTCCAGGCCTCGCTGTCCAGGGTCGACGGCGCGATCACCGACGCCGACGCCACGCCTCGCGCCGGGTAGCCCGTCCGCGGATCGAAAATGTGACTGTAGACGCGGCCGCGGGCGTAGAAGAACTTCTCGTAGCTGCCCGAGGTCGACATCGATTCGTCACGCAGCACGATCTCGGCGGCGGTCTTCGACGGATTCCTCGGATCGCGGATGTTCACGCGCCAGCCGCTCTCGCCCGGCGAAGCGCCAAGGGCGTAAATGCTGCTCCCGCCCGCCGACACAAGCGCCGACGGGATGCCGCTTTCCTTCAAGATCGCCGCCATTCTGTCCACTGCGTACCCTTTGCCGATCCCGCCCGGATCGATCTCCATTCCGCTCCTGGTGAATCGCACCGTGAGATTCCCGCTGTCGAGCGCGACCCCCCGGTAGCCCACGCGCGCCATCGCCGTCCGGATTTCGGCGCGATGAGGTAGCCGGCCGGAGCCTTTATAAAAGCCCCACGCGCGCACCAGCGGCCCGACCGTAATGTCGAACGCGCCCTCGCTCGCCTGGCTGTATGCCGCGCACGCCTCCAGCAGCCGGAACAGCTCCGGGCTGACTCGCACCGGCCCGGCGGCCGCCTCCCGATTCACTCGACTCCACTCGCTGCGCGGCTTGTAGTTGGATAGCAGCGAGTCCAGGCGTTGCGCCTCTTCCAGGGCCTGCTCGACGGCGGCCTCCAGCCGGATCCGGTCCGGCCCGAGGGCCACCACCGTGAAGGTGGAGCCCATGGCGTCGATGCTCGATTCCAGCCGCGACAGTTCCGCGGCCATTCCCGCCAGGGGCGCTAACCCCAAAAGTACCACAATCGACTTCATGCGCGCGTGTTTTTTTCGGGGTCGGAGGGCGTGCTGTCGCGGGGCCGGCCCTTGCGCACCCGACGCAGGAGCGTGGCCGCGCGGGCGCCCAGTCCCGGGGAGATAAGTGCTTCAAAATGAAGGTCGGGAGCGCGGAAGAGCTCGAGCCTTTCGCCGAGGCTTCGCTTCAGGAAACCGCGGGCCTTCTCGAGTGCCTCGAGCGTCTCCTTCTGCTCGGCGGCGTCGCCCTGGGCGAGGATGCGGACGACGGCGCGTTTGCGGTCCGGCGTCAGCACGATCTCCGCCACCGAGGCCCCATGCACGCGCGGGTCGTGCAGCTCGTAGTTGATGAGCTCGTCGAGCTCCTCGCGGATCGCCTCGGCGACCCGCTCGGCGCGGTATGGGTCCATTCCCCTTCAGGTTAACGCGAGGCGGATGGAGACGGCCAGCGGAATCCACGGGATTTGGCGCTGTGCCGCCCGCCACCCGGAAGCGGCGCGTCGCGATCGCGCCGCTCTACACTTGCGCCCGCCGCTTACTGCTTCACCGGCAATATGGCCGCGATTGCGGTGGCGGCCGCGCTGCACTCCGGATGTCCCCATCCGCCCGCGCTCACCCCGATCGGAAAGCCCGCCGGGTTGGTGATGTCGTAGACGATGTTGTCGGGACGGCTCGGGTCGCCGCTCACGCCAGCCGGCATGAAGTCGAGGTTCAGGCCCTTGCGGGTGCGCCAGGCGATGTTGTGATCGGCGCAGGAAGAGTCGCCGCTTGTGCCGATGGCGCCGACCAGCACATGGTTGGAGTTATACAGGGCGAGTCCCCCGCCGAACACGTTCACGCCGCCGACCTTTTCGCCGACCAGGGGGTCGTTCGGCTGGCCGTAGTTGGCGGAGTTGCCGCCGTAGGCCGCCGTGGTCGCCACCGGATTGCTGTGCTGGAGCCCGAAAAGGCTGCCTCCGGGCTGCACGGCGCTGTAGAG
>CAZEVY010000027.1:0-23714 GCA_964515555.1 uncultured Solibacteraceae bacterium | reverse complement strand
CTGCGCAGCACGCGATCAGCCCGATAGCTCGAATCGACAATTTCATACAACTCTCCTATTCGTTGGAATTGCCGGCGGGACTCGGCGGTCCCCACACTCCGGGCGGGAGCTCTTGGCAAGCTCTGAAGCGACCGACCCGTATAGTGTAACAGGGGGATGTGAAGGAAGTACACCCAAATCGTGCCGGAAACGCTTCAGAAAATGACACTTAGTGAATCACTAAGCCCGATCCCCTACTTGCTCGCCGGCCGAGTCAGGTTGTGGAGCTCTTCAAACCAGTTCAGTACGACGTTCAGGTGACGGGTCGTGGAAGGGGTCTCCGTTTCTTTGAGGACAAGGAACCTGTCGTTGATCGCGTCGTAGGCCGGGAACCCCGGCCCACCGCGATTCCAGAAATAGCCCGAAAAAAGCGGTCGTGGCTTGCCGACGGTGAATTCCGTGCCGGGGTGCACGGGGGTCGCCATGAGAGTGTCGCCCTGCCGCCAGTACAACTCGCGGCCGTTGCGCGACCAGATCACCTCCGAGCCGCCCTCCGCGGAAATCTGAGTGCGGCCCCTACCCAACGGGAAGGTTGTGACGTAGACCTCGAATCGTCCAGTGTCATTCGCGACGTAGGCCGCCCACCGTCCGTCCGGCGATATCCTCCCCAAGAAATCGGCAGCGGGTCCGGAGACGATCGGATACGGCTTGCGCTCCCCTTCGAAGGGCATCACCAAGATGTCCCCGTTCCGGCAGAACGTCATCCAGCGGCCATCGGCCGAGAAGCTGGTGGGATTGTCGTTATGCATGCCTGCGGTGAGCCGCTGGGGCTGCCCGCCTAGGTGGGCAGCCTGCGTGAACAGGTTCAAATAGCCAGCCCGCCGGGAAGTGTAAACCACGTGCTTGCCGTCCGGCGTCCAGATGGCGTCAACGCTGCCGCCGTCGTTGGTAACGCGGGTCAGCACCTCGCGGTCCAACTCGTAGATGTACACGTCGTTCCGGGTACCCTCCGCGATGTCCAGGAGGATTCGTCGACCGTCGGGGGAGAGCCGGGGGCGGTTATAGGCTTGCGGATGCGCGGGTATTGGGGTTTCGTTCCCGCGCCGGTCGCGCCACGCCAAAGTTCTCGAACCGCCTTGCCAATTGGCGCCGTATACGAGCGTGCCGTTATCCGAGACATCGAACGCCGCACTGCCGATAGCGTTCATCGCCACGCTCTGAAGGGTCTGCGACTCCGTCCCCAGCGCCGCCGGATTCGTAGGGTCGAAGGAGGCAGCGTGCAGGACACCCTCCCAGGCGTAGACGAGATGACCACTCGAAGCGTAGCGGGGGTAGCTGCCGGCTTCTGTCAGGCGGCGAGTCTTACCGGACCGCATGGACCTCCAGGCGATGTAGGAATCGGAAGCGCCAGCCCCACGGACCGTGTACAGAATCGACTCGCCTCCGGGCAGGAACTGCGGCCAACAGTGTCCGCTTTCACCAGCGTTGCGGTCAAGCGCGGTCAATGCCTGCGCGGCGCCGCCCGCGACGGAGACGCGCCATAGGCCAGAGTTCAGCGTGGCGAAGACGATCGTGCCGTCCGGCCCCCAGTCTCCGCCGAGATACTGTCCAGGCGGAAGGTCGCAAATCGTTCGCGCGACACCGCCGCGTAATGGGAGCTTCTGAAGCCTGCGGTTGGCCGCAAACGCGAGCCATTGGCCGTCCGGCGACAGGGACGGCCAGGCGCCGCCTGACGAGCCTGGAATCGTGTTGACTTCGGAGCGGTCCAGCCGGCGGAGTGCGAGACGCGACGGCGGACCTTCCACACGGTAGACGACATGGGTTCCGTCCCGCGAGATTACCGGCGGAAAGGGCGCGGCCAGCGGCACGTCCGCCGGAATCGGAATGGCGAGCCGCACGACCGGTGCGGGGCGGTCGGCCGGGCGGTCGAAAAGCAGATATGCGATCGCTCCGATGGCCACGGCCAGCAGCGCCGGCAACACCCAGGCCAGCTCTCCGCGCGAGTGCACGGCAGCAGGCGGCGCCGCTTCGGGCGCGCCGGATGCGATCGACTTGAGCTCCAGCAGAATGTCGTGCGCGCTGTGACGCCGCTCCTCCGGGTCCTTCGCCAGGCACGAGACGATCAGTCGTTCCAGCGCCGGCGGCGTCGCCGGAACCAGGCCGGCGACGGGCGGCGGTGTGCTGTCCATGATGGCGGCGATCACGCTCGCCTGCGACTTGCCGTCGAAGGCCTTGCGCCCGGTCGCCATTTCATACAAGGTCGCCCCGAAGGCGAAGATGTCACTGGCGGTGCTGCACTCGGCGCCTTCCAGTTGCTCGGGCGCCATGTACTGGAGCGTTCCGAGCACGGCGCCTTGGGCGGTGAGCGGCGCCGACAAGGTCGCGCTCTCGGGCGCGGCAGGCGCGGTCCCCGACTTCGCGAGGCCGAAGTCGAGGAGCTTGGCGCCTGCGGGAGTCAGCATGACGTTGCCGGGCTTCAGATCGCGGTGGACGACCCCGCGGCGGTGCGCGTGATCGAGCGCCTCGGCGATCTGCGATGCGCAGCGGAAAAGCTGGTCGAGCGGTAGTGGACCGCGGGCCAGGCGCGCGGCCAGCGACTCGCCTTCCAGGTGCTCCATCACCAGGTAATGCACACCCTGTTCCTCGCCGACGTCGAACAGCGGGCAGATGTGGGGATGACTCAGGAGCGAGACGGTACGCGCTTCGCGCTGGAAACGCTCTGCGGCCGCGGGGCTGTTGACGGCGGCCGGCGAGAGGACCTTCAGGGCGACGCTGCGGTCGAGCCGTGTATCGCGCGCGCGGTAGACCTCGCCCATGCCGCCCGCGCCGATCAGGCTCACGATCTCGTAGGGACCCAGTCGGAAGCCGGTCGAGAGCGGCATCTCAGGTGGGCGACGGCGTGTGCGCCCGGACGGGCATCAGAAGATGAAGCTCAGGCCGCCGCGGACGGCGCGAGGCGAGGGGATCAGTACGACGCGCGAGCCGTCGCTGGTCGACACCGGCACGTAGCCCTCGGCCAGCAGATTCCGCAGTTCGGCGGTGGCCTCCAGGCGCGCCGAGAACACGTTTAGCGCCGGGATCGGCTGACGCACGTGGATGTTGAGGCCCATCTCCGGCATGTTCTTCTGCGTCAGGTAGAGGTGCGGGCGATTCAGAACCCGATAGTCGGTCCACTGATAGCTGGTCGAGAAGCGCGTCCCCGCTCGCGGCGCGACGCCATGGAATCGCGCCGCCAGCCACTGCCGGCTGGTGCGCCGCAGTGACGACCGCAGCTCGTCGGGATTCGACGTCGCCAGACGGCTTTGCGATGCTTCCAGCGCGCCGCCGGCGCCCCAGGCCAGCGTGACGTTCAGGTCTTCGCCCAGCGGCTGCGTCAACGACGCCGCCACGC
Source organism: uncultured Solibacteraceae bacterium (assembly GCA_964515555.1). Lineage (GTDB taxonomy): Bacteria > Acidobacteriota > Terriglobia > Bryobacterales > Bryobacteraceae > CAZEVY01. The sequence continues at coordinate 20,344 of CAZEVY010000027.1, read as the reverse complement.
CCGAGCGCCGGTATCCGCCGATATTGAAGATGCTGCTCGACGACGAGATGTCCGGCAGCAGGTCGGCGGTCGAATAATAGCCGCCCGGCGCGGCCATGGTGGTGGCGGCGTTGGAGAGATCCTCGCGATAGAGGCTCACGGCGGCGGTGCGCCCGGCGATCCGCCCGCGCCATCCGGCCTCGATGTTCGCGGTGCGCTGCACGTGCGCGCGCCCGCCCCGCAGCGAGACGCGCGGGAACAGCGAGAGCGCCGAGAGGTGATGTTGCAGGTCGGCGTCCTGGTCGTCCGGGTCGATCAGCATTTCGGCGGCCGGAACGCCCGAGCTGTAGGCGGCCTGGAAGGTGCCGAGACCCTCGGAATCCCAGCTCAGCCGCGCGAACGGGCTGAAGAAGCTCAGGCGGTGCACAAACGACACCGATTCGAGCGACGCACCGTAATGCAGTTCCAGGGCGTCGGTCAACGCCACGCGGTCCACCATGCTCACGGCGACGGTCTTGAGGACCGGGGCGTCGCCGCGTCCCGTCGCGAGCGACATCCCAATGCGCGCCGGCAGGAACATCTGCCGCATCGTCACGTTGACCTCCGGGCTGATCTGGCCCGAATGGCGGCTGAAGCTCCCGCGGAAGCCGGCGGTCGGGATGCCGGAATCCGATCCGTAGCCGAGGTTGCCGCTGAAGTGCAGGTGGTTGGAGCCGAACAGCGAGGTCGCCAGCGCGAAAGCGGTGCCGAGATCCGGCTGGTTTTCGAGGCCCGAGAGCGCGCCGCCGTCGCCGGCCGAGACGCGCAGGACCCCGCGCGTATCGGTGAACAGCGCCGCGTGCGAGCGCCGCGACTCCCGCGGCCCGGAATAGTCGATGCCGGGCAGCAGGCGCAGGACGGGCCGCGTCGAGGTCGCACTGCGCAGCGTCCACTTCCAGTCCTCGCTCATGGCCGTGGTCTGGCCCGGCGCCGCGTAGACCAGCTCGATCGAGCTCAGCACGCTGGTGAGGCTGACGGCCACGAAGCTGCGGATTCCGGGCTGCACGGCGATGCGCTTGAGCGCCGGGACATAGGTCGACAGGCTGACGCGCACCGAGTAGGTGTCGGGCGCCAGGTCGGCGAACAGGAAGTTGCCGCGCTCGTTGGTGAGTCCGCGCTCGAGCAGGCGTTCGAAGCGGTTGTAGAGGAAGACGGCCGCCCCCATCTGGGGCACTCCCGCGGCGTCGGTGACGCGTCCGACCACGGCGCCAGTCAGGCGGATCGGGTCCACCGCCAGAGCCGGAAGGGGAGATAGCACTACCCCGAGCAGCATGGCGGTAGCGGTGCGTTTGCCGATGCGGTTCACGGGCGCGGCCTGATGGAAATGTCGAACCGCCGTCCGGGCGGTCCCGGTCCGGTTCTAGAGTACCTTAAACTTCGCCGTAGGTGTCAACACCTGATTGCTGTTCCGGTCGGTGATTTTCATCTTCAGGGTGTAGTCGCCCGGAGTCATGCTGGCGAGCGGCAGCACCTTCTCGATAGTGCACTGGTTGGCCGAGGCGCCGTCCACCTTGGCGATCTCCTCGGTGAACTCGAAGATCTTCTCGTTGGTGCCCGTCCGCACCACTTCGTACTCGATGGTCCCGTTGGGCTTCTGGGTCTTCTCGTCCGGCGTCAGGTTGTAGAACTGCACGTAGATGCCCATGCGCTCGTCCTTCTTGAAGGACTCGTCCATGCGCGGGCGCACCTTGGTGGTGCCGATGACGAACTGTCCCGTGCCGATGCTCCGGGTCGGGACCTTCTCGATGACGTCGGCCAGGATGATGCTGCTCATGCCCATCTTCTCGTCTTCGTAGCGGGGCACCGTCAGCGCCATCTCGTAGTTGGTCATGTTGCCGCCCACGATGTCCTTCACCACCAGGTTCAGCCGGTAGGTGCCGGGCGCCAGCGGAATCGACTTCTGGTAGATCGACGAACCCTTGGAGGCCTCGGCCAGCAGCTCGGTCGGCACCTCCTGGGTGACGACGTCCTCGAAAATGTTCACCGGACGGCGCGACATCGAGCTGATGCGCCCGTAGATGTTCACGATCATCTTCGAGATGCCTTCCTTGGCCTGGAACTGGAGATCCTTCTTGTCCAGCTGCGCCGTGATGTTGGTCAGCACGGTCGAGTTGGTCAGGCGCACGTAGTCGGCGCGGACGCGCAAGGGCAGCAGGTTGTACTTGATGGTCGAGCTGACGACGGCTTCCAGATCCTTGAACTTGATCGACGGCGGCTTCTGTAGCAGGGCGAACTGCTGGAGTCGCTCGAACTGGTTCATGCGCTGCGGCAGCGGCTGGTTGCCGGTGCCGAGGCGCGTGCCGTCGGTGCGCGAGAAGCGGTCGGCCTTGGTCGAAAGGCCCATCTGCTCGTTCAGGGTCAGGCCGGCGTTGGGGACGTGCAGCAGGGCGTCCTTCTCCGACGGGTCCATCGTCATGCGGTATTCGCCGGTCATCGTCGGGTCGACGAACTCGATAATGATGTCGGTGCCGATGCCCTCGATCCAGCGGTAGCGCCATTTCTCGAACGGATAAGTCGACGTGGTGCCGCCGCCCTCCTCGAAGGGCCGCTCGTAGCTGCCGCCCGAGGGATGCGATTCGACTTCATCGGCGGGGCCGAAGGTGATGTAGATGCGCCCGCGGTCCGACTTCCAGCCGGGGATGCCCGAGGCGAAGCGCTCGTTGGCGTAGGCGATGCGCCGGTAGTGCTCTTCGCGGTACTCGTTTTCCTGGGTGTCGGGCGAGGGGTCGCGGCGCAGCCAGAACTGCTCGACGAACTGCTCGCGTTCCTCGTCGGTCGCCAGGCGTTTCCAGGCGGTGCGCTCCTCGTCGGTGATGATGTAGGTGACATCCTCGTTGAGCCACTTGCGGAAGGGCGTTTCGAGCTCCTTGCGCAGCCGCTCTTCCTGGCGGCGGCGCTGCTTCTCGCTCATCGGCTTGGCGACGGTTTCGCGCTGCTCGGCCGGCGCCGCTTTCTTGTCGGCGGCCAGCAGCAGCGCGGCGGCTCCCAGAAACACGAACAGTATTCGGCTCTTCATAGAGTTGTCCTACCTTACGAGCTACCCCAATTCTAGGCCGGGCGCGAAGGGGAAAGCAAGCCTCGACTCCGCCCGCCTATTGGGGTGTCTGACGGCGCAGGTAGGACGCCGGTTTCATGGAGTTTACTGGGCCACCGGCATGGGCGTCGCCTGGCTTTCCGCCTCGCCCGACCGCACGACCAGATCCAGCGCCGCTCCCGGCGGCAGCGTGGCCGGAAGCTGCACATTGATCTGAACCAAGCCAACAAAGAACGGAGTCAGTCCGGCGAACAGCACCCTCACGGGCGTGCCGCCGAGGGTCACCGTGGGGAGCACCCGCGCTGTCGCCAGCGGGTTGGCGGCCGAGGCGGCGCCCGAGCGCGGCGGATTCGTCAGGTCGCCGAAGCCGGTCGCGTAGATGACCAGGAAGTCGCCGGGCCGCGCGGGATTCGCCGCCGAAATCACCGACCCGTCGGCGCGCGTAACGATCGGCTCTCGCGTGGACGCGTTCATGAACACCCCCGGCGCGTCGGCGGCGATGCGCGCCCCCACGCGATTACTTACCAGCCCGTCGCGATACACCACGATGTCGCTGACTCCCGGCTTCGCCTCGAACGGCGTCTGGAAGTTGATCTGCCCCGGCGTCACGATGAACAGCGGCGCCTCCACTCCGCCGACCGTCACCCGCGTCCCGCCCAGCGTCCTCGGCAGCGGCGCGCCGCCCGAGGCCTCGACGCCGTTCGCCAGTCGCAATCCGAAGATCGACCCGATGCCGCCGGGCGCGAGAGCCGGCTCGAAGCTGGCCGCATTCACCACGCCCGCAGCGCTGAGCAGCGGCGCGCCCGTCGCCGGCGTCGCCGTGCCGGAAAGGGGAATCTCCAGCCGCGCGAGCGACGGGTCGTTCGACGTGATCGTCAGTGTCCCGTTGAAGACGCCGGCCGCCGACGGCTTGAAGGCGATCGGCACTGTCGCCTGCTCGTTGGGCCTGAGCGTCACCTGCGACTGCGCGGCGGCGCGCACGGGCACGATGGGCGTGTCAGGCAGAGAGAAGGCGGCGGTCGAGACGGTCATCGTGAGGTTCAGCGCCGCGCCTCCGGTGTTGGAGACGAACAGGTCGAACGACGAGGGGTCGCCCACGGCCACGCTGCCGAAGACGATGCCGCGCTCGACGTCGGGCGCCAGCGCCCCGACCGCCAGGATGGGGTTCGAGGGATTCAGCCCCTGGCCGCGCACGCGCACAGTGGGCGGCGCGCCCCCCGTGTTGGTGGTGAGCGTGAGGGTCGCCTCGAAGGGTCCAGCGGCAGTGGGTGCGAGCGTCAGGTCCATCTCGCGCTCGCCCCCGGCGGAGATGACGACCGGAAACGCGCCCGCCGGCTGAATCGCCGCGCTACTCGATTGCACCGCCGTAATCCGCAGCGGACCGTTGCCCGTATTGCGGAGCCTCGCGCGGCCCGCCCACGTACGTCCGACGATCGCGCGACCGGCGTCGACGATGGCGTCGGCAGCCAGCACCGGCGTCTGCGCCAGCGTCAACGCTCCCGTGGTCGCCTGGGTGGTGCGGAAGCCGTCTGTCGCGACCACGCGGAAGCGCGCGTTGCTTCCCCCTCGAAGCTGCGTTCCGTCAACCGTCGCCGTGCGTGCCGTCGTGTCGAGCGCGACCGGCGCCCACGACGTTCCGCCGTCGCCGCTGTAGAGGACCGTGAAGCGCAGCGCGTCGCCGTCGGGGTCGGAGGCGGTCCAGTTGACGACGATCGGCGTGGAGGCGTTAAGTGTTGTCCCCGCCGCCGGCGCCGTAATCTGCACGGAGGGCGCGGTGGCGCTGGCGGCGATGCGCGCGAGTTCGGCGTTGCCGCGGCGGAGCACGACGCCGGTCGCCGCCGGTTCGAAGGGCAGCAGGATGCCGAACGGGAGCTCGCCGTTCGCGTTGAAGGTCGCGTTGAAACACCGCGGCGCTGAATTGGCGACGCCGGCGAGTGTCACGCAATACTCGCCGCCGGTGGCGAGTCCGCGGTCGCTCAGCGTGGTGGTGAGCTTGTAGGCGCGGAGGAGCGTGGCGGTTCCGCTGGACCGGATGGTTCCCGTGACCAGCAGCGCTTCCTGGGGCGTCGCGGTTTTCGAGGCATTTCGCGCCGTCTCCGACGCGCTGGAGCTCGAGAGAACCTGGCGGTTGAAGAGGGCCTCATACTGACCCCGAGAGATAAAAGTCTTCACAATTCCCGACTGGTCGCAACGGCTGGTCAAGCCCACCTCGGACCTCAGGTTGACCAGCTGGATTGCGGGGCCTCCGAATGGGGAGTTGAAACTGTAGCCGCGGGACTCCCTGGTGAAACCCAGGTCCGCGGCGGTGAAGCACGAGTCAAACACCGACTGCAAGCCCAGCCCAGTGGCAACCGCCGCCGACCAGGGAATATGCGGCGTACGTGCGTGGATGCCCTCCACGTAGAACCGGATCTTCGGCTCGGATCCGAACAGCGCCGGCAACCGGTCCGCCGTGGCGTAGGTGTCGGTGGCGATCGTAAAAAGGTCCGTGACGCCAAACGCCAAGTCCAGGAAGGCCGAGTATGTCAGAAGGGCCGCCTCGGGAGGCAGGCCGACGTCCTCGGGTGTCGGGCGAAGCTGAAGCACGGCCGGCTCGGCCGGCTCTACCCGGATCTCGTTATCGGCGTTGGGGAACAGTCCGCCCAGATAGCCGGCCACGCGGGGGCCGAACAGGCTGCAGCCGAGCTCGCACAGCGTCGCCACGCGGATGTTGAGGCTCGAAGTCCGGAAGAATTCCGTCGCACGCTTCACCTGATTCTCAACCGGCGGTCCCCCGGCGATGCTGTGCGAGACGCTCGCGGTAATGTCGAGTTTTCCCGAGAGAAGCTCACCTGGCAGCAGAAAGTTGACGGTTTCGCTCAACGCCAGGACCTTCAAGTGTGCGGCCCCTAAACCGCTGGTCGAGTCGATCACGCAGGATCCAATCTTGAACATCTCCGCCAGCGTCGCACCAGCCCTGGTCAACGTGAGTTTGACGTTCGGCAGCGCAACCGTGGCGCTCGTATAGCAACGGATAAGCACCCGCGCCAGAGCGGCCTTGCCCGCCACCAGGGGCACGCTATTGTTGGAATCCTGAATCACCTGCGCCACTTCGATGTGGCTCATCTCGTACGGAAGCACTCGATATATCGTCGGGGCGACCACCTCTTCGATCAGTTTCCCGTCTTGATCCACGACGAATGCAGCCAGTTGCACCGAATCGACGCCCGGTGGAGGAACGTCGGAGCCAAAGATACCGATTTCGGTGCCATTGATGGCGGTCTGGTTCCGGGTGATCGAGCTGCCCGGATACTTGAACGCCAGTCCGATTCGGGCGCCCGCGGCGACGGGCCGATTGATCTGCGCGCTTGCGTAGACGGGTTCGGATCTGCCCGCGACGAGCAATTGTCCCGCCGCCGGCAACAGGTTGGTGAGCGTCAACAGCGGCGTTCCCAGTTCATACACGATGTCCGGGGCGGTTGCGAGAGTGCGCAGCACGGGTCCGTCGCCCATGTTGACGTCTTCGATCGAGACCAGGCGCAGGATCAACTTCCCCGGCTGGCTCGGCAGCCGGACATTGTCCATCACAATCGGCGTGATCCCGCTGCTCGCAGGCATCAGCCCGGACCCGGTCCCGACGTTCGCAGGCCTGGTGACGTTGCCTCGAAAGGCCCGCACCGTTCGAATCACGTTTCCCGCGGAGTCGATCGCTGCCAACTCCAGGCGCCATCCCTGTTGAACGTTGTTCTCTTCCCAGTTCGCGGTGACTTCGAACCGTTGCAGCCCGCCCGGCGTGAGACTCGTGGCGGCGGGGGGATTCGTCGCGGAGATGGTGAGCGACCGGCGGATTCCGACCACGCGGTGCCGCACGGCGATGCTCCCGGAAGTTGCGTAGGTGGTAGGGCCCGGGGCTCCAACCCGGTAGAGGACGCACGTGAACGTTGTCACCACTTCAAGGGATGGGTTAGTGCGCGGCGGCATCAACAGGTGGAGAACGGTGAGCTGGGAGGTCCCGCTATTTAGGGTCACGTTCCCGGAGGTCGTCGCTGTCGGGTTGGCTCCCGGCTGGAGTGTGTCGAGGACGGGAAACGCGGACGCGGGAATCAATATCGGCGAATTGTGGGTTGGCTGGCAACTGATATTTCGGAACCCTCCACCGTGGTCGGTGGTGTAACTCGCGAAGACTCGATACGGAGCACTGTAATAAACGTCCGGAATCGACTCCAAGTCGATGATGTTGGCCGCTCCGGGAGTGAAGCTGTGGGTTCTTCCGTTGAAGTCGATCTCCACCCTGTTCAGCGTGACCGTGCCGGTTTGCGCGAAGGCCGCTGTGGCGGCCAACATGGCGAGCACTGTCACTCGAAGCACTGACATAATCACTGCCCTCGTTGGGGGCAGTATATCAACGGAATGGTTGCCCTATCGTACGGGGAGGAGAGCCTTCAGGTCGATGACCGGCGATCCCGTCGAAGCGCCTCCAGCCGGAACCGAGAGCGTCACGTCGATGTTTTTGCAGACCGTCTCAGTGCACGCCTGGCCGCGGATCGCGAGCTGCGCCGGAGCCGCGCCCGCGCGGCGCACCTTCACGGCGAACAGCGCGCGATTCTCGAATCCCCACGAGTACCAGCGCAGCTCGGCCTTCGAAAAATCTTTCGGCGCCGACTGGAGCCATCCGCCCGCCGCCGCCAGTCCTCCCGACACCTTGATCTCCGTCTGCTGGTCGACGCCCAGCGACTGCTTGCCCGCCAGCTTCTCGTCGGATCGCCGCTGGTTGTCCATGACGAACGTGTGCCAGCCCGGCTCGATGGCCGCCTCCACGACCAGGTATCCGCCCTCGGCCGCCGCGCGATAGGCCAGCACGCGCTTGCCCTCGTGAGTGACCTCGACCGGAGCGCTCCAACGCGGGGCTTCGGCGGCGGCGCAAAGGGCGCCCGCCAGCAGGAGCATCGTAGCTCTCATTTCCGGAAGAACATCCTTTGCGTGCGCACGGGCATCTCGAAACGTTTGGCGTCGCGGAGGACCCCGACGGTTACCGTGTCGCCGGCGTTCCTGTGCAGCTTGATGTAGAGGTCGGGCGTGTTGGCGATCTCGTCGCGGTCCACGCCGTCGACGGAGAACACAATGTCGCCGGTGCGCAGCTCGTGCACCTTAAGCATGGTGGCGAAGCCGCCGATGGAGGTCACCTCGGCGGCGAAACCGTCGTCCTTCAGGCCGTGCCTGCGCTTTTCCTCCGCGGTCAGCGGGCGCGACTCGAACTCGGCGCGCGGGTCGGCGCTCAACTGGCGGAAGCGGATGTCGCTCACCCACCAGCGCTCGGGCAGCGCGACCGCGAGGTCCACCGCGGCGCCCGCGCGGTCGACGCCCATGCGGATTTCGCGCGCCGTGCGCGGCGTTTTGTCGAGGCGGTACTGGAGGTCGCCGAACGTGTGGACGGGTGCCGCATCGAGCGAGGCGATGCGGTCGCCGGCGCGCATGCCGGCCGCCGCGACGGCTCCCGTGGCTTCCTTGACGACCAGCCCTTTCGGCACGTCGAGCTCGATGCCGAGGCTGCGGATGTCGGGGAAACGGAACAGGTGCGTGGGCCGGTCGAGCGTGCCGTCGCGCTCGCGCTGCTGGAGCATGAAGTCGCCGGCGAGGTGGCACTCGACGCAGCGGCCGCGCTGCGAGGTGTTCTCGAAGAGCATCGGAATGTCGCGCGGATAGAGGGGCTTCGGAGGATCGGGGAACTTCAGTTCGCCGGCCGTCGCGCGGCGGTGGAGTTCGAGTCCCTGCGCGAGGGCGAGCTCGATGCTGGCGAGGTTCAGGTAGGTGTCGTGACTGCGGGCGTCCCGGCCTCCGTAGCGCAGGTAGATGCGCTCGTCGGCGTCGAGGACGAAGTAGTAGAGGGTGGAGTTCCAGTCGCGGTCGAAGAGCGCGACGTTGCTGTCGTCGATGCGGGTGATGCGCGCGCGCACGTACTGGGCGAGCAGCTTTCCGCGGGGTGAGGATTTAGGCGACAGCACAACCTGTGCGTCGAAGATTCGTCCGGCGATTCAAGGTTCGCACCGGAATTCGAGGAATATCGGCTTCCCCGTGCGGCGCGCCTCGGCGATCGCCTCGCGATAGTTGTTGTGCCAGGGGAGGGTGTCGTCCTCGGCGCGGGCGAAGTTGCCGACGGAAAGCAGCATGGCGGCGCCGGCCGGCAGCGCCAGTGTCGATAGTCGTCGTGCGTTCACCTTTTCAGATTAGCAAGGGAATGCGGGCGGTTTCAGACCGTGGCGAGGTCTTCGAAGAGGCTGGCGACGGGGATGGAGAAGCCCGGGAGGATTTCGGGCGAATCGAGCGTGTCGCCGGGGCCGAGGATGCGGGCGGAACTGGGGCGGCGGATGTGCAGTTCGTGGTCGCTTAAGTAGAGGAGCCACACCTCACGAACTCCGGCTTCGAAATACAGCTTGACCTTCCGGTTGATGTCCCTGTCGCTCGCGGAAATCACTTCGACGGCGATGTCGGGCGGCGTATCGATGGGAACGTGCTCCTGGTCGACTGCCTTCCACCGCTCCGCGGTGTAATAGACCAAGTCCGGGATGCGAGCATTGTCTCCGGGTAACCGAAAGGGGGTCTCGGAGATGACGACCCCAAGTCTGGTCTCTTCGAGAAACGCGAACCACAGCCGGTTCAAGCGATCTCGCCCGAGGTTGTGCTTCGGCGTCGCCCAAGCCATCGGTATCAATTCTCCTTCGTCCAGCTCGTAGCGTTCCTTCTCGTCGTCGGGCAACGCCAGGAACTGCTCGACCGTGAACAGAGTCTTGGTGCTCATGCGATCTCCCGCTTCCTCGATTCTACACCCCGCATCCAGCCCTCGATCCGCGGCACCGCCGCCTCCGCCGAGCGCCGTCCCGCCTCCACCAGCGCCGCCGTCGACTCGAACGAATCCCAGCCGAACGCGCCGATTTCCGGCTCCAGCACGATATCCGACGCCCGCCGCCACGGCGTCTCCACGTGCGACTGGAGAATCTGGAAGCAGCGGTTCACCACGTGCAGCATGTTGCGCGGATCGTCGATCGTCTGCGGGGCGCGCAACGCGCAGGAGACCACCCGCGTCGCGCCGAGCTTGCGCACCGCCAGCGCCGGCACATCCATGCTGATGCCGCCGTCGACCAGCTGCCTCCCGTCGATCGCCACCGGCAGAAACAGGCCGGGATAGGAGCAGCTCGCCCGAATCGGCGCGATCACGTCGCCCGCGCCCGAGAAGATCGCCGGCTCGCCCGTGCGCAGATCGGTCGCCACCACGGCGAGCGGCAGCTTCATCTCCTCGAACTTCGTCGCCCGAAGCAGCCGCTGCAACAGGGCGCTCATGCGCTCGCTGCTGATGAGTCCCATGCGGCTTAGCGTCGGGCGCGCGACGTCGCGGAAGCGCATGCTCCGCGCCATCTCCTCGATATCGCCGCTCGACGCCCCGCTCGCCCACGCCGCCGCCACCATCGCCCCCGCGCTCACCCCGGCGATCGCGCCGACCGGAATGCCCCGCTCCTCGAACACCCGCAACACGCCCACGTGCGCGATCGCCCGCGCGAACCCTCCGCCGAGCGCCAGGCCGATCGCCTCCCGCCGCCCGCCGCGCGATCCTCCGCGCCGCCGCACCCAGCGGCCGGCCGCCATCAGCAGCCGCCCCAGTCTGTCACCGACCCCGCCGGTCATGAGTTCCATCCATGATAATGTGGGTCGGCGCGCATGTCTCCCGAAGAACCGCCACCCATTCTCGGCACGTGGCGCCGCCTCTACGCGGCCGTGATCGTCTACCTGGCCGCGCTGATCGCGCTGTTCTTCGTTTTCGGGCGGAGCTTCACGCCATGAGTCCGCTCGACTGGGCGGTTCTCGGCGGATCGCTCCTGTTCATCGTCTGCTACGGCCTTTGGCGCGGTCGCAAATCCGACACCGTCACCCAGTACCTGCTCGCCGGAAAGACCATGCCGTGGTACGCCATGGCGCTCTCCATCATGGCGACACAGGCCAGCGCCATCACCTTCATCTCGACCACCGGCCAGGCCTATGCCGACGGCATGCGATTCGTCCAGTTCTATTTCGGACTGCCGCTGGCGATGGTCATCCTCTCGGCGACAGCCGTCCCGATCTTCCATCGCGCCAAGGTCTACACGGCGTACGAATACCTCGAGCAGCGCTTCGACGCCAAGACGCGCGCGCTCGTGAGCGCCATCTTTCTGATCCAGCGCGGCCTCGCCGTCGGAATGGCGCTCTATGCGCCCGCCATCGTGCTGACCGTGATTCTCGGCTGGCCGGACCGGGTTTCGACGTTATTGATGGGCGTTGTCGTGGTCGCCTACACAACATTCGGTGGAATTAAAGCAGTAACCTGGACCGATTTTCAGCAAATGCTGATTATGTTCCTTGGCCTGCTGGTCGCCCTGGGAACCGCCGTCGCGCTCCTGCCCGCCGATATCAGCCTGGCGGGCGCGCTTAAGATCGCCGGCGCCGCGGGGAAGGTCAATCCGGTGGTGACGGAGTTCGACTGGCGCGACCGCTACAACGTCTGGACCGGTCTGATCGGCGGCATGTTCCTGGCGCTCGCCTACTTTGGCTGCGACCAGTCGCAGGTGCAGCGCTACCTCACCGGCCGCTCGATCGCGCACAGCCGCCTGAGCCTGCTGTTCAACGCCGTCGCCAAGGTGCCCATGCAGTTCGCGATCCTGCTGATCGGCGCCATTGTTTTCGTCTTCTACACCTTCGAGAAGCCGCCGGTGGTCTTTCACAAGCTGGAGATGGCGCGGCTGGAGGGCGCCGGCGCCGAGTACGCTCAACTTTCCGAGCGCTGGGACCGGGCGTTTGAGACCCGGCGAAACGCGGCCCGCGAGGTCGCGCGCGGCGGCGACGTGGAACGGTACCGCGCGGCCCACTCCGAGATGGAAGCCGTCCGGCGCGACGGCGTGAAGCTGGTCGAGAAGGCCGGCGGACAGGCCTCGCTCAACGACACGAATTACATCTTCCTCACGTTCGTGACGCGCTACCTGCCGGCGGGCGTGGTCGGACTGATCCTGGCGGCCATCTTCGCGGCGGCCATGTCGACCATCTCCGCCGAGATCAATTCGCTCGCCACCGTCTCGGTGATCGACATCTACCAGCGTCATTTCAAACGCGAAGCCACGGAGCGGCACTACGTAACCGCCGCTCGCGCGGCGACCGTCTTCTGGGGCGCCTACGCTGTGGTCACCGCCGAGTACGGCCGCAATCTCGGGTCGCTGATCGAGGCGGTGAACATGCTCGGGTCGCTGTTCTACGGCGGACTGCTGGGCGTATTCGTGCTGGCGTTCTTCTTCCCCCGCATCGGCGGCACGGCGGCGTTCGCCGGCGTGTTGTGCGGCGAAGCGGCGATCTTCTACGCCAACTGGTTCACCCAGATCCCGTTCCTGTGGTTCAACGTCATCGGATGCCTCGTCGTGGTCGCCTCGGCGTTGGCGATCTCCATCGTATTGCCCCGTCGCACCGCCGCCCCGGTCTGAATATACTGACCCCATGACTGCCCGCCGACTAACTCTCGCGATTCTCGCCGCCATCGCCCTCGCGCTCATCCTGCGCGACCGCCTCGGCGTGCGCGCCGCCGACACCGATCCCACCACCTGGGGCGCCGCCGATCCCACTTGGTCGCCCGACGGCAAGCGTCTCGCCTTCACGCTATTCGGCAGCATTTGGAGCGTCGCGGCCGAGGGCGGCGAGGCCGAGCAGATCACAACGTCGGCGGGATACCATGCGCATCCCGCATGGTCGCCGAAGGGCGACGCCATCGCCTTTATCTCCGGGAACGCGCCCGGGGGAACGCTGCCGAACATCTTTGGTACGCTCGCCGTCGTCGATCCCGCCACCGGACGCGACCGCACCATCGGCACGCCGCAGCCGACCGCTGGAACGCCGTCTTGGTCGCCCGACGGATCGCGCATCGTCGTGGGACTCGCCATGCCCAACGCCGGTTCTCTGCTGCACGAGATCCAACTCAGCGGCGGCGCGGCGCAGATTCAGAATCGCCCGCAGCGTGGACCCGCCGGCGGATGGATGCCCACCGCCTGGAGCGCCGACGGAACCGAAATCTACTTCGTCAATTCGCGCGGCACCGTGCCGCAGGTCTGGTCGACGCCCGCCGATCGTCCCGCGATTCGCGTGCAGTTGCCGCTGACTCCCTACCGCCCCGGCGATATCGCGCAGCTTCATGGAGTCGCTGCGTCGCCTTCGGGCGACGTCATCTACTCGGCGGTCGTCGTCAACGGCAAGGGCGACCACGAGCTGTATCGCGTCCCGCGCCGCGGCGGCAAGCCCGTTCCGGTCACTGCCACCACGCGCGACGAGTTCTCGCCCGCCGTCTCGCCCGACGGCAAGCGCATCGCGCTGGTCTCGAACGAGCGCGGCAATCTCGACCTGTTCACCATGCCCGCCTCGGGCGGCGCGCAGCAGCACGTGCGCATCAGCGGCCTCAAGTTCCGCGCGCCTTCCGGACGCGTGCGCGTGAAAACCGTCGACGAGAAAGGGCAGCCGACTCCCGCGCGCGTCTACGTGCGCGCCTCCGACGGCAAGTCCTACGCGCCCGCGGGCTCGCCGATCTTCTACTACCAGCTCGATCCCGGCCAGCCGCGCGAAGGCTTCTACATCGGCTCGGGCGAGGACGAGTTTCCCGCGCCCGCGGGCATGGTTCGCCTGGTCGCGCTCAAGGGAGTGGAGCATCGGCCGATCGAGCGCACCGTGGCCGTTCCCGCCGGCGGCATCGCGAACGTGACGCTCGACCTCGCGCATTGGGCCGACTGGAGCCACCGCGGATGGGCCACCGGCGAGAATCACTTTCACGCGAATTACAACGGCAGCTACTACCAGCGCCCGCGCGACTCGCTCGCCTGGCTCGAAGCCGAGGACCTGAACACCGCCAACATGATCGTCGCCAACGCCGAGGGCGCCTTCATCCACGACAAGGAGTTCTTCCGGGGCGGAGTCGACCCCGTGTCGAAGCCCGCCTACGTGCTGTATTGGGGACAGGAATACCGCAACAGCGATCCGCTCGGCCACATGGCGTTCCTCAACGTGAAGAAACAGGTGCCGCCCTCGTACACCAGCGTAATTGGCAGTAATTCACCCTACGATTTCCCGTTAAATACGATGGCCGCGATGGAGGCCAGGCGCCAGGGTGGAGTCGTGGTCTACGTGCATCCCATCGGCGGCGCCGGCGTCGACGTCTTCGACACCAACCTCGGCGCCAAGGAAGGGCCGGTCACCGCCGCGCTCGGCGCCATGGATGCCATCGACATCCTGCCGTTCGGCGACGCTGCCTACGAGATGTGGTATCGATTCCTAAACGCCGGATTCCGCATGTCGCCGGGCGCGGGCACCGACGTCTTCACGAACTGGCGCGGGATTAACAACATTCCCGGCGGCTCGCGGCAGTACGTCCACGTCGGCGGCGCCATGAACTGGGACCGCTGGATCGCGCGTTACCGCGAGGGCCGCGCTTTCGTCACCAACGGGCCGCTGGTCGATTTCGAGGTCAACGGCGAGCGCCCCGGCGCCGTCGTGCCGATTCCCGCCGGCCAACCCTACAAGGCCAAGGTGACCGCCGATATCCTGTCGCGCGTGCCGCTCCGGCTGGTCGAGCTGATTCAAAACGGCAGGGTCGTCGATAGCTTCCCTCTCAACAATCAGACGCAGTTCCGCTACGAGAGGGAAGTCACCGTCACAGGGAGCGCCTGGCTCGCCCTGCGCGTCTCGGGACCGCCGGCGCGTGGCGTCGTGGGGAACAATCCGCGCGCGCACTCGGCCGCGGTCTACTTGAATGCCGGCGGGAAGCCCACACTGGTTCGCGAGGACGTCGAGCTGATGATCCGCTGGATCGAGCGGCTGTGGGCCTACCTGGAGGAGCGCAATAACATGGGCGCCGCCGTGAACCGCATCCGAGCCCGCGCGATGATCGACCAGGCGCTCGCGCATTATCGCGCCAAACTCAAACTACTGTGACATCGCCGCGACTAATCTAATCACAGAGCCGCCGCATCAGCGGGCGGACATAGGAGACTCATGATCGACTACAAACTGGAACACATCTGCAGCTACTGCGCCACGCTGGTGCAGCCGCTGGAGGTCATCGGACCGGTCCCCGAAGGAATCCGCGTCAACGGCTACGTGGCGGCCGGAGAAGTGACCGGCCCCGCGATCCGCGGGCGATTCCGCCCCGTGGGCGGCGACTGGCTCACGCTGCGAACCGACGGCGTCGGCCTCATCGACGTGCGCGCCACCATCGACACCCACGATGGCGCGCTAATTCTGCTCACGTACCCCGGATTCCTCGACCTCGGGCCGGACGGCTACGCGAATTTCCTAGAGGGCAAGCTGCCCGAGACCGTACGCATTCGGACGTCGCCGCGTTTCTGGTCGGCGCATCCGGCTTACGCGTGGTTGAATCGCGTGCATTGCCTCGGCGTCGGTGAGTTCCACCGCGACCGCAGCGAGGCCGCCTACGACGTGTACGCGGTGCGCTGAACCGTTCTCCTACGGGCGCACCGGCCGCTTGCCGATCTGCCGCGCGAACACCTCCACGTCGGTCGTCGGCACGTCGCATACCCGGCGCTCGCAGACGTAAGCGGTGGCCTTCCCGCCGCGCGCCGTCTTCCCCTCCACCAGCGGTACGACCTTCGCCAGTGCCGCCGCATCGCGCTGCGCCACCACCACCAGGATCCGGTTGGGCAGAAACGTCGCCCGCAGCCGGGCCAGCATCGGCGCCGCCTCGGCGCGCGATTTCGGCGTGACGATGACGATCTCCTTCGGCGTGTCGTGGCGCCAGTCCACCGCCAGCAGCAGCTCCGCCAGCGCCAGCGGCGATTTCTCCAGCGCCGCGCGGAACGCCCCCAGTACGCGCTCGGCGCGCCGCCGGTATCGGTCGCCGGTGGTGAACTCGTGGAGCCGCAGCAGGTTCATCGCGGCCACCGAATTGCCCGATGGCTCCGCCCCGTCGTAAGCCGGCTTTTCGCGCGCCAGCAGCCGCTCGTGGCCGTGGCTGGTGAAGAAGAATCCGCCGCGCTCGGCGTCCTCGAAATCTCTCTCCAGCGCCGCGTCGAGCGACAGCGCCTCGCGAAGCCATAGCGTTTCGCCGGTCGCCTCGAACAGGTCCAGCAGCCCGGCGATCAGAAACGCGTAGTCGTCCAGGTACCCGTTATGCCGCGCCGACCCGTCAACGTGGCTGCGCAGCAGCCGCCCCTCGCGCCGCAGGTGGAGCAGCAGAAACGACGCCGCCCTCGCCGCGCGCGCCGCGTAGCGATCGTCGGCCAGCGTCAGCGCCGCTCGCGCGTGAGCCGAAATCATGAGGCCGTTCCACGCCGTCAGAATCTTCTCGTCGCGCAGCGGCGGAGGACGAAGCCTGCGGGCCGCGTAGAGAAATCCCCGCGCGTCCTCGAGAGCGGTTCGAGGGACGGCAGCCGGAGCGTCCAGCGTATGAAGGATGTTGCGGCCTCCGAAGTTCCCCTTCGCCGTCACGCCGAAGTACGCGCCCACGCGCTTCCCGCGCGTCTCGCCGAGGATCGCGTCGATCTCGCCCTGGGTCCAGGTGAAGAACCAGCCCTCTCCGCGCTTGCCCGCCGGCGACGGACTGTCGGCGTCGGTCGCCGAGTAAAACGCGCCCTCCGGCGACGTCATGTCGCGCTCCACGTAGCGGAGAATCTCGCGCGCCACCCGCGCGAACTCCTCGCGGCCCGTCGCCTGGAACGCCTCCAGGTAGTCCATCGTCAGGAGCGCGTTGTCGTAGAGCATCTTCTCGAAATGTGGGACCATCCAGCGCGCGTCGGTCGCATATCGATGGAATCCCCCGCCGATTTGATCGTAAACGCCGCCCCGCGACATCCTCTCCAGCGTCGTCGCCGCCATGTTCAACGACTCCGCGTCGCCCGACCGCCGGTGATGCCGCAGCAAAAATCTCTGCGGCAGCCCCGAGGGAAACTTCGGCGCGCCCTTCGACCCCCCGTTGACCGGATCGAATCGCGCCGCCGCCGACCGCGCCGCTTCGTCGAGAATCGAGGGCGGCGGAACCTCGCCCGGCGCCTGCGCCGCCAGCGACAGCCCCACCACGCGCACCGCCTCCGCCGCCGACTCGGCCACCCGCTCCGGCTGCTCGCGATAGATCGTCCCCAGCCTGCCGAGCAGCGTCAGGAACCCGATCTGCACGCCGCGGTCGCCGTCGCGCGCCGGAATGTAGGTCGCCCCGTAGAACGGCCGCCGGTCCGGCGTCAGCCACACGGTCATCGGCCAGCCGCCGTGCGATCCGGTCAGCGCCTGCACCGCGGTCATGTAGATGGAGTCGACATCGGGCCGCTCCTCGCGGTCCAACTTGATCGCGATGTAGTGTTCGTTCAGGTAGCGCGCGATCTCCACGTCTTCGAAGGACTCCTCCTCCATCACGTGGCACCAGTGGCACGTCGAGTAGCCGACGCTCAGCAGCACCGGCCGCCCCAGCCGCTTCGCCGCCGCGAAGGCCTCGTCGCCCCACGGGTGCCAGTCCACCGGATTGTGCGCGTGTTGCAGCAGGTAGGGACTCGACTCCAGCGCCAGCCGGTTGGTGTAGAGCGGCTCGCCGCGCGCGCCCAGGTGCTTCGTCCGCGGCTTGTAGGCGGCGCCCCTGCGCTTGATCGCCGCGTCGAGCCTGGCGGCGAGCGCCGCGTCGTGCGGCGGCGCGCCCGGTGGCGTTTCCGCGATGCCGGGGAGCGCCAGCGCGATCGCCAGGACGCCGGCGCCGGCTTTCATGGGATAAAGGATACCCGATCGCGGCGCGGGCCTCCGGCAGCGCCTACTCGTGCCGCAGCGCGATCATCGGGTCGACGCGCGTCGCGCGCCGCGCCGGAACGTAGCAGGCGAGCAGCGCGACCAGTCCCAGCAGCACCGCGACGCCGCCGAGCGCTGTGACGTCCGAGGCACCCACGCCGAAAATCAGGTCGGCCAGCAGGCGCGCCATCCCGATCGCCGCCGCCAGACCAACCACGAGACCAGCGGCCACCATCGACAATCCGCGCCGGATCGTCAGCCCCACCACGTTGCCGACGCTCGCCCCCAGCGCGATGCGCACGCCCAGCTCGTGCGTGCGCTCCTCCACCGAGTACGACATCAGGCTGTAGATGCCGATCGCCGAGAGCACAAGCGCGATCGCGCCGAAGACGCCCATCAGCGACGCCACGTAGCCCGGGCCCACCATCGAGTCCGAGATCACCTTCTGCATCGTCGACACGTGCGACACCGGCTGATCGGCGTCGATCGCGCGCACCGCCGCCCGCGCCGCCCTCGCCAGCGCCAGCGGATCGCCGGTGGTCCTCGCGGCCACGCTGACGAATCGCGTCGGCGCCTGCGCCATCGGCCGATACATCATGGGGCGCGGAGTCCTGTGCGTGAAGTCGAGCTGGATGTTGCCCACAACGCCGGCGATCGTGATCCAGGGCTGCTCCAAGCCGCCGATGCGAATCCGTTTCCCCAGCGGGTCCTCGCCGGTAAGGTATTGCGCGACGAAAGCGTCGTTCACCACGGCGACCAGCGGCGCGTTCTCGCCGTCGGTGTCGCGGAAGGCGCGCCCCGCGCGCAGCGGAATGCGCATCGCGCGAAAGTACTCCCCGGCGATCGATTCGCGCCGCGCGTTCTGAAACACGCCCGGCGGCGGGTCCGGCCGGCCCTCGATCGCGATCGACGAGCTCGAGCCGCTGCCGGAATACGGAAGATTCGTGATCAGACCCACTGCCTCCGCTCCGGGCATCGCGCGCATCTCCGCCAGCAGCTTTTCGGCGAACGTGGCGACCTGCCTCGGCTCGGGATACCGGCCCGGCGGAACGGTGGTCCTCATCGTGAAGATCCGCTCCGGCTCCAGGTTCGGGATCGGCTCGATGCCGGCACGATAGCCCTGAATCATCAGTCCGCCGCCCGCCAGCAGCACCATGGCGAGCACGATCTGCGCCACCACCAGCGCCGTCCGCACGCGATGCCGCGTCGTCCCCGACCCGCCGCCGCGCCCGCCCTCCTTGAGCACGTCGTTGAGATTCACGCGCGTCGAGGCGATCGCGGCGAGAATCCCCGCCAGCGCGCCCGCGGCGACGCCCGCGGCGATCGTGAACAACAGAACGCGCCCGCTCAGCCCGATCCTCTGCCAGCCGGGCAGGAAGATCTCGACCTCGGCGGGCATGTTGCGTCGGATGATGTCGGCCCCCCACAGCGCGAACAGCGTACCCGCCGCTCCGCCGCCGAGCCCCAGCAGCAGGCTCTCGCTCAGCACCAGCCGCGCCAGCCGCCAGCGTCCCGCGCCCAGCGCCGACCTGAGCGCCAGCTCGCGCGATCGCCCCACCAGCCGCGCGAACTGGAGATTGGCGACGTTCGAGCACGCGATCAGCAGCAGGAACGCCACGCCTCCCATCAGCATCAGCGTGAACTGCCGCGTCATGTTTCCCGAGACGTAATCGCGCGCCAGCGCGACCCGGGCCGAGCGCCGTGCGTGGGTTTTCGGATGGAGTTCGCTCACCCGGCGCGCGAGGACCTGGAATTCGGCGTCCGCCTCCTCCAGCGTGACGCCCGGTTTCAGCCGCCCGTGCGAGCGCAGATAGAAGGCGCCGCGCGCCACGCGCCCTTGCGCCGAGAAGACCAGCGGCGCCCAGATCTCGGCGTCGGCCGGAAATCGCACCGATTCCGGCATCACGCCGACCACCTCGTAATCGCGCCCGTTTAGCTTGACGGTGCGGCCCAGTACATTGCGGTCGCCGCCGAAGCGCCGTTGCCACAGTGGATGGCTCAGCACCGCGACGAACTGCCGTCCGTCCTCGTCCTCGCCCTTCAGGAAGCCGCGTCCGAGCTGGGGCGCCGCCGCCACCGTGTCGAAAAAGGAAGCCGTCACCAGGTAGCCGCGCAGCAGCTCCGGCTCGCCCTCGCCGGTGATGTTCACCGACCAGCCGGAGCTCGCCGAGTAATGCTCCAGCGTGCGCGTCTGCTCGCGCCAGTCGAGAAAATCGGGCGGCGTGATCTCGTCCAGGTCCGAGGGCCGGTCGAGCTCCACGCCTCCGGTGAACACCAGCCGGTCGGGATCCGGCAGCAGCAGCGGATGAAACAGCAGCGCGTCGGCGACGCTGTAAATCGCGCTGTTGGCGCCGATGCCCACCGCCAGCGCCAGCAGCGCGACCGCCGTGAATCCGGGCCGCGACGCCAGGCGCCGCGCCCCTTGGCGGAGATCTCCGAGGAGAGCTTTCATGGCGAAACCGCGACCTGCTTTCTGTCCTCCCGCTCGATCCAACCGTCGCGCAGGAAGATTGTGCGATGGCCGTAGGAGGCGTTGAATTC
>CAZEVY010000026.1:18508-51343 GCA_964515555.1 uncultured Solibacteraceae bacterium | reverse complement strand
GCACTTCCTTAAGAACCGCCTTGAGCCGCTCCTCGAACTCGCCGCGATACTTTGCTCCCGCGACCAGCGCGCCCATATCGAGCGTGACGATGCGGCGCTTCTTCAGTCCCTCCGGGACGTCGCCGCGGACGATGCGCTGGGCAAGTCCTTCCGCAATGGCCGTCTTGCCGACGCCCGGCTCGCCGATCAGCACCGGGTTATTCTTGGTCCTCCGCGAGAGCACCTGGACGACGCGGCGAATCTCCTCGTCGCGTCCGATCACAGGGTCGAGCTTGCCCTGCTGGGCGAGCGCCGTCAGGTCGCGTCCATAGCGCTCGAGCGCCTGATAGGTCCCCTCCGGAGTCGGCGTCGAGACGCGCTGGTTGCCGCGAACCTCCTGGAGGGCGCGCATCAGCAGGTCACGCGTGACCTTGTGCTCCGTCAGGATGCGGCCCGCGGCACCGGTGTCCTCGGGAAGGGCCAGCAGGAAATGCTCGACGCTGACGAAGTCGTCGCGCATCCGCCGGGCCTCGTCTTCGGCGCGGGTCATCCACTGCTGGAGCCGGCCGGTGACGTAGAGCTGGTCGGCGGGCGCGCCGCCCAGGCTCACTTTGGGCAGTCTCTCGAGCTCCTGATGGAGCCGGCGATGCATCGACTCGACATCGACCTGTGCTTTCAACAGGATGGCGGGGGCTAGGCCCCCTTCCTGCTCCAGGAAGGCGGCGAGCAGGTGTTCGGCGTCGACCTGCTGATGAGAGAGTCGCGTGGCGGCGGACTGGGCGGATCGGAGCCCGTCCTGGACTTTTTCGGTAAGCCGGTTGGCGTCCATGCTGGTGCGTCCTTGCAACCAGTATAGGACATGAGCGGATACTTGTCTAGAAGTCTTAGTGTGACGTTATCAACATGTACGCAGAACGAGACCCGCGATGACTCCTCCGACTGGTGCCTACTGGCTGATTCGAAGCAGCGAGGAAGCGATCTCGGCGAACAAGTTATTGAGTTCGAGCGCGTTGACGGTCTGGAAATAAACTCCACTCTGATGGCTCGAGTTGTACTGGGAGTTCGCGTAAGAGGGCGTTCCCGGGGCCTCGTAAATCAGCGCCGGGATCATCTCCTGGTTGGAGATCATGGGAAGGAAGTCTCGGTCGACCGGGTCCCCGCCATTGCCTTGCAAGTAGATGGAGTCGATGCGGATCTTGAATGTTGTATTGGCGCGAATCTTGGCTGCGGCATTGATGGCCGAGTTCATGCTGGCCACCCCGATCGCATTGGTGTAGTCGGGCCGGAACTTGCCGTTGTAGGGTCCGGACGTGAAGAAGTTGCTTCCGAGGCCTTGCCCGGGATAAGAGCTCCACAGCCCTCCGATATTCTTGCAGCGGGTGTTACCGGCGGTGATGGGCACGCTCGACGGTGCGCATTGCTGGTTCACCTGGTAGACCCAGTTGTCCTTGGGCCCATGCGTCGAGTTGCCGTGAATGTCGACGTCGGGGATGTAGGCCAGCGACTGGCTGGTCATGTTGGTATTGGAGCTCGGGCAACCGCTGGGAAACGAAGACGGCGTGTTGGTGTCGCCGGAGAGGACCTCGAAGAGTCCGCCGCGCGACCCGGAATTGATCGCGAATCCGGCGGTCTGCGTGATGACGCCGCTCACGGTTCCGGTGGGGCACACGACCGGCATGTTGATGCAGGTTTTGGTGCCGCTGGTATCCAGGCAGTTGGCCCGATTGCCGCTGGGTACGTCGGGTGGATTCGTCGAGCTGACGTTCTTAGCGGGGCCGAGTCGGGTGTCGACCTGAGTGCGCAGCGGATAGGTTGCCGGCACGCCGTTGGAGGCGCCGTCGGTGAACAGCACGATGGTGTTGTAGGCCAGCGGCTGGTTGACGCGCTGGATCTCCGAGTACGAGGCCTCCAGCGCCGTGGTGGTGTTGGTGTTGCCGCCACAGGCGATGTCGGCGATCTTCTGCTTGATCCCCGACGAGCCGGGCGTCTTGAAGTTGGTCGAGGCCGGGTAGGCGATCTTTGCGGTCATGTCGAATGTGATCAGGCCGACGCTGTCGTAGGGGCTGAAGTAGTCGACGAATTGTCCCGAGGAAAAAACCATGGCCTCGCAGGAGGTAGCGTTGCTCGCCAGCGTCGTCGGCATGGTGCCGACGGCGGTCTGGCGGCTGCCCATCGACGACGACTCGTCCAGGATCAGCATCAGCACCAGGTTGCGGCGGGTGACGGTTCCCGTAACGCGCACCGGCACGCTGTTGACACCCCAAAACCGCATGAAATAGACCGGCGAATGAACCATCGCGTCGACGGAAACCAACAGGACGCCGTTCGGATTCCCGGCCGCATCGGTCTGGAGATGGAACCCCGTGCTGACGGTCCGGTTCGATCCCACGCCCGTGCCGAGGTAGCCCGCCGGGAAATTCGCGTCCATGAATCGCACCGCCGAAGCCGTGGCGTTGGTGGTGGCGGCGCTGATGGACGTGCCGAGACTGACGCCGCGGCCGGCCGCGAGCGCCGCCGAATCGGCCGCCGCGCCCAGGCGGCTGCGCACGACGAAAAGCATGCCGGCGTCGATCGCGAGTCCCATCACCGATACCAGCACGGCCATCATGAGGCTGGTGAGCAGGAGAGCGAATCCCCTTCGGCCGCGGTTCCAAGTGATCATGCGGTTTACCTCCGGGCTTACGAAACGTTCCGTACCGCGATCGTGTCCATTTGCATCATGTACGGGATGGTCAGGTCCTGGATGTCGGCGAAGACTTCGGCGATATAAGCGAACTCGTCGAGCGCGAGCGTGATGATGGTCGGCGAGCCGGGCACGTCCGAGAAATTCTGCGCGATGTCACCGGTCGACATCGCGATGTTGTAGTCGGAGATGTCCCCGTAGGAATTCGGTGTCGATCCCGGGTTCCCGCACTTGCTTGTCCAGCGGCTCCCGTTTCCGATGACCAGGCGCTTGGCGATCACGTAGCGCCCGTAGTTCGGGCACGACGAGGGATTCCCGTCCCAGGCGGTGATACCCCGGGCGCAGGCGTTGTTGCCCACCTTGATCACCTTGGTCAGGATGACGACCGCCTTGCCGTTGGGGTCCGGGTTGTACGTCCCCGGTAGGTTCAGGCCGAGCCCATTCGCCATCCGCACCACCAACGCCTGGTTTTGCGGCTGAGATAAATCGAAGCCGCGCACCACCAGCACGTTCGTGTTCCGGCAGACCTGGCCGGCCTGGACCGTTCGCGACAGCGCCATACCGACCGAGAAGCTGGTGATCAGCATCCCCATCAGGATGGGCGCGATCAGGGCGAACTCCATCAGAGTGCTGCCGCGTCGTCTGTGGCGATATGGCCGTCGAGTCATGGCAGTCGTTCTCCTAGGGCGCAATCGGCGGAGCGAAGGATCCCACCGGATACCCCTGCATCACGTCGGTGGCGGCGATGGTCATCGTCAGCCCGGTGCCGTTCAAGTACTTCAGCGGAAGCGGCACGATCCAGCTCCACGGGTAGTTCTCGATGCGCACCTCGACCAGGTTGCCGGTCTGGTTGAGGTATTGGATGACGGTGCCGTCGGCCAGAGTCTTGGGCAACTGGCCGGCGGTCAGCGGCGCCGTGAGATTGTCCTTGGCGTAGTAGTAGACCTTGATGTAGTTGGCGGCCGGCTGACCGCCCACGTTGCCGTTCAGGAACCCGAAGCTGTAGTCCTTGACGACGTCGGTGGCGCAACTGGTCTGATTCGGGCAGTTCTGGCCCTTGTAGGTGGTGTTGTAGGTGATGGCGAAGCGCACCGACTCCCGCACCGAGTTCTGCAGCATGCTGCGCATGAAAACGACCATTGAAACATCGACGATACCGAACAGCAGGGCCATCATCGGCAGCCAACTCACGGCGAACTCGACAACGGCGTTGCCACGACGACGGGTCCGGCGGGTTGGTCGGCGAGTGTTCATAGGTCTGACACTTTGCGGCTTGCTATTCAAATACATCCGGTATCCGGATGCGTTACCGCATCGGGGAACACGCCCTTTTGCAGTAGTCACTTGACCTAGTAGGACTAAGAGGCTTGCTTTAACGCTCGGGGTTGTAGCCGCGCGCCAGACGCTTTCCAGGGAACACGCCTGAACGTTCCTGAATCAATGACGTGCAGCCGGTCGCCGGAGGCGGATGCCGCACCGCAGTGCTCAGAACCGGAATCGGATTCCGCCCCACGCGCCTCGGGGCGCACCGGGAGCGAAGAATGTGGACTGTCGAACGGGAAATTCCCCGCCGACTGCGGGGAATGGGCGGGCTATGAAACTCCCCGAATCGGTGAATCCGGTAGGACCAAGCTGCGCCGACGTGTAGTATCGCCGATCCAGCAGGTTGTTTACCCTTAGAAACAACTCCGCGCCGCGGTGTGCGCGGTATTGGGCACCCAGGTTCACGACGGCATAGCCAGGAGACCTGCCCGGACCAAGATAATACCGCCCATCGGCTTCGTGCCGATTGTTCTCGTTCCCGCGAGCGAATGAGCTCGAAATGCCCACGAGCCCGAGATCGACCAGGAAGCGCGAAGCGATCTCGACGTTGGCCCAGGACTTGAACATGTGCCGCGGGTTCAGTGGAATGCGTTTGCCGGGCCCGATCTCAATGGCGCCGGCGACACCTGGGATTCCGCCTTCGGCCTCCTCGTTCGAGCTGTTCCCGGTCCCGTTGACTTCCTCGCGGCTCCGGAATGTGGCATCGAGAAGCGTATATCCGCCGCCCAGATTCAGGCGCCGGATCCTGCCGTTGATGTCAATATCGAGCCCCTGTCGAAGCGTGTTGCCGAAGTTCTTGAAGTAACCGAATGCGGATTGTTCGGAAGCGACGAAGAGAATATCGCTGCGATTGCCGGCACGGAACCAGCCGATGCTCCATCTCAGGTTCGATTTCAGCCGGCCTCGCGCCCCCGCCTCGAACGTCCTGGTCACCACCTGTTCCAGCGGCGGATCGCCAGCCATCGCATTGGGAAGTTTGCACGGCTGGCCGGGATCGGCGCAACCGAGTTCGATGGCGGTCGGCGCGCGGCTGCCTTCGCCGTATCCCGCAAAAACGCTAACGGACTCCGCCGCCTGAAAGGTCACGCCCGCGGCCGGATTGAACCGGTGGAACACGTGCCTGCCGGTCAGTGAACCGGGACCGGGCGCGGGCCGAATCCGGTCGGTATTGCCGACCGTGGTCCGGTTGAATCGTCCGGAGAGAACGAGATTCACACCTCTGCCCATCGAGAGTGTATCGGTAGCGTAGACGCTCGCGGTGCTGATCCGTCCTGCCAGGTCGGCCCGAGTGTCGAATGGTACGCCGTCCTCCTCGCCGCCGGTGACGCCGTCTGCGAAGGAAGGCACGCCTGTCACGCTTCGGTCGGGATTCAAGTACCCCAGTTGCGTCGACTGTACGAAATCCGCCCTGTTGCGGTCGTAGGCGCCACCGGCGGTGAACTGATTGCGTTTGCCGCCCGTTGAACCGTGGAGGCTCACTTGGCCGGACAGTCCGTAGTTGTGCTGCTCCGAGTGGGAACGATTCAGGAGGCCGTTGCACTTCTCGACCGGTTCGTCACGCAGGAGGGATTGCGCGATGCAGCGCCACGAGGGGAACGGCGTATTCGACGCGTTCTCGCCGGCGGTGGGGAAACCTGTGTATCCCGCGGCGGCGAGGGCCATGCGTTCGGCGGCATCCGGCTGGTAAACCGCCTGATCGAGGGAGTCCTCGTTGATGTCGCCGTTCAGCGTGTTGGTTCGGATGTAACGGTAATAGACGTTGCCGGAAAAGCTGAGCCGGCCGCTCGGGCTGTGCCGGGCTCTGAAATTGAAGAAGGGCGAGCGGTTCGCCGTGCGGTCGGGCTTGGTGTAGACGCTGTTGTAGTCTCGCAGAAGGAATCCCAGTTCCTGAAGTCCGTTCCCGATCAGTGAATTGTTGGCATACGAGACGGACAATCCCAGCACGGTCTTCGCGCCTTGCCAGCCGATGTTTCCGAAGAACTGGCGCACATTCGACGGCGACGATTCGCGCCATGCATTCTCAAACAGCAGACTACTGGCGAGGTACCAGTTCCAGCCATTCGAGTTTGAGCCGCCGTACTCCAGTTCGCCGATCCTGCGGCCGAAACTGCCGCCGCTCACTGCCAGCGAAGCGCCCGGGTTGCTGCGGCCGTCCTTGGTTTGGATGGAGACGGCGCCGCCCAGGGTGTTCAACCCGAACAAGGGGTTTGACCCCGGGATGAGTGTGGTCTCCGAAATAACGACACGGGGAATCAGGTCCCAGCTCATCACGTCGCCAAAGGGCTGATTGAGACGAACGCCGTCCATGTACACTGAGAGCCCCTGCGGCGTTCCCAGCAGGGGCGACGCCGTGTAGCCACGGTAGTTCAAGTCCGGCTGAAGCGGGTTGCCCTGTACTTCGTTCAGGTACACCCCGCTGAATCGGCGATTCAGGAAGTCGGAGAGGTCGAGGCCGCCACTCTGTTCCAGGTCCCGCTCGGTCGCGGCCTGAACCGGCGCCGGCACTTCCTCGAGTGAGCGATCGACCCCAGGCAGCGGAGTGGTGCCGACGACGTCGATGTGAAATGCAGGCGCCGCTATGGCCAGCGTGATGGTGCGCGAATGACGGCCTTCCGACTGCAGGTCCAGGGAGATCGATTGGGTTGCGAATCCTACCTTGGAAACGTGCACTCGATAGCGCCCGAGGGCCAGGGTCCTCGAGAGATATCTGCCCCCAACATCCGTCCGAAAAGTCTGGATTGTTCCCGTAGCCAGATTCTCCAGCCTCCCGCTCGCCTCGATAGCGCCCCCCGATGGATCCATCACTTCCAGCAGGACCTCAACTCCATTGGCCTGGCCAGCGGCAGGCTGCGGAGCAAACAGCAAGGCCATCATGAAAGGAACAGCGAGTCCTGTGACCACTGGGCGCCGGCACGGCATGAATCCTCCAGCTTACATTCCCCGACTCGGTTCAGGATGGACGATTCATCCCGCGCCGCGGCTGCGCTGTCCGGAGCGGCGAACGCTCGCGGCGGTGTACTATCGTGACCGTATGCGCCGGCTCCTTCCTGTAATGCTCATCGCGCCGCTCGCCGCGGCGCCGAAGTTTCGCGTCCAGGAGATTCAGAATAACTTCGGCGTAGTCTACGCGGTACTGACCGCCGACGTGAACGGAGACCGGCGGCCGGATATCGTCGCCATCAATCCCACGCTGGCCGTGTGGTACGAGAATCCGAGTTGGACCAAGCACGTCGTCATGGACGGCGCGACCAAGAAGGACAACGTGTGCGTGGCGGCGCACGATGTGGACGGCGACGGCAAGCTCGATCTCGCCATCGGCGCCGACTGGCAGCCGACCAACACGCAGTCTGGCGGCAGCCTGCAATGGATCCGGCAGACGCCGTCGCTACCCTGGACGCTGACGCCGCTCGGCGAGGAACCGACGCTGCACCGCATGCGCTGGGCCGACGTTGATGGGGACCGGCGCGCGGAGCTCATCGTCGTGCCGCTGCACGGCCGCGGGACCAAAGGTCCGGCCTGGGAAGGACAGGGCGCGCGCATCCTCGTCTATCGCGTGCCGAAGGACCCGGCGAAGGAGCCCTGGAATGCCGAGGTCGCCGACGACTCGCTGCATATCGTGCATAACTTCATCGTCGAAGGCGGCGAGATCTGGACGGCCAGCAAAGAGGGCGTCCACGCACTGAGCCGTGGGGCGGGCGGCAAATGGTCGAAGCGCCAGATCGGCGAGGGCGCGCCGGGCGAAATCAAGCTGGGACGCGTGGGGAAGACGCGGCATCTGGCCACCGTCGAGCCGTGGCACGGCAACTCGATCGTCGTGTATGAAGAACAGCCGGGCTTGTGGAAGCGGCAGGTGATCGAATCGTCGCTGGCGCAGGCGCACGCGCTGGGGTGGGGCGATTTCGACGGCGACGGATCGGAAGACCTGGCGGTGGGATGGAGAGGCAAGCCCTTCGGCGTTGCGGTGTACTCGCGCGGGGCGGACGGGTCGTGGGGAAAGTCGATGGTGGACGACGGGATGGCGGCCGAGGATCTGGCGGTGGAGGATCTCAACGGCGACGGGCGGCCGGAGATCATCGCGGTCGGCCGAGCGACGGCGAACGTTCGGATCTACTGGAACCAGAAGTAGCTACTGCTTGCCCAGCCGCTTCTTCTTGTACTCTTCGTACTCTTTGCGCAGCTCCGGGTCGCGGGGCGTCGGATAAAGATCGCTCGACCTGAAGCGGCCGCTGCCGAACTTCTGTTTGGTCCACTCGTCGTGAACGTGCGTCTCCTCGGCGCGGTCGACGATGGTCTGGATGCGCGCGGGCGGAATGAACGCGACGCCGGTGCGGTCGCCGAATACCACGTCTCCGGGCACAACCGTGGCTTCGCCGATGCGGATCGGGATGTTGTAACCGGTCAGCATCACACCGCCGATCGCCGAAGGATGCACGCCGCGATGATAGACCGGCATGCCGAGCGGGTGGATTCCTTCCAGGTCGCGAATGGAGCCGTCGACGACGAGGCCGCCGTTGGCGGTCGCCGACTGGATCGCCGCGGCGAGGTTGTCGCCCACGATGGTTCCGCCTTCCACCTTGCCGAACAGGTCGACGACAAAGACATCGCCGGGCTTGAGCTGGTCGATGACCCACTGGTGCGCGGCCCCGCGATGTCCCAGGTTCTTGAGGCGCGCCAGGATGATCTCGTTCAGGTCGACGCGCACCGGCATGAACTGCGCGGTCACGGCGCGGCCCACCATTTTCTTTCCGGGGTGCATGACACGCCAGTTGCCCTCGAAGTGATTCGGATACTCCTTTTGCAGCGGTCCCCAGGCCTCCTCGACGCTGAGGCCCTTGGCCTTTTCCAGCAGTTCATCGGGGACCTTGGGACGACCGTCGTCGAAGCGATCAAACGGGTTCTTCGACGTGAACTCGATCATCTGCTCCTTGGTGAGCGTGTGGAGCTGGGCGCTCAGGCTGAGCGAACAAGCCAGGACGAGAATGCAGCGCAACATGACCTGGAATCTATCACACACCGGACGCGGCGGCGATCACGCCTCGGTCAGCACGGCGACGCCAGGCAGCTCGATGCCGGCGAGGAACTCCAGCGACGCGCCGCCCCCTGTCGAGATGTGCGTGATGCGATCGGCAACACCGGCAGACTTCACTGCCTTCTCCGAGTCCCCGCCTCCGACCACCGACATGGCGCCCGAGGCGGCCACAGCGCACGCGATGGCGACCGTTCCAGCGTCGAACGGCGGCTTCTCGAATACGCCCATCGGTCCGTTCCAGATGATCGTCTTCGCCTCGGCGATGACGGATGCGTAAGCCTGGACGGTGCGCGGCCCGATGTCGGCGCCGGCCATGCCACCGGGAATCGTTGTGGCGACGTCGAAAGCCGCGCCGGGCGCGATTTCGGCGGTGACGACGTGGTCGACCGGCAGCGCCAGGCGGTCGCCGGCGGAATGGAGGAGGGCGCGGGCGAGGTCGGCTTTGTCGGGCTCGACGAGGGATTTTCCGGTCGGCTCACCGCGCGCCAGCAGGAAGGTGTAGGCCATGGCGCCGCCGATCAGGATGCGGTCGGCAAACTTCAGCAGGTTCTCGATGACCTCGATTTTGTCGCTCACCTTGGCGCCGCCGAGAATGGCGATGCAGGGTTTCTCCGGATTCTTGGTGGCTTTCGTGAGAAACTCCAGCTCTTTTTCCATGAGTAGGCCGGTGGCCGCCTTCGGCATGTGCGCGGCAACTCCCACCGTGGAGGCGTGGGCGCGATGAGCCGATCCGAAGGCGTCATTGACGTAGATGTCGGCGAGAGAGGCGAGGCGGCGGGAGAACTCCGGGTCGTTGTTCTCCTCCTCGGGATGGAAGCGGAGGTTCTCGAGGAGCAGGACCGCGCCCGGAGCGGGCTTGCGGCTCTCGGCCTCGGGGCCGACGCAGTCGGGCGCCATGTCGACGGGCCGGCCGAGCAGTTCCGCCAGGCGTCGTGCGATGGGGCCCAGGCTCATCTCGGGTCTCGGCTTGCCCTTGGGTCGGCCGAGATGGCTGGCGAGGACCAGGCCGGCGCCTCGCTCGAGCGCCAGGCGGATGGTGGGCAACGAGGAGCGGATGCGCTTGTCGGATGTGATTTCCTGGCCGCCGGGCGCAAGGGGAACGTTGAAGTCGACGCGCAGGAAGACGCGCTTTCCGGCGAGGTCGAGGTCGCGGATGGAGAGCTTCGCCATATGCACCGAGAGTAGCAACTCGAGCGCCGCCGCGGCACTCCCAATGAACACGCAGCGGGGTGCGGGAGTCGACTGCCGGCATGCAGCGCCCCCGCGCCGTGCCCTCAGATCAGGATCGGATGCGGGAACGTCTCCTCGATCAGATCGCGGTACTTCGCCATGTCGATTCTCGGCCGCCTGTAGGGCGACTTGAATCCGTTGTCGAAGCGCCGGAAGGGCGTCAGGAACTTCTCGGTCATGTCGCGCTCGGCAGCGGTCATGAAAGGGAGGGAGCCATTGATGTCGATGTTGTGGTAACGCGCGACAAAGGCGACTTCGGGGGGCACGTGATCCCGGATTCTCGAGTAGATGAACTCCCCGTGTCCAAACTGATAGACGACTCGGTCCAGGCCCTCGCCTTTGGCGTGTTCGCCCAGACGCCGCGTCGTACCGAGCACGTTCTCGGGGACCTCGCCGCTCAGCAGGAGCGCCTTACCCGCGTCGTGCAACAAGGCGAGCAGAAAGAACCTGAAGTCGGAGACTCGTTCGGACTCCATGGCTTCCAGCATCTGCTCGGCGTGTGTCAACTGGCTCATGCCCACAAGGCCGAGGTCGGTGACGTCGTTGACATCGCGAAGCCGCTCGATCAGGTCCCAGACCCGCACCTTGCCGAGTACGGGATCCTGGTACTTCTTCTTGAGGGCCGTGACCTGTGCGACCGTCTGACGCCGTCGTAATTCCTGGACGCGGCGGCCGTCCCGGATGAATTCGTTGAGGTCCCTCTTGCTGAGGTAGAGGCGTGGGTCGATCCGGCCAGGGTGTCGGTAGGCCAGGCCGAGGCCCAGGCCTCCGGCGACCAATGCCCCTCCGGCCACCAGTCTCCGACGACTGAGGACGAAGGCGGCCGTCGACCTGGCTGTCTTCGGTTCCATCGGAGTCATCATGCCACATGGGCACCTTCGTCGGTTCGGTGAACTGGGTGCGGCAAATGCCCCGAGTGTGGGCGAGGTTCCCCATTCGGGGTGCCCGAATGGGCGCTTACTCAACGCAACCTGTTGAGGGCGCGCTGTCGCGAAAAAGGCAAGGAAATTGCATTCTATATAAGCAACTAAGTCGTCACTGACTTAAATGCATCCTCGGCGACGAGGCCCAGCTCGTCGCCAGCCCCTCTGAGCGAGGCCCCGGGTCCCCAGCCCGGGGCCTACTTCCTTTCCGCGAATCCGAAGAACACGGCGCACGCGTGTATCCACGAACTATCCCGACGAGCCGCACACACAAGCGCGCCGCCCGCGCTCGGCGACCGCGACACCGTCCTTAAACACGTATGCAAGCCGCCGGCGGTCCGCGAGTGTCGAAATATTCTCCAGAGGATTCCCGTCGACCACCAGGAAGTCCGCCAGCTTTCCCGCCTCGATGGTGCCGCATTGATCCGCCATTCGCAACAGTTCCGCGCCATGACGCGTCGCCGCGACGATCGCCTCCATCGGCGTGAAGCCCATGTGATCGACGAAGTAGCCGAGGTCGCGCGCGTAATCGCCGTGCGGCACCCAGGCGAAGCCGTAGTCGCCGCCGGTCACCACGCGGATTCCCATGCGGTGAGCCTTGCGGATCACCTCGCAGCCGGAGTCGCGGTCCTCGGCCGCGAAGGTGGCCTTGCGGAAACCCTCATCCAGGCCGAACTCCCCGCCGCGCTCGAAGACTCCGAAGATATAGCCGAGGGCCGGCACGATGCTCAGATCTTTCTCCTTGATGAGGGCCAGCGTCTCGTCGTCGGCGAAAGTGGCGTGGTTGATGATGTCGACCCCGGCCTCGGCGCACCAACGTGAGCCGACGCGGTCGCGCACGTGGACCGAGGCCAGCCGACCGCGTCGGTGCACCTCGTCGACGAAGGCGTCGAGCTCCGGCCGCGTGCAGGTCAGTTGAAACTGGTTGCAGTTGAGCGAGGCGCCTTCGCCGGAGACGAACAGCTTGATCACGTCGGCGGTGTCCTTGACGTTGCGGCGCACGGCCTTGCGGATCTCGTCTTCGCCGTCGGCCATGATCGTCAGGCCTTCGAGGCCGAGCTTCCACCAGTCGGGGTTCCAGTCGGTGAGTCCCGCGGTGCAGCAAATGTCGCGTCCCGCCGCGCGCATGCGCGGACCCGGAATCTCACCCGAATTGACCGCGTTGCGAAGGGCCACGTCGATGCGGTGATGCGCGCCGGCGCACAGAGCCATGGTGAAGCCGCACTCGAGCATCAACTGGCAGTGCATCACCGCGTGAATCATCGTCTCTTCGATGGGCGACATGATGTCGAGGTCGGCGATGGTCTTCGCGTTGTAATAGCTCGGATGCCAGTGCCCGTCGGTCATGCCGGGCATTACGGCGCCGCCTCCGGCGTCGATGACGCGCGGAGCGGTCCACTCGCCGTCCGCCGGGGCGCCACGCTTCACGGCGGCGATTCGCTTATCCTTGACGGCGATCGCTCCGGGAAACGCGTCCGCGCCGGTGGCGTCGATAATCAACGCATTGGCGACTACGAGGTCGCATTGCATACCGGGTTCTCCAGTGTTCCGATCTTCTCGATCTCACAGCGCACTACGTCACCGTGCGCGAGGTAAGGTCTGGCGGGCCGGTCCTTGAGATCGCCTGCGCGCTTGCCGCCGAGATCGCCGTCCCAACCCCAGCCGGTGCGGCCCGGCGTGCCGGTCGAGATCACGAAACCGGGGCGGAGGGTGACGAACTTGGAGAAGTAGGCCACCAGCTCGCGCACACCCCAGATCATCAGCGACGTGTTCGATTTCTGCCGCGGCTCGCCGTTGACGAAACTCCGCAGGCGCAACGTCTGCGGATCGGGAATCTCATCGGCGGTGACGATCGCCGGACCGAGCGGCGCCGCGGTGTCGAAGTTCTTGCCGGGTCCGAGGTAATAGTCGAAGCCCCCGCGCACGCTGGCCCGCACCTGCTGGTCGCGCGCGGTGACGTCGTTCATGATGGTGTAGCCGAAGACGTAGTCGAGGGCCTCTTTCCGCGGGATGTGCCTCCCGGTGCGTCCGATGACGACGGCGAGCTCGGTCTCGTGGTCGAGCTTGCGGGTCACGCGCGGATCGAGCACGATCGGCGCGCCGGGGTCGATCACCAGGTCGGGCAGCTTGAGGAAGAACTCGGGATTCTCGAAATTAACGGGCGGTTTTTCGTCGCGGTGGTCCTTGTAGTTCTGTCCGGAGCAGAGAATGGCGCGCGGGCGCAGCGGCGCCAGGAGGCGGATGTCCCGGGCGGGGAGCTTTCGGCCGTTCGCGAGCGCCGAAGCGGCTTCCTTCCAGCGCTTCGGACCGGCCTCGAGGAAGGCCGTCATATTCTCTTCCCGCGAAATCGGAATCACGGAACGACCCGACTGTGCTCCGATGCCGGCACGGCCTTCGTGCTCGAACGCGACGAGCTTCACGCGAGCGACTCCACAAACCGTTCCAGCTCGGCCGTCACGGCGGTCGGTTGATCGAGCTGCATGGCGTGCGCCGCGCCGGCGATCGCCGCATATCGGCAGCCGCGCAGCGCACCCGCCAGCTTCTCGACGGCGGCGGGCGGCGCCGTCGGATCCGAATCGCCGGCGAGCAGCAGCGCGGGACATCGCACCTGGTCGAGGAGGGCCGCCGCGCCGGCGGCCAGGAGCGCTTCGCAGTGGCGCGCGTACATCTCTGGATCGTTGGCGAGGATCATGGCGCGGAACAAGGCGAGCACCGCGGGGTTGGACTCGCGCGTGGCGGCGGCGAGCGCGCCGGCGGGAAGCGCGTCGGCCATGGGCGCCATGCCCTCGGCGCGGACCTTGGCGGCGCGATCGCGGATCGCCGGGATGGCGGCCTCGGGCAGTTTGAGCACCGGTCCCAACAGCGCGATGCCCCGGACCAGTTGCGGAAAACGCGCGGCGACGGTCACGGCTACGGCCGCGCCGAGAGAATGCCCTACCATCACGGCCGAGCCGATCCGAAGCGCGCGGCACAATCCGGCGGCCTCCACCGCCCAGCTTTCCACCGAGTAGGTTCGATCGGGCCGCGAGGAGCATCCCGAGCCCGACCAGTCGTAAGCAATCGTCCGATGGCGGGAGCTCAGAGCCAGCGCCTGGGGGTGCCAGATGGAGCATGTACCGCCAAGTCCGTGAATGAACACGATGGCCCCGCCATCGCCCCGCGATTCGTAATGGAGTCGAGTATCAGCAATTGTGGTGAACATGTTCCACGAAACGGTCTAGGATTATAACATGCGACTTCTGGCGGTCCTGATGGCGGTCTGCGCGGCGCGCGGGGAGCAGAGACTGCTCTCGGCCGCCGAGTGGAATGCACTTCGAAACGAGATTTCAGGCGACCGTGCCTGGCACTGGACCAACCGCATCGCCGAGTTCGACCGCAATATCGGCAGCGACGGGTATCTGGATGCGCTGCGCTACGTTGAGAAGGAACTGCGCGGCATCGGGATCACGGATACCCGAGTAGTGGAGTTGCCGTACTCCCAGCCGTCCTGGACCGGACTGAGCGGCGAGTTGTGGATTCGGGAGCCGGTCGAGCGCAAGATCGGAAGCTGGGCCGACGCGGGGACCGCCATCGCCATCAACAGCCGCAGCGCCGACGTCACTGCCGAGATTTTCGACGCCGGGGCGGGCGACCAGGAGTCCGACTATGCGGGAAAGAACGTCGCCGGGAAGATCGTGCTGGCGGGCGGCAGGCTCGACACCGTGTACCGGCTGGCGGTGTTTCGCCACGGCGCCGCCGGGGTGATCACCTACGCGCAGCGCTGGCCCGGCCCGGTCTTCGACTTTCCGGATCACATCGGATGGCAGACGATTCCCTGGCGCGGCGACAACGGCCGCGAGCCGACCTGGGCGTTCTCGGTTTCACTGCGTACCGCCGACGAGCTGCGCGAGACGATCCGCGCGCGCGGCCGCGTCACCGCGCACGTCCGCATCGAGACCCGGATGGTCACCCCGGGGAAGATGCACATCCTGATCGGGACGCTGCCGGGCGCTTCGGTGCGCGACGAGGCCGTGGTCTACACGGCGCATCTGGACCACATGCGAGGGGGCGCCAACGACGACGCCAGCGGCTGCGCGAACCTGCTGGAGATCGCCCGCGCGCTCGTCACGCTGACGAAGCAGGGCAAAATCCGCCGGCCCGCGCGCGACATTCAGTTCTGGTTCGCGCCGGAAGTCGTGGGCGAGTACGCGTATTTCTCGAAATTCCCGGACGAACGCAAGAAAATGCTGGTGAACCTGAACCAGGAGATGGTCGGCGAGGACCAGACCAAACTGGGTTCGGCGGCGATCTTCGAGCGCGCGCCCTGGTCGCTGCCGACCTACCTGAACGACGCGCTGCGCCATTTCGTCGAGCATGTGATCGACACCAACGTCGGCACCATCAACCAGCACGAGCGCTTCAGCGATCCGATCTTCGCCGCGCTCGGCTCGCGCGACCACTTCTTCAGCTTTCTGGTGCCGTTCTACACGTCGTCCGACCACGAAGTGTTCGCCTTCGGGCCGATCGGAATACCGGCCGTGCACGTCACCTGCTTCCCGGACTACAACCTGCACACCAACCGCGACACCATTTACAATGTCGACGCCACTCAGCTCCGGCGCATCGCGCTGATCGTGGGAGCAACCGGATACTTCGTCTCGGCTGCGGGGGACGGCGATGTGCCGGCGCTGCTGAACGAAGTTGTCGCTGGCTCGCACGGGGTGCTGGCCAAGATGTCGGCCATCGCCGGCCGGCGCGCGGCCGACCCCGACGCGCGGGGCGTCATCGAGACGACGGTGCGGTACCTGGAAGCCTGCATCCGGTCGACGGGGCATTTCGCTCGCGGGAACCGGAGGCTCGTCGAGGCCGCCGCCGCGCGCTTCGCGGCGCAGTCGAAGTGGGCGGTGGAGCAACTCGCGGATCTCGGCCCCGCCGCGGCGGCGCCCGCCATCTCGCCGGACGCGCGGATGATTCCCCGCTACGCCGTGCCGCTCGGCGAGATCATCGAGCGCCGCGCCCGCGCCCGCGCGCCCGTCCCGCGGGTGAGCAACCCGCTGCTGTTCGAGATCGACAGTCTGATTGACGGAAGGCGCAGCGTGCTGGACATCTATCGCGTGGTCGTGGCGGAGAGCTGGTTCGGCGGCTCGCCGTATTATGGGCCGGTGACGCTCGATCACGTGGTGGATCGCGTCAAGGGGCTGGCGGAGGCGGGGTCGGTGCGTCTCGAGGCGGGGCCTAGGTGAACGGCGCCGCTATTTGATCTCGAGGATCTCTTTCTCTTTCGCCTTCGAGGCCGCGTCGATTTTTTCGATCATCGCGTTGGTGAACCTCTGAATATCGTCGTGCGCGCGGCGATCCTCGTCCTCGCTGATGGTCTTGTCCTTAAGAAGCTTCTTGATGGCGTCGTTGGCGTCGCGCCGGATGTTGCGCACCGAGACGCGATGCTCCTCGGCGACGGCGTGGAGGTGTTTCACCAGGTCCTTGCGGCGCTCGGCGGTTAGCGGCGGGATGGGCACGCGGATCAGCTTGCCGTCGTTGTTGGGATTCAGGCCCAGGTCCGACGACCGGATGGCTTTCTCGATCGCCCCGATCTGCGAGACGTCCCAGGGCTGCACGGTGATCATGGCGGGCTCGGGGATGTGCAGAGTGGCGAGCT
Organism: uncultured Solibacteraceae bacterium; assembly: GCA_964515555.1. Taxonomy (GTDB): domain Bacteria; phylum Acidobacteriota; class Terriglobia; order Bryobacterales; family Bryobacteraceae; genus CAZEVY01. The sequence continues at coordinate 34,541 of CAZEVY010000026.1, read as the reverse complement.
GGTTGAGCGGCGTGAGCGTGCCGTAATAGTCGGCCTTGACGCTGTCGAGCAGGCTGAGCGAGGCGCGCCCGGTGCGGATGCCGGCCATAGCGTGCTGCAGGTCGGCGAGCGCCTTCTCCATGCGCGTGCGCGCTCCGGATTCGATCTCCTTGATGTTTGGCGTCGGGGACGTTCCTGGTTTCATAAGCGATTTCCGTGTCTAGAGAATGCGGGTGCCGATCGGCTCTCCCTTCGTCATTCGCATTATATTTCCCGGCGTGTTCAAGTTGAACACCGCGATCGGGAGCCGGTTGTCGCGGCAGAGGGCGACGGCGGAGGCGTCGATGACGCCGAGCGACTGCGCCAGCACGTCGTTATAGGAGATCTCGTCATAGCGGACGGCGTCGGCGTATTTTAAAGGGTCCTTGTCGTAGACCCCGTCGACGCGCGTGGCCTTGGCGACGATCTCGGCATGGATCTCGAGCGCGCGCAGGGCCGCCGCTGTGTCGGTGGAGAAGTAGGGGTTCGAGGTGCCGGCCGCGAAGATGACGGCGCGGCCCTTCTCGAGGTGCCGGATGGCCCGCCGGCGGATGTATGGCTCCGCCACCTGGTCGATGCGGATGGCGGTCATGAGGCGGGTCGGCACGCCCGCGCGTTCGAGCGCGTCCTGCATGGCGAGCCCGTTGATGATGGTGGCCAGCATGCCCATCTGGTCGGCGGTGGCGCGATCCATCTTGCGCGCCGCCCCGGCGACGCCGCGGAAGAAATTCCCTCCACCGACCACCAGCCCGAGCTCGACGCCGGTGGCGTGCACCTCGGCGATCTCGGCGGCCAGCTTCTCGGCGCGAGCCTGATCGATGCCGAAGCCGCCCTGGCCGGCGAGCACCTCGCCGCTCAGCTTGAGGAGTATCCGCCGGTAGGCGCCCATGTCGTCGCGCCGGCGATCAGGCGGGCGTGGCTTCGGCGCCCGGGAGCGCGTCGCCGACCTTGTAGCGCACGAAGCGCGAGACCGCGATGTTCTCGCCGAACTTGGCGATCTTGGTCTTGATCAGGTTGTCGATGCTGATGGAGTTCTCCTTGATGAACGGCTGCTCGATCAGGCAGACCTCCTCGTAGAACTTCTCGACGCGGCCCTCGACGATGCGGTCGAGCACGTTCTCCTTCTTGCCTTCGTTGCGGGCCCTGTCGCGGGCGATCTCCTTTTCCTTTTCGACGACGGCGGCGGGCACGTCCTCGCGGCGAATCCAGCGCGGATCGGCGGCGGCCACCTGCATGGCGATGTCGTGCACCAGGTCGAGGAACTCCTGTGTGCGGGCCACGAAGTCGGACTCGCAGTTGACCTCCACCAGCACGCCGAGCTGCGAGCCGGGGTGAACGTAGGCGCCGATGACGCCCTGGCGCGTCGAGCGGCCGGCCTTCTTCGAGGCGGCGGCGATGCCGCGCTTGCGGAGCACCACTTCCGCGGCGTCCAGGTCGCCGCCGGCCTCCACCAGCGCGTTCCGGCACTCCATCATGCCGGCGCCGGTGCGGTCGCGGAGCTGTTTAACGAGTTGTGCGGTGATTTCCGCCATGGTTGTCCCCATTCATCGTGATGTGGCCGGCCCGCGCGGGCCGGGCCGATGCCGCCCGGCCGCCGCGGTTAGCTCTCCGCCTGTCCCGCAGCGGGCGGCTCGCCGGTTTCCGCGGCCGGCGACTTGCGCGGCAGCGAGACCGACGGCAGATCCTCTTCGCGCAGCAGGCTCTCCGACATGAGCTGCTCGGCGTACTGCGGATCGTAGTACTGGCTGGCGTCGACCAACGAGGACTCCTCGACGGGCGTTTCCTCGGTGGGCGCGGCGCGGTCGCCGGTGAACTCCTGCTCGGTGGCGAGCGCCTTGCCTTCCACCACCGCCTCGGAGATTTTATTCGTGAAGAGGCGAATGGCGCGCAGGGCGTCGTCGTTGCCGGGGATCACGTAGTCGACCAGGTTGGGATCGCAGTTGGTGTCGACCACGGCCACCACCGGGATGCACAGCTTGCGTGCCTCCTTGACGGCGATGTCCTCCTTGCTGGAGTCGATTACGAAGACCACGTCGGGCAGCCGCGCCATGTCGCGAATTCCGGCCAGGTTTTGCTGGAGGTGCTTGCGCTCGCGCTCCAGACGTCCGACCTCTTTCTTGGCGCGTCCCTCCCAGCCGGTCTCGTTGGCCATCACGTCGAGATCCTTGAGCCGCTTGATGGACTTTTGGACGGTGGAGAAATTCGTGAGCAATCCGCCGAGCCAGCGCTGATTCACGTAGAACATGCCGCAGCGCCCGGCCTCTTCGGCCACCGCGTCCTGCGCCTGGCGCTTGGTGCCGACGAACAGGATGGTCTTGCCCTGCGACGCCATATCGCCGACGAAGCGCATGGCCTCCTTGAACAGCTTGAGGGTCTTTTGCAGGTCGATGATGTAGATGCCGTTGCGTTCGCCGAAGATGTACTCTTTCATCTTCGGATTCCAGCGCTTGGTCTGGTGCCCGAAGTGAACGCCCGCTTCGAGCAATTCTTTCATGGAAATGGAAGGCAATTAACCTCCTTGGAGATTGCCGGACTGCCGGTATCGGCGCCAGGAGCGAGCCGGACGGGCGTCCAAACGGGATTTGCCCGCCGGCCAAAACGAAGCGGCTGTCATTACCGCTTGGAGAACTGGAAGCGGCGGCGAGCGCCCTTCTGACCGTACTTCTTGCGCTCGTGCTCGCGGGGATCGCGCGTGAGGAAGCCGGCCTGCTTCAGCCGTGCGCGCAGTTCGGCGTTGAAATCGCACAGCGCGCGCGCGATACCCAGCCGCGCCGCCCCCGCCTGTCCGGTGATGCCGCCGCCCTCGGTATTAACCATCACGTCGAACTTGTCGGCCGTCTCAGTGGCGAGCAGCGGCTGGCGAACCGTCGCCCGCGCCGTCTCGTTCGGGAAATAAGCGTCAAGTGATCGCCCGTTGACGGTGATCTCGCCCCGTCCGGGGCGCAGGAAAACCCGGGCGACGGCGCGCTTGCGGCGGCCGGTGCCCAGATGCTGCACGAAACCAGTTGGCACTTCGATTGATCCTCTCCTACACCGTCATGGCGACGGGTTTCTGCGCCTGATGCGGATGCTTGTCGCCGGCATAGACGTTGAGCTTCCGGTACATCTGCTTGCCGAGCTTCGATTTCGGCAGCATCCCCTGCACGGCCAGCTCGATCATCCGGATCGGCCGGGTGGCGCGCAGCTTCCTGGCCTGCACTTCGGTGAGCCCGCCCGGATAACCCGAGTGACGCCGATAGAGCTTGGCATTCTCCTTGTTGCCGGTGAGCCGGACCTTGTCGGCGTTCACCACCACGACGTGGTCGCCGGTGTCCAGGAACGGCGTATAGGCCGGCTTGTGTTTGCCCATCAGCACCATGGCGGCGCGGCTGGCCAGCCGCCCGAGGACCGCGCCCTCGGCGTCGATGACGAACCAGCTCCGGCTGGGATTCTTACCCGATGGAATCGGCGTACTCATAACGATGCCGGTTTAACCCCACAAATTTGAAATTGCCTGGTCCCGGACCGGTAGCGCCGTACACTACCTTGCATAGGACCGGCGGCGGACCCGCAGGCACACCTGCCCCGGAGGCTTACGCAGTAATCAGGTTATCGAACGCCGGGGGCTGGTGTCAAACGCCAACGAGGCCGCGTTTGAGACTTCGCCCGAACGCCGCTTACAGATCCGCCAGCCGCTGATCGGCGTCGCCGAAACGATCCAGTTGCACACCCATGCGGTCCATCAGCGAAAGCCACAGGCTGCACGCGCGCCGATTGTCGTTGCCGCGCTCGAAGTAGTCGAGCACGCGGCCGGTCTTCAAAGTCCCGTTGCCGCCGCCGGCCAGGATCATGGGCATCTGCTCGGCGCTGTGCGCGTCGCCGTCGAACAGGTTCGAGCATCCGAGCAGCAGCGAGCTGTCGAACAGCGACTGACCGCCGTCGTCGATCTTCTTAAAGCGATCGATGAGATAGGCGAATTGCTGGATATGGAACTGATTCGTCTTGAGGTACATGGCTTCGGCCGCGGGCGCCCTGCCGTTATGCGTCAAGTCGAGATGCAGCGCCCCGCGAACGCCTTCGAGGAACTTGAAGTTCATCTGCGAGAGATCGTTGTTGAGCATCAGCGTGGCGATGCGCGTCTTGTCCATCTGGAACGCCAGCACGATGAGGTCGAGCATCAGCTTCATGTGCTCGGGGACGTTCTGCGGGAGGTCCTCCTTGGGACGTTCGAGGTTGGGCTCCTTCAACGACGGCCGCCAGCCCTCCAGCCGCTCCTCGCGCGCGGCGTGTTCGATGCGCTTCTCGATGTCCCGGATCGACTCCAGATACTCGCCGAGCTTGCGCCGGTCGCCCGAGTTCACCTTCGGCTGAAGCGCGCGCGCCTCGCCGAGCACGGCGTCGAGAATGCTGCGGTCCAGGCGCCTTCCGGTGCCGTCGCCGACCAGCCGGTCGAACGCGCGCGCCGGGTAAATCTCCTTGGTCGCCGGCTTGGTGGGCGTCGCCCAGGAGATCGCCGACCCGTAGATCATCGAGAGGCCGTCTTCCAGGCGCAGTTCGTTCGGCTCGACGCCGAGGACCAGGCTCGGTACCGCCGTGTGATGGCCGATGCGCTGTGCCAGCACCTGGTCCATCGACGTGCCCACACGGATCACGTTCGGATCGAGGCTGACGGTCTCGCCCGAGAGCATGTTCATGCGGCCCAGGTGCGGGCTGGTGGAGACGAACGCCTTGTGATTGTAGAGACCGCGCAGGAATAGAATGTCCTCGCGGAACGGACGCATCGGTTCCAGCGCTGGGCCGATCTCCATGTCCTTGCCCGCGCCCTTCGCCCACCAGTGGATGGGCTCGACGCCGTTCGAGAAGTAGACCACCGCGAAGCGCAGCGGAGGCTTCGCCGCGGCGCGCAGCGACTCCATCCACGGTAGCGCCAGCGCCACGCCCGCGCCCCGCAAGAAATACCGTCTCGATGTGCCGCCTTCGATCGGAGGCTTCATCATTCTCCTGTCCCTCCCCATGGCGCAGAAACTCGCGCCTGCCGCGCGGGCGCCACCGGCGTCTGGCGTGTCGCTGGCGATTCCTCGCCGCGCCGATACCGGAACTGCCGGCTTGAGGCGACCTCCGCCGCCAGTTCCGCAAACGTCGACTTCGCCGCCATGCGCTCGATCAGCGGCTGGTCCGACGCCAGCATCGTGCGGCCGAGTGCATAACCGACCAGCTTTTGCGCCATGGTCCGCGTCACCTGCTCCTGGTGCGCCGACAAGTACCCGAGCAGCCCGCCGACACCGGCGATCTCCGTCTTGTCCGCCAGCGCCGCGGCGTCGTCGACCGGCTTGCCGTCCGGGTACTTCTCGCGCCAGCGTCCGACGGCGTCGTATTTCTCCAGCGGAAATCCCAGCGGGTCGATGCGCGTGTGGCAGCCCGCGCAGGTCGGGTTGCGCTTGTGCGCTTCCAGTTTCTCGCGCAGCGAAAGGCCGCCGAACATTTTCTCGTCGGCGGGAATCGACCCGGCATCGGCCGGCGGCGGCGGGACCGGGGTCCCCAGCACGCGGCGCAGCACCCAGTCGCCGCGCTTCACGGGACTGGTCCGCAGCGGCGCCGACGTCGCCGTCAGCACAGCGCCGAGGCGCAGCAGTCCGCCGCGCTGCATGGCGGCCGCGCCCCCGACTATCGTCATCTCGTCGGAGGCGACCTCGTTGACTCCGTAATGCTTCGCCAGCGCCTTGTTCAGAAACGTGTAGTCGGCGTGCAGGATTTCACGGAGCGGGCGATCCTTGCGGACCACGTGCTCGAAAAACGAGACCGCCTCGTTGTACATCGCCGACTTGACTTCGTCCGTGAACTCGGGGAACCGCCCCGTGTCGACGCCGCGGAACTCGTCGAACCGGTAGAAGCCGAGCCACTGGCCGAAGAACTCGGTCGCGATGCGCCGCGCCTTGGGGTCGGCGACCATGCGCTTCACCTGCCTGCGAATACCCGCCGGGGTCGCCAGCTCGCCCGCCGACGCCGCGCGCCGCAGCTCGTCGTCGGGAATCGACGACCACAGGAAGTAGCTCAGCCGGCTCGCGACCTCCCAGCCCGAGAGCGCCGACGCCGAGGCCACCGCCTGAGGCGCGTGCTCCAGCCGATATAGGAACGCCGGCGACACCAGCACGCGCGCGACGGTCGCGCGAATCGCCTTGGCGTGATCCTGGTCCGCCGCGCGCAGTTTGCGATAAAACGCGCGCAGGCTTTCTTGTTCCGGCAGCGTCAGGGGACGCCGCCAGGCGCGGCTGGCGAACTTCAAGACATCGTCGATGTGGCGCGCCTGCCCGGCGGCCTGCGACTTCTGTACCGCTTCCCACTCGGCGCGCAGCGGCGCGACGTACTTGCGCATGGCCTCCGGCAGCGTGGCGAGGCGGGCCGCGTCCATGGCGGCGATCCCTTTTCCTTTGAGGTCGTACTTGTAATGGTCGGCGAGCATGCCGAGGTAGGCGTCGAAATACTCGAAGGACGCGAACAGGTCGCTCCAGGCGTTCTGAAGGCGCGTGCGCATGGCCTCATCGAGACCGTAGTCGATCAGAAACTTGTCGTTGCGCTGATACTTCACCTTCAGGACGAATGCATCGTGCTCGGGCGTGTTGTAGGTGTTGTCGAACGGCTCCGGGACCGGGTCCTTGTCGGCCGGATTGGGCTCGCCGTGAGAGTTGGGCGGCATCAGGTCGGCCAGTTCCATCACGCCGCGCTTGAACTCGCGATAGCCGGCGCTGGCGGGATCGCCGAGCAACGCCCGAGCAGGATTCCCGCGGAGCGCGCCGCCGTCCTCGCGATCGGAGATGGTGATGCGCACCACCTGGTTGCGGTCGCCGGCGATCTCGGCGTTGACCTGCATCGCGAGACCCGCGCCGCCCTGCGGCGCGTTGACCTCGAACAGCACCGGGCCTTCGGTGATGAAATCGTCGGGGCCGATCTCGACTCCCGCCGCGCCGCGCCCGAATCCGAGGCGCTCGACCGTCTCCGGCGACAGCATCTCGCGCAGCGGCTTCCGCACCTGCGGACCCGCCGGCGCGCCGCCCTTGGGGATGCCGGCTGCCGCGTCCGCGCCGCCGCGACCGCGAAATCCTCCGGTGACGATCATCGGGTTGCGCCACACAACGAGCGGCTTCACGTTGGGGTTCACTGGCGTCACGCTGATGAACACCTTCGGCGGACCCGTCGGCGCCGGGCCGCGGCGGAATCCGCGTCCGCCCAGCGGATAGTTGAACCGGTTCGACGGCGTGGCCTTGAGGGTCTCGTCGCTGAACACCAGGGGACTCTCGTCTCCAGCGCCCCCCGCCGCCAGGTCGCCGCGCGCGAACAGCCACGTCGGCCAGGTCGCGGTGAACTTCTGGATATCCTCGCACCCGGCGCGCACGGCCGATTCCGTCGCCTTCGCGTCCGCCCCCGGCGCCGGGAGCTTGCGCCATCGCGCCGCGATCTCGGAGATCGGATACCCGATCGTCGGGCGATTCAGCACCGTCCAGATGTGACGTGCGAAGCGTCCGGTGATCCCCTCGCGCGCCGCCAGCGCGTCGAGTGTAACGGTCGCCTCGCCGAGCGCGGCGCGATGCCGGTATCGCCACGCGGCGTAGAACACTTTGCCGTATTTTTCGAGTCCGAAAGGACGGCCGCCCTCGCCCGACACGGTGCGGAATCCGTAGGTCCTGTAGATCTCGGTGATGCGCGCCAGCGCCGACAGTTCGAGTCCGCTCTTGCCCGGGTCGATGAAGAACTCCAGCGGTCCCGCCCCGATCACGGCATGGTCGGCGACCCGCTTGGCGACTTCGAGGTACCGTTCCAGGCCCGCGTCCTGAATGAACTGCACGTCGCCGAAGTTGGTGAAGCCCTCGCCTCCCGCCTCGTCGGCCACCAGTTCGCGTTCGAGGTTCAATTCGAGTCCCGTGAGATCGCGGATCGAGTAGGTGTACTCGCCGCTGGTGAGGCGCCGGACGGTGACGCGCCCGGGGTCTCCGTCGTGCTTCTTAATGTAGGTAGCGAGCTCCGTGCGAATCCAGTCGACCGCCTGACGCCGCTGGGCGTCGCTCGGCTGCGGCAGCCCTTTGGGCGGCATCTGGTTCTTTTCGAGCGCCGTCGCGATTCGCTGCCAGTGCTGGAAGTTCTCGCCGATCGAGTTCTCCGCCGACAGCTTCTCGACGCTCACGCCGCCCATCGGTTGCGCGGTCTTGCCGTGGCAGGCGTAACAGTACTGCTTGAAGGTCGTGGCCGGGCCCGCCTGCGGGACGGGCGCGGCGAGCGCTACTCCGGCGGCGAGCGCGGCGCACCAGAATCGGATCATGTTGGTATTGCGACTATTCTACTGCACAAGTTACATGTTCTTGCAGCCCAAGGCGTCCCCACGATAATCTGGTGCCTGACATGTCACTGATCCAGGTCGCCGCTGCGGCTGTTCTCGTGCCGGCTTGCTTCGCCCAATCCTCCCCACCTCGCGCCGCGTCCCTGGCCGGCGCGACGCTGGTTTACATCGGCACGCGCACGGGAGGCGCTGCCAAGGGCATCTATGTCTTCCGGCTCCAATCGGCAGGCAGCGAGGTGTTTCAGAACGTCACCCTCGTGCCGCTCGGACTCGCCGCCGCAACCGATAACCCGACCTCTTTCGCCCTCGACACGAGGCGCCGGCTGCTCTTCACGGTCAACGAAGTCGAGCCGGGCACTGTGAGCGCCTATGCGGTGGACCCGGCGACCGGACATCTTGCGCTGATCAACCGGCAGTCGTCGAAGGGCCGCATGCCGTGCTACCTGATGCTCGCACCCGACGCGCGGCACGTGCTCGTCGCGCATTGCGCTGGAGGCGGCGTAAGTGTGCTGCCGGTCGGCGAAGACGGGAAACTCGGCGAGGCGTCCGCTACCGTCGCGGTCGGCGACCCAGCCTGCTCCGCCTTCGACCCGGCCGGCAGATTCGTCTTCGTCTGCGACCGCGCCGCCGACAAAGTGCTCGCTTTTCGCTTCGATGGCGGTAAGCTCGCGCCGGCGGAATCCGCCGCGCTATCCGCCGGGTCGCGCCCGCGCGACATCGCGTTTCGTCCGGACGCGCGCTTCGCGTACGTCCTCAACGAGAAGACGTCGACCGTCACGGCGTTCGCCTACGACGCGGCGGCGGGCCGTCTCAAGGAAACGCAGACCATCTCCACACTGCCGGGATACTGGGAAGGTGAGAACACCACGGCCGAACTCGGTATGCATCCGTCCGGGAAATACCTCTTCGCGTCGAATCGCGGACACAACAGCCTGGCGCTTTACACAATCGACGCCGACGGCACGCTCGGCTGGGTGGAGGAGCAAGGGACCGGCGCGCCCACGCCGCGTCACTTCGGCATCGAGCCGGCTGGAAAGCACCTGGCGATCTCGAACTCCGAATCGGACAAAGTGCTCGCCTCGAGGATCGACACCGGCAACGGGCGTCTGAAACCCTCGGGAATCTTCGCCGAGGTTCCCTCGCCGGCGTGCATCCGCTTCCTCCCGCCCCTCTGATTCCGTTGCCCATCTTGCAACTGCCGTTGCGCCCCGGTTATCATGTTCAGGACTGACATGTCACCCCGGCTCGCCTTGGTATTTGTCGCTGTGTTGCCCGCCGCCGCGCAGACCGATCTCGCGCGTCGCTTCACCACCACGGTGCGGCCGTTCGTCGACGCCTACTGCATCTCCTGCCACAGCGGCGAGAAGCCCATGGCGCAATTCGATCTGAGGAAATACCCGGACCTCGCCGCCGTCGTCGCCGATTATCCGCACTGGGCGCTGGTGCTCGAGAAACTCACCTCGAAGCAAATGCCGCCGTCACCGATGAAGCAGCCGGCCGCCGCCGAGCGGCAGCAGGTCATCGACTGGATCACGGCCGTGCGCCGGCAGGAGGCGCTACGCAACGCGGGCGACCCGGGCCTGGTCCTGGCCCGCCGCCTGAGCAACTCCGAGTACAACTACACAATTCGCGATCTCACGGGAGTCGACCTTCGGCCGACCCGCGAGTTTCCGGTTGACCCGGCCAACCCCTCGGGCTTCGACAACTCCGGAGAGTCGCTTTCCATGTCGCCGTCGCTGATGAACAAATACCTCCAGGCCGCGCGCGAGGTCGCCAATCACCTGGTCCTGAAGCCGTCGGGCATCGCCTTCGCGCCGCATCCGATGCTGGTGGAGACGGACCGGGACAAGTACTGCGTCAACCAGATTATCGATTTCTATAAGAATCAAAACACCGATTACGCCGATTATTTCCAGGCCGCCTGGCGATATAAACACCGCATCGCGTTGGGGACTCCGCGCGCGACGCTGGCGGGAGTCGCCGCCGCCGCGCGGGTCAGTCCCAAGTACCTCGCCACCATCTGGCGGACGCTCGAAGAATCGCCCGGCGAGGCCGGTCCGATCGCGCGCCTCCAGGCGATGTGGCGCGAGTTACCGGCGCCCAAGGGCGCTCAGTCGTCGATCGCCCGTGACGGCGCCGTCCGGATGCGCGACTTTGTCGTCGCCCTCCGCAAGAAGATCGAGCCTCGGGTGACGCCGATTCCGTCCAGCGGCCGCGGCGTTGGCGGCAACGGCCAGCCGTTCCTGATGTGGCGCAACAAGCAGTACGCGGCCAATCGCATGACCTACGATCGCGGCGCGCTCCAGGTGGAGGGCGAATGGAACCCGCCCGCCGCGCCGACGCCGAAGATCCGCCCCCCGGCCGACGAGTTCAACGAGGAGGACGCGCCTCGCGCCGTCGATCGGACCTTGGGGCACGACCCCGACCTTCGCGTCCCCGCCGGGCAGCGTGCCGTCTACGAGGCGGCTTTCGCGCGCTTCGCCGCGGTGTTTCCCGACGCGTTCTATATCCCCGAACGCGGCCGCTATTTTCCCGATAACACCCGCGATAAAGGCAGACATCTTAGCGCCGGATTCCATAATCTGATGGGGTATTTCCGCGACGACCGTCCGCTTTACGAGCTGATCCTCGACGAAAAACAGCGGAAGGAACTGGACGGCCTCTGGCGCGAGCTGGATTTCATCGCTTCGGCCACGCATCGTACTTACACGCAGTTCTACCTCTACGAGAGCGGCGAGGCGCGTACCCCGGGAGCGGACGGCGCTCCCGCCTCTGCCGGCGAGCCGGCGCCCGAGGAGGCCCGCGCCATCACTTCGGAGCCTCGCGTCAGACGGGTCGAAGACAACTACCTCAAGCGCGCCAGGGACGCGCGCAACGATCTCGCCGCGAAAGCCGTCCAGGAGCACTTCGCCGAGGTCAACGCGGCCATGCGCTGGGTCGAGAAAGCGCGCCTGGAGGCCGAGCCGATTCACCTTGGCGAGCTCCGCAAGTTCGCGGCGCGCGCCTGGCGCCGACCCCTCACGCAGGCCGAAACGGCCGACCTTGCCGCCTACTATCGCAAGCTGCGCGAGAGCGACGGACTCACGCACGACGACGCCATGCGCGACTCGATTGTCGCCGTGCTGATGTCCCCCGACTTCTGCTATCGAATCGACTTGGTGGGCGCGACTCCCTCGCCGGCAACCATCGTCGCCGTCGCGGCTTCGCGGCGCGTGCCGCTCTCCGGCTACGCCATCGCCAGCCGTCTGAGCTACTTCCTGTGGTCGAGCATGCCCGACGAGCGGCTCCTCGCGCGCGCCGCGGCGGGCGCGCTGCGCAATCCCGCGACGGTCGCCGTGGAGGCGCGCCGGATGCTGAAGGACGATCGCGCGCGCGGGCTTGCCGTGGAGTTCGGCGGCGCCTGGCTCGACTTCCGCCGGTTCGAGGAGCATAACGCCGTCGACCGTGAGCGCTTCGCGTCGTTCACCACCGACCTCCGCCAGGCGATGTTCGAGGAGCCGGTCCGCTTCATCGAGGACGCGATCCGCAACAACCGATCGATCCTGGACTCTCTGCACGGAACCCACACCTTCGTCAACGCCGTTCTGGCGAAGCATTACGGGATGCCGCCGGTGGACGGCTGGACCCGCGTCGACGACGCGCGCCCGTTCGGCCGCGGCGGACTGCTGCCGATGGCGGCGTTCCTGACGAAGAACGCGCCCGGACTGCGCACCAGTCCCGTAAAGCGCGGCTACTGGGTGGTGCGGCGCGTGCTCGGCGAAACCATTCCGCCGCCGCCGGCGATGGTGCCCGAGTTGCCGCGCGACGAGGCCAGGATCGAGCTGCCGTTGCGCGAACTGCTCGTCCGGCACCGTGAGGACCCCAGTTGCGCGTCCTGCCATGCACGCTTCGATTCGCTCGGACTCGCACTGGAAGGTTACGGCCCTGTCGGCGAGCGGCGCACGCACGATCTCGCCGGACGCCCGGTCGATGCGCGCGCGGCCTTTCCCGGCGGCGTCGAGGGCGACGGGCTCGACGGCCTGCGCGCCTACATCCGCGCGCATCGCCAGAACGATTTCGCCGGCAACCTGGCGCGGAAACTCATGGCCTACGCGCTCGGGCGGTCGCTGATACTCTCCGACGAGCCGGCCATCGACGCCATGCGCGCGAAACTCGCGGCAAATGGATATCGATTTAACACGTTAATCGAGAGCATTGTCACCAGTCCGCAATTCCTGACGAAGCGAGGTCCCGATCCCGGAGCTCAAAATGCCAACAAAGCCGACTGAACCCGTTCGCCGCATCTCCCGCCGCGCCGTGCTCCGCGGCGCCGGGGTAGCCGTGGGACTGCCGTGGCTCGAATCGCTGGCATCGGCCGACACCACGGTGCGTGCGGGCGCCTTCCCCAAGCGCTTCGCCGTTGTGTTCATGGGTAACGGCATCAACGGGAACCACTGGTGGGCGCGCGGATCGGGCGGCGCGATGAAGCTCGGCAAAACGCTGGAGCCGCTCGAGCCGGTCAAGAAGAAGATCAACGTCATCAACGGCCTTTTCAACAAACCGGCCGTCGGCATGGGCATCCACCCCGGACAGACCGGCAACATCCTCACGGGCGTGCCGATTCAGAAGGGCGCGGCCGTGCGGTCCGGCGTCAGCATGGACCAGGTTCTCGCGCGCCGGCTCGGGCAGGACACGGCGCACGCCAGCATCGTGCTGGCCTGCGAGCAGCCCATGACGGGCTACCACGAGACGAACTTCTCGATGGCCTACAGCTCGCACATATCGTGGGAAAGTCCGGAATCGCCGGTGCCCAACGAGGTCTACCCGTCGCTCGCCTTCGACAGCCTTTTCGAGAATCGCGGCAGCCTCCGCAACAAGAGCGTGCTCGACCGGGTGAAGGAGCGCGCCGAAACGCTGAGCCGCAAGGTGAGCTCCTCGGACAAGGCCAAGCTCGACGAGTATCTCACCAGCGTGCGCGAGGTCGAGCGGCGCATCGACGGCATGCGCAAAGACAAGGACTCCGCCGACGAGCGCGCGTCGCGCCGCGGCCTCCCCGCCATCGCCATGGAGCGCCCCGCCAACGGACTCCCCGAGGACCTGCGCGAGCACACCCGGCTGATGACCGAGATCATCGCCATCGCGTTCCAGACTGACAAGACGCGCATCGCGTCCTTGCTGTTGAGCCGGGACCTCTCGGGACTCTACTACCCGTTCCTCGGCGTCCGCAGCGACCATCACGGCGCGTCGCACGACGACCTCTCGGACGGCTACGAGCGCATCTCGCGCTTTCACCTGTCGCAGTTCGCGCACCTGGCGCAGCGGCTCGATGCGATGCCAGAGGGCGAGGGCACGGTGCTCGACAACACCTGCCTCCTCTATCTCTCCAACATGTGGGCCGGCTGGAAGCACGACAACATGAAGCTGCCGGTGATCACGGCCGGCTCGCTCGGCGGCACGCTGGCCACCGGCCGCTCGATCGACTACCTCTACGCGGGCGACGACAACCGCAAACTGTGCAGCCTGTACCTCTCACTGATGGACCGCATGGGCGTCACGCTCGACCGCTTCGGCGACGCCGAGACGCGCCTTTCGAAGCTGTAGCGCGAATAGTTTGTATACCGGGTCGTGATATACTTCGTTCGTAACAGGCGTCCATCGAATTAGCTGACTGCGGCGACTGAGGCGCGGGAGTAATTCAGTGGTAGAATGCCAGCTTCCCAATTTGGCATCCGATTGACAATTAAGACGTTAGCGTCTTTGTCGGTCTCTTTCTGGCGATTGAGTTCACCCAGTTTTCCAACCTGAGACTCCCGGACCGTCGAATAGTCCTCAAACAGCCCTCAACATTATTTCTCGGACCCTTCGACGATGCACGTCGGCGGGGCGGTTGGACGGTCGAAGCCGAGTTCATGCGATAGTGCGCGGCCTGCCCAGTTGAGGAACACTATAAGCGCGATGATCTCGATGGTCCAGAACTTGATTTTATGGACTATGAGGTGGGGCTTGAAGCGGCGTCTGCGTCGAGACAAAGGAATCTCCTGTTCCCGTCCGAACAAAAAATTCAAACGCTCTGTCCGCCTTATGCTGCAATCGGCTGTGTCGGCCTTGTTTGGGCTGCCCCGGACGGAGGGCAAAATTTTGTACTTCTTGCAGTCCTCTATGAGACTGCGCGGAGTAAACCGCAGCGGAACAAACCGCACTGACAATTTATCACGGGTTAGACGATACAATGAGCGGTCATTGCTCGCTGTCCTCGACCGACACCGAGCACCACTCTCCACGCTTCATATGAGGGCGAAGAAAAGGCGAACATAAAACCCGATCTTCTGAAACAGGATGCGGGTGAAACTGTTTTCCGGTGCGCGTAACTCATTGAATGCCGGAGTGCTATAATGATTGTAGAGGTTAGCCGAATGGCACGTGAAAAGAAGCCCCTCCTGCCTGCATATCAGGCCCCCGAACAGGAGGAAATGACCGTAGTCGTCGTCAAGTTCAAGGGCGGACCGGAGTCCATGCAAAAGGGCTTCGATGCCGTAAACAATGCCATCCTTGCACTCGGTCCCGGGCAGCACAATAACCAGCGGGTCATAGTGCAACGTACCCCGGTCGCACAGCTGCCGTCAGCCGCTCAAAACGGTCATGTCCTCGATGCGGAAATCGCGGAGCCGGATGAGGAAACCACCGAGCCCGAGCAGGCAGTGCCCGCCCCTGCAGCCCCGGCGGCAACGCCTAAGCCGCGAAAGGCGTACACCTTCATGAGCGACTTCAACCTGTCGCCCGCAGGCATTCCCTCGTGGAAGGAATACGCCGCGCAGAAGAATCCGCAGACCGAAAACGACAAGTTCCTTGTCGCAGCAGCATGGGTGCAGACGCACGGCGGGACCGACCCGTTTACGGGCCGTCACCTGTTCACGGTTTTCCGCGCCATGGAGTGGCCAACGCAGGCCGACATGACGCAACCGATGCGAACGCTGAAGTCGAAAAAAAGCTACTTCGAAAACCCTGCCAGCGGCAAATGGAAGCTAACCGGCATCGGGCTCGAAGCGGCAGAGAAAATCGGCAAGTAAGGCCAGATGACATATGGAACTGGCCGCGCTGAAGCAGGCCGTTCCCGGCCTCGCCGATAAATCCCACTACGACAAAATCAAGATCTTCGGCTGGTGGCTCCACACCGAGAAGAAGCAGGCTACCTTTACAGGTGCTGACATCGCGAAGTGCTACGACGCGTTGCATTTCGCGAAGCCGTCGTCGTTCAGCGCCTATCTGGGCCAGCTCGCGGACAAGAGCAAGAAGGAGCTTCTGAAATCCAATGGCGGCTACCGGCTGGAGAACAAAGTCCGCGAGCAGCTGGACGCCGCCTACGGCATCCCGGAGATCACCGTTAGAGTGACTTCGATGCTGACCGACCTCGCCGCCACTATCCCTAACATGGCAGCGCGCGCCTATTATCAGGAAGCGCTGATCTGCTACAAACACGGTTCGCGCCGGGGCGCGGTCGTGATGACCTGGAACATCGCCTTCTCGCACCTGTGCGACCACGTGCTGGCGAAGCGTCTTGCCGACTTTAATGCGCGGTGGCAGGTGTCGTTCCCCGGCATGCACAAAAACAAAACACGGGCCATCGCCGTGTTCGATGATTTCGCCGAGGAGCTGAAGGAAGGCCAGGTGCTGGAGATCTGCCGCGACGCCGGGATCATCACGAAGAACATCTACAACATCTTGCACGCC
>CAZEVY010000026.1:0-18498 GCA_964515555.1 uncultured Solibacteraceae bacterium | reverse complement strand
CCCTTGGCAAGCGGAATGCAGCGGCGCACCCGAATGCGGTCGTGATCGATCAGGTCCAGACTGATGCCTACATCTCCGACCTGATCACGAACGTCGTGCAGGCCATCGTGTAACCGCCATGATGAGCGACGAAGAACTCCGGCAGGAGGAAATCCGCAATGCGCGTTACTCGCAGGACGAACAAAAGGACCTCCTGCGCGAATACGGCGAATTGCGCTTGCTGCTCAACGACCCCTTCGCCACCATGAAGGTCTACGTGCTTGAGCCGCTTTGCGAATACTGTCGCTTCGGGCGCATGCCGATGGAAGACGGCGATTGTTTTGTTTCGATGGGCATGGCGATCCACCCGCCCCGTGACAACTGCTACATGTATCCCGGCAGCGACGGCGGCAACTACTATGCCGCCACTCAGGGCGTTGTCATCCGTCGCAAAACTGGGGAGCTGCTGTCCTGCGCACGCTGCGAGGAAGACCTAAGCGATGAATCGATGGTCTACGTCGCTGAGCGCACGTTCCAGGATTACTTTTGCCTGGAGGACAAAGCCAACGGCCTGCCCAAGTGGCTCCGTAAGCACATACTCGACATCTACGGCCGAACGTGTTTCGCCTGCGACAAGCCTCTGACGGCCGCAACGCTTTCCATCGATCACATCATCCCGCGCTCCAAGGGCGGAGACGATCGACCAACCAACCTGCAGGCGATGTGCGGACCATGCAATAACGCGCACAAGAAAGACGCCTTGCCCGAGATCGCGCATATCTTCCTCGACTTCCTCACGCGCCCCGCGCCAAGCGACGCCTACTCCGGATTGATCTGGTAATTTGCCGACCCTTCGGCTTTCGAACTATCCACGAAAACAACCACTGCATCTACCCTTGGCGCTATGCTCAAGGTCTATGCGGTGTTTCCTTAGCCACAACAAGGCAGACAAGACCGTAGCGCGGAAGATTGGTGCCCACCTGACGCTTGTGGGTATGGACGTGTGGTTTGATGAGTGGGAGATCCAGGCTGGGGACTCGATACCTGGCAAGTTGAACGCGGGACTGGAGGGTTTTG
This sequence comes from uncultured Solibacteraceae bacterium, assembly GCA_964515555.1. Classification (GTDB taxonomy): domain Bacteria; phylum Acidobacteriota; class Terriglobia; order Bryobacterales; family Bryobacteraceae; genus CAZEVY01. The sequence continues at coordinate 17,442 of CAZEVY010000026.1, read as the reverse complement.
ATGCGTTCATCCTGGTGTGGTCTGCGCACGCGGACCGTTCCAATTGGGTTCGGCAAGAACTCAATGCGGCGATCATGAGATCAATGAAGGACGGTTCGGCCAAGATCGTCCCGTGCTTCCTAGATGAAACGCCACTTCCTGCCATCATCTCGGACCGGCGTGGGATTGATTTCAGCGATGAGCGTGAGGGAGTGCTCGCGCTTGCTGGAGAGCTTACAGGGAACAAGGCTCGGCGGGACCGACTGTTAGCTATCCAGGCAGCGCTGGAAGAACTTGATGTCGATTGGAATATTCATCCGATGGTCAATCCCCTCGTCTGCTGCCCTCGGTGCGGCGAAGAAAAACTAGAAGGATACCACTCCACTGACTACGACAACGACAGAAGCTATGCAGGATTGCAATGTCCGAAGTGTCACTGGTCAAACGGCGGCGAGATTTAAGCACTTGCCCGTCTGAGTTAGCTCTTGGTCGAAACTCGACTCGGTAATGAACATGTGTCTCCTTACCATTGCGCTCACCTTCAGAGCCGGTAACCTCGGCTTCTTTGCTACGCTCACTGGCCGAGTAGAGCGTTCTTCAGTTCTCGACGTATTGTTCACACTCACAACCCACACGAGCGCAAATGGAGAATCCCATATGCTCCGCAACGCCGTGCCCGCACCGACACGTCGGATTCCTCACCGAATGTGATTTCTCAGTTGTCATGTGTTCACCTTGCCTTTTCTTGATCGAGTTCATGCGGGCATCCGTCCATCAGACTGCTATATACGCAAGGGCGGCGACGGCGATAACACAGAGCAGCCAGCCCCACGTGACCCACCACTCCACAAAGGAAACGGACTCTCTACTTTCCATCTTTGCTAAACCTCTTTTCGTCAGCCGTGCCTCATCTATACCGTACGTGTGGATAGTCGTTGCAGAATTTCGCACACCGGTGGCCGTTCGGGCATTCGCTGACGCCGCCGTACGAAATGCAATTGGGAGCTTGGCAGGCATCATGCGCTGCGACTTGCGAATAGTAGGTATCATTCCCAAAGTCCTGGACCCACGTCTCGTTGCAAGCCGCTCTTTCGTCGAACTCCTCAGTACACGACGCCAATAGCAACAACACAAGTAATCCGAACATTCTTGAGGTTGATTTCACTCTCCGCACCTCGGACAAATGCCAACTTCCAAGTGATATTTGGACGAACACGCAGGACATCTGATCGGCTTCAATGTCATCCAATCACCCACAGGGCATATCCATAACCGCACAGGGCTCCAATGACAAACGTCAGTGGAATAATCCAACACAAGTGCAAGAGGAGCTTCATAGAATCCTCCCGAAGACAAACCCGACGAACAACATGATGACGGCTCCTACCCAGCCAACCCACCAAGGAATAGGCTCTGACCAACTGTTAGTTGTTGACATTTTTTACCTCGGGAAGCTTGATCATGGCGTCGGAGACCGCGATGAGGCTGGTAGCGATTGGGTGTGTACCGCTGATCTTGAACATCTGCATCCCGGAGAACTTCCGTGTCTCCCAGATGACGTTCTGCTTCACGAGTCGATCAAGGATGCCCCGCAATCGTTGGCGGTTCAGTCCGGTACTCCGACTGATGTCAGTGAGCGCGTAGTCGTATTCTCTGCCACAGATCATCACGTCAAGCACCCTCGCAGTCGGCGTGTTGTCAAAGAGCTCCGTGAATCTCGTACGATCCATAACGACTTCCGTTATGGAACGTTCCGGTATTTATACTTTTCGGTTGAGGGTTGAGCGCCGTTGTTTCCCTCTGTCGGCGTTAACGGCTGGGCTCGGACTTTACGAATGAATGTCATCGGACTTCCCGTTGGCATTCATGAGGCCGAGCTGGCCTGAACGTTGTCCTCCATGTCCGCAATGTCTTCTGCGACAGTCAGATGCGTGGGCTTGGTGAACGTGTTGTTCGATCGAATGCCTTTGGGGTTCTACGCTGGCAGTCGTGATCTTCCGCTAGCATCTGGATCGCTAAGCCCCTTGTTTACAATATCGCTTCGGCTAGCTCATTGAAAGTTCTTGCGCGCCGGGCGCGAATAGTGCTCAAATAGTCCTCAGAGGGTGAACGCGCGTCACTCGTATGCTATTGATTCTTAAGGGAACGCGGGAGTAATTCAGTGGTAGAATGCCAGCTTCCCAAGCTGGACGTCGCGGGTTCGAGTCCCGTCTCCCGCTCCACTTCTCCCGAACCCATCCCTCCACCCCCACAGCACCCGCCGTGCTAGACTCGCATCGCCGATGCCCAAACCCACCCGTCGCGACGTCATCATCCTCCCCGCGGCCGCCGCCGCCGCGTCCGGCCCCGACCTCTGCTTCCTGTCCGCCACCGAAATGGCCCGCCGACTCCGCCGCAAAGAAATCTCCGCGCGCGAGCTTCTCGAAGCCCACCTCCGCCAGATCGAGCGCGTCAATCCCCAGGTCAACGCCATCGTCACCCTGACCCTCGATCTCGCCCGCGACCGGGCGCGCCGCGCCGACGAGGCCGCCGCCCGGGGCCGATTCCTCGGCCCGCTCCACGGCCTTCCCATTGCACACAAGGACCTGGTCGACACCCGGGGAATCCGCACCACCTACGGCTCGCCGATCTTCCGCGATCACGTCCCCGAGCGCGACGCGCTGATGGTCGAGCGCGTGCGCGCCGCCGGCGCGATCCTCCTTGGCAAGACCAACACTCCGGAGTTCGGCGCCGGATCGCAGACCTTCAATCCCGTCTTCGGCGCCACACGCAACCCCTACGACCTCACGAAAACCTGTGGCGGATCGAGCGGAGGCGCGGCCGTCGCGCTCGCCTGCGGTATGCTCCCCATCGCCGACGGCTCGGACACCGGCGGATCCCTGCGCAACCCGGCGGCGTTCTGCAACATCGTCGGATTCCGCCCCTCGCCGGGCCGTGTGCCGCGCGTGCCGGCCGCGGCTTCGTGGAGCCCGCTCAGCGTGCTGGGACCGATGGCGCGCACCGCCGCTGACACCGCCCTCCTCCTTTCAGCGATGGCGGGACCCGACCCACGCGCGCCGCTTTCGATCCACGAACCGGGGTCGATCTTCGCCAAGCCGCTCGACCGCGATTTCAAGGGCGTCCGCATCGCCTGGTGTCCCGGCTTCGGCGGCCTGCCCGTCGACCGGCGCGTGCGCGCCGTCATCGACTCGCGGCGCAAAGTGTTCGAGTCGCTCGGCTGCATCGTCGAGGAAGCCACCCCCGATTTCACCGGCGCCGACGAGGCCTTCCGCGTCTTCCGCGCACTCAGCTTCTACCAGTCGCGAGGCGCGCTGGAGTCCTCGCATCGCCGCCAGATGAAAGCGACCGTTCTCGAAGAGATCGACCGCGCCCGCCGCCTGACCGGACCCGGCATCGCCGACGCCGAGCTCCAGCGCTCGCGCCTGGTCGAGCGATTCGGCGAATTCATGTCAAAGTACGAGTTCCTGGCGCTGCCCGTCACGCAGGTCCCGCCGTTCGATATCGAGCAGCAATACGTAACCGAGATCGAGGGCGCGCGCATGGAGACCTACATCGACTGGATGCGGTCGTGCTTCTACATCACGATGACGGCGCACCCGGCGATTTCCGTGCCCGCGGGCTTCACCGCCGAGGGACTCCCGGTCGGATTGCAGATCGTGGGACGGCATCCGGACGATCGCGGCGTGCTCCAGATCGCGCACGCCTTCGAGCGCGAAACGCGCGCCGGCGAGCGGCGTCCGGAAATCGTCGTCCGCCCCGATCCCCCTAGATGAAGGCGCGGGACTTCGACCGGCTCGTCGAGCGCGCCGTCGCCGCCGTACCCGCGCGCTTCCGCCGCCGCATGCATAACGTCGTCGTCCTGGTGGAGCGCGAGCCGCCGGAGCCCGGCCTGCTCGGACTCTACGAGGGCCGGCCCCTGACCGAGCGCAGCACCGGCGAGAGCTTCGTCATGCCGGACCGCATCACCATCTACCAGGGTCCGCACGAGCGCATGGCGCGCGACCAGCGGCACCTCGAGCGGATCGTTCGCGACACCGTGTGGCACGAAGTGGCGCACTACTTCGGCATGGACGAGATGCAGGTTCAGGCCGCCGAGCGCCGCCGCGCCCGCGCCCGCAGACTGCGGCGAAGCCTCTAGGAGGCGCGGGCACGCGCGCCTGCGTTATAGTCGTTTCTTAATGCGATTCTGTTGGGCGCTTGCCCTGACCCTGAGCGCGGCGGACTGGGCTGGGTTTCGCGGACCGAACGCTTCGGGCGTCTCGGAAGACGTGGGACTTCCCGTTCACTTCGGTCCGTCGAACAACGTCGAATGGCGCACTCCTCTGCCGCCGGGTCATTCGTCGCCTTCGATCGCCGGCGACAGAATCTTCCTCACCGCCCACGAGAACGAAAAGCTCTTCGTGTTCGCGCTCGACCGCGCCGACGGCCGCATCCTGTGGCGGCGCGAAGTCCCGCGCCCGCGCAAGGAGCGCCTCCACCAGGTCAACGGCCCGGCCTCGCCGACACCGGCCACCGACGGCCGCAACGTCTACGCCTTCTTCGGCGACTTCGGACTGATCTCGTTCGGACCGGACGGCAACGAGCGCTGGCGCCTCCCCCTCGGCCCGTTCAACACGCCGATGGGCATGTCGGCCTCGCCGGTGCTCGCCGGCGGCACGCTGCTCCAGAGCCTCGACCAGGAAACGGGATCGTACTTCCTGGCGATCGACACGAACACCGGAAAGGTGAAGTGGCGCGTCGACCGCGCCGAGTACACGCGCGGCTTCTCGACCCCGGTGCTGTGGCAGCCCGAGGGCGGGCCGCTCCAGGCGATCCTGCCGGGCTCCTACCAGCTCAACGCCTACGACGTCGCCACGGGAAAGCCCGTGTGGTGGATACGCGGCCTCACCTGGCAGCTCAAGCCGACCCCGGTGATCGGCGGCGGCAAGATCTACGTGGTCGGCTGGGCGGGCGAGTCCGATCCCGGGCAGCAGGAGAACATCCCGCCGTTCGACGACGCTCTGGCGCGCTGGGACGCCGACAAGGACAGGAAGCTGTCCAAGGCGGAGATCGCCGAGGAGCGCATCACGCGCCAGTGGGGCGAGTACGATCTCGACGTCGACGGTTATCTCGGCGAGCGCGATTGGAAGTTCTACCAGACGCGCCGCGCGGCGGTAAACTCGGTGGCCGCGTATCGTCTCGGCGGGAGCGGCGACATGACGGAGAAAAGCGTCGCCTGGCAGTATCATAAGGCGCTGCCCAACGTGCCCTCGCCGCTGCTCTACCGCAACGTGCTGTATATGGTGAAGGACGGCGGCATCCTGACGTCGCTCCACCCGGAATCGGGCGCCGTGCTGAAGCAGGCGCGGCTGGCCGGTGCGCTCGGCAATTACTTCACCTCGCCGGTGGCCGCCGACGGCAAGGTGTACACGATCAGCGAAGAAGGCAAGGTGGCGGTGCTGAAGGCCGGCGGCGAGTGGGAGATTCTCGCGGTGAACGCGCTCGACGACGGCTGCCACGCGACGCCCGCCATCGTCGGCGGCATTCTGTACATCCGTACCCATAGCGCTCTGTACGCGTTTCGCAAAAAGGACTAACCAACATGATTCTCGAAATCAACCAGCGGCAGGTGGAACCCGATCTCACGGTCGTGGAGATCAAAGGCCGCGTCACGCTGGGCCGCGAGAGCCAGCGCATCGAAGCCATCGTGCGCGAGCTGCTCGCCGCCAACGTGAAGCGCATCGTCTTCGACCTCAGCGCCGTCGACTACACCGACAGCGCCGGCCTCGGCATCCTCACGTTCTGTTTCGCGACCATGAAGAAAGCCGGAGGGGCGCTGCGCTTCGCCAATCCCAGCGGCCGGGTCCTGGAGCTGTTCCACTTCACGATGCTCGACAAGGTCTTCCCGATCTTCCCGACCGTCGAGGAGGCCTGCAAGGATTTCAAGCTGGCCGGCTAGCGCGCGGCTCTATCGAATCGGCACGTTACGGAGCCGCGACCGTCAGGGAGCGGTCCTTGCCACGCGCCCGTTTACCCGCCGCGCCGCGTGCGCACCCAGTCGATCCGCCACCGCCGGCTTCCCATTGCGACCCAGTGGAGAGGCTTCCGCGGCGTACCGCGCGCGTCATGATAGAGCGCGGCCGCGCGCTCGTAGAACCCGCGCGTGTGCGGGGTGCGCGAGAAACCGAAGCGCCTGCAATCGAGGTGGTGGCAGAACTCGTGCGTCAGGGTGCTCAGCAGCGTCCCGAAGGAGGTGACCTCCTTGCGCACCGCCGTGCGCATCCACACGCGGATAACGCGCGACTCCAGATCGTAGTCGCCGAAAAGTTCCTGTCCCCAGCCGTCCTCGGAAACCCGGAGCGGGCGCGCCGCCAGCACCTTCACCGGCGGAGTTTCGACAGCGTAGAAGCGCGCCGCCTCGCCCGCCAGCCGCGCGCAGGCCGCTTCGATCGCGGCGCGGTTCGCCTCCTCCGCCATTGCGCTCTCGATGGCGCGGGCGGGCGAGCGCAGCCGCTCGTCGCCGGGGACTTCGAGCGTGGTAAGCCGATCGCTGGCGTCGTATTCGGCGAGCAGTGCCTTGGAGCGCGGCGGCGGATCGGTGAGCATCTACTCGGCGAAGCTGCGGATGGCGGCCGCTTCGTCGTCGAAACTCTCCAGGTACCCGTCCAGGCGGATCGTGCGCAGCAGGTCGCGGATCGGCTGGGAGGGCTGGAGCAGCCTCAGGCGCCCGCCGCGGCGCTCCATCGCCTTCTTGGCCGCCATGACTTCGCCGACCCCGGCGCTGTCGACATAGGGAACCTCCGACAGGTTGAGCAGCAGGTTCTTTAGTCCACGCTCGACGGTGTCGCGCACCTTCTCCCGCAAGTCGAGGCATCCATCCGCCATCGTCAGGCGGCCTACCACCGAGATCACAACGACCTCTCCCGCCTGCCGGACCCCAACCCAGGTTGCCACGATCCGTCCCTCCGGCTATTGAGCCCCAGCGGCCTTGTTCCCGCGGTCTACGGCGCCGCAGCTGGCGATCGCCGCTTTCTCGTCCGCGGTCACCTCGAAGCCGCTCAGCACCTTGGTGACCTGGAGCACGTCGCGCACGATCTGCGATGGGTTCACCAGGCGCAGTTGCCCTCCCCGGTTCAACATCGCGGTGCGCGCCGCGATCAGCTCGCCGATCCCCGAGCTGTCCATGCGCGAGACGCCTTCCAGGTTCAGGATGAGCGCGTTGGCGCCGGCGGCGATCAGCTCCCGCACGGTCTCCCGAAGGGACTCGGTGCCCTCCCCCAGCACGATGGCGCCGGAAACGTCCACCACACTCACGCCGTTCAACTTTCGCGCGGTCACCGTGGCCCGCATGGCGGTCCTCCTAACAACCAGGTTACGATAAGCTCTTAGTTTACCCCTCTTTCCGGTCGCGAACACGATGGCGCGCGAGCTACTCATCCGCTCACAGGACGGCGGTACCCGCACGTTATCGCTCGACAACGACCGCTTATCGCTCGGCCGCTCCGCCGCCAACGACCTTTGTTACCCCGACGATCCCATCCTTTCGCGCCAGCACGTCGTGCTCGAGCGCGAAGGCGACGACTGGATTCTCCGCGATCTCGGCAGCAAGAACGGCACCCAGGTCAACGGCGACCGCGTCTTCGACCGCCATCGCCTCCAGCCCGGCGATCGCATCGTGGCCGGGCGCCTCACGCTCATCTACGACGACCCGTTTCGCGGATCGCAGCGCACCCTGGAGTTCTTCGAAGACGAGGACAGCGGCCCGACCACCACCAGTGTCGTGACGAACCTGAATCGCGTCATCTCCTCCGACGACGGCGGACTGGAAGCCGCGCTCGGCGGATCCCCTTCCGAGGGCCTGGCCCGCATGAAGGCCCTGATGGTCGCCGGACGCGAGTTGGCCGGCCATCGGCCGCTCGGCGAGCTCTTCGGCGTGATTCTGGACCTGGCGGTGAACGCCGTCGGCGCGCGGCGTGGTGTGCTGCTCACGCTCGAAAAGGAAACCCTGATGGTGCGCGCGGCGCGCGGCGAGGGCTTCCGCATCAGCGCCGCCGTCCGCGACCGGGTGATTCAGGAAAAGGCCTCTCTGCTGGTGGGCGACGCGCGGCAGGACGCCGCGCTGCGCTCCAGCATGACCATCGTCGAGCAGCGCGTCCGCAGCCTGATGGCCGCGCCACTGCAAACCAACAGCCACGTCATCGGGCTCATTTACGTCGATTCGCCGGACGTCGTGCGGCCCTTCACCACCGAGGACCTCAACCTGCTCACGGTGCTCGCCAACGTCGCCGCCACGCGCATCGAGCACGCCCGGCTGATCGAGCTGGAGCAGTCCGAGCGGCTCTTGCAGAAGGAGCTCGAGCAGGCCGCCGAAATCCAGCGCAACCTGCTGCCGCGCGAGATTCCCGCCGCGCCGGGTCTCGACCTGGCCGGCAACAGCACGCCCTGCCGCGCCGTCGGCGGCGACTATTACGACTTCTTTCCGTATCCGAACGGGCGCCTGGGCGTGGTCGTGGGCGACGTCGCCGGCAAGGGCCTGCCGGCCTCGCTGCTGATGGCGAGCTTGCAGGCGCGCGTGCAGGTGCTGGCCGAAGAGGCCGGCGACCTGTCCGCCATGGTGACGCGGCTCAACCGCACCATCTCGGCGCACTGCCCGCCGAACCGCTTCATCAGCTTCTTCGCCGCCATCGCCGACCCGGCCGCGAATCGCCTGGTCTACGTGAACGCCGGCCACAATCCGCCGCTGGTAGTGCGCGCGGGCGGCGCATCCGAGATTCTGGAGACCGGCGGGCCCGTGCTGGGCGTCGGGAGCGCGGGCGTGTACTCGCAAGGCGAGGCCGCATTCGGCGCCGGCGACCTGCTGGTCCTCTACAGCGACGGCGTCACCGAGGCGCTGGACGCCTCCGGCGCCGAGTTCGGCGAAGAGCGGCTGCTCGCCGAGATTCGTCTGCACCGCAAGGAGCGAGCGCGCGCGATCCAGGAGGCCGTCGAGCAGGCGCTCGCCGACTTTCTTTCGAACACACCCGCCATCGACGACATTACGCTTGTGGTGGTAAAGAGACTATAGTGCCGGTTTCCATCTTTTCCTTTCCGACGACGATTCATTTCGGTCCTGGCGCCGTCGCCGCTCTGCCCGCTGAGCTGGCGTCCCGCGGTGTGCGGAAGCCGCTGCTGGTGGCCGACCGCGGACTGATCGCTACCGGCGTCTTCGCGCGCGTCGCCGGTCTCATCCCCGGCGCGGCGGTGTTCTCCGCCGTCGACCCGAATCCGGTCGAGCGGAACGTGCTGGAGGGCGTGGAACACTACCGTCAACACGGCTGCGACGGAATCGTCGGGCTGGGCGGCGGCTCGCCGCTCGACGCCGCGAAGGCGATTCGCCTGAAAGTCCATCACGAGCTACCGCTGGCCGACTACGACGACAAGATCAACGGCGGCGAAAAAGTGACCGGCGACCTGCCGCCGTTTATCGCCATCGCCACCACGGCGGGCACCGGCAGCGAGGTCGGACGGTCGACGGTAATTACGATCCGGGGACGCAAGACCGTCATCTTCAGCCCGCGGCTGATCGCTTCGCTCGCCATCGCCGACCCGGATCTGACGCTCGACCTTCCGCCCGCCGTCACCGCTGGGACCGGAATGGACGCTTTCACGCACAACGTGGAGGCCTACCTGTCGAGCCCGTTCCACCCGATCTGCGACGCCATCGCGCTGGCGGGCGCCCGGCTGGCCTCGGAGAATCTCCCGCGCGTCATGCGCGACCCGCACGATCTGGAGGCGCGGGGACACATGCTGATGTCCTCGATGATGGGCGCGATCGCCTTCCAGAAGGGGCTCGGCGCCACGCACTCGCTGGCGCATCCGCTCTCGACGCAGTTCGGCATGCACCACGGAACCGCCAACGCGGTCCTGCTGCCCGTGGTGCTCGAGTTCAATCGCGAGGTGTCGGCGGCACGGCTCGCCGATCTCGCGGGAGAGTTCGGTGTCGGGGACGCCATCGAGCGCGTGCGCGAGCTGAATCGGTTGTGCGGAATCGCGCCGCGCCTGCGTGACTACGGGATCCCGGAGACCGCGCTGGAAGCGCTTGCCGATGAAGCCATTCTCGATGGCTGCCACCAGTTGAATCCGCGCCCCTGCACGCGCGCCGATCTCCTGGAGATGTACCGGAACGGCCACTGAGTCACGGGTCTGTGGGCATCAATGATCTGACCGATCTTATCTGCGTTTACCTGCGTTGCTCCCCGGCCATCAAAGTTGTCTTCGGGAACGACGCTACGCGATCAGATCCTTCATCACCCGCCCGTGCACGTCCGTCAGCCGGAAGTCGCGGCCGCTATGGCGATAGGTCAGCCTGGTGTGGTCGATGCCGAGCAGGTGCAGCATGGTGGCGTGCAGGTCGTGCACGTCCATGCGATTCTCCACCGCTTTGAACCCGAACTCGTCGGTCGAGCCATAGGCCAGCCCGCCCTTGAACCCTCCGCCGGCCACGACCGTCGAGAACCCGTGGCTGTTGTGGTCGCGTCCATTCTGCAACTTCACCAGGCCGCTCACCTCGACCGATGGCGTCCTGCCGAACTCGCCCGAGATCACCACGATGGTCTCCTGAAGCAGGCCGCGCGACTTCAGGTCGGCGAGCAGCGCGGCGATGGCGCGGTCGGCGACGTTCGCCAGCGAGCGGTGCACGAGGATATCGTCGTGCGTGTCCCAGGGCTGGCCGTTGCCGTGATAGAGCTGCACCATTCGCACGCCGCGCTCCACCAGGCGCCGCGCCATCAGGCACCCGCGGCCGACGTCGGTGTCGCCGTATCGGGCGCGCGTCGCCTCGCTCTCGCGCGTGACGTCGAAAACGTCCGCCGCCTCGGTCTGCATGCGGTAAGCGATCTCCATCGACTGGATGCCGGCTTCGAGCTGCGGGTCGGGACCGGTGCGCTTGAGCTGCCCCTCGTTGAGTTTCGCGAGCAGGTCGAGCTGGCGGCGCTGCGCGTCGGGGTCGCCGCGCGCCCGGCGGACGTTCGGGATGAGCTTGTCGATTTCCTTCTCGTTGTTCGGAATGTGCGCGCCCTGGTAGACACCGGGCAGATAGGACGACATCCACAGGATCGGCCCGAGCACCGGCAGACCCGGACACATCACCACGAATCCCGGCAGATTCTGGTTCTCCGACCCCAGGCCGTACGTCACCCAGGAGCCCATCGAGGGGTGGCCCGGAAGCCGCTGGCCGGAGTTCATCAGCAGCAGCGACGGTTCGTGATTGGGCCGCTCCGTGTACATCGAGCGGATGACGCACAGGTCGTCGGCGAAGGCGCCGAGTCCGGAAAAAATCTCGCTGATCTCCAGGCCGCTCCCGCCGAATCGGCGAAACTCGAAGGGCGAGGCCAGCAGCGCGCCCGTCTTGCGTTCGGTGCGCAGGTTGCCGGAGGGAATCGGCTTTCCGTGGTTCTTCGCGAGCGCGGGCTTGGGGTCGAAGGTGTCCACCTGCGACGGCCCGCCGTTGAGGAACAGGAAGATGACGTGCTTGGCCCGCGCCGGGTGATGGGTCGGCTTGGGTTCGAGCGGTCCGGTGGATTTCGAGGCCGCTGCCGCCGCACCGGCGAAGCCCAGCATCGGGAAGCCCGCGCCCATGACGCGCAGCAGGTCGCGGCGGCTCATTTCCCGCGGATCGGGGCGCGGATCAAACATAGTGAATCTCGAATGGTTTATTGGTGATGAACAGCACGGTGACGTCTTCGTTCGCCGTCGCGCCGTGTTCCATCACGGTTCCCTCGGGAAACCAGACGAAGCTGCCGGGGCCGAAGCTCCCGGCGTGCGTCACCAGAGTGCCTTCCAGAACGTACATGCCGTGCGCGCACGGATGCGTGTGCCGTGTGTTCAGGCATCCCGCCGGATAGCGTACGATCCGCACTTCCATGCCGGTGTCCGCGTCCGTCACCAGGTCCTTGCGATAGATGGTCCGCCCGAGATGCTCGTTGAAGCGCTCCTGCCACGGCAGCGCCTTCACGTCGAACGCGACCAGGTCCTTCATTGCGGAAACGCCGTCTTGTCGAGGCCGGGAACCGCCCGCAGCGCGTTCTTGTAGTAGACCTTCTTCAGCACGTCGGCCGGAAGATCCAGGCCGTACATCTTCCAGAACGCGTGACGCCGGCGATAGTAGTCGAAGTACTCGTCGGCGGTTTCGAGCACGCGGAAGAAGTAGTGATACTCGCTCGGCTCCCAGATGTCCTTGCCGAACATCACGCGATCCTGGTACTTGATGAACCACTCGCGCGCGAACCGCGGCTGCCGGCCGAGCTCCGCCAGCACCGCGCCGATCTCGGTGTGCATGTTCGGGAGCCGGTCCATGAGCCGGCCCAGTTCCCCGAGGTTGCCGCCCATCCAGCCCAGGTGCGCATTGATGAAGGTCGTCTTGGGGTGCTTGGCGAAGACGTTGTGCTGCTCGCCCATGACCGTCGCCCAGCTCGGGTAACGGTCCGACGGGCGCGCGCGATTGGGGAACTGCTTCAGCTCCAGCCAGCGCTCGTTGTTCTTGTCGATGGCGTCGAAAAACGACGCCGGCTCGCCGGTGTGAATCAGCACCGGAATCCCCAGCCGCCCGCAGGCGGCCCACACCGGGTCGATGCGCGGATCGTCGGTGCGCACGCGCTGGCCCTTGGAGTCCTTGAGATCCATGCCGAGATTCTTGAAGATTTTCAGTCCTTGCGCGCCGTTCTTGACGTCGGCCTCCAACGCGGCCACCGCGCGCGCCGACCAGCCCGGGTCGTCGATTCCCTGGAAGTCGACGTTGGCGAACACCGCGAAGCGCTTCGGATAGCGCTCCTTGAGCGTCGCGATGTTGCGCTTCAGGCGCTCGCCGCTGCCGCCGCTCAGGTTAACCAGGATGCGGAGGTTGATGCCGTCCATGTCGGCCACCAGCTTGTCGACCTGCTCGGGCGTCATGTTCGGCCGTTGGTGGCTGTGAACGTCGATGAACGGCAGCTTCGCGCGCGTGGTCGGATGCTGCGGGACCACCAGCGTGGACTTGGGCTCGTACTCCTCGATCGACAGCGTCGACTGGGCGAGCACCGGAGTTATCGCGGCAAGAAAGGATACCCAGCGCATGAGTAATTAGAGTATAACTCGCCGCCTCGCGAGCGCCGGCGAGTCCCGCCCCCTATAGCCAGCGGCGAAGGAAGCGGCAGATCGCCCAGCCGTCCCACCACGAGAACGGAAACCGCCCGACCGTGTAGTGGCCGCACGGCAGCTCGACCTCCTGGTGACGGTATCCCAGCCGGCGGAAGCTCTCCACCACCTGCCGCGAGTACTCGGGCAGGAACGTCGTGTCGTGCCGTCCCCACACCAGCAGGCTCATCAGGTCGCGGCCGCGCAGCCGATCGAGATACGTCGCCGGGCTGATCACCGACCAGTATCGGCGCAGATCCTCCGCCGTCATCGCCGGGTGCAGCGTCTTCTGGATATGGCGGCAGGAGATGCCTGTCCAGACGACGTCGGAGAAGTACATCGAAACGTGGTTGAACACCGCCGTGCGAATGCGGCGATCGTGCGCCGCCGCCAGAAACGTCACGCACGACCCCAGGCTGGTGCCCGAGATCCCCACGCGCGTGTACCCCTCGGCGTAGAGCCAGTCGAGACAACAGCGCGCGTCGATTACCGACTGCCGGGTCGCCTGGATTGTCCGGCCGAGGTTGCTCGAGACGTGGTAGTCGGCGCGCTCCGTCTCGGGCGGCTTGCGCCGGTCGTGATAAGCGAGACTCAGCCGCAGCGCCGAAATGCCGCAGCGGTTCAGCAGCCCGCACAATCCCCAGTGGCTGCGCTCGTCGGCGTTCCACTGCGGAATCACCAGCACGGCGCGGCCGTCCGGTTTGGGGGCCGGAAACCAGGCGGCATGCACGGTGTCGTTCTCCGGGTGCGGCGACGCGATCGGGCTGGTGAATCGCAGGAAACGGTCGTCCAGTCGGAAGCCAGTCGCCGGCCGATAGGAGAAGAACTCGTCCGACCCGGCGATGGCGTCGCCCACGAATCCCGTTAGATCTGCCGCGGGGTGCCCGTTCTGCGTAACGCCGAGCCAATCCAGGCCCCATTCAAACGGACGGACGACCCGGTTCTGGTCGGCGGTGGCGAGGCGGGTCTCCCATCGGTCCAGCCACCGTGCGTAAAGGCTCAAAGAGATATGGTAGCGCGGCGCTTATCGGCGGCCAAGGGAAGGGAACCGCGCGCACGCCAAGCTCAAAAAAGAAGCCCCGCCGATCGACCGGCGGGGCTGTTCCCCAGAGGAGGCTCCTCCCACCGAAAGCGAAGAAACCTCAGTATGAATTGGACCCCACTTCAGCGTTGCAATCGCCCTGCCAGCCCCACGGTCTTGTGGTTTCAATGGTTTAAGGGGATGTTACTACCAATTGCCGGATATGACCGCTGAGGCCGCTCCCGATTCCAGGATTCGTGCTCCGTACGTTCCACGTGGAACATTTGGGGCCGCTCGGGATCCGCCTCCAGACGTTCCACGTGGAACATTCGGCGGCCGCGCTCGAATAGCCCTCGGGCCGCTGCGGTAGAATACACCAGATGGTTCCCGGACCGCGTCCCGGGACTCCAGCGTCCGCGCCTACTCTGGAGGCCTCGACGGCCCGAAAGGCGCTCTCCGTCTTCTTCCTTGCCGGGATGCTCCTCGCCTTTCCCGGTGCGATTCTGCCGGCCTGGGGATACCATCTCCTGACGGAATACTCCATCGTCGGGAACTACTTCCTGGCGGTCAGCATGGGTATCCTGGCCTCCGTCAAGGCGGGCACATTCCTGCGGAAGAAGAGGGGCATCCGCGTCGTCCTCCTTGCAGGCGGCGGACTTTCCTGCGCGGCCTTCCTGTGGCTGGCGCTGACGCTTCCGCCGGTGCACTGGGGCTGGCGTGCGGCGGGTATGGCTCTCATTGGAGTGGGGGCCGGATTGCTGTCGAGCGCGGCGTTTCACTGCATCGCGCCGAGTTACCTCCACAATCCCGCGGCGGCCGTCAACCTGGCCGGGGCGATGTTCGGACTCGGCTGCCTGCTCATGGCCATGCTGATCGCGGGGACCTTCTACGTCTATACGGTCGCGAGCATCCTGATTCTGGTGGCGCTGATTCCAGGATTCCTTACGGCGCACTATTGGCGCAGCGATTTCCAGGCGGTCGCCGTGCCGTCCGAGCCGCCGCTTCGGCAGGCCTGGCGCGACTTCCGAAGTCCCGGCGCGGTGCTGTTCAGTTTGATCCTGTTCTTCCAGTTCGGCAACGAATGGTCCATCGCCGGGTGGCTGACGCTGTTCCTGACGCAGCGTATCGGTCTCAGTCCGGAGGCGTCGCTGAAGATGCTTTCGCTCTACTGGATGGCGTTGCTGGTGGGACGCGGCGCGGCGCAATGGCTGCTGCCTCGCGTGGGACACGGCAAACTGCTGATGGGGAGCGCGCTCTCGGCGATGCTCGGGTCGGTGTTTCTGATCTCGACGAACAACCGCTTCGGCGCCGCCGTGGGAATCCTGCTGGTCGGCGGGGGATTCGCGATGATTTATCCGCTGGTGGTGGAGAAGATCGGTCACCGCTTTCCGCACTACCGGCCCGGCCTCTACAACGGACTGTTCTCCTTCGCGGTGGCCGCCGGGTTCTTCGCGCCCTGGACACAGGGACTGCTGGCCGATTGGTGGGACATTCAGATCGTGATGGTCCTCCCGCTGGCCGGCTCGGCGATGGTGTTCCTGCTGCTGATCCTGCTGTGGATCGAGACGCGGCTGACGTCGACGGCTCCGTAAATGCGATTCGCCCTGGTTTGCATCCTGGCGTCGGTGGCTCTCGCGCAGCTTCCGCAGAATCCCTCGCCGATGGTCGAACACACGCGGCGGCACCCGCGGCTTCCCGAAGCGCGGCCCGGGGGTCGTCGCGAGCCGCTCGCCGTGGGATCGCTGTTCCTGCCCGCGCGATGGAAACCGAAATCGCGCGCGCGCCTGCTGGTGCACTTCCACGGCGCGGCGTGGATCGCCGAGACCGCCGCCGCGCGCGGGCGTCGCGCCGCGATCGCCGTGAATCTCGGAGCGGGATCGTCGACCTACGCGCGGCCCTTCGTCGAGCCGGGGAGCTTCGGCGCGCTCGTCGCCGAGGCGGAAGCCAAGGCCGCCGTGCGATTCGACGGCATTACGCTATCGTCCTGGAGCGCGGGCTACGGCGCGATACGCGCCATCCTGCGGCGGCCGGAGAACTACGGCCGCGTGCGCGCCGTGCTGCTGGTCGACGGGCTGCACGCCGGCTATCGCGACGGCAAGCCCGGTCCGCTCGAATCGCAGATCTCCGGAGAGGACCTCGACGTATTCGTGCAACTGGCGCGCGACGCGGCGGGCGGGGCGAAGCGCTTCGTCGTGACGCATTCGGAGATTTTCCCGGGCACGTTCGCCAGCACGACGGAGACGGCCGACCATCTGCTGCGCGCCGTGGGACTCGCGCGGCGCGCCGTGCTGCGCTGGGGTCCCATGGGAATGCAGCAGTTGAGCGAAGCGCGCCGTGGCGGTCTGCGGGTGCTCGGATTCGCCGGCAACTCGGCGCCCGATCACGTGGATCAGCTTCATGCGCTGCCCGAACTGCTGCGCCTTCTCGAGGAGTGAACGCGATGACCAACTACCGCTACGAGGAGCTGACCTGGCCGGAGGTGCGCGCCGCCGTCGCGGCCGAACGCGTCGCCGTCCTGCCGGTGGGGACGATCGAGCAGCACGGTCCTCATCTGCCGCTCTCCACCGACGTGGTGACGGCCTCGGAGATGTCGCGCCGCGCCGTGGAGAGGATTCCCGAGGAAGCCATTCTGCTGCCGGCGGTCTCGTACGCCTTCAACGAGCACCACCTCGACTTTCCCGGCACCATCGCCGTGGAGGGCGAGACCTTCACGCGCTATGTGACGGACATCGGCCGCAGCCTGGCGCATCACGGCTTCCGGAAGATCCTGCTGGTGAACGGGCATGGCAGCAACGTCCCGTTCCTCGACGTCGCGGCGCGCAACATCACCAATCGCACCGAGGCGATTTGCGCGATGGCGCCGTGGTGGAACCTCGTGCCGCGCGAACTGTTCGCCGAACTGAGGGAATCGGCGCGGCCCGGTGGGATGGCGCACGGCTGCGAGCTGGAGACGTCGGTGTTGCTCTACCTGCGCGGCGACCTGGTCCGCATGGACCTCGCGCGGCCCGACTTTCCGGCGCAGAGCTCGGAGTTCTTCTACTGGGACCTGGAGCGGCCGTCTCCGGTCTTCTTCCAGGAGTTCTTCAGCCGCTACTCGAAGACCGGCACGCTCGGCGATCCGACGAAAGCCACCGCCGAGAAGGGCCGCCGCTTCGTCGAAGGCGTCGTCGAGCGGCTCGTGGCTCTGATCCGCGACCTGCGCGCGCGGCGGATCGAGCCGCGCGTGGATCATCACGGAATCGCTTGAACTGACGCGAATGGAATGTCGGCCCGGACGTTGAATTGGAGCCGCGGCCCGGCGGTACGCGAATCCT
>CAZEVY010000025.1:0-55105 GCA_964515555.1 uncultured Solibacteraceae bacterium | reverse complement strand
GCGCGCAGTTGCCTGAGCTCGTTCTCCAGCGCCGCGATCCGGTTCAGTATGTCCTGCCGCGTGACTCCCGTGGGAGGCGCGGGCGGCCCGCCCACGGCCGTCGCCGTCAGCCGCGCCATCACCGGACGGTGGTCGCTGCCGTTGCGGCTGGTGTCGCAATAATTGGCCTCGTTGGCGAACAGAATCGACGACTCCGCCTTCCACTGCTTCGCCGCGCCGCTGACGAAAACGAAATCCAGCACGCTGTTGAAGTTGCTGCACTGCGTCTTGATCATCGGTGCCGGGAAGCGCACCCAGCGGAAGATGTCGCCGGCCGTCATGAAGTCGTAGCCCGGGTCGTGGTCGGTGTCGCCGCCGTTGACGTTCCAGTCGAAGTTGTAGTCGCCGGTGGCGATCACCGGCAGCGCCTGCTGCCGGCCCCAGTCGTTGAGCAGCCGCGCCTGCTGGTGACGGCCCTCGTTGTCGCCGCGATAGAGGTGATTCACCATGAACAGCAGCTCGGTCTGCGGCGCGGCGCGCAGCTTCAGGTGCGCCACCAGCGGCGACCGCACCGCGTTCCGGATGTTGATGTGGTGCAGCTCCAGCGAGCGCACCAGCTCGAACTTCGACGAGTTGTAGACGATCGCCAGCCGGTCGTTCTGCCCGGTCGTCCCCAGCACGCCCGCGAACGTCGCGCCGCCCTCGCCCTCCGCCGCCGCCTTGACGAAGGCGTCCAGCCATGACTGGTCGTTCACCTCCGAGAAGCCCCACAGGTCGACGCCCTGGAGCTTGCCCACCGCCTGCGACAGCACCGGCACCTGTGCGCCGCCCGATTCCACGTTGAAGCCGACCACTGTCAGCGTCTGCGCGTACGCGGCGGACATCGCCGCCAGCAGCGCCATTCGAAGCATCCATGGCCGCATGGGTTGCACCTCCCCATTACTATAGCGCTCCACCCCGGGGAAAAAGTGGAGAGGATAGCCTAAAAATTCGATTGTCTTTTTGACCGCGCCGCCAGCTTTTGCGTCGTCACCGAGTCAGCGGCGCGAGGCCTTGTCCTATCTGCGTTTATCTGCGTTCCTCTGCGGCCAGATCATTCTTCACTACCTTACTTCCGCAGCGTCACCGGCACGGCCGGACTGCACACCTTCCGACCGTCCGAGTGCGCGACCCCGCACACCAGAATCTCGGTCGTCATCGCCGGCAGGTCGCCGGGAATCGTCACGTTCACCTGCTGATACCCATCCAGCCCCGGCGCCGGACCGCCGAAAGGCACCGGGTCGATCGCACGATCGTGTATCTGCGCGACGATGCGCCCGGCGGCGCTCAGCGGCAGGCCCGTCGCGAACACCTGGAGCGTCGTCCCCACCAGCGCCGGATTCCCGGCGTCATTCACGCTGTAATCCTGATTCAGCACCGCGCCCGGGAACACGCCCGGCGACGCCACCGCCAGCGTCTCGGCGCTTGGCGCGCTCGCCACTCCCCCGGCGATCACCACCATCATCGCCGAGCCCCGCCCTACCAGTTCCGCCGGAACCAGAATCCGGATCTGCGTGGCGCTCGACTGCACGACCGGCGCGATCGTCCCGTCGAAGGTCACGATCACGCCCGAATCCGCGAAGTCCGCCCCACGAATCACCGCCAGCGACCCCGGCACCAGCAGACCCGGCAGCATCGTCGCCGCGTTGGCGATCCCGGCGACCGACGGCGCACGCCGCGGCGGCGGCGGAGGTGGCGGCGGCGAGGGCGCGGCCCGCAGCTCCATCGTGATCGGGTGCGACCTCTGCCCGCCGATCGGCCCCGCGTCGATGATCAGGTCCGCCTCGTACCGCCCCACGCCCATTCCGTTCGGCGTCACGTCGATGCGCATGTACACCGGCCCCGCCGCGGAGTTCGGCGACAGCCGCACCCAGCCGTTCCCGCTGCGATACTGGACCCTCGCCGTCCAGTTCAGGACGCCGCCCCCGGTATTCTTGATGTCGAGATAACGATTATGGAACGGCGTGTCGACGGTTATCGAGAAATTCAGGTTCGGATTATCGGTCGCCAGCTTCGGATAATAGGTCGCCGCGCAGTCGCCCACGGCCTCGCAGTCGGGCGGCGGCGTCAGGTCGGCGAAACGCGGTATGGGCGCGGTGGCCGATGGCTCGGCCAGCGACGACAACGCCGCGTAGGTGACGCGCAGGCGTCCGATGGCCGGCTGATCGGTCGGCAGAATGCCGGCGAAGGTCGGAATCTGCGCGATCTCCAGCGCGAAGCGGCTGGAGTCCACCACCTCGTAGACCGCGTAGCCGGCCCCGTTCACCAGTTCGATCTCGGCGGTGGTGTTGAAGGCGAACACGCCCGACCCCGGCGGCGGGACCGTGTAGACCACCGTGCCCCCCGCTCCTCCGGCATCGGCGTCGCGCACGCGCGCCAGCAGTAGCGAGCCTTCCCCTCCCGGCGCGTGTTTGCCGCCCGCGCCCACCAGTCCGAAGTCGCCCGCCGACGTCGGCTCCATCGCGTTCGATCCCGCCACCACGTCGGGCACGAACAGCCGCGCGCCCGCCGGGAAGCCGGAGTATCGCAGGATCACCCGCACGCCGGTGTCGGTCATGGGCTGGCGCTTCTCGAAGGCGTCGGAGAAGCCCTCGGTGATTCGCGCCGTGAAGAAGCGCGCGCCGAACAGCACCAGTTCGGAGAAGGAAGTGTCGGCGGGCAGCAGCGCGCCCGAACACACGATCGACGTCGAGCTGGTTCCCAGGTAGAGGCTGCGCTGCGCGATGCCGATGGTCGGCGAGTTGTTCTGCACCTGGATGGAGCTGGTGCCGCTCGATGCCAGGAAGACCTGAATCGGCCGCACCGCGCCCTGCTGTCCGGCCGCGACCCGGAGATTCCCGATGCGCAGTTGCACCGTGCCGCTGGCCGGCATCGTGAAGGTGATGTTCTCCAGCACCAGCGAGCTGATCGTGAGCGGTCGCGCGATCGCCGAGGCCGATACCGGTCCCGCGCCCAGGTCGACCGTCGTCACCACGTCCAGCGTGCCGTTCGCCGAAAGCCGGTTGGTGATGTTCGCGCCCAGGAACATGTTCAGGACGCCTTGGACGTCGCCGCCCGGCGTGCCCGTGCATTGGAGATTGATGTCGCCGAGCCGTTCGGAGAGTCCCTCGAGTCGGACCGTGGTCGGCACGGCGGTGATGACGCACTGCAACGGCGTGATGGCTGCCGATGCGGGAAGGATCGAGGCGAAAGTCAGCCCGAGAAGGCCGCGCATGGAAGGAATACCTCTTCCTTCAGGGTAGCGCACGCGCTCCGGTGAGGCGGCGCTCCAGCGCCGCACGGGGCCTCCCAGCCCCGCTCCCTACACCTCACCCCTCTCCGCCGACCGCGCCGCCTGCCGCGCCAGCGCCGCCACCATCGCCCCGAAGGCGCCGAAGCGCTCGTCCCGCGTGTGGCCGTGCACCCAGCGATAGTAGATCTGCTGGATGATCACCGCCGTCTTGAACAGCCCGAACACGTAGTAGTAGACGATGTTCGAGAGGTCGCGCCCCGTCGCCCGCGCGTAATGCTCCGCCGCTTCCCGACGCGAGAGGAAACCCGGCTGCGCCGTCGGCGCCAGCCGCTGCGATAGGAACTCCTCCGGATCGCCCGCCTCCACCCAGTAGCTCAGCGCCGTGCCCAGATCCATCAGCGGGTCTCCCACCGTCGCCATCTCCCAGTCGAGCACCGCCACGATGCGCGACGGGTCGCGCGGGTCCAGCATCACGTTGTCGAGCTTGTAGTCGTTGTGGATCAGCGACGCCCCGGACTCGGCCGGCAACCGCGCCGCCAGCCATCGCGCGGCCTCCTCGACATCGGCGACCTCCTCGGTGCGCGCGTCGTTCCAGCGCTTCGTCCAGCCCTCCACCTGGCGCCGCACGTAGCCTTCAGGCTTGCCCAGTTCCCTCAGTCCGGTCGCATCCAGGTCGATGGCGTGCAGCGCGCCCAGGTTCGCGATCAGCGCTTCCGCCACGCGCCGCAGTGTCGCGGGCCGCGACGCCAGCTCCGCCGGAACCTCCTTGCGAATCACCAGTCCGCGCCGCCGTTCCATCAGGTAGAACGGCGCGCCCACCACGGCGTCGTCGTCGCAGTAGGCGATCGGCCTCGGCGCCGGCGCATAGAGAGGATGGAGGCGCGACAGCACCCGATACTCGCGCGACATGTCGTGTGCCGATTTCACCTTGCTACCGAACGGCGGCCGGCGCAAGACCATCTCGCGCGCCCCGGCGCGCACCAGGTACGTCAGGTTCGAGTGTCCCGAGGGAAACTGCTCCACCTCGACGGCGCCTGCGAACTCCCCTCCGAGCGAGCGCAAGTACTCGACCAGCCGCGCCGCGTCGATCTCCTCGCCTTGCCGCACCGGCGCGGTGACGTTAGGATCTACCGGTAGGTCCATAGCGCCGGGTCGTCCAGGTGCGGCAGCGTGTTGAAGGAGCTGAGCGAGAATCGGTCGCCCGAGAAGAGGAATTCCGCCAGCGCGCCGTTGCGCGGGCTCCAGGTCAGCTCCAGCGTGGCGCGCGGCGTCAGCCCCAGCGCGATCTTCGCCGTCGCCGCCAGCGGACCGCCCGAGGTGAACGCCACCACGCGCGACGCCTTGCCCGCCCTCGCCCGCATCGTGTCCACCCCGCGGCGCACGCGCTCGCAGAAGGCGTCCCACGACTCGATCTCGGGCGACGACACCTCGCCCGCGGCCCACCGTTCGGTGACTTCCTTGAGCAGCCGGTCGGCGCATCGGATGCGCGCCGCTCCGCCGTTGGCCGCGGCCAGCTCCGCCGCCAGCTCGCGCACGCGAGCATGGCGCTCGCCGAGCGCCGGCAGGAACGCCGACATCACTTCCATCGCGGGATACTCGTCCAGCTCGTCGAGCACCACCGGCGCGGGCCAGCCGTCGCCCGCCGCGATTTCGGCCGTGCGGAGGTGGCGCTTCCTCGGGCCGCAGAAGACCGCGTCGAAGGTCGCGCCGTGACGCCGCCAGTAGTCGCCCAGCCGCCGCGACTGCTCCTCGCCGAGCGGCGAGAGCTTATCGTAGTCGGCTTCGAGATAGGAGGCCTGGCCGTGGCGCACCAGCGTGAGGACGCTCATTCGCCCGGCGCTGGTCCGGTTAACCCTTCTTCTTCGCGGTGCCCGCGGCCTTGCCCGGCGCCTTCTTGACGGGCGGCGGAGGGGCCGGCCAGCCGACGATCTGCTCCTTCTCCACGTCGAAGGTCAGGTTGAATGGCTCGCGGACAAACTCGACTGCCACGCCCTCAAACTCGATCACGGTGCCCGGGTCGGCCTTGCTCGTCATGGCCGTGTCCAGCCGCAGGGTCACTTCCGGAGTGTCGGCCGACGTGATGCCGACGACGACCTCCTTGGGTCGGGCCACAGGCTTGGTGGAAATGATGGTGCCCTTGAACTTCTTCACGTCCCCGGCGCCGCCGGGCATCAGGGAACCCTTGATCTGTTCGAAATAGCCGGCTCCTCCGGCCTGGTCCTCGAGCGCCTTTTTAATGTTGGTCCACAGGAACAACATGGGGTTCTGGGCCTTGAACTTCTCCTCGTTCTCGGCCATGATCTCGGCAAGGCTCTTCACCCGGAAGCCGGCTGGAGGGAAGGCGGCGGACTTGGCCACCTGGACCACTTCCGCCATCCCGGCCTTGTCGTCGCCGTGGAAGTTCTTGTAGGCCTTTTCGAAGTACCCCTGGTAGGTCTGACGGCCCGGCGCCTGGAGGCCCCCGGGGCCGTCGTAGTGCCCGGCCCGGGCGAAGTGAAACAGGATCTCCGAATAGCGGCTCGGATCCTTCTGCAAGCTGATGACAGTGCCGAGAAACACGCTTACTTCCCCGTTGCCCGGATTCATCTGGAGCACCTTGACGAATTCCTTCTCAGCGGCCGCGTTGTCTTTTCGCTGCATCGCGATCCACCCCAGCGATGTGTGCGCCGCGATCTGGATCGGCGGCTTCTGCTTGTCCCACTCGGCCGCGGCCACTCCCGTCGGCGGAGTCTCGATCACCTGCAGCAGCGCCCGCGCCGATTTCTCGCCGGTGTCCAGCCTGTCCGGATCCGTCTTCCCCATGCTCTTGACCAGCAGCGTCAGGAAGTACAGCCCCGTGAAGTTCTTCGGATCGGCCGCCAGCAGATCCTTGCAGGCGTTCCACATCTCCTCGGCCTGGCCGAGCTGCTGGTACGTCGTGACGTACATCTGCCGCCGCGTCAGGTCGTAGTCGGATTGCGGGTACTTCTCTTTCCACTGATTTAATATGTCGAGCCGCTTCTTGGCCTCGCCGGCGTTGCCCAGCGTGGTGCGGGCCCCCTCGTAGAGGTCGTACTCGGCGCGATCCTTGAACTGGGGACCCTGCGCTTTGGGCGCCTCGGTCGCCGCCTGTCCCAGTAGGCTGAGCGTCGCCACCGATGCGAATGCTGCGAACAATATGATTCGGGAACGCGCCACGGCTAGTCGCCTCCTCGTATTAACAAGTATGGACGCGTGCGGTTGGTGCGAGAGAAATGACACGCTCGCCCAGGGCCCGCTCGCGTTCGGGCATTTGCGGAGTATACCGGAATCGCCATGCCGCCGCAACCTTCGGCTACACTACCGCCGAGCCTCCAACGCCATAGATGCGCGCCAGCCGGAGTTTGTTCCCGCCAATCGTGTTAGAATCCCCGCTTCCGGATGCGATTCCTCGACCTGGGCGTCATCCTCGTCTACCTCGTCGCCATCACCTGGTTCGGCGCGCGCTTCCGGAAATCGCAAAAGTCGCTGAAGGACTACTTCCTCGGCGGCCGCAACGCCCCCTGGTGGGCCATCGGATTCTCCATCGTCTCCGCCGAAACCAGCACTCTCACCGTCATTGGCACCCCGGCGCTCGCCTTCAACGGCAATCTTGGATTCCTCCAGGTCGTCTTCGGATACCTGCTCGCGCGCGTCGTCATCTCGGTGCTGTTCCTGCCCCACTACTTCCGCGGCGAGATGTACACCGCCTACGAGCTGATGCGCAACCGCTTCGGCGAGCGCATCCGCCGGCTCACCGCCGGGACCTTCCTGGTCCTCCGCGCCCTCGCCGAAGGCGTGCGCGTCTTCGCCATCTCCATCGTCGTCTCCATCGTCCTCGACACCGGCGAAGTCGCCTCCATCCTTCTGATCGTCGCCCTCACTCTCTTCTACACCTTCGAAGGCGGCATGACCGCCGTCATCTGGACCGACGTCGTGCAGATGTTCCTCTACGTCGCCGGCGCCATCCTGAGCTTCTTCGTCATCCTCGCCGAGATCCCCGGCGGCTGGCCGCACGTGGTCGACGTCGCCTCCGCCGCCGGCAAGTTCGCGCTCTTCGACTTCCGCTTCTCCTGGTCGATGGAGTTCTTCTCGCGAACCTTCAACTTCTGGGCCGGCCTCATCGGCGGCTGCCTGCTGACCACCGCCAGTCACGGCACCGAGCAGCTCATGGTCCAGCGGCTTCTCGCCGCGAAGTCGCTCGGCGAAAGCCGCGCCGCGCTGCTGGCGAGCTGGTTCGTCATCTTCTTCCAGTTCTCGCTGTTCCTCGTCATCGGCGTCCTGCTCTACGTCTACTACGGCTCCACCGGCGCCCCCCCGCCCAAACCCGCCGACCGCATCTATCCCGCCTTCATCTGGGAGCACCTGCCGGCCGGCGTCGCCGGACTGGTGATGGCGGCCGTGCTCGCCGCCGCCATGTCCAACCTGAGCGCGGCGCTTAACTCGCTCGCCTCCACCACCGTGATGGATTTCTTCAAGCCCATCGAGACCCTGCGCCGCCGCCCGCGCACCGAAGAAGGCTACCTGCGGCTCGCTCGCCGAATGACCGTGGTCTGGGGCGTGGTGCTGTTCGCCATCGGATGGCTCTCGCGACACGTCGGCTCCGTGCTCCAGGCGGGCCTCTCGATCGCCTCGATCATCTACGGCTCGCTGCTGGGCGTGTTCCTGCTCGGCCTCCTCACCCGCCGCGTCGGCGAGCGCGCCGCCATGGCCGGCATGGTCGCCGGCCTCGCCGTGATGATCTACGTGAAGGCCGCGACCCCCATCGCCTGGACTTGGTATGTCCTCATCGGCAGCGCCGCCACCTTCGCCACCGGCCTCGCCCTTTCGTACACACCGGCCGACCTTCGACCATCCACACCAACCGACCCGCGGCCATCCGCAACAGAGCCGCGACCAAAGGGAGCGGACTCATGAACACCGCCGAGCTGCGCCGCGAACTCGGCCTCTGGCCCGCCATCGCCATCGTCGTCGGCACCGTCATCGGTAGCGGCATCTTCCTGGTGCCGAAGACCATGATCCAGAACGTCGGCTCCCCCGAAATGGTTTTCGCCGTCTGGATATTCGGTGGCCTGCTGTCGCTCGCCGGCGCACTCACCTACGCCGAGCTGGCTGCCGCCCTGCCCGAGGCCGGCGGCGAGTACGTCTATTTGCGCGAAGCCTACGGACCGTTCTGGGGATTCCTCTACGGCTGGACCCAAATGTGGGTCGCCCGAAGCGGCTCCGTGGCCACCCTGGCGACGGCGTTCTATCTTTACCTCGCCAATTTTCTGCCGGGTTTGGAACAAGTGATCCAGAAGATACCCATGCCATTTGGCCTGGAAAGCCTGGAAGTCCGCTCCGGCCAGCTCCTGGCGATCGGCGTGATCCTGACGCTGGCGGTCATCAATTATTTCGGCGTCAAAGTCGGCGGAGGCGTGCAGGTGGCGGTGACCGCGCTGAAGGTCGCCCTCATCGCCGGCATTATTGTCGCCGGACTGGCTTCGGGCGCCGGATCCACCGCGAATTACAGCGCCGGCCTGGAAATTCCCGTCGGCGTCACGGGCTTCTTCGCCGCCCTGGTGGCCGCGCTCTGGGCCTACGACGGCTGGAACAACGTCAACATGGTGGCCGCCGAGATTCGTCAGCCGCAGCGAAATCTCCCCATCGCCCTGATCGGCGGCACGCTCG
The DNA here is from genome assembly GCA_964515555.1 of uncultured Solibacteraceae bacterium. Lineage (GTDB taxonomy): Bacteria > Acidobacteriota > Terriglobia > Bryobacterales > Bryobacteraceae > CAZEVY01. The sequence goes on along the minus strand of CAZEVY010000025.1, from coordinate 46,188 downwards.
CGGTCATCGCCATTTACCTGCTCACCAACGTGGCCTACTTCTACATTCTCAGTGGGCCAGAGGTCGCCGCCAGCGACCGCGTCGCCGCCGAAATGATGCGCCGCATCGCCGGCGCCTCCGGAGCCGATCTCGTCAGCGTCGCCGCCATGATCTCCATATTCGCCGCCCTCAACGGCTCCATCCTGGCGGGCTCGCGCATCCCCTTTGCCATGGCTCGCGACGGGTATTTCTTCTCCGCCTTCGGACGCGTTCACGCGACTCACCACACCCCCTCGGTGGCCATTTTCGGACTGGCCGCCTGGGCGGCCATCCTGATGATTGTCGGGGGCCGTTACGATCAGCTCTTCACTTCCGTCATATTTTCCAGTTGGATCTTATACGGCATGGCGGCCGCGTCGGTGCTGGTGCTGCGGCGCCGCCGGCCGGAAATGGAGCGCCCCTACCGGACCCTCGGTTATCCGGTCGTTCCGGCGCTTTTTGTGCTCGTCGCGGCCGCTCTCATCGCGGCCACGCTCATGAAGTCCCCGCGCGAGTCGATCGGCGGCCTGCTGCTGATTATCCTGGGATTGCCGTTCTATTTTCGCTGGAAAAGGCAGCGTGCGGGCGCCTGAAACCGCCTGTCCCGCCGGGGTCTGGAAAGCGGCAAATCCCGTTCTCCGGTTGCTATCTGTTCCGGAATCGTAACAAGAGTCTTGAAAGTGTTGAAAGGATGAGGTACAAAGAGAGGGGACCAATTTTTGGAACCGATACCACTGTTCCGATTCCGGAACAAGAACCAACGACCTAACCATCAGGAGAAAAAATGGACACTACAAAAATGCTGACGGAGTTGCGTCAGGAGAGAGAGTCAATTGAGGAGGCCATTCTGGTACTGGAGCGGCTAGCGCGGGGGCGCGGACGCCGCCGCGGCCGGCCTCCGGCTTGGCTCCTCGAGGCCAGAAAGCGCGCCACCGGCAAAGGCGGAGGGAAGGGGAGAGCGTCCGGCGCGGCGAAATCCGCCTCCTCCGACTAGCTAGCCCGCAAAGGGCGCGGCGGCACCCTTCAAATCTGATCGGTAACGCCGCCGCCGCGCTCCGCTCTGCGGGCTGTTACTTGGAGGTTCGTCGACCGTCGCGCGGAGGGCACCGGGGGGCGCCATCCGCGCGGCGGCACATCGACGATGACCAGTCTGCCGGCAAACTTTCCGGACGCCCGGTCCGGGCTTGTGAGATAATCTGGAGCTTTCTTAATTCGGTGACCAGCTCCAGCATCAGCGTATTTTTTCCCGCCTACAACGACGCTCCCTCGCTGCCTTCTCTCATCGCCACCACCTTCGCCGTACTCTCCGAACACGCCGCCGACTTCGAGGTCATCGTCGTAAACGACGGCAGCCACGATAACACCGCCGAGGTGCTGGCCGCCCTCCAGCGCGAATTCGGCGAGCGGCTCCGTGTCCTCACGCACCCGGAGAATCGCGGATATGGAGGCGCCCTGCGCAGCGGATTCGCCGCCGCCACCCGCGAGCTGGTTTTCTACACCGACGGCGACGGACAGTACGACGTCCGCGAGCTGCCCCTGCTGCTGGAGAAGATGGCGCCCGGCGTCGGTCTCGTCAACGGCTACAAGCTCCAGCGCCAGGATCCCTGGCACCGCATCTGGATCGGTTCGGTCTACAACCGCTTCGCGCGCCTTCTGTTCCGCATCCGCATCCGCGACATCGACTGCGATTTCCGCCTCGTGCGCCGCTCCCTGCTCGAAACCATCCGCCTCACGTCCACCAGCGGCACGATTTGCGTCGAGCTGGTCCGGAAACTCGAGCTCAGCGGCTGCCGCGTCGTCGAGGTCGGCGTGCACCATTATCCCCGCGTTCACGGCCGGTCGCAGTTCTTCCGCCTGCGCTCGCTGGCAGTGACCTTCGGACAGCTCCTGCGCCTATTCGTTCAATTGGTCGTGCTGCGCCGCTAAGCATGGCGTCGTAATTGTCTAAGGATGACCGCTCCGTTACGGAGCCGCGAGCGTGAGCGAGCGGTCTGGCACAGTACAGGCATTCTCAATGCCAGACGCTAACACCAGGTATCGCCTCGTATTGTTCACGTAGAACGTCCCCAGCATCGAGGCTGGCAGCAGCCCTCCCTCCGCGCGGCCCTTCGCCGGTGCCACAGCCGCAATCACGCCTCGAAAACTTCGCCCTGCCGCCGACACCCTCGCCAGCCGCACGACGTCCACTTCCGCCACGCCCGTCCCCGTCTCCAGCCGTCCCTGGACGCGGCCGCCCGCCGGGCTCCCGCCGAACAGCACCACGTGCGATGCGCCGGAATCGAGGACCATTCTTCTCCGCTCGCCCGGTAGCCCGACGCTCAACAGCATTCGACCCTCCACAACGTCGAAGGGAACGCGCTCGCCGGTCGGCTCGCCGTCCTCGCCCCGAACCACCCGCATCGCTCCGCTCTCCCAGTCCAGTACGTAATTCCACCGCGACAGCGCGTTCTGTCCCAGAATCCCGTCCACTCCCGGCCCCGGATCGTAGAACAGCACCTCCGCCCGGGTCGTCTCCCCGCCCAGCGCGATCTCCGTCTCCGCTGCCGGCGCGATCCGCGATCCCGCCGCCGTCACCACCTCGACACGCCACGCCGCACTCAGCCCCACCCGTGCCACCACCTCCGGCGACAACACGCTCGACTGCGCCCCCGTGTCGACCCGCATCCGCAGCGGCCCGCTTCCGCCGACCCACGCCTCCACCACCGGCGCACCCGCCCGTATCCCCGCCGTTCGTAACCGAGCCGCGACCAGAGGGAGCGGTCCCCCCGCCGCCACCTGCGCCTGTACCATCACCAAAATTATCGCGACCACGCCCGATACTGGCCTGCCACCCCCGTGATGGTCGTGACGAAGACGTGATGTTTCGCGTATCAATCATGTGGGAAGCCCCGTGAGCGCCACCGCCGTCCTGCCGTTTTCCTTCGGCGACATCCGCATCGACCCTGCCGCGCTCGCCGCCTTCCGCGCCGGACGCGCCCTCGACCTGGAGCCTAAGTCCCTGCGCGTGCTGCTGTTCCTGGTGGAGAACCGCGGCCGAGTGGTGCCTAAGGAGGAGCTTCTCCAGTCCGTCTGGAGCGACGCTTTTGTTACCGACAACGCCCTCACCCGCGTCATCGCGCAGTTGCGTAAGGCGCTCGGCGACGACGCCCGGCAGGCGCGCTACATCGAGACCGTCCCGACCGTCGGCTACCGCTTCATCGCCGAGGTCGTGCCCGAGCCGTCCGTGCCCCCTCCCGGCTCGCCGGCCCGGCGCCGCTGGACCGTCGCCGTCCTGGTCGCCGCCTTCGGATTCGCCGCCGCCGGCCTGGGCGCATGGCGGCTGCTCGACCGCGCGCCGCCCCCCGCCGCCCGGAAGCACGGCTCGCGCACCACCCAGATGACCGCTTCGCCCGGCCTCGACTTCGGGCCGACTTTCTCGCCCGACGGAAGCTCCATCGCCTATGCCACCGATCGCGGAGGCGGCTTCGAAATCTATCTGCGCCCGCTCGCTCTCGAAGGGCGCGAAGTGGCCATCACCTCCGACGGCGGACAGAATATCCAGCCCGCCTGGTCGCCCGACGGGCAGTACATCGCCTATCATTCCCTGGCGCGCGGCGGCATCCACGTCGTGCCGGCGCTGGGCGGCTTCCCCAGGCGCGTGTCTTCGTTCGGCTCCGCCCCGGCCTGGTCGCCCGACGGATCGCGCATCGCCTTTCGGGGCGAGCGCGCCTACTCGCTGGCGCTTCCCGACCTCGCGCCCGGCGGCGAATCGCGTATCTGGGTCGCGCCGTCCGCCGGCGGCGATGCGCGGGCGGTCACCCAGCCCGGCCCGCACGGCGCCGCGCACAGCGCCCCAATCTGGAGCGCCGACGGCCGCCGCATCGTTTTCATCGATCACCTGGTGCCGGGCTTCGTCTCCGAGCTGGCCTGCGTCGACCTGAGCTCCGGCGCGCGCCACTCCATCCACAGCGCCGCCAGCCTCCTCCTCAGCGCCCGCCTCGCGCCCGGCGGCGGCGCCCTCTACTTCGCCGACTACTCGCCCGTCGGAGAGTCCGGCGTCTGGCGGATGCCGCTCGACTCCGCCGCCATGCGCCCCACCGGCCCGCCCGCGCAGTTCTACTGGCCGGGCGTCAGCTACGCGCGCGACCTGGCGGTTTCCTCCGACGGCCGGCGCCTCGCCTTCGCGCTGACCACCATGTCGAGCAATCTGGAATCGCTGCCGCTCTCGCCCGTCACGGGATTGCCCACCGGTCCGCCCCGCGCCGTCACCGCCGACACCAGCGTGCGCAATTCCCTGCCTGCGATTTCGCCCGACGGCTCGCGCATCGCCTATTACGTGCGGCGTAAGGGCATCCTCGGCGACATCTGGACCATCGGCGTCGAGGGCGCCGATCCGCGCCCGGTCACCACGCATCCGTTCGCCGATTACCTTCCCAATTGGACGCCGGACGGCCGCGCCGTCGTCTACGGCTCCAACCGGGACGGCGGCCACCGCCTTTGGATGACGTCGCTCGATACCGGACAGGAGCGCATATTCGCCGGACCGGCCGGCCTCAAGCGGGTGCGCGCGCGCCTGTCGCCCGACGGCCGGCACGCGGCCTATCACAGGAATGAAGACGGCCGAATGGTCCTCTACCGGATGGACCTGGTCTCCGGCGAAGAGAAATCGCTCACTCCCCCTGGCGAGTCCATCGGCTACGCCACCTGGTCGCGCGACGGCAAGTGGATCGCGGTCGAGCGCCGCCGCGGCGACGAGACCTACCTGGCGGTGCTGCCCGCCTCGGGCGGAAAGATCGAGCAGCTCACCCGGGAACCCGCCCATAGCTGGGTGTATAGCTGGTCGCCCGGCGACGATCGGCTTGCCTTTGCCGGCCTGCGCGACGGCGTCTGGAACGTCTTCTGGATCTCCCGCTCCACGCGCCGCCAGGAGCGGCTCACGAATCTGGCCTCGCCGCGCGCGTTTGTGCGATATCCTGAATGGTCGCCGAAGGGCGAGCGGATGATCTACGAGCGGACCGAGACCCGCGGCAACATCTTCGTGATGGACATTCGGTGACGCGGCGCCGGGGCCAGGCCGCCTGGTCCGCCGCCCGCGCGCCGGCCGCCCGTCAGGAGTGAACGCCTTGAGCGCCGACTGGCTGCAACTGGAAGGTTCTACCGTCAACGGCGTCTACCGCCTGGAACGCCTCCTGGGCGCCACCGAGTCGAGCGCCGTCTATCGCGCATCGCGGAAGGAAGAGCCGCGGCCTTGCGCCATCAAGCTCCTGGTGGCTCGCGAGGACGCCGCGCGCGTGCTGGCGCGCTGGGAGCGGGCCAGCCAGGTTTCGCACCCGCACCTGATCGGCATCGCCGGAATCGGACGCGCCGTCCTGGGCGGCCGCGAGATGCTGTTCGCCGCCATGGAGTGCGCCGACGACGTTCTCGCCGACGCACTCGCCGCGCGCCCGCTCGCGCCCGCCGAAGTGAAGGATCTCGTCGGCCCCTGCCTGGAGGCGCTCGCTCACCTGCATTCGCGCGGCCTGGCGCACGGACGCCTGGCGCCCTCGAACGTGCTCGCCGTCGCCGACGTTCTCAAGTTGAGCGCCGATAACGTCGTGCGATTCGGCGAGGAGCTGCCCGCCGGCGCGGACGCGCCTCCCGATGCCGCGGCCTCGCCGGCCTCCGACGTCTGGTCGCTCGGAGGACTCATCTCGGCGGCGTTCCACGCCGTCGAGCCTCCGGAGCCGTTCGCCGAGGTCGTGCGCGGCTGCCGGGCCGCCGACCCCAAGGAGCGCTGGACGCTCCACGCCGTTCGACAGCATCTCAACCCGGCGGCGCTTCGCCCGGCGCGCGGCGCGCGCGCGGTGCGGTTTGCGGTCATCGGCGGATTGGTGACGGCGCTGGTGGCGGCCGTGCTCATCGTGCCGCGATTTCAGAGCGAGCCGCCGGTGGAGCCTGCCTCTCCGCCTCCGGAGGAGGCCAAACTACCCGTTCCCGTGCAGTCGCCGCCGCCGCCCGCGCCCTCGGCGCCGCCCGAACCGCGGACCAGGACGGAGCCGCGCGCCGGCCGCAAATCGCCGGAACCCGAACCGCAGCGCGCCGATCGTAAGGCGCGAGAACCCGAGCCGCCGCCCGCCGCCGAGCCTGCGGCGTCCACGCCCTCCGACACCGAGGCGGTCGTCTCCCGCGCGATGCCCGACGTCGCGCCCGAGAGTCTGCGCACGGTCAGCGGCAAGATCCGCGTGAGCGTCGGGGTGGTGGTGAATGAATCGGGCGGCGTGACGGGGACGTCGCTCGAGTCCGCCGGGCCGAGCCGCTACTTCGCGGCCCAGGCCGAGCGCGCCGCCGCGCGCTGGAAATTCGTCCCCGGCGCCGCGGGACGATGGCTGGTCCGCTTCGAGTTCACCTCCTCGGGCGTGACCGCTTCGGCGCGCCGCGCGCGGTAGGGCGCCTTCAATCCAGCTCCTCGATGCGCATCAGGTGAATCAGGCGGCAGTCGCCGTCCTCGATGCTGTACTCGACGCGTACGGCGATCTCGCGCTCGCGCTTCTCCGACCACACGCGCGTCAGTTTCTCGATCACCAACTCAGGCGGCATGGCGTCTCACCTCGACACGATTCTCGGCCCGCGCCCCGGGGCGCTCCCCCGGCGTCGCGCCAAACCCATGAAATCGCGGCGAATAAATGTCCGCGTCCAACGTGACCGGAGTTTCCCCCGAATGTTCCACGTGGAACGCACCTGCTCCCCGATGTTCCACGTGGAACACACCTGGTCCCCGATGTTCCACGTGGAACGCAACCTGCTCCCCCGGCGTTTATCTATATTGGTATCGGTGAAGCGCATCCTCCGCTTCGTGAGCGGCGTCGGCCTGCTGATGATCGGCCTCGCCGGCCTGATCCTGCCGATCCTGCCCGGCTGGCTGTTCATCATCCCCGGCCTCATCATCCTGGCCGACTTCTATCCTCCGATTCACCGCCTCGTCGAATGGGGGAAGCGAAAGGCCGCCGCCGCCGGAATCATGCGTGATCCCACGGCGACCACCCGTGACGGCGGTTCACAGTCGCCGCCGCCGCCGGGGTAACGCCCTCAACCGGATAGCGACTGGCACGCGGCCTGCATATCGACCTCGCGTATGATCCGAACGGCTCTCCTCCTGATGCTGGGCGCGGCACAGTTGGCGGCCGGCGACCGTGAGCCGGCTGCCAACGTCAACTCCCGGTACACGGTCGAAAGCGTTGAGATCGTCCCGCCGGGAAAACACAAGATCAGCGACGAGCTCGCCGAGGAGATGAACCGGCTCGTCGGCGCCCGCTTCGATCACGAAGCGCTCAGCGCCATCGGCCGGCGCATCCGCCGCGAGCTGCACGCCCGCATGGTGACCATGAAGGTCACGCGCGGCGACAAGCCCGAGCACGTGCAGGTGCGCTTCGAGCCTTCGTTCGGGCGCGGCGGAAAGAACGACGTCGCCGTGCCGCGGCTGATCTACCACAGCAAGAACAATTTCACCTATGGCCTGGACGCGCGCTTGAACAGCGGAGGCAACGCCCTCAGCTTCGGCATCCTGAGCGACAACGACGAACTGCTCGAGCGCTACTCCGGAATCCGCGGCGGCTTCGAGCGCGGCGGACTCGCCGGCGACCGCCTGGCCTTCAAGTTCGATCTCGAAAGCTGGCGCGCGCAGTGGACTCGCGCCACGCAACTGGCGCTCGACGAGGCGCCCGAAGTTCCCGGAATCTACCGCACGCGATTTCAATTTCGTCCGGCCGTAGTCGTGACGCCGGTCTCGGGGCTATCGATGACCGCGGGCATCAGCCTGCAGCGATTCGAGACACAGTTCCCCACTGCCCGAACGGAGGCTTCCACCGCCGCGATCGGATCTCTGCGCCTCGATCGCCGGTGGGAGCCTTCCCCCGGGCAGCGCCACCGCGTCGAAGCCGGCTACGGGATCCGCGCCGCGACGCGCTCGCTCGATTCCGACTTCGTCTACACGCGGCACTTCGTCGACGCCACCTATACGTTCCGCGGCCGCCATGAAACGGTCGCCGCCAGCTTCCTGGCCGGGTCGATCCACGGCAGCGCGCCGCTGTTTGAGCGCTTCGTCCTGGGCAACAGCCGCACGCTGCGCGGCTGGAACCGCTTCGACGTCGCGCCGCTCGGCGGCGACCGCGTCGCGCACGGCTCGCTCGACTACAAGTACCGCTGGTTCCGCGCCGTCTACGACGTCGGCAGCGTGTGGGATCGCCCGCGGAAATCGAAGCTGCGCCAGTCGATCGGCGTGGGACTCGGCCACGACGGCGCCTGGCTCCTGGTCGCGTTCCCGCTGCGCGAGGGTCGCGCCGAGCCGATGGTCATCGCGGGGGTGAACTTCTGAGAACAATCCGGCTGTCGTGGGCGCCCGCCACGATTGTCGTGTGCCTGCTGGCGCCGCTGATGCTGTTGAGCGACGCCCTGGCCGTGCGCCTGGATGCCGGCGCGCTGCGCTTCACCGCGCCCGGATTCTCGTTTCTCACGGGCCGACCGCTGGAGCGCCTGCGCAACGGCGCCACGGTGTTCTTCGATTTTCAGGTGACGCTGTGGACCAACCCGCGCGTCGCGCCGCGCCGCCGCGCTTCGGCGCGCTTCGCCGTGAGTTACGATCTGTGGGAGGAGAAGTACTCGGTGACGCACTGGCAGCAGCCCAAGGAGAACGCGTCGCAGTTGAGCCAGCCGGCCGCGCAGAGCTGGTGCCTGGACCGGCTGCGCATCGCCGCCGCCGACCTCGATCCGAAGCACGAGTTCTGGGTGAAGATCGACGCCCGCGCGCTCGATCCGCGCGAGGAATCGCCGGTGGAGGGCGGCGGAGTCAGCCTGACGCACCTGATCGACCTGCTGAGCCGGCCGTCGCGCGACCCGCAGAATCGCTGGTCGATCGAGGCCGGCCCGCTGCGTCTCGAGCAACTGAAACGGTGAATCGCCTCCGGACGCGGCTCGTCGCCGTTTTCTTCGCGGCCACGCTGCCGCCGCTCGCCGTCACGCTGTGGCTCGCCAATTCGCTCTTTGAGCACAGTCTCCAGTATTCCGGGACGCGCGAGATCGATGAGCTGTCGCGTTCGCTGGAATCCATCGGCCGCGTGTTCTACCAGCGTGAGCGCGACGCTCTCCGGCGCGAAGCACTGGGCGGGAGGATTCCCGATTCCCACGCCGCAGCCTCCGATCTACGCCACGATGCGTCCCTCGAGGGATTCTGGCAGTCGGGGGAGCCCGAGCGATTCCTGGCCCTGGGCGGCCGCGTGACACTCTGGCTTCGACGGGACCGTGGCGTCGACATCTTCCAGCGCGACCTCGGCGGCGTCGACCTGGAGCGCGTTCGCCAGCAGTACGCGCGCGCGAGAGAACTGGTCGACCAGGCGCGCGACCGCGACCTGCGCCGCGGCTTCCTCTACGTGATGCTGCTGTTCGCCGGCATCCCCTGGATCGCCGGATTCGCCGCGCTGCTCTACGCGGCGCATCGCATCAGCCGCCCTGTGCGCCAGCTCACCACGGGACTCGCCCAGGTGGCAGCCGGCGATCTCGGCGCGACGTTGCCGGCCGGCGGCGGCGACGAAATCGGCGCGGCCTTCGGCGCCTTCAATCGCATGGCCGCCGAGCTCCGCGGCAGCCGCGACCGGCTGCTCTACCTGGCGCGCATGGAGAGCTGGCAGGCGCTGGCGCGCAAGATGGCGCACGAGCTGAAGAACTCGCTCACGCCGATCCGCCTCACGACCGAAGAGATGGCGGCGCGCAACTCGCACGCCGACCCGCGCTTCCAGCAGCAGGCCGCGCAGATCATCGCCGACGAAGTCGCCGGCCTGGAGCGCCGCGTGCGCGCGTTCTCCGATTTCGCCGCCGAGCCGCCGGTGCGGCTGACGGCGCTCGACCTGAACGCGCTCGCCGGGGAGCGCGTCGCGCTGCTGAAGTCCGCGCATCCCGGCGTGGAGTACCGGGTGCGCCGCGGCGATTCGATGCCTTCCGCCTGGGCCGACGAGGATCTCGTGAAGATCGTGTTGACGAATCTCATCGAGAACGCCGCGCACGCGGCCGGCGAGGGCGGAGTGGTGCTCGTGGCGGCGTCGCCGCTCGACGGGAATCTCTGCGTCGAAGTGCACGACTCCGGCCCCGGCCTGAGCGAGGAGGCGCGCGCCACGCTGTTCGAGCCTTCGATATCGTTCAAGAAGGGCGGCATGGGACTGGGACTTTCGATCGCGCGCAAGAGCGCCATGCTCTCGGGCGGCGACATCAGCCTGGTGAAAGGAGAGCTCGGCGGCGCCGGATTCCGCGTGACGCTGAGCGCGGCGAGGCCATGCCCAACGCCCGCGTCCTGATCGTCGACGACGAGGAGAACATCGGCCGCTCGCTGCGGCTGATTCTCGAGCGCGAGGGTTACACGGTGGCCTGCGCCGCATCGGGCGCGGCGTTCCGCAAGGCCGCGCGCGCCGACGCCTACCTGATCGACCTGCGATTGCCGGACGCGAGCGGCATCGAACTGATCAAGGAACTGCGCGCGGCCGACAATCCGGCGCCGGTCGTCATGATATCGGGGCACGGCGCGATCGCCGACGCCGTGGAGGCCACGCGGGCCGGCGCCTGGGACTTCATCGAGAAGCCGCTGAGCCGCGAGAAGGTTCTGGTGGCGCTGAAGAACGCGCTGGCGGCTTCGGAGCTGCGGCGCGAGAACGCGCGGCTGCGCGAGCTGGTGGGCGGCGCGCGCATGATCGCGGCCAGCGCGGCCTTCGAGCGCGTGGTGGAGCAGGCGGCCATGGCGGCGCGGTCGGATGCGCGCGTGCTGCTGATCGGCGAATCGGGCACGGGCAAGGAGCTGCTGGCCGAGCACATTCACCGGTCGAGTCCGTTCGCGGCGGGGCCGTTCGTCAAGGTGAACTGCGCGGCGATTCCCACCGAGCTGATCGAGAGCGAGCTGTTCGGCCACGAGAAGGGTGCGTTCACGGGGGCGACGCCGGCGCGGAGCGGCAAGTTCGAGCTGGCCGACGGCGGGACGCTGGTCCTCGACGAGGTGGGCGACCTGCATCCCTCGGCGCAGGCCAAGCTGCTGCGCGTTTTGCAGGAGGGCGAGTTTCACCGGGTGGGCGGCGAGCAGGCGGTGCGCGTGAGCGTGCGCGTGGTGTCGGCCACGAATCGCGACCTGCCGCGCATGGCCGCCGACGGGAAGTTTCGCGAGGACCTTTACTACCGCCTGTGCGTCGTGCCGGTGCGCGTGCCGGCGCTGCGCGAGCGGGTGGAGGAGATTCGTCCGATGGCGGAGTATTTCCTCGGCGAGTTTTGCGCGAGGAACAATTTTCGCCCCAAGGCGATCGACGAGGGAGTTTACGCGGCGCTGGCGAAGTACAGGTGGCCGGGCAACGTGCGCGAGCTGCGAAACGCGGTGGAGCGCATGGCGATCCTGACGCCGGGCGACCGGCTCACGGCGGACTCGATACCGGTGGAGATTCGCTATCCGGGCGCCGATCCGCCGCGATCGTCGGTGCACGACGCGCGGGCGGCGGCCGAGCGCGATCTTCTGGTGCGGGCGCTGGAGGAGTGCGGCTGGAACGTGTCGCGCGCGGCGCGGTCGCTGGGGATCGAGCGCACGAATATGCACAAGCGCATGCGGGCGCTGGGAGTGGAGCGCGCGCGGGTCGCGGGCGGGAGCGCATTATCGGCCGCAGATGAACGCAGATAGACGCAGATGGGGAACGGGCGTCTGAACAGCGCGCGGTGATACCCTGAGGCGATGGAGGAACGCGCCTTTTACACCGAGTCGCGCGCGGCCAAGCCGGCGCGGCTGCTCTGCCCCTATTGCCGCACCACGGAGAGCTACGACCTCCAGTGGCTGGTGCGCACCAAGCGCGATCGCATGCCGGGCGGGGGCGACGAGCGCGACCGCGCCAAGTTCGCCAAGGCCGCCAACTACATGGTGCTGATCGACGACAAGGTGAACTGCAAGAACATGCGCTGCCGGAAACGTTTCGACGTGAGCGGCATCAAGACGACGGCGTTCTGCTGACCGACAGGTCGACCAGGGCGTACCTCCCGGTCTTTAGCGGGAAACCTTGCGACCTGTTTTTACGCCGGTCTTGCGACGGTGACGTTCCAGGCCATCGAGAAACCCGGTTAACGATACGGAGTCGCCGCGCGCGATCGCGGCTTCGCCCTCGCGAATCGCCGCCCATTCTTTCCTGGTGGGCCTGTACGCGGGCTCCGACGCGGTGATGGTGATGGTCCGCGGCGAGACCTAAAAATCGAGGCGATCGCCTCGCTTGATGCCGGACCGGCGCTGGACGCTGACCGGCACCACGAGTTTCACCGACTCCTTGACGGTGACTGTCATGGTGTCTGTTTGTACTGGAATCATAGCATCCCCGCACTCCACGGGCGCCGTTGTACGATGAAATCTCGCCCTCATGCTGCGTTTTGAAACGGCCGGCGAGTCGCACGGCCAATGCCTGATCGCGACGCTCGCCGGTCTCCCCGCCGGAATCCCGATCTCTCTCGAAGCCGTCGACCGGGAGTTGTGGCGCCGCCAGCAGGGGTACGGGCGCGGCGGGCGCATGAAGATCGAAACAGACCGGGTGCAGATTGTTTCGGGCGTGCGGCACTCGAAAACGATCGGGTCGCCGGTGGCCGTCGTCATCGACAACAAGGACTGGCAGAACTGGACCGAGGCGCTTCCGGTGGAGGACGCCGACGGCGCCGACGACAAGAAGAAGCCGGTCACGCGACCGCGTCCCGGCCACGCCGACCTGGCCGGGGCCATCAAGTACGATTTCCAGGACGCGCGCTACATCCTCGAACGCGCCAGCGCGCGGGAGACGGCGGCGCGGGTCGCCGTGGGAGCGATCGCCAAGCAACTGCTCGGGCAGTTCGGCGTCGAAGTGCTGAGCCACGTCGTGGCGCTCGGTCCGGTGCGGCTCGACCGGCCGGCCGAATGGCGCGAGCTGCTGGAACTCGCCAGCCGCGACGACGTGCTGCTCAACTGCGTCGACCCGGAGGTGGAGGCGCGCATGAAGGAGGTCGTCGACGAGGCCTACCGCACGGGCGACACCGCGGGCGGCGTCTTCGAGGTGGTGGCGCACAACGTGCCGCCCGGCCTGGGCGCGCACACCACCTGGGATTCGCGGCTGGACGGGCGCCTGGCGCAGGCCATCGTCTCGATGCAGGCTGTCAAGGGCGTCGAGATCGGCTGCGCGGCGGAGGGCGCGGCGGAGTTCGGCTCGCGCGTGCAGGACACGATTCATTACGACCGGGCCGAGTCGCGCTTCTGGCGCGGGGCCAATCGCGCCGGAGGACTGGAGGGCGGCATCACCAACGGGCAAGACGTGGTGGTGCGCGGGCTGCTGAAGCCCATCTCGACGCTGCGGAAGCCGCTGGAATCGGTGGACCTGGAGACGCGCGAGCCGTCGCTGGCGGCCTACGAGCGCAGCGACGTGTGCGTGGTTCCGGCGGCCGGGGTGATCGGCGAGGCCATGACGGCGCTGGTGCTGGCGCAGGCGTTTCTGGAAAAGTTCGGCGGCGATTCGCTCGGAGAAGTATCGCGCAATTATCACGGATACCTGGAGCAGGTGAGGCGTTTCTAGGCATGGTCTACCCGATCGTCAAATACATGAACGACGCGGTGCTCGAGACCCAGGCGGCCGCGGTCACTGAGTTCGATACGCCGGGGCTGCGCAAGCTGATCGACGACATGTTCGACTCCATGTACGCCGCCAAGGGCGTGGGGCTGGCGGCCCCGCAGATCGGGATCTCCAAGCGCATCGCGGTGATCGACTGCTCCAACGGCGAGGACAAGGATCAGAGGATCGTGCTCATCAACCCGGAGATCGTCGGCGTCGAGGGGAAACAGAGGGGCGAGGAAGGCTGCCTCAGCATTCCCGGATTCCGCGAGAACGTCACGCGCGGCCAGCGCGTCACGGCGCGGGCGCACAACCTGGCGGGCGAGCTGTTCGAGGTCACCGGCGAGGACCTGCTGGCCCGCGCCCTCCAGCACGAGACCGATCATCTCAACGGCCGGCTCTACATCAGCCACGTCAGCGTGCTGAAGCGCGACCTGATCCGGCGCAAGGTGCGGAAGCTCATCAAGTCCGGGGAGTGGGAGTGAGGCTGGTGTTTCTGGGGACGCCGCGGTTCGCCGTGCCGTCCCTGGAGGCGCTGGCCGGCGCGGGTCACGAGATCGCGGCGGTGTGGACGCAACCGGACCGCCCGAGCGGGCGCGGCCGGGAGACGACCGCATCGCCGGTGAAGGAGTGCGCGTCGCGGATGGGGATTCCGGTGCGTCAGCCGGAGCGCATCCGGAGGCCCGAGGAAGTCGAAGCGCTGCGGGCGATCGCGCCGCGGGCGATGGTGGTGGTGGGCTACGGGCAGATCATTCCGAGAGCGATTATCGACATCCCGCCGCTGGGAATCGTCAACGTGCATGCCTCGCTGCTGCCGAAGTATCGCGGGGCGGCGCCGATTCAATGGGCCATCGCGCGCGGGGAGACCGTGACCGGAGTCACCACGATGCGCATCGACGAGGGCCTCGACACGGGCGACATTCTGCTGGCCGAGGAGACGCCCATCGGAGATGAGGAGACCGCGCCCGCGCTGGGCGAACGCCTGGCGGCGATAGGCGCGCGGCTGCTGGCGCCGACGCTCGACGGCCTCGACCGGGGCACGCTCACGCCGCGCCCTCAGGATCCTGCGCTGGCGACGCTGGCGCCCATCCTCAAGAAGGAAGACGGCCGCATCGACTGGACGCGTCCGGCCCGCGAGATTCGCGACCGGCTGCGCGGTTTCGACCCCTGGCCGGGCGCCTACACCACGTTCCGCGGGCAGATGCTTAACGTCGCGCGGGCCCGGGTGGCGGAGGAAAGCCCCGCGCTCGCGCCGGGGACGCTCCTGACGGCGAAACATCGGCTATTGGCGGCGGCCGGCGGCGGGACGGCGCTGGAGCTGCTGGAAGTGCAGCTCGAGGGCCGCAAAAGAATTTCGGCCCAGGCCTTTCTTAACGGGCATCGGCCAGCGGAGAATGAAAGGTTGGGAGCATAAGGATTTGAGGCTGCCTCTCGGGTTTCGATACGCCGCCACGTACGCGGGCATTCGCAAGGGCAGGAAGAACGATCTGGGCCTGATCGTCTCGGCCACTCCGGCCTCGGCCGCCGCGGTCTTTACGACCAATCGCGTGCAGGCGGCCCCGGTGCGCCTGGCGAAGAAGCACCTGAAAATGTCGAAGGGGTACGCCTCGGCGATCCTGGTCAACGCCGGCAACGCCAACTGCGCGACGCGCACCGGCGACCGGGTCGCGATGGCCTGCTGCCGCGCAGCCGCCCGGGAGCTGCACGTCCCGGTGCATCACGTGCTTCCGGCCTCGACCGGCGTGATCGGCGTGGAGATGGACGCGGCGCTGGTGGTGGAGGCGCTGCCGTCGCTGGCCGCCAAGCTTTCGGCGGTGCGCTTCGACGAGGTCGCCGAGGCTATCATGACGACCGACACGGTGCCGAAAACATCCGGCGCCGAGATCGCGCTCTCGCGCGGGGTGGTGCGCGTGGCGGCGATGACCAAAGGCTCGGGCATGATCCACCCGCGCATGGCGACGACGCTCGGCTTCGTGCTGACGGACGCGGCGGCGACGCCGGGCCAGTTGCGCGCGATGCTGGCCGAGGCGGTGGAGGGCAGCTATCACCGGCTCTCGGTGGACGGCGACACGTCGACCAACGACGTGGTGGCGATACTGGCCAACGGCGCCTCGCGGATTCCGGTGCGGCCGGCGGATCGCGACGTGTTTCAACTGGCGCTGAACAAGGTGCTGGAGGAACTGGCCTCGCAGATCGCGCGCGACGGGGAGGGCGCAACGCGCCGCATGACGATCCACGTCACGGGAGCGCGCGACCACGAGGCGGCGGCCCGGATCGCGCGCGCCATCGCGAACTCGCCGCTGGTGAAGACGGCGGTGGCGGGATGCGATCCCAACTGGGGGCGGATTCTATCGGCGGCGGGCGCCAGCGGAGTGGCGTTCGACCCGGCGAACGCCGACATCGCGCTGCAGGGGGTCGGGGTGTGCCGGCGGGGAGTGGCGGGGAATTACGACGAGGGAGAACTGAAGAAGCTGCTGGAGGGGCCGGAGTGCATCATCCACCTGGCGCTGCGGGGCCGGGGGAGAGGTTCGGCGCGGTTCTGGACGTGCGACCTGACGCACGGATACATCGACATCAACGCGAGCTATCGAACGTAGGCTCTACCTCGCGATCGAGGTCGGGGGGGAGCATTTCGCTGGCGTCGCCGAACTCGGGTCCCTGTCCCGGAGTGCGGTTTTCCTTGCGTTGCAGCCGCTTGGCGAATTTTTCCTGCTGTTTCTCCTTGCGCTGCTGCTCCCGTTGACGTTTTTTGAATGTTTGCGAGCCGCGTCCAGCCATACTCGATTCCTCCCCTTGAACAGGCGCGCGGGTCCGAGTTCCCGCCGCGCGGAAGCAGGGCCGCCGTCGGGCGCGGCCCGAAGATGGTTAGTGAGACGGCCTCCGGGGCCGTCCCGGCGATTACCAGCGGGGACCGCGACCGCGACCGGAACCGCCGCGTCCGCCGCCGAACCCGCCGCCGCCGCCGCCGCCGCCAGCCGGCTTGGGACGCGCTTCGTTGACGTTCAGCGCGCGACCGTTCAGCTCGGCGCCGTTCAGGCCGGCGATGGCCGCCTGGGCGTCGCGCAGCTCGGGCATTTCGACGAAGGCGAAGCCGCGGGGCTGGCCGGTGTCGCGATCCCGAACGATGTTGACGCGCTCGACCGTGCCGTAGGCGGCGAAGGCCGCGTGCAGCTCTTCCTGGGTGGTCTGGAAACTGAGATTTCCGACAAAGATGTTCATGGCTACTCGATCCTTTCCCAAAGTCGTCTTTGTCGAACTGTAGTCGTGATTGAACTAACGGCCGAAAGCACTCGCGGATTAGACGGATGCGGGCAAAGACCTTATCAGTCTACCATCGGATTCCCACAAATTCAAGAGCCGGGCGGACCGCGCGCCCGGCGGTGCGCAGCAGGTTTCGGAGGTCCCAGGCCGACGCCGGACACGCCGCCAGGCGGCTCGCGGCGGCCGCGGTCTCCGGGCTAGAATCGCGATATGCTGTCGCGGCGGGGCATTTTCGCGGCCGGGGCATCCGGCCTCCTCCGCGGCCAGGACAAGACCCGAAACATGTTCGCGGGCGCTGAGGCGTACGAGCGGTTCATGGGTCGATGGAGCCGCCTGGTGGCGCCGCTTCTGGTGGACTTCGCCGGCGTTCCGGTCTCGGGCCGGATACTCGACGTCGGCTCCGGCACGGGTGTGTTGGCCTTCCAGATCGCGGAACATCGGAGCGGCGCGCGAGTGACGGGGATCGATCCGTCGAAGGAGTACGTCGCTTTCGGGACGGGCAGGAATCGTTTTCCAGGCCGGGTGGAGTTCGAGGCCGGAGACGCCCAGGCGCTGCGGTTCGCCGACGCCACGTTCGCCGCCAGCGTTTCGCTGCTGGTGTTCAACTTCATTCCCGATCCGGCGAAGGCGCTCCGGGAGGTCCGCCGCGTCACGCGGCCGGGAGGCGGCATCTGCGCCGCCGTCTGGGACTACGGCGGAGAAATGGGGATGCTGCGCGCCTTCTGGGACGCGGCGGCGATCGAGAATCCCGCCGCCGGAAAGCTCGACGAAAAGCACATGCCGCTGTGCCGCGCAGGGGAGCTTTCGGAGCTCTGGAAGCGAGGCGGTCTGGAGGGCGTGCACGAGCAAGGGCTGACGATCGCCATGAGGTTCGAATCCTTCTCGGACTATTGGGATCCGTTTCTTCTCGGCCAGGGGCCCGCGGGCGCCTACGTCCGCACGGTGCCTGGAGATCGCATGACGGCGCTGCGCGACGCCGTCAAGCGGCATCTTCCGGTTTCGGCGGAGAGCGCAGGCTTCACGCTTCCCGCGCGGGTGTGGGCGGTAAAGGGAACGTCGCCGCGCTGAACGGGACGGCGGCGTCGCGGCGAACGCCTGTGATATCCTCCGCTCACAGGAGCAAGCTCAGATGGAACGCAAGAAAGCCTCCGAGTTCCCCCAGGAACTCCTCGACCTGTTCGACCTCTACGTGCACGGCGACATCGACCGCCGAGCATTCCTCGACGGCGCGAAAAGATTCGCGGTCGGCGGACTGACGGTGGCGGCGATCTTCGAGAGTCTGGCGCCCAACTACGCCTGGGCGCAGCAGGTGCCGAAAGACGACAGCCGCATCCGAGCGGGTTACGAGACGGTTCCGTCGCCGGCCGGCAACGGCAGCATCAAGGGATACCTGGCGCGGCCGGCGGGCGGCGCCGCGAAGCTGCCGGGCGTCCTGGTGGTGCACGAGAATCGGGGACTGAACCCGTATATCGAAGACGTGGCGCGGCGCGCGGCGACGGCGGGCTTCGTGGCGTTCGCGCCGGACGGGCTGACCTCGGTCGGCGGCTATCCGGGGAGCGACGAGAAGGGCGGGCAGCTTTTCGGCACGGTCGACCGCGCGAAGATGGGCGAGGATTTCATCGCCGCGGCGCGCTGGCTGAAGGCGCGCACGGATTGCACGGGCAAGATCGGCGTGGTCGGGTTCTGCTTCGGAGGGGGCGTTTCGAACATGCTGGCCGTGCGGCTGGGCGACGAATTGTCGGCGGCCGTGCCGTTTTACGGGGGACAGGCGGCCGCGGCCGACGTCCCCAAGATCAAGGCGCCGCTGCTGCTGCACTACGCTTCGCTCGACAAGCGCATCAACGACGGCTGGCCCGCCTACGAGGCGGCCCTCAAGGAGCACAGCAAGACCTACACGATGCACATGTACGAGGGCGCCAACCACGGCTTCCACAACGACACCACGCCGCGCTACGACGAGGCCGCGGCGAAGCTCGCCTGGCAGCGCACGCTCGACTTTTTCAACAAATACCTGCGGGGCTAGGAGGATGCTCCACCGCCGGGCGTTCCTCTCGTCGGCGGCGCTGGCGCTGCCCTCGCTCCGCGCCGCGACGGGCGACGGCGACTGGCGCTTCTACGCGGGCGACGCCGGGGCGACCCGCTTCTCGCCGCTCGACCAGATCAAGCGGTCGAACGCCGCGAAACTGAAGCCGGCCTGGACCCACGCGGCCGGCGACGCCTTGCAGCGCCCGGCGACCACCATCGAGTGCACGCCGATCGTTGTCGAGGGGGTCGCGTTCATCACCACGGCGCGCCTCCAGGTTCGCGCTCTCAACGCCGCCACCGGCGAAGCGCTGTGGAGCTTCAACCCGCTGGGATCGTCGCGACGGTCGCCGGGAGTGAATCGCGGCGTGACGTGGTTCGAGGACGGCAAGGACCGGCGCGTCTTCGCCGCCATTCAGGACAAGCTGTTCTGTCTGAACCCGAAGACGGGCGAGCCGCTGAAGAGCTTCGGCGACAACGGCGTGGTCGACCTGGCGGCGCAGTTCGATCGCGACATGACGGGGCTGAGCTTCCGCGTGACGAGTCCTGCGGTGGTGTTCGAGGACACCATCGTCGTCGGCGGAGGCGGGGGCGAAGGGCCGCGGCCGGAGGCGCCGGGCCACATACGCGGCTACGACGTCTACACCGGGAAGCGCAAGTGGATCTTCCACACGATTCCGCATCCGGGGGAGTTCGGCTACGAGACCTGGCCCAAGGACGCCTGGAAGCGCAGCGGCTCGGCCAACAACTGGGCGGGCATGAGCGTCGACCAGAAGCGCGGCTGGGTGTTCGTCCCGACCGGGTCGGCGACCTTCGATTTCTGGGGCGGCGACCGCCACGGCGACAACCTTTTCAGCGACTCGGTGCTGGCGCTCGATGCGCGCACTGGCGCGCGCAAGTGGCACTTCCAGACGGTGCATCACGACGTCTGGGACTACGATCTTCCCGCGCAGCCGGCGCTGGTGACGGTGCGGACCGGCGGGCGCGCGCGCGACGCCGTCGCGCAAGTAACCAAGACGGGATTCGTCTACCTGCTCGATCGCGAGACGGGCAAGCCGCTGCACGGGGTCGAGGAGCGCAAGACGCCGGCGAGCGAGATCGAGGACGAGCAGCTTTCGCCGACGCAGCCGTTTCCGGTGAAGCCGGCGCCGCTGTCGCGCCTCGAGGTCAACGAGGATCTGCTGACCGACATCTCGCCGGAGGCGCACGCCTTCGCGCTGAGAAAGTTTCGCTCGCTCGACGGCGGGACGCCTTTCGCGGCGCCGACGCGGCGGGGCACCCTCTTCTCGCCGGGGACGCTGGGCGGCGCGCTGTGGGGCGGATGCGCGTTCGACCCGGAGACCGGGCGGCTGTTCGTCAACTCGAGCGAGCTGCCGAGCATCGTCACGCTGCGCGACGGGAACCCGGAGGAAGGCTTCCGCTTCGGCATCACCGGCTACGAGAAGTTCGTCGACGAGGAGGGGTATCCCGCGGTGAAGCCGCCCTGGGGCCATATAACGGCGGTCGACCTGGCGAGCGGCGACTTCGCCTGGCGCGAGGTGCTGGGCGAGTATCCCGAGCTGGTGGCGCGCGGGCGACCGCGCACGGGGAGTTTCCTGCTCGGCGGATGCATCGCGACGGCGGGCGGGCTGGTGTTCACCGCTGCCACGGCCGACGAGAAGATTCGCGCGCTCGATTCGTCGAGCGGCGCGGTGTTGTGGGAGCACAAGCTGCCCGCGGGCGGCTACGCGACGCCGGCGACGTACTCGGCGGGCGGGCGGCAGTTCGTCGTCATCGCCTGCGGCGGGGGCAATCGGCAGAGGACGCCGTCGGGAGATTCGTTCGTCGCGTTTGCGTTGTGACTGAAACGCCCGGGCCGGGAGACTTCCGCTAAGACAAACCGACGGCGGGTCGATACGATCCTTAGTGATACCCGCAGAAGTACCAACACCCGATCGCCGCCGCGAAGGGCGGGCGCAACTCGATGAGCCGGTAGTCGTAACCCTTCTGGGAGAGCGCCCCTTCTGCCTGCCGGGACGCGTCGTCAACGTCAGCGGACGCGGTCTGCGGGTCGCGATTCCTTCGCCGATGCCCGCCGGCGGGGCCGTGCGGATCGACTGGAACAACTCGCTGGCGCTTGGGGAGATTCGCTATTGCGTCCGGGAAGGGACGTGGCACGTGCTCGGGGTGGAGATGGAGCACAGTCTCCCAGACCTGACGAGCCTGGCGAGACTGGCCGAGCGGCTGACCGATCACGCTCCCGTGATGGGCTCGCTCCGGAAGTCCTAGAGCCGGATCAGGCCGCGCACGCCGACGTAGCAGGCTCCCGCCAGCACCGCCAGCAGCGCGAAAGTGAACACCAGACCCACGCGACGATCGGTTCTCTCAAAATCTTCCACGTTTGTGTTTCGCCGCATACCCCCTCCTGACAACATTTTATACGTAATATGTTGCGCCTGCGTTACGATAATCGCTATGCCCCGCGTGGTTCTTTTCGGCGCCGCCGGCCAGCTCGGCGTCGAGCTTGCCCGCGAGTTCACCGCACGCGGCTATTCTCTTATCGGCTGCAAGCGCGGGGATGTTGATATCGCCGACGGCGCGGCGGTGGGTAAGGTGGTCGCGGAAGCCGCGCCGGAAATAGTTGTAAACGCCGCCGCGTACAACCAGGTGGACGCCGCCGAGGGCGATCCCCACGGGGCCTGGGCGTCAAACGCCCTGGCTGTCATGCACATGGCGCGGGCCTGCCGCCAGTCCAGCGCCCGACTGGTCCATTATTCGACCGACTACGTCTTCGACGGCGCCAAAGGCGCTCCCTACGAGGAGTCCGATGCGACCCATCCACTGGGCGCCTACGCCGTCTCCAAGCTCGGGGGCGAACTCTACGCCCAGGCCTATCTCGACGAACCGCTCATCATCCGGACCTCGGGAGTCTTCGGTCCCGCCGGCCGCGGCACGGCTCGCGGAAACTTCGTCGAGCTGATGCTGCGCCTGGCCGCCGGGGGCAAGCCGATCCGGGTGGTCGACGACCACGTGGCGTCGCCGACTTTCGCGCCCGCGCTGGCGGAGCGGTCGCTGGCGTTGATCGAGGCCGGCCGCCGGGGCGTGTTTCATCTGGGGGGCGGTGCGCCCATCTCCTGGCACGATTTCGCGCGAAGCATCTTCCACGCCGCCGGGATCGTGGCGGACCTGCATTCGACGAACCGGTTCGACTATCCCACCCCGGCGCGGCGGCCGTTGTACTCGGCGCTGTCGAACGCGAAGATGGAGAGCCTCGGCGTGGCGGCGATGCCGACGCTCGAATCGGCGCTGGTTCGCTATATGGCGTTGCGCGACGGGTAGTTCGCGGCGAGGAGCGCGTACGGACCGCTCCCTTTGGTCGCGGCTCGGTAACGGCGCAGCGGCGAGGGCGAGCCGACGGTGACGTACACTACGGCGCGGCGGCGTAGGGCGCCGTAGCGCCGGCCTGCGATTCCTGGTCGCCGACGCGTACCACGATGGACCGGTGGCCGCTTTCCAGGCCGCGCGGGAACTCGAAGTTCACCTGGTAGACGCCCACCAGGCCCGGGGCCAGGCCGGCGAAGGCCGCCTCCACTTCCATGCCGCCGACGAAGACGCGCACCGGCTGCACCACGCGGTTCAACGGCCCCAGCGCGCCGCCGTCGCCGCCGGGCTCGCCCTTGGCCCTGGCCGGCGACACCGCGCCCAGGCCGTTGACGTAGATGAAGGCGCCTTCGCCGCCGGTGGCCGGCGCGCTGGAGTCGACCAGGGTGTAATTGGCGCGCACGACGATGACCTCGTTGCGGCCGTCGATGCGGCGGGTGAACAGCCGAGGCGCCGCGGCCGACACCGCCACGTTGGTCACCGTGGTGATGCCCGCCGGCGTGCGGACGATGATGTCGACCAGCGGAGAGGTCACGTCGGGCGGCATCTGCGCGTTGATCTGTCCTGGTGAGACGAAGTAGAGCGGCGCCGACTGGATCCGGCCCGGCTCGCGGATCTCGACGATCACGTCGGCCACACGCACCGGCAGCGGAATGCTGCCGACGACGATGGTCGCCGGCGCGAGGTTGAGTCCGAAGATCGAAAAGATGGCTCCCCGCACGAGAACGGCGCTGAAATCGGCCCCGTCGACGATGCCGCCGCTGCTGACCGACGGCGCGGGAACGAAGTGCGCCGTCACCGCTCGCTTGGCCGACATGGTAAGGGCCGGCTCGGGCTGCGCGGTGTTTACGTCGCCGGTCCAGGCGGTGAACTGAAATCCGGGCGCGGGCACGGCCACCAGCGTTATGCGCGTCCCTTGCGCGAAGTAGTTGTCGGCGGCGGCGGGACGCGTCGTCACGGTTCCGCTGCCGGGCGGGTCGACGCCGGCCGCGAGCAGAAACTGCGTCTGGTAATTCGCCGTGAAGGCGGCGATGGTGTTGGTGTTGTGGCCGGGGATGGTGCGGGTGGCCGGGCCGCCGTCGTTCCATCCGGCGAAGACCTGCCGGCTGTCGCCGGAGCCTTGCGGCGTGATCGGGATCACCACGTGGTTCTCGCCGGCCGGCCAGCCGTATGTCTGCGGCGTGACGACGATGGTCCCGTCGACGCTGAGGTTCAGGCCGGGCGGACTGGTGGCGAGGATGGTCGGCGGCGCGGAGACGCAGGTGGACGGCGCCTCGACGTTGCGGGAACCGTAGACGGCCCCGCAGGCCAGTGCGCAGGGCAGGTCCTCGAAATCGGTCGCGATCGACTGCGAGAAGGGATCCTGTCCGACGAGCGTGCGCATCCGCTGAAAGTGGAGGTGATTGCCGCAGTTCATGTATCCGCCGCTGAGGGTGCTGCCGGTGTGCCCCTGCACGGCGAGTTTGGCGCCCCGGCACACGGTCTGATTCGCCGTCACCGCGATGCTGTTGAAGGCCAGGTGCGAGTACGACGAAAAGGTCCCGTCCGGATGCGCCAGGACGACATGATTTCCCGCGCCGCCGTTGCTCGCGCACGGGTTCCGGAAATCCGGGCAGGTGGTGCTGGTGCTGTTGCAGGCGACGTTGTCGACCGCGGCGAGCACCACACCGTCCTCGACCGCCAGGACGTTCTCGTTGCCCTGGCCGGGGCCCGACTGCTGGAGCAGGTCGAGCGCGAATCCCAGCACGGTCCGGTGGTTGCTGATACCGCAATTGGCCCCGTCGCAGGCGCCGGGAGTGTAGAGGCTGCCGCCCTGTATGAGTGAGGCGCTGCCGGCGAAGGGCATGCGGTACACGCCGGTGAAGACGAACAGCTCCGAGACCGCTTCCGTCCGGTAGTCGACGTAGGAGTAGCGCACGCCCGAGCCGCTGAACTCGCGGATGACCAGCCCTTCGTCGATAGCCAGATGGATCGCGCCGCGCCCGATCTCGCGGCCGCCTTCCGGGTGGAGCCTTTCGACGCGAGGCACGCCGCGGTCGATGCGGGTGACGTAGGTCGCGCCGGGCGCCGCGACGAATCCTTCGATCTGGAGGCCCTCGCGCGCCTCGACGCGGCTGTCGCGCTTACCGTTCGACGACAGGGCGCCATCCCGCCAATACAGCAGCCGGCCGTCTTCATAGCGGCCCCATGTCGCGCCCTCGTGGCGTTGGAGGCTCCCGGTCGCCAGGTGGTATTCGACGAGGGTGTGATGATAGGCGCCCTCTTCGGCGTAGTTCTCGCCGAGGGGCGTGATGCGCCGGTACGCCAGCCGGCTTCCGTCGCCGGACCACTCGAGGAAGTCGAGAGCCATTCGTCCGGTGTCGACGCGTTGGGCGGGGCCTGACGAGACCGGCTGCACGAAAAGGCCGGCCTGGTCCAGGGTGTCGAAGGTGAAGTACGCGATCCGGCCGCCGTCCGGCGAAAACGCGGCGTGGAAGACGCGCCCGGCGGCGATGCGGCGCTCGACGCCCTCGGCCAGATCGTACAGATAGAGCGAGAATCCGGGCAGGCGCCCCTGCGACTTCAGGTAGAGGAAAGCGCCACCGTCCGGCGAGAATCCGAGCGGTTTGTAGACGCCCGGCAGGAACGGCGCCTTCCGGATACCGAGGCTCGGGTTGTAAAAGAAAGACTCTCCCCCGGCCGCCAGCACGAAGGCCTTTCGTGCCGAGACCGCCTCGCGGGGAATGGGCGAGAGCGTCCTGAGCGGCGTTTGGGCCGCGGAGATCGAACACGGAAGGGTCAGCGCAACGCCCAGGATCGCCTGTACTCGCGCGCCCGTCGGGAGGCGTGCCGGGAACTTCATCGACCCTTCCAGCTTATCAACACGAAAAGGCGGAAAGAAGGCGCGCGCGTGTGGACGGTGCACGGGCGGGGTGGGGTCCCGTGCGAGCGGGACCCCTGGAGGACTTACGGAAACCTACGACATTGAAGTAGTGTCCGCGGCGGACGAATAATCTCAGGCGATAATCAAGGTATGGTGGCGCTGCTGCTGCTCGCGCTGTTTCAGCAGTCCGACCCCCAGGCCGACGGAGTGAAGGCCCTCGAAGCGCGCGATTACACCGCCGCCGAGGCTGCGTTCGCCAAAGCGGTGGAGTCCGCTCCCGGCGACTACGCCGCGAGGTTTCATCTGGCTCTCTCGCGCAGCCTCCTGGGCAAGCGCGAGGAGGCCATCGCGGAGTATCGCAAGACGCTCGAGCTGAAGCCCAGGCTCTACGAGGCCGAGCTGAACCTCGGGATCCTCCTGCTCGACGGCAAGGAACTCACGGGCGCCGCGGCCGTGCTGCGGTCGGCGGTCGAGACCAAGCCCGCCGAGTTCCGGCCGAACTTCCACCTCGCCGAGGCGCTGCTGGCTGCCGGCGACAACGCCGGCGCCGAACGTCACTACAAGACGGCGCGAGAGGCCGACCCCAAGTCGGCCGCCGCCGCCGCGGGACTCGCGCGATCGGTCGCGCGCCAGGGCCGGCTGGCCGAGGCCGCGCCGCACTATGAGGCGGCCGCCGCGCTCGACCCGGACTATCGCCGGCTGCTGCTGGAACTGGCGGCGCTCTACGAGCCGAAGCAGGCCGCCGAGGCCATCGCGATCTACGAGAAGTTTCGCGAGGACCCGGCGGCCAGCGAGCGGCTCGGGCAGTTGTTGATCGAGGGCGGGCGCGCCGCCGACGCGATCGCGCCGCTGGAGTTCGCCGTCGGGAAATCGCCGACGGCCGCCAATCGCGTGGCGCTGGCGACGGCTTTGCTGCGAAGCAAGCAGCCGGAGAAGGCGGCGCCGGTGCTGGAGAAAGCCGCCGCCGAAAGCGGCGATCCGGCGGTGCGCCTGATGTACGGCCGCGTGCTGCGCGATCAGAAGAACTACGACGCGGCGGCGCGCCAGTTCCTGCTCGTCACGCAGAAGCTGCCCGATTCGCGCGAGGCTTGGAGCGAGCTGGCCGCGATGTACAACCTGATGGGCCTCTATCCGCAGGCGCTGGCGGCCTTCGACCGCCTCCAGGCGCTCGGCGAGAACGGCCCGGCGCTATACTATTTTCGCGCGATCATCCTGGACCGGCTGAAACAGTTCCCGGCCGCGCTCGGCAACTACGAGACGTTCCTGAAGATGAGCGAGGGCAAGCATCCCGAGGAGGAATTCAAGGCGCGCCAGCGGGTCCGCATTCTGAAGAAGGAGACCGGTGGACGATGACGGCGGCTGCAATCGGCCTGGCCGCGATTCTATCGGCGGCGTTCGCTGCGGCGCAGCCGGTGGCGAGTATCGAAGAGGTTCAGAAAGAGCCGAACCTCGAGAAGCGCTCCGACCTCGCGCTGAAGTACGCGCACTGGTCGCTCGACGGCGCGCGAAAGGCTTACGAGGAGGGCGACCTGGAAGCCATGCGCAAGTCGCTGGCGTCGTCGCTGGAGGGCGTCGATCTGTCCTGGGACTCGCTGAAAGCGTCGGGAAAGAATCCGCGGCGGAGTCCGCGGTATTTCAAGCGCGCCGAGATCGAGGTGCGCAAGCTTCTCAAGCGCCTGGCCGACATGCGCGACGCGGTCGGCATCGACGACCGCCCGGTGGTCGCCGAGGCCCACGCGAGCGCCGGCAAGGCGCTCGACAGGCTGGTCGCCGCGGTGATGGCGAAGAAATGACGAGGTGAAAATGCTTCGCGTGACGCTGCTCCTGATCGCCGCGGCCGCGCCCCTGGCCGCGCAGCGCGACTTCCTGACCGCCGACGAGACCGACCAGATCCGCCTGGCGCAGGAGCCCAACGACCGCCTGAAACTCTACGCCGATTTCGCCCGCGCGCGCGTGCGGCTGATCGAGCAACTGGTGGCGCAGGACAAGACCGGGCGGTCGAAGCTGATTCACGACACGCTCGAGGATTTCACCAAGATCGTCGAGGCCATCGACACGGTGGCCGAGGACGCTCTCAAGCGCGGGGCCGAGATCAACGAGGGGATGACCTTCGTCGCCGAGTCGGAGAAGTGGATGGTGGCGGCGCTGAAGCGGGTGGAGGATTCGAAGCCCAAGGATGTGGCGCGCTACCAGTTCGCGCTGGAGACGGCGCTGGAGACCGTACGCGACAGCCTGGAGATGTCGCTCGAGGATCTCAGGGAGCGCAAGGCGACGGTGATCGAGAGGGACCGCCAGGAGAAGAAGGCGCGCGAGGCGCTCATGACGACCAAGGATATCGAGGAGCGCAAGGAGTCGGAGAAGAAGACGGCGGCGTCGGAGTCGAAGCGCAAGGCGCCGACGCTGAAGCGCAAGAGCGAATTGGAAAAGAAGCCGTAGTGGCGGGGCGCCGTCAGCGAAGCGGCGCGCGGCGGGCCGCGATCGCCCGCGCCGCCGATCGCGCCAGCTCGACGATCTCCCCTTCGGGACGATCGAAGGTGTCGGCCCAGACCTTGGTGTCGCTGGCGGGGCTCACCAGCCGCGCCTTCAGGTAAATCCGCCGATCGCTCGAATAGTAGCCGCCCTCGAAGACGATGTCGGCGGAAAGCTCGCGCGCGATCTCGGGGAGCGGCCGCCGCACGCCTTTGTACTGCATGACGGTGGTGCGCGACTTCACCTGCATCGCGCCCGTCCGCGCGAGCTCGGTGATGATGGCCTCGGTCAGCCGGTCGGCGGCGGCTTCCTGCGACGCGTCGCCGGAGAGGTTCACCACCGGGAGCACGGCGATGACGGGCGCGCCGCCCGCGGCCGGTCGGAAGCTCCACAACGACCACACGGCGATCGCGACGGCGGCGGCCGCCGCGGCCGCCCAGACCCAGCGCCTCGTGCGCGGCGAGGCGGCGGGCACGGCCGGCGGCGCCAAGGCGGCCGGCTCGAAGGTCGGCACATAGCCGCCCTTGGGAAGCTGAAAGCGGATGGGGTCGGCGCTGCCCTCGGCGCGATAGTAGTCGTCGAGCTTGGCACGCAGGCGGCGGGCCTGGACCCGCACGATGGGGTCGATGCGGGGGTCGTAGGAATCGGAGCGGCCGAAGACTTCGACGCCCAGCAGGTATTCCTTGACGTTGCCGTCGCCGGCCAGGGCGCGCTCGGTGGTGTAGCGCAGGAGGCGCTTGAGCTGCTCGGAGCCTGCCAGCGCTTCGCTCGAGAGCAGCCGCGAGAGCTGATCCTCGACGGCCGTCTTCTGGGAGGGCGTCATGCCTGTCTTCTTCATGTTGCCATGGACAGCGGTTCGGCGCGCGATTTTACGGTAAAACGTCCTGGTTTTACCGCGAGATACTCAAACAGGAGCGGGTCGAGAGCGTACAGTGTCCCAGGAGGTGCAAGATGCATCGATCGACAACCCGCCTGGCCGCGGTGGCCGGCGCTCTTCTTATCACGACGGGATTGGTCCTGGCGGGGCCGCCGCTCGTGTGCCATCCGCTCGACATTGGAAGCGAGAAGTCGCTGCCGTGGAACGTCTCCTCGAAGAACTGGGACGGCGCACGGTCCGACTACGACCTCAGCCGGCTCGCCGGCGACACGCTCGAACTGCTGACGCCCTCGACCCCGGTGATCGTCCGCATGGAGACGCTGCGGCGCGCCGCCATCTATGGGATGAAAGACGGCAAGGCCGCGGCGGCGCTGCGCGACAAGCTGATGGCTCGGGCGCGCGCGGCCGAAGCGTCGGCGAAACCCGACGCGCTGGCGCTGTTCGACGCCGGGTACCTCGCCGAGACTTTCAAGCAGCTCGCCTGGATGGACAGGAAGAACCCCGCCGAGGGGATCGACGGCTATCAACTGGTGGTCAAGGCGATCCGCGCCGGTGGCGACGCCTCGATGGAGTTCGCCGCGGGCCTCATGCAGAAGTGGCCGAACGAGCACTCGCGCAAGGCGCGCGCGTCAGCGCCGGCGGGGTCGCTGCTGGCGGCGAATCTCTCGAAGTTCGACTGAGCGCATTCGGGGCGGCGTCGAATCGCCGGGGCGCCGCCTCGCCACTCCTCTGATACCATGGCGTGATTCGCCATGCCCCGCTCCGAGCGGCCGACGCGCGTCCGACACATCGTGCTGTGGATCACGGTGGCCGCCTACATGATCACCTACATGGATCGCGTGGTGATCTCTTCCACGGCGCCGCTGATGCGCGAGGAGTTCGGCCTGTCGCTGGTCGACATGGGCTGGGTTCTGGCGGCCTTCCGATGGGGCTACGCGCTGTTCCAGATTCCCGGCGGGTGGCTGGGCGACCGCATCGGACCGCGCCGCGCGCTGTCGGTGATCGTCGTCTGGTGGAGCTTCTTCACGTCGGCGACGGCCTTCGCGTGGAATTTCGTCTCGTTGATCGCTTTCCGGTTTCTGTTCGGGGTCGGCGAGGCGGGCGCCTTCCCCACGGCGACGCGGTCGCTTTCGCGCTGGATGCTGCCGCACGAGCGCGGCTGGGCGCAGGGGGTGACTCACGCCGGCTCGCGCCTGGGCGCGGCGGTGACGCCGCCGGTCGTGGTCGCGCTGATGGTGGCCTGGGGCTGGCGCGCGCCGTTCGTCGTCTTCGGACTGCTGGGGATTGCGTGGGCGGCGCTGTGGTACTTCTACTATCGCGACACGCCCGAGGAGCACCGCTCGGTGAACGCCGCCGAGCGCGACCTGATCCACTCGTCGCTGGGCGGCGCGCGGCGGCGCTCGGGCGGGTCGGTGCCGTGGTCGCAGATCCTCGGCAGCCGCACGCTGTGGACGCTGGCGGGGATGTACTTCTTCTACGCCTACTGCATCTCGATGTACCTCGACTGGTTTCCGACCTATCTCAAGGATCATCGCGGCTTCAACCTGAAGGAGATGGGATTCTACGCGAGCTTGCCGCTACTGGCCGGAACGCTCGGCGACCTGCTCGGAGGCCTGATCTCGGACCGCTGGGCGCATCGCACCGGCAACCTGCGCCTCGCGCGACGCGCCGTGGCCGTGGCGGGATTCCTCATCGCTGCGGCGTCGATCGTGCCGGCGGCGCTGACGGCGAGCCCGTTCGCCTCGGTGGCCTACACGTGCGTCGCGGTGTTCGGACTGGAATTGACGGTAGGCGTCTCCTGGGCGATTCCGCTGGATATCGGCGGCGACTGGGCGGGCTCGGTGTCGGCAGTTATGAACATGTGCGGTAACATAGGTGGGGCGCTCTCGCCGACGCTGCTGGCCTACCTGGTGCGCGGTTTCGGATGGGAGATTCCGTTTCTGGTCGCCGCCGGATGCTCGGCCGCGGCGGCCCTGTTGTTTTCACGGATCGACGCGACGAAGAGAATCTTCGCAGAGGGGAGCCGCTGATGAAGATCGACCCCAACAAATGCGTTGCCTGCGGCAACTGCACCTACGTCTGCCCGATGGGCGCCATCTACATCGACCCGGCCATCAAGCGCGCCACCGTCGACCAGGACGAGTGCGTCGAGTGCTACGCCTGCTACAACGGGCTCAGCCAGGAGCACCTGAATCCGACCATGGTGCGCACGATGCGCCGCATCTTCCAGTTCTTCCGCCTGCGCTTCGATCCGGAGCCCGATGTCTGTCCGACGGCCGCCTTCGCGCCGCAGGATCTGGCGTGGCCGCGCGTGGTGCGGCGCGCGTTCTCCGACCCGCGCGTGCCGCACGAATCCACCGGCGTCGAGGGGCGCGGCACCGAGGAGGTCAAGACCAACGACGTGAGCGGTCGCGTGCAGGTGGGCGAGGTCGGGTTCACGATCGAGTTCGGACGGCCGGGCGTGGGCGTGCGGTTCCACGAGATCGACCGGATGACGCGGGCGCTGGCGAAGGCGGGCGTTTCCTTCGAGAAGAAGAACCCGGTGACGACGCTGCTCAAGGACGTGGAACGCGGCGAGGTGCGCGACGACATCCTCGACGAGAAGATTCTCTCGGCGATCGTCGAGATCAAGGTGCCGGTGGAGCGCACCGAAGAGGTGATCCGGCTGGTGTGGGAGGTCGAGAAGCAGATCGAGACCGTGGTGTGCCTGGGCGTCGGCACGCGCTGCGACGCCGAGGGAGAGGACGACGTCGTGCTCCCGATTCTCGAAAAGCTGGGCTATCGCCCGCAGCGGGCCAAGACGAACATCGGCCTGGGGCGGGTGGTGACGCCGATGGAGCGGACGGTGGAGCAGCCGGTCGGGGCGGGGAGGTAGGCGATGACGAACACACTGCATCGATTCGGCGACGCGGAGAGCTTCCGCGACGACTACGTCGTGTTCGCCATGTGCTGCCGCGGGAAGAACGACCAGGACGCGCTGCCGAAGCTGCGCCGCTTTCTCGAGATGGCGGTGCCGTATCGCCCGGTGAACCTGGGCGACGCGCGCAACGGCGGGGCGCTCCGGCCGTCGAAGTCGATGAATCCGACGGCGCACTGGAACCGGGACCGCACGCCCGACTATCGCAAGGTGATCGACGGGCTGAGCCACGTGACGACGGTGGCGGCGGTGTTCGACAATCGCCCGGCGGCCGAGGATTTCGTCAAGAAGGTCCGCGAGGAGGACCTGGGCCTATCGATCAACGTCTCCACCTCGATCGACGGCGCCGAGCAATGCTGCTTCGCGGCGGGGATTCCGCGCCACAGCGTGGGCTACTCGCTGGGGTTTGAGGGCAAGACCGAGAAGCTCCCCAACTCGCAGGTGCTGACGCTGATGACGATGTGCGGCCACGGCATGATCGCGTCTTCGCTGGCGAAGAAGATGATCGACTGGGTGAAGGAGGGCCGCCGCACGCCCGAGGAGGCGGCCAGCTACATGATGCGCTTCTGCTCGTGCGGGGTGTTCAACCCGACGCGCGCGGTGCGCGTGCTTGAGGATTCACGGTCGAAGACGAAATAGCCGCCAGCCGGTCGATGGTCCGCAGCTCCTTCGCGAACGCCGCGGCGAGAATCGCCTTCGCTCCCTTGGACCCGCGCAGCGTCAATCGCGCCGAGTCGGCCGCCCCGGCGACCTCGATCTGAAACGTCAGGAAGGGGCAGCACAGCCGCTCCATGCCGACCCATTCGGCGAGGTCGGTCAGGGTTATCGTGCGGGTGTCGACGCCGAGGGCATAACCGTCGCGCAACTCGCGCGTCTCGCGCACCGCCGACCGCAGCTTCTCGACCAGGTCGCGGTATCGCGGGCGGTCTTCCGCGCGGATCGCGTGCGGATTGCAGGCGATCGGCGGGCCGCCGGCGGCCAACTTCATAGAGCCAGGATAACCTGCCGATGAGCCGGGAGCGCCGCCGTGGCGGGTGTCGCCCCGCTCCGATTCCCGCCCTTACCCTGCCGGGCGGCTCGCCTGAACCGCGGGTTCTCCGGCCTTGGCCGCCGAATCGGGCGGCGCCGGAGGCGGAGGCTCATTCGCCTCGGCCAGCCGCAGCTGAATTCTCGTGCGGACCAGCTCGCTGCTGTTGAACCGCAGAATCACCACCACCGCCAGGTACGCGACCGTCACCATCAGCGCCGCGAACGACTCCATCTTCCAGCCGTTCCAGACGCCGGCATCCTTCAGAATCCGCAACCCCTGGTAGCTGGCGATCACCCCCACCAGCCCAACGAGGAACCGGTCCGACCGCGCCTTCATACGATGCAGCAACCGAATGCACCACAGTATCGTGATCAGGCACAAGCAGATCGCCACGCCCGCCAGAGGGTCTTTACGCAGAATTTGTATCAGGAGCATCGACGGAGCTTCCGCACCCCACATATCGGCTGATGCTCCGCAATTCTTCTTAGCCGCGGACAATTAAATACACGACTGCGCACCTATCCGAAAAGTAGGTTGTTTCCCTACCCGACGCCCGAAGCAGGTGGCGGGCGCGGCGATCGTCACGGAGAAAACGGGCCGAGGAGCACCGCACGCCGCCGATTTCGGTAGACTGTCCTGTGGCCTTCCGCCCGGGTCCGTCCCTGTCGCGCCGGTCGTTCGGCGGCCTCGCCTTGACCCTGGCCGCCTGCTCCCGGAAACCGCCGCGGGAGGCCGTGACGGTGGGGGCGCGCGCCGCTACCGAGGCGTCGATCCTCGGCGAGATCGCCGCGCAACACGTGGCGCGCCGGCTGGGGGTGGAGGTGAAGCGCGACTTCTCCTTCCAAAGCGCCGCCTTCGGCCACCAGGGGCTGATGCTGGGCGGCATCGACGTGCTCCCGGTCGAAGCGGGATGGGCGCTCACCCAGGTGCTCCGAATGCCAGCGGAGTCGAATCGCGAGTTCGCCCTGAACCGCGTTCGTGAGCAGTTCGGGGCGCAGTTTCAACTGGAGTTGCTGAATCCGTTGGGGTACGACGCCCGATTCGCGGTCTTTGCCCGCGCCGGCGCCGGCCTCAAGACTCTGGGACAGGCCGCCGCGCCGGGCCGTTCGTGGCGCCTGGGCGTCACACCGGAGTTCTTCGAACTTCGGGAGGGCTATGGCGCGCTCGTGAAGAGCTACCGAATCCAGTCGGCCGCGCCGGCCCGCACCTTCGACCCGGCGGCGCTGGCGCAGGCTCTTCTCGACAACTGGATCGACCTGGCCGCCGGACGCACCCCCGAAGGCGCTCTCGCCGACCCGTCGTTCCAGGAGCTGACCGACGACCGTGGCGCGTTCTTCCCGAACGAACCCGCGCTCGTGGTCCGCCGCGAGGCGCTCCAGCGCATTCCGCAGCTGAGGGGCGCGCTTTCGGAGCTTTCAGGGAAGATCACGCTCGCCGGCATGCGGCGGATGAATCGCGCGGTCGAACGGGAGCGCCGAAGCGCCGCCGACGTCGCGGCCGATTTCTTGAAGGAAATGCCGTAGCGCTACTTGCCGGCAGGCGCCAGTCCGAGCGACCCCTGCGTCCGGAATTCGTAGTGCTGGATTTCGATGGCCGCCGCGCCGTCGTCGAAGCGTACGACACGGCCGCGCGCCACCAGCTTGAGCGGGCAACTGTTGTTGAGTTGCGCCGGCCAGGCGACCGACACCTCCAGGCGCCGCCCCGGCATCAGCAGCTGCTCGGCGCTGAAGAGCAGTCCGCCGCTGCTCATGTTGATGGTCTTGCCGGACCCGGTTTCGGCTTCGCCCTTGCGGTTCAGCACCTTGTAGCGCACCTCGCGCTCAATCGGGAACCGGCTCGAGGTCCGGCGATCACTCGTTGCTGTGCTAGTCACTCCATCCTCCCGCGCGCACCCGGCCGGCCCTGGCAACGCCTTGGCCAACTTCCGCCGGGGGTCATCGTCCCCGTTACGATCGCGGTGCGTTTCATTGGTGCTTCAGTTTGCAGTCGCCGGGCGGCGCTCGCAATAGCTAAATAGGGTGATTCTCCCGATGGTACTCGGGCCGATCTCAGAGGTACCCGGTACCCACGCCCATGTCACGACAAGGTATTATCCCTAGTATGTCGCGTGTAGTACTCCCTCTGATCCTCGTGGCCGCCTCCGCCACCCTGGCCCTGGCCGAGAAGAAGCTCATCCATCCCAAGGAGTTCCCCAAGGGACGGCCGTTCAGCCCCGGAATCCTGGCCGACGGGACCCTCTACGTCGCCGGGCAGATCGGGCAGAACCTCGCGACCGGCCAGATCCCCGCCGAGTTCGAGGCCGAGGTGCGTCAGACGCTCGATAACATCGGCCTGGTCCTCAAGGAAGCCGGGATGACCTTCGCCGACGTGGTCGCGGTGCAGGTCTACCTCACCGACATGGAGCTGTTCCCGCGCATGAACGCGGTCTACACGACCTACTTCCCGGAACCGCGTCCGGCGCGCACTACGGTCGGCGTGGCGAAGCTGGTCGGCGTGGCGAAGATCGAGATTACGGTAACGGCGCGGAAGTAGCGGTCCCCGACGGGGCCGCTTTCCGGTGATAGTTCGGATACGGGGGCCGCTTGGACGGCAGCGGCGGCGTCTTCTTCAGCTCCTCCATCACCACCTCGATGGCCCTCTCCAGTTGCGGGTCGCGGCCCTGCCGCACCAGCTCCGGGTCGTGCTCCACCTCGATATCCGGCGCGATGCCGATATTCTCCACTTCCCACTGTGCGGTGTGGGGGTTGTAGACCGCCGAACTCGGCGACCCGACTCCGCCGCCATCCATCAGCTCCGGTCCGAAGGCGCGTCCGACCAGTCCGCCCCAGGTGCGCTTGCCGATCAGCTTGCCGGCGCCGCCGCGCTTGAAGTACCACGGCATGGCGTCGCCGCCCGAGCCGGCGAATTCGTTGATGATCATGACCTTCGGTCCGAAGATCGCCCCCTGCGGCTGCGGCTCGTCCAGCCCGTCGCGCGTGGCGACCTTACTCATCAGCTTGCGATTCAGCACTTCGACGATGTCGGTCGCCAGCAGGCCGCCGCCGTTGAAGCGCTCGTCGATGATGGCCGCTTCCTTGCCGACCTGCGCGTAGAAGTAGCGGTTGAAGTTCGCCTGACCGCCGTTGGCGGTGTCCGGCATGTAGACGTAGGCGATGCGCCCGCCGGTGGCCTGGTCCACCTTGCGGCGGTTGTCCTCGATCCAGGCCAGATGACGTAGTCGCTGCTCGCTGGCGACCGGCGTGACGACGACATCGCGCGCGCCCGTACCCGAGGGATCGGCGCCGACGCGCAGTTTCACCTGCTTGCCCGAGGTCCCCTCGAACAGGCTGTAGATGTTGTCGGTCGAGCGCAGGTCGCGGCCGTCGACCGAGATCAGATACTCGCCCGCGACCACGTTGACGCCCGGCTGCGTCAGCGGCGCGCGCGCCTCCGGGTTCCAGTTCTCGCCGTTGTATACGCGCGCGAAGCGGTAGCGTCCGTTCTCGAGCGAATAGTCGGCGCCGAGCAGGCCGTTCGGCACGCGCTTCACCACGGGCATGTCGCCGCCGCCGGCGCCCAGGTGGCCGACCGTGAGTTCGCCGAGCATCTCCGCGAACAGGTAGTTGAGGTCGCCGCGCGAGGCCAGGCCGTCGAGCCAGGGAGCGTACTTCTTCTCGGCGGCGGCCAGGTCGAGTCCGTGGAATCCCGGATCGTAAAAGAAGTCGCGCTGCACGCGCCAGACTTCCTTGTACATCTGGCGCCACTCGGCGCGCGGGTCGACGCGCAGCTCGATGGCGCTGGTACGCAGCGCCGGCGGCGGGGGGCCCGACGGAGGCGGAGCGGGCGGAGCACCCGCCGGAGGCAGCGGCCGCAGCGTGCCGATGATCCAGTTGTCGCCCTGGCGGTAGAGATACTTCTCCCCGTTGTTGGCGATCTCGAAGAACCCGGCGCCGCTGAGCACGACGTCGGATCTGCGCGCCTTGAGATCGTGGCGATGAATGGTGGCGCCCGGAGCGCCCTGCGGGAATTCGATGGCGAGCAGCACGCCGGCCTTGCCCACCTGCAAGCCCTGATATCGCCGCGGCGGCATAGGCATGGCGAGAATGCGCTGGCCGATGTTGTCGAAATCGACCTTCACTTCGACTTTGGGCGCGGCCGGCTTGGGCGGCGGCGTGGCCTTCTTCTCCTCCGGCTTGGAACCTTCGGGCGGCTTCTCACCGGGCTTGGGCTCCGGCTTGGCCTCGGCGACTTTCTCCTCGTCGCTTTCGGGCGCGAACGGCGAGGGATCGGTCTTGGAGAGCACGGCCAGATAGAGCGACCTTGTCACGCCGCGGCCGATGCTCTGAATGTCGGGCTGGAGCGCGGGGCCGGAGTCGGTGCTGGCGGCGAAGTAGAGGTACTTACCCTCGGCGTCGAAGACGGGAAAGTGCGCGTCGCTCATGCCGTCGGTGAGCTGTGTGGCCTTGCCGTCGGCGAGGGAAAACAGAAACACCGCGCTGAGGTGATTCTTCAGCCGGCGCGCATAGCCGATCCACTTGCTGTCGGGCGACCAGACGGGCGCGAGCGACATGCCCGGCGTCCAGAACAGGTCTTTATCGACGCGCACGGGCTTCTTGTCGTTGACGTCGATGTACCAGATGGTCTGGTGCGAATCGACGTAGGCGATCTTGGTCGAGTCGGGCGACCAGCGCGGGCTGACATAGAACCCAGGGTCGCCGAGCTTCAGCTTGCGCGTCTCGCCGGTTCCGTCGTGGGAGCGCAGGTGCAGCTCGTACTCGCCGGATTCGTCGGAGAACCAGGCGATGGTGCGCCCGTCGGGCGACCAGGTGGGCTCGCGGTCCATGACGCCGGGCGTGTTGGAGATTACGCGGGCGTCGCCCTTCTCGGCGGGGACCGTCAGAATCTCGCCGCGCGCCATGAAGAGAGCGCGCACGCCGGTCGGCGAGATGTGCGGCGAGCGCAGCCGCGTCGAGATGCTGACGAAGCGCTCGCGCATCTCGGGCATGTCGCCGGAGAGCGTGATGGGAACGGGTTTGGTGCGGGAGGTCTTGAGGTCGAACAGGTGAATCGCGCCGAACTGCTCGTAGACGATGGCGTCGGGTCCGGCGGAGGCGGCCTTGAGGTCGAGACCGGTGTTGGCGATTTCCTGGCGGACGCGCTTGGCGCGCGGATCGTAGGAGAACAGCGTGACGGGGCCGTTGCGGTCGGAGAGGAAGAAGACGCGGTCGCCGGCCCACATGGGGGAGTAGTCGTTGGAATTGGAGTCGCGCGGGACTTTCTCGATGCGGGAGTTGGCGAGCGTCGCGATCCACACCGGTGTCGTGCGGCCGCCGCGATAGCGTTTCCAGAAGGTGAAGGCGCGGCTTATCGGAACGTAGGCGATGCGGGAGCTGTCGGGCGAGAGGGCGCCCTCATAGCCCATCGGCAGCGGAAGTTTTTCGGGGAACCCGCCGTCGAGCGCGACCGTGTAAAGCTCCTGGACGAAGACGTAGCTGTTGCGGTTCGAGGCGAAGAGCACGCGCTTGCCGTCCGGCGCCCAGCCGAGAACGAAGTCGCCCGACGGGTGCCAGGTGAGACGCTTGGGCACGCCGCCCGAGGCGGCCACGACGAACACATCGACGTTGCCGTCGTACTCGCCGGTGAAGGCCACCTGCGTACCGTCGGGCGAGAACACGGGATTGGTCTCGACGCCGGGGCCGGTGGTGAGCCGCCGCGCTTCGCCGCCGTCGCGGGCGACGCTCCACAGGTCGCCGGCGTGGACGAAGACGACGTGGGTGCGGCTCAGGGTTGGGCGCTGGAACAGGGTCGGCGCGTTATTGGCGAACGCGGCGGAGGCGAGGGCGAGGAGGAGGAGTCGGCGGTGCATGGGTGTCTCCTGGCGGCCAGTATATCGAGAAAGGAAGGTACGGGTTCGATTTTGGCTTGGTTCCGACATCTTTCCAATTCGGCGGGGTGGCGAAGCGCTGGCGCACGTTCTTCCTGATCCGGGACTGAGCGCCTCCGGTGCTACGCTGAGGATTGACCCGCCACCCGCAGGCCGGCGCGTACGCGGCGCTAGCCTCCGTTTGCTTCTTCTGGGGAACCACGTACCTGGGAATCCGCGTCGCGCTGGAGTCGTTCCCGCCGCTGGTGCTGACGGCCTCGCGATTCCTGCTCTCGGGGTCGATCCTGATGTTGACCTGCCTGGCACTGCGGCTTCCCCTGGGCAGCCTGCGCGACGTGTTGACGGTGGGGCGCAACGGCATTATCGGCCTGGGAATCGGCGCCGGATGCCTGACGTTCTCCGAGCTCTGGATTCCCAGCAGCCTGGCGGCGTTGTTCGTCGCGGTGGGGCCGTTCTGGATGGTCGGCATGGAGGCGCTGGTGCCGGGCGGCGAGAAGCTGCGCGCGCCGACGCTGGCGGGCATGGCGATCGGTCTCGGCGGCGCGGCGATTCTGGTGGCGCCGGGCGCGATCGCCGAAGGCCTTGGAGGCAATGTCTGGCGCGGGTTCTGGGTGTTGCAGGTCGGCGGCGCGGGCTGGAGTCTGGGGTCGATTCTCCAGAAGCGCCGCGCCGGCGCGGTGCACCCGGTGGTCTCGGGCGCGATTCAGCAACTGGCCGCCGGGCTGGCCTTTCTGCCGCTGGCGCTGATCGTACCGTCGCGGCCGGTCGAGTGGTCGGCGCGCGGCGCCACCGCCATCGTCTACCTGGCGATCTTCGGCTCCATCGTCGGCTACACCTGTTATGTGATCGCGCTGGAGCGCCTGCCGGTGGCGCTGGTGTCGGTATACACGTACGTGAACCCGGTGGTCGCGGCGGCGCTGGGATGGTGGATGTATCGCGAGCCGTTCGGCCGGCGCGAGATGGCCGCGCTGGCGGTGATTCTGGCGGGCGTGGCGCTGGTGAAGCGGGCCGGATCGCGCCAACGACTCTGAGGCGCCGCACTCCAGCGCGGCACCGCTACGCGTCGATCTGGTGCGTGTAGAGATACACCGTCTTCCCCGCGTACACCGATTTCTCCATGTCGCAGCCCAGGCTGTTGAACAGCAGGCAGGAAGATACGTTGCGAGGCTCCACCGGGTAGAGCACGCGCGTCACGCCCTCCTTCCGCAGGTGCTCCGCCAACGCCTCAACCAGCCGAAAGGTAAGGCGGCTCTTGCCTCCCGGTGGGACCAGCTTCTGGTGCTCGGGCGGCACCACCAGCGAGAGCGCTTCGGCCAACCCTTCGCCGAACAACCGCCCGCTGTCGCCGCCGCGCCGGGAGACATAGCGGGCCGCCTCGAGAATCGAACGGATCAAACGCGGCCGCATCACGACGCTCTTGAGCATCGTCCAGCACAGACGGAGCGGACGCCGCCGCGCGCCGAGCCCGATGAAGTCGCCGGGCCGGCGTGTGTAGGAAAGGAACGCCGCCACGCGGCCGTTCACGCGATAGAAGAGCACGCCGACCAGTCCTTCGGCGACCAGCGAGCTGTAGTAGAACTCCCGCAGGAACCACGGACCGAGCAGCACCACCGGGCTGTCGGCCAGGTGTTTCTCGTAGAGCTCCGCGACGTCGCCGACGTCCTGTTGGTTCTCCGGATTCAGGAACTCGATCAACCGGCGATCTCCCGCAGCACATCGGCGGTCGGGACGATCTCGTAGCGTTCCCTCACGATATCCAGCATACGCTGGCAGCGCTCGCGCTTGGTCCGCGCCGAAAGCAGAGAGAGCGTGTAGAGGCGCGGCGCGAACCCGCGCAGGCGCTCGCGAGGCATCGGATCGGCGAGATCGGTCAGGTGGAACAGCATCGCCAGCGGCCGGCCGCCGCGGAGGTGGCGCTCGACGCCCCAGCGGAAGTATCGCTCGCCCAACAACAGCGCGTAGCTGGGACTGAACGGCACCGGCGACGGACGATGGTCGGGCAGCGGCAGCTCGATCAGCTCCCGGCCGGCCAGCGGCCGATGCGGCGCGAGCAGCCTCTCGACCGGCGCCGCCAGTCGGCGCGCGTAGAGCGGCGTCGGGAAGGCCGACGAGTCGTACTGGTAGCCGGCCTCGTCGAGGAGCTCCAGGCACTCGCGGTCAATCGCGTAGCCGGGGGCGCGGAATCCGCGCACAGTCACCCCGAGCGCGTTCCCGATGCTCGCGCGGCTGGCGGCGATCTCGTGCCGCTTCTGGTCCCGCGTCAACGCCACCAGCGAGGCGTGGGTCGCCGAGTGCGACGCGATTTCGTGGCCCTGGCGCGTGGCCTCGCGGACCAGGGCGAGTTTGGCGGGGTCGTCCAGGCTGCTGGCGATGGTGAACAGCGTCGCCGAAACGCCGTTGTGCGCCAGCAGCGCCAGGGTGTTGCGCAGGCCGCTTTCGTACAGCGGATCGTCGCCGTAGGGGTGGGGCCAGCCGTGCGCGTAGAAAATGTCGGCGGCGCCGTCGAGATCGACGTGCACGACTGCCCGGGGACGGGCGCCGCTCATCCGGGCGCCGGCTCCTCGCGGAGCAACTGAAGGAACATTTGCGCGGCCCGGTTGAACCTCTTCTTCTTCCGGTGGATGATGCCCAGCGGCCGGAACAGCTCCGGGGCGCCCAGCGGTATCGCGGTCAGCCGCCCCTGTTCCACGTCGGCGGCGAGGATGCGCTCCGGCATGATGCTGAAGCCCGATCCCAGCACCACCGCCTCCTTCATGGTCTGGATATTGTCGAAGTGCATCACGCGATTCACCTCGACGTTGTGGTCGCGCAGGTAGCGTCCCACGTCGCGGCTGATCGGCAGGTCCTCGTCGAAGCCCACGAAGTCCTGCCCGTTCAACTCCTCCGGCGTCAGCGCCGGCCGCCGCGCGAGCTCGTGCTCGGGCGCCACGGCCACCACCATGCGCTCGCGGCGCCAGGGGATCACCTTGATCTCCTTGCCAGGCTCGGGGTAGCTGATCAGTCCCAGGTCCGCGCGATCCTCCAGGACCGCCAGGTAGACTTTTTCCGGACGCAGGTAGTCGACGCGCAGGTCGGCGTCCGGGTACCGCAGCGTGAACGCGCCTTCGAGCTGCGACATCTCCGAAAGTCCCACCGAGTAGATCGACGCGACGCGCACGGCGCCCTCCACCTTGCCTTTGAGGCGCGCCAGGTCGGCGTCGAACTCGTCCTTGCGCGCCACCGCATCGCGGCAGAAGGCGAGGTAGAGCTCACCGGCGGGTGTGAGGACCAGCGGGCGGCGCGACCGGTCGAGCAGCCCGGTCTCGAGCTGCCGCTCGATCTCCTGCACGTGCTGGCTCGCGGCGGACTGGCTCACCTCGTTCATCGCCGCGCCACGGCTCATGCTGCGTGTCTGCGCGATGTCTTTGAAAAGCTTGAGCTGGCCAAGCGTCACGAGGCCAGCTTATCATAAGGCCGACTTATCTTCAGGGAAGCGCGAAGTTAGCCGTTATGTGGCCGCCCTCGAAGAACGCTTCGGATCGTGTATCGACTTTAATGGAGGCGTCGCGGATTCGGCGCTATACTCGCCTATATGAAAACCTTCCGACTGGGCCTCGCGTTCGCGCTGGCCGCCGCGATCGCCTTCGCCGCGCCGAATTTCGCCGGCGAATGGAAGATGAACGTCGCCAAGAGCACCTACGGTCCGTTCCCGGCGCCGGAGAAGTTCACTTCGAAGATCAAGCACGAAGACCCGGCATTGACTGTCGAGAACACCCAGGTCGGCCAACAGGGAGAGTTCACGTTCACATTTAACTACTCGACCGACGGCAAGGAGACCGCCAACAAGATCCGCGACAACGAGGCCAGGAGCGTCGCCAAGTGGGAAGGCGAATCGCTGCGCGTCGTCACGAAGGCCCAGTTCGGCGGCAACGATGTGACCATCGACGACAAATGGACCATGGGCGAGGACAAGAAGTCCTTCACGATGCTCCGCAAGTTCACCAGCGCCATGGGCGAAGTCGAGCAGACGCTTCTGTTCGAGAAACAGTAGACCATTCCGGAGGTTCTTTCGATGACCAACCGATCCGCCAGGCTCGCCCTGGCCCTGACGATCCTGTGCGCAGCCGCCCAGGCCGCGCCCAACTTCACCGGCGATTGGAAGATGAACGCCGCCCGCAGCGACTGGGGTCCGGTGCCCGCGCCGGAGACCTACACGCGCGCCATCAAGCACACCGAACCGAACATGGAGATCCAGGTCGTTCAGAAGGGGCCGCAGGGCGAGGTGAAGGTCGAGCTCAAGTACACCACCGACGGCAAGGAGTGGACCAACGTCCTCCGCGGAACGGAACTGAAGGGCACCACCAAGTGGGACGGCGAAAAGCTGGTGGTTTCCTACAAACGCGACTTCGGCGGCGGCCCGATGGACGTGAAGGAGACCTGGGCCTTGTCGGAGGGCGGCAAGACGCTGACGGCGAACCTCAACATCTCGGGCGCCGACGGGGGCGTCGATATCCGGATCGTGCTGGAGAAACAGTAGGCGCGGTTAGTGACTCTGCCGGACCGCTCGCTCACGCGCGCGGCTCGGTAAGAGCAAACTCCGCTACCGCACCGGCATCGTGAAGGCCGCCGAGGGGCGCCCGTCGATCGTCACCACCATCGTCTGCGGACCGGAGGCCACCGGCCATCCCAGGACGAACTGCACTTCGTGAGTCGCCGACAGGGGGCTGAGCGACGTCACCTTGACGGCCTCGTGCTCGATGCCGCCCACGATCACCTTCACTCGCGCCGGCGCGATCGTCGCGCCCGCCTCGCCCAGGCCGTTGGTGGTCACCGTGAGCTGCTCGCCCGCCGCCGCCGGCCGCGTCGGGCCGACAGCGCCGTTCGACGCCGTCACCGCCAGAATCACGGGCTGCGCCGCCTCGATGTGCAGGACCACCGGGAGCGCCGTGTCGGCGCCGGCGATCATCCGCAGCACCGCCGGACCGAGCGCCATGTTGGTGGGAACGCGAAACGTCACGAAACCGCCCGCCGCCGAGACCGACACCGGACGGTCGTTCAGGCTCATCTGGAGTCCGACCGGCGCCGGATCGGGGAGATTCGCCACTCGCACGCGCACCTGCGCGCCCACGCGCACGGCCGCCTCACCGGTCACCGCGTCGAGAGCCGGAAGCTGGAAGCTGAGCTGCGTCGCGCTGGGCGCCAGCGCCTGGAATTCGTTGGAATGCTTCAGCAGCGCCAGGCCGCTCGCCACCGTCACCGGATACGACCGGCGGCTCACCTCCGGCGACACCGACACGTTGGCGAGCACGCGCGCCGGACCGATCACCCACACGCGCCGCACCCGAACGTCAGGCGTCCCGAAGCCGATCAGCGTCTGTCCCTCGACGAAGCCCGCCGCCGAGCCCGCGATCTCCACCATGGCGTCGACTCCGGCCGGCAGTGACGCCGGCTCGATGGTGAACGCCGGCGCTTCGCCCGCCGGGTAGTCGTGAAACACCGGGTTGGAGGCCTGAAGGAACAGCGAACTCTGCCCGTCGGCGTTCAGCGCCACCACGGCCGCGCGATGCCCGGCCGGGGCCGCCGGCGGCGCCACCAGGAGCCGGCCGGTCTCGTCGAGTCCGCGCACAGCGCCCGCCGCCCCGTCGAACAGAACGCGCGTATCGGCGGTCAGGTTGGTTCCCGTGAGCGCCACCA
The DNA here is from genome assembly GCA_964515555.1 of uncultured Solibacteraceae bacterium. Lineage (GTDB taxonomy): Bacteria > Acidobacteriota > Terriglobia > Bryobacterales > Bryobacteraceae > CAZEVY01. Next base: position 2,252 of record CAZEVY010000025.1, on the reverse strand, counting down.
GTCCCGAGCCGTTCACCGGCGCCAAAGCCGAGATCAGCGGAGGGGCCTTATCGGAGAGGAACAGGCCGGCGGGCCGCACGTAGAGATCGTTGGCGGTGGTGAACAGCAGGTGCCGCGCGCCCTCGGCGACGAACGGGGTGAACTGGAAATCGACTTGAAGGTAGCGCGTGTCCAGCGGATAGGCCCGCACGCCGTTCACCGGCACGAAGGCCGCGCCTCCCAGCACCGAAACGCCCAGCGTCGGGGAAGCCGCGCCGTTGGCCGTCAGCCCGATGCCCGCCGCCACCAGGAACGGGCGCGGCCCGCCGATGGCCACGTAGGCCGGGTTGATCGCCGACTGGCCGGGAAAGCTGTAGGTCTGCACGGCGTAAACCGCCAGTTGCGTCCGCCGCGTCACCCGGAAATGCACGCCTTCGGCCACCGCCCCGCTGGTCACGTTGACGGTGGAGGCCTGCGCCGGATCCTTCACCCCGGGATAGAAATGCGTCTCGAACGGCTCCGTCACCGCAATGGGCCGGCCGTCGGCGTCGCGCGCCAGCACGATGTTGGCCGGCGACTGCTCGCTCGGAAACGGCGGCGGCAGCGGGTGCACGATCACGTAGTAGGACCCCTGCGGCAGCCCCTCGATGCGGTAACTCCCGTCGGGATTCGAGAGCGTGCTGATGGCCACCGTCTGCGGCGAGATCGCCATCACCGACGCGCCGTTGACGCTTAGGCCGTTCATCGTCACGCGGCCGGTGATGCTGCCGGTGGACGCCAGAAACCTCGCCGTCGGATAGAGGATGGAAATCCCGGCGACGTCGTCGGCCGCCAGCGGGCGCGCCTTGGTGGTGGCCCGCGTCAGGCTGGTCGACATCACGCTTGAAGTCATGGTGTGCTGCAAGCCCAGGGCGTGTCCGAACTCGTGCACCAGGGAGAGGAAGAATCCTTCCGAGAAACTCAGCGTCTGGCTGAGATTGCGGTCCAGCACCACCACCGAGCGGCTGATCGGGATGAACATCCCGTTCGGCCGCGCCACCGCCTCGGCGCGCGCCGTCGGCCCGCCCAGGGCGATGAGGCCCGGCGGCACCTCGTCGAACACCACGTCGATGATGGGCGTCGAGTGCGGGGTGTCGGGAATCGCGAAGCCTCCGAAGGCGACGCGCAGCTCGGAGCTCTCGACGTCGTTCCAGGACTTCGCCGCCAGGCGAATCTGACTCGCCAGCGCCGTCAGGCTGTCGCCCGGCGCCAGTTGGGCCGGCCCGTACTCGGAGATGAAGAAGTGGACCGTCCGGTTGGGAAGCGCCTCGAGATCGAACTTCTCGAGCACCGGAACCGAGGGCCCGCTCCTCGCCGGGAAGTGGACGAAGTGGTAGTAGCCGCTGGCGGCCGAGACGGCGGCGAGCGACGCCGTCGCGAAACGCAGCCAGCTCCTCCGCCTCATCGTCATTTCTCCGTCATTTCTCGACAAGGGCGCGCTCGACCAGCGCCTTCAGGTCGGCCAGCGGAATCCGCACGGCTTCGTCCTGCACCGTCCGGCCCGAGGCGTCCAGCATGGTCTCGCTCGAGGGTGCGCGCAGCGCGAAGGCGCCCTGCGTGCCGCGCTCGATGTCGAAGACGCCTTGCGAGAGGCCCATCACCTGGTTCATCGCGCTGCGTCCGGCCCACAGGAAGAATACGTATTCACGGCCCGCGGCCAGCTTCGGCGCTCCCGAGAACGTCTGCCGCGCGCCCTCCGATACGCCGCCCGGCACCGCCACCGAGACCTGGCCGAGAGGCGATCCTTTCCAGCGGTCGAGCACCTCGACCTGGTACATCGTGTAGAGCACCGACCCACGTTGCAGCGTCGTCGACCCGGCCACGCGCCCGCGTACGATCAGGGTCGACTTGCGAGCCATCTGGTCGAGCGAAAGGTACTCGAGCGTCGCGGCGGCGAGTCCGCCAGCGAGGACGAGGGCGACGGTTGGGCGCAGCATGAACGGCAGCTCCATCATACCGCCGTGCATTCGCCGTACCTAATGAGAGTCATTGAAGAATAAGGCCTTAAGACTCCGTATCGTACGCCGCTTGTGGTGCCCGGACACGCATTTGAGGCGCCCTGCCTCACCCTCGCCGGGCTGCGGCGGCGCCATGCTATATTGATCACGTCAGGCGGCGTGTCCGGCATCTCCACCGGATACTAACCCCAATTCGGCTGGCGTAGCTCAGTTGGTAGAGCATCTGATTTGTAATCAGAGGGTCGGGGGTTCAAATCCCTCCGCCAGCTCCACTTA